>NVVR01000004.1 GCA_002733415.1 Kordia sp. | reverse complement strand
TACCAATACCAATAATAACAACAAAAACAAGTTGTAACCATGTAGGTAGGTTTAAAGTTAGGATTAGTATCATGGGAGCAAGAAACAAAGTAAACATGACTATGGTTTTAGTGTATAGTTTCCAGTTACCTGTTTTCTTTATTTCGTTTTCTTTAAAATAAGTGTTTACTCTTTTGTTCAAAGTTTTAAAAAACTTAGCAGAATCAACTCTTGAAAATTTTATTGTAGGATTCATTATGTTGAGATTGAGGTTTATTATTTTAATGCAAATTTATCAATATAATTGTTTAATACCATTTATAATTAAGTTTATTCGAGTATAAAACGTTCTTTTTTCGGTTGTATTGTGCTAAAAAATAAAACCGTACCTAAATCTATGCTTTGATTTTTTAACTTATATAAAGAAAAACAACTCCGTTTTCTATTCTCGAATAAACTTAACAATAAATAGTATAATTGCTTGTCTAAGTTTAAGGATTACTAAAATTATTAACTAATTTTACAGCCAAATAGTATTTTAGATGGAAGGAATAATTAAATATTTCCCTGATTTGACGAAATCGCAATTAAATCAGTTCGCTCAATTGGAAGGTTTGTATAAAGATTGGAATAGTAAAATAAACGTAATTTCGAGGAAAGATATTGATGAATTGTACGTAAGACATGTACAGCATTCTTTAGGTATAGCTAAGGTTGTTGAATTTAAACCAGGTGCTTCAATACTTGATGTAGGTACTGGAGGAGGTTTTCCGGGGATACCATTGGCGATTTTATATCCCGATGTAGAATTTCATTTAATTGATATTATTGCAAAAAAACTGAAGGTTGTTCAGGGCGTAGTTGATGTTTTAGGACTGACTAATGTAAAAGTAGAGCAAACAAGAGCGCATTTGGTTGATGGTAAATATGACTTTATAGTGAGTAGAGCAGTTACTAACATGACTGATTTTGTAAGTTGGGTTAGAAAAAAAGTTAAGAAGGATCAAAATCACGACGTTCGTAACGGTGTTTTTTATTTAAAAGGAGGTGATTTAACGGAGGAGCTATCGTTATTTCAGTCGGTTAAGATTACGGATTTAACTGACTTTTTTGAAGAAGAGTTTTTCGAAACAAAAAAAGTGGTGTATTTACCAATTAAATATAAACCATAAAAAAAGCCCTGTCAATCTTGATAGGGCTTTTTTTATGGTTAAAGAATTATTTAAAATGACACTGCTAGGTTAACTGTAACCCCGGTGTTTTTACTTACAGGTCTACATACGCCACCAACACATAGTAATCCTCCACGTTGTCTACCATAATTTAGAGCGACTCTATAATTTGTGTTTTTGAAATGATTAGTGTAGCTTCCTCCTGCGTTGAAAAAGTGAATTTTATAATTTTCTGGATTACTACTTTCCTCGTAGTTGTAAGAGTCATTAAAATAAACTCCAAATTTTGAATTCAAGAAAAATTCTGCGGTCCCTCCAAGCCAGTTTTTTGCATCGTCATCGGTGGAAAGATGTTGTAATTCAAGTCTAATAGACTTTCCTTTACCTAGCTTGTATGTGCTTTCGGCTACTCCAATCCAGGCCTTTACAGTTTTGTTGTCGAACTTAGACTCTAAGACACTTTTATTATAATACATGTTTATGTATGTGAATATTGAACTTAGTTTTGGAGACCATTTTTTACGAACTTCAAGATTTAAGTCAGTGAATATTTTGTCTTTGAAGTTTAAAAAATCAGATTTATAGGTTAATTTGTCAGATGGGAAATATAGGATTCCGTCAGGATCAGATACCTTAGTTGTTAAGTCAGCCCAATATGAGAAATTTGCGGAAAGAGCAGTACCGTATTTCCCTCCTAGTAAAGATCCTTTTTTAAGTTTGTAATAAACATCAATTTGATTACCTATTTCACCAGCATGCACAATAGGGGTTTCATTAGGTTGTAGGAATAATTTGCTTTGAGCCTGATAGGTGTATATATTTGTTAACGTATAATCATGTTGCTTAGTTAGTCCAGGGACGTAATTTATTAACTGTTGGTTTGTAGGGTTTTTAACACCTTGTGCTGCGTTTCTTTCTGAAAAGAAGCTCATGTTTTCAATACGTCTGAACGTGTAGGTAATTCCGATGCCTTTTTGGGAAAATCCAGCGGTCCATAATAAAGCGCTACCATCAAAGGTTTTTTCTTCAGCAAAGGAGATTGTATTCGCAGTAAAGTTATTTAGACGAGCATCTTTACCTTTATGTACATATTCTATATTTGTGTAAAATTTATTCAATGCAAGGTCAGCTCGTATGGAAAACGAGTTTACCAAATCCTTTACTATTGATTTAGCAGGGTCAATAGCAGTATATTTTTCTTTTCTCCCTACATAACTAACGCCTAAACTCAGGCTGTTTATTTTTGTTATTTTAAAAGCTTCAGAAAGGTTTAATTCAATATTACCTCCAAAAATATCAGAGTCTGAAAGAGTAAAACCTTTACGTTGATTTCCATATAATGCCGTTATATCAAGGTAATTTGTTGGGCTGTATTTTATTTTACCACCTCGTAAAGCGTTGTTTGTTCCGAGAGCTCTGTCTTCCCAAGATCTTAAAATTAGCCCGCTACCAAATTGTTCATAAAAATAACCTGCAGTAATATCGATTTTTTGAGTTTTATAATTGGCGTAAAATGTTCCTAGAGCGATCTTTTTATTGTATATTTTATCGTAGTTTAGTAATGGTTCTGGGGCATAACTTTCGGCCTGTAAGCCAACGGTGAAATGTTTCAAGAAATTATAGTCAATTTTTAAGTAACTGTTAGCTCTGACGTGTTCTTGCTCTTCAAATATGCCTGTTTTAGTGTCATTGAGGTACCATTGGCCATTGCTTTCAAAACTAGCACTGATGTTATCTTTAAACTTATTAAGGGGTGTTTTTTTTTCTTGTTGAATAGAGTCATTTTCTTCTTGAGAAAAGCCACATATCGAAAAGCTAATTGCAAATGTGAATAATACTATTTTTTTCATTTTCATTTTCATTTTTTTTATAGGTTGACAGAAAATAACTTAGGAAGTAATGTTTTTTTTTCAAACATTACTTCCTAAGTTATTAAATTGAATAAGATCTTAAAATATTATTTAGTGTGCTTTTTGATTTCTTCAAATAGCTCATCTTCAGCACCTGGTGTGTATCCTGAATGACGGTAGACAATTTTATTGTTTTTAACTATTAATGTTACAGGAACAGTGGAAACACCTAAAGCTCTTTTTAACTCATGATTAGTATCAAGTAGTATTTCGTATTCCCAACCTTTACCATTTACCAAAGGTTTTACTCTTTTAACCGTTCTTGAGTCATCAATAGAAACTGCATAAAGTTTAATTCCAGTTTCTTCTACCCATTCGTCATAAACATCGCTAATGGCATCTAATTCTTTATTACAAGGTCCGCACCAGGTAGCCCATAATGATATTACTATAGGACCGTTTTTTGATAACTCATCCGTTTTGATTGTTTTTCCGTCAATAGTTTTAAGTGATAGATTTGGTAATGAGTTTTGGGCGTTTGCCGTAATGATTGTTAAGATGAAAAGAATAATTAAAGTGATATTTTTCATAATGTAATTTATAGATTAAGGGTTAAATTCATACAATGATATTGTATAAAATGTAATTAAGCAAAAAAAACACGGGTAAAAATAAAATTTTCAACGATTAAGTGCGTTTTTATATATTTTTTTTTATATTGCGACCTGATTTTATATTTATTAACCCAAAATTTTATACCAAAAATCATGAAAACAAAAACAATTTTTAAATTTTTAGCGTTATTTTTAACATTAGGAATTATGTCCTGTGGGTCTGACGACGATACAGCAGGAGAGGATGGAGCATCTGTAACATCTGTCTCGGTAGTAGCAAATACAGCAACTTCTAATGAGGTTACAACTCTTTTTGAAGGTGAGTCTGCTACATTTGTAGTGACAGATAACTTAGGTAATGATGTTACAGATGGATCAACTATAACCATTAATGGAGTAGTTGTAACCGATAATCCTTATTTATTTACAACAGCAGGTACATATGAAGTTGTTGTTACAAATGGTACATTTACTAGTACTATCACTATAGTGGTATCAGTAATTCCAGTACCGACAGCAATAACGTTAACATCAGATATTGCCTCTTGTTGGGTTTCTGAAGAAGCTACATTTCAAATAGAAGATGATTTAGGTAATTACGTAACTGGTATATCTGCAATTACTGTTGGTGGTGTTGCTATTACTGGAAACACTCATGTTTTTACAACTGCGGGTACTTTTGATGTGGTAGCTACTTTTTCTGGATTAACTTCAAATACAGTGACTGTAACTGTGGTTGCGGCATCAGCATATAGTGATACTGATTCGTTTACTGCTGCAGGAGCGCCTGCAAACTTCACTAAAAAAGTATTATTGGAAGATTTTACAGGTACTTGGTGTGGTCAATGTCCAGGGGCAGGAGCTGCTATGGTAAATGCTGTAAACGAGACTACTATTTTTGGTGCAGGTTATCACGCTTCAGGAGGAGATCCTATGGAAATTCCTGAAACGGCATATTGGTCTAATTATTATAATGTAACTGGTTTCCCAACAGTTTATGCAAATGGTCCTGATACAAGATGGAATTTCCCAGGGATGACTCAGGTTAATAATGAATTAGCAGAAACGGCAACTGTTGGATTAGCTGTAAACGCTAATATAGTTGGAGGTAAATTAGATTTAGAGGTAAAGGTAGGGTATAATGCTGCTATGACTGAAGAAATAAAATTAATGATTTACCTAGTTGAGGATGATGTAACAGTTAGTACACCTCAAGCTGGATCTAGTCAAGGAGCTAATTATGTGCATCATGATGTACTAAGAGAAGTGTATACTGCTCAGTTAGGTGATGTTATTGCAGTAGGTAATATTGGAAATGGCGGTGTTTATACAAGAACTATGACTGGTTTAGATCTTCCGTCTAGTATTGATGATGTTAGTAAACTTAAGGTGGTTGCATTTGTGAGAAACACTTACACTAAAACTTTTGTTGATTATTTTAATACTACACATACAAATTCTCCTCATTATGATATTTATAATGTACAAGGAACTCATGTTGGTTCAAATAAAGATTTTGATTAATTAAAATAGTTATTTAATAATACTAAAAGCCACTTCTATCGAAGTGGCTTTTTTTTTGAAAAACAAAAAACATTCAATTCAGGTAAAAGGTTTGTTTTTTCAATACTTAGGTTGTCTGTTGTGTCAATTAAATTTAAAATACTCATATGTAACTTGTGTTATTTTAGATTTAGTTTAGTTTAAAAAATCTAAGTATAGCCTTAGCTACGCTTAGATTTTTGAGCGATAAATAAGTCTAAAAAAACGATTTAATATGTAGTCTATGCTATTTCATTGGTAATTACTGTGTTTAGATAAGCAATAAACTAGTCTAGGGTTCTGTTTTTTTTGAGATAAGTCCGCTAGTTAAAGGGTTGCTCTATTGTAATTGCTGACAAGGGTGATCGGAGAGTGATTAAGTCTACTTGTGTGACGTCCTAAAAGTGTTATAGAATATAATAGATTAAAAGTAGTGATTTTTAGATTACTACCTTTTTTGTTTTTAATTTACTTTGAGCATGTATTTGATTTGACGTTAGCATGTAATTAGATAAGTGTGGTCTAATTTGATTATATGTTTTGATTACGCTTTTTACTAAATCAGCTTTAGTTTTTAATTCCGTATGATATTTATCTATGTTAAATTCTTGTTTCAGCATTCCATTAATACTTTCTGCTATTGCATTTTTATAAGGGTCATATTGTTCAGTTGTACTGGGTAATATATTACTGTCATTTAAAAAATTATGATAATCATTAGCGTAATATTGTGGCTCTCTATTAAAATGATGAATCAATGGTTCTTGCTTGTTTTTTAAAGCTATATCCAAGGCTTCTAATGAACCTGACGCATTTAAACTGTAAGGTGCATTAATACCCAACAATCCTTTTTTAGAATACGCATCCGTTATTAAAGCTAAATAACTGAGATTCTTTCTGCTTCCTATAGATGTAATATCACACACACGTACACTTGTTCTGGTCCCATGATTTTAATGTTTTAATTTGATTCTTATACTTTCTAAATTGATGATGAGAATCTGTAGTGATATGGGGGCTTCTTTTTGGTTTTTCAACATGTGATTAGCTTTAATGTTCTAAATAATTTATCCCGCCCTATTTTAGTTCTTTCAATTGGTCTTCTAATGAATAATAGAGCTTACGAGTTCCTGTTTCCTGCGTTTTGATACGAACTTCTTTTACTAAACACAACGCCTGATCTGCTATTGTTCTTTTATGCTTAAATTTTTTATAAATCTATAATATACCTGTCTTGTTAATCCCAAGAAATTCACAGGTAGAAACTAACGTTTCTTTGTTTTGTGTAAGATTCGATAACTCTGGTGTGTAATTTTTTCTGATACCAATACTATATTCTTTCTCTACTAAATCAACAAGCATATTAAAGATGATTACTTTTTTATCAGCTCGTTCGGCTAAATGTTCTGCTCGATTCTTCTATTTCTCAAGCAACTTAATTTTAGCTTTTAATTCAATATTTTTTGTTCAATTGTTTTTGACATAGTAGTAAGAGATTGGTATTCTCAATCAGATTTGCCATATTTAGTTTCGGCTTGACTTTTTGTGAGATGACCTTGTTCTATTTCTTCAATTATTTGAAGTTTAAAAGAAAGAGAATAATCTTTTAGGGTATGTTTTACATGTCCCATGTTTGCTGAGTTTTTCATTACGCTAAGTTTTTAGTGTAAGACTATTTCAGGACGAGATATTGTATAATTAAAAAAGGCTCAAATAATACTATTTGAGCCTTTTTTGTGGGATTATAAGTTTTGAAGAGTTACTCTCCTAAGAAAGGGTATCTGTAATCTACTGGAGTTACAAATGTTTCCTTAATTAAACGAGGAGAGACCCAGCGCAATAAGTTTTGAGCAGATCCTGCTTTGTCATTTGTTCCAGAAGCTCTAGCTCCTCCAAATGGTTGTTGTCCAACAACAGCTCCTGATGGCTTGTCATTAATATAAAAGTTACCCGCACTGTTTTGTAATGCTTTGTTAGCTTCTTCCAAAGCGTATCTGCATTCAGAGAAAACAGCACCAGTCAATGCGTATTCAGAAGTTGAATCAACTAATTTTAATGTTTCAGACCAGTCTTCATCTTCGTAAGTATAAATAGTAACTACAGGTCCGAATAATTCAGTTCCCATAGTAGTGTAGTTAGGGTTAGTAGTTACGATTACTGTAGGCTCAATAAAGTATCCTTTAGATTTATCGTAATTTCCACCAGCAACTATCTCAGCATCATTATCTTTTTTAGCTTGATCAATATAAGAAGCTAATTTATCAAAAGAACCTTCGTGGATTACAGCAGTAATAAAATTACTTAAATCTGCTGGAGATCCCATTTTAAAAGAAGCGACGTCTTCTTTAACGTAATTGATTATTTCTGTAGCAGTAGATTTTGGTAGGTAAACTCTTGAAGCTGCAGAGCATTTTTGCCCTTGATATTCAAAAGCACCTCTTGAGATAGCTGTTGCTACTTGCTTAGTATTTGAAGTTGGATGAGCAATGATAAAATCTTTCCCTCCAGTTTCTCCAACTATTTTTGGGTATGTTTTGTAATTGTGAATGTTTTCTCCAATTTTCTTCCAAATTTCTTTGAATACATATGTTGATCCTGTAAAGTGAATTCCCGCAAAATCAGGGCTTGCTAATACAGTATCAGTAATCATAACTGGGTCACCATAAACAACGTTAATTACACCATCTGGCACGCCAGCTTCTTTAAATATGTCAACAATTACTTTCGCTGAAAATATTTGATGATCACTTGGTTTCCAAACAACAGTGTTTCCCATTAAGGCAGCACTTGCAGGTAGGTTAGCAGCGATTGCAGTAAAGTTAAACGGAGTAATTGCGTAAATAAAACCTTCTAAAGGCCTGTATTCAACTCTGTTCCAAACACCGTTTGAAGAGGTAGGTTGATCTTTGTAAATGTCAGACATGAATTTCACATTAAAACGTAAAAAGTCAATTAATTCACAGGCTGCATCAATCTCAGCTTGAAAAACATTTTTAGACTGTGCAATCATTGTTGAAGCATTTATCTTTGCTCTATATGGTCCTGCAATTAAATCAGCAGCGCGTAAAAAGATAGCAGCTCTTTGTTCCCAAGGCATTTGCGCCCATTGAACTCTTGCTTCTAAAGCGGCAGCGATAGCATTATCAATGTGCTTTTTCTCAGCCAAATGATATGTTCCAACAACTTGTTTGTGATCGTGTGGTAAAGTCATGTTTCTGGTGTTCCCAGTTCTAACTTCTTCTTTACCAATGTATAATGGTACATCTACTGATCCGTTGTAATAAGAAGCGTATTGTTTAGTGACAGCTTCTCTTTCTGGGGTTCCAGGGGCGTACGACTTTACTGGTTCGTTTACTGGATCTGGAACATTGAAAAAACCTTTTGACATAATATTTGAGTTCTAAAAATTTGTATTATTTATATGTCGTCAAAAATACTAAAAAATTACAAGAATTAAGTGTCGGTAATTATCCAAGTTGAAAATGTGAGGTAAATGTTAGTAATTTTAATTTATAACAATGTTTATGTTGCTTATTGTCAAAATAAAGAGCTTATTTATGATAAGCTTTATTAAATTAAGATTAATCAAAGGAGGTTTTTTTGTAAGTTGCGTAGTAATACATAGACTATGGTTTTTATATGTGTACAGTAAGTTTTATTTATAGGGGTAATAGCGATTTCATGCTCATTTCAAATAGAGATGAGGCGGTTAATAGAAAAACGACACCACCCAAACAGTATGAGGATAATGGAATTTCATTGGTGTATCCAAAGGATGAGCTTGCAGGAGGAACTTGGATTGGTGCGAGTTCAAAAAACAGATTACTTTGTTTGTTAAATGGCGCCTTTGTAAAGCATGATAGGAAGTCGTGTTATAAAAAAAGTAGAGGAGTTATAGTAAAAGAATTACTAGAAATTGATGATGTGTTTATTGAAATCAATAAGTATGACTTTGTTGAAATAGAACCTTTTACATTACTAATAGTTGATTGGAATTCTGAATTGAAATTAATTGAATTAATTTGGGATGGAACAAGTACTCAAATTACTGACTTACCATTAGAGCCAAAAATATGGAGTTCATCCACGTTGTATAATTTTGAAATGAAGGAGTTTCGTCAGCTGTGGTTTCAGGAGTATCTGAGTCAAAATGGTTCTTCGAGTGAAGAACTATTGTATTTTCATGAACATTATGGAGTGGGGGATCCGATGTTGGATTTGAAAATAGACAGAGGTTTGCTGAAGACAGTAAGTATTACCATGTTTGAGAAAAACGAAGAAGATATCCAGGTAGTTTATAAGGATTTATTACATGATAGTACCTCTGAATTAATGTTTAACTCAATGTTGATGTCTGATGGTAAATAATACAGGAATAATAGTAGTTATGGCTTATCCGGAAACAATTGTGATGGTTGCTGATGAGTGGTATTCTCCTTTTTTGAAATACTTTGGGCTAGGAAAGAAAAATTATTTACGAGCAGGTCATGCTGCCTTGGTTTTGATTGATAAAAAAAAAGGGGATTTAGAGTATCATGATTTTGGAAGGTATATTACTAGTGAGCCGAATGGTAGGGTGCGTGGAGAAAAGTATGATAGGGAATTAAGATTTCCGATTAAGGCTAAAATTGTAAATAATAGAATTCAGAATTTAAATGAAATTTTAGAATTTTTGTCTGTCAACCCAAAATTAACTCACGGGGAAGGGAAATTGGTTGCTTCTGTTTGTGATCAAATAGATTACGATCAAGCAAAAAACCATATTCAAAAAATGCAGCGACAAGGAGCAATTCGGTATGCAGCATTTGTAAAAAACGCAAGTAATTGTGCTCGTTTTGTAACTACAATATTAATTGCTTCAGTTACAAATCAGCGAATAAAAAAGAAATTGATCTTTTCTCAAAATTTCACGCCAAGTACTGTAGGAAATGTAGTATTTGCTGATACAAATAATCAAGTGTATGAGGTTAGGGATGGTGTGATTTCAAAATTTGAGTCTACTCAATTTAAAGAAAATAAAAGATGCTTTTTTGATCGATTGCCAGGCTATCAGGTAAATTTAATTGGAACATTAACTCCAAAATCGGTAGCAGGATTGCATAAAAATGCGCAATGGTTATCGGGTATAGCTGCAGGAGCTTGGTATGAGTTAACTGTCGATGCAAAATTAAATGATAATGAATTCCGATTCAGGCGTATTTCACCAAATGGGACTATAGATATTGATGCTGTTTTTACTACAAAAAACGGTTTCACCTTAGGGAAGAAATTCAAAATAATTCATAACTCTAACTGTTTCTATTGTACAGTAGAGCAGGATAGAAAAATAATGCAATTAGGGTATTTGAGAGATTTTTAATTAAGCGCAAAAGGAGCGCTTAACTTAAAAGTAGGGATGGCTACTTTAAATGTTTTTGACGAGTTAAAGCTTATCATATTGTAAAAACCTTTCATTGATCCGTATGGTGATGCTAATAAACACCCAGAACCATAACTGTGTTTTTCTCCAGGTTTTAAAACAGGTTTCTTTCCAATAACGCCTTCGCCATCAATTATTTCAGTATTGTTTAGGGAGTCGTATATTTCCCAGTGTCTAGAAGTTAATTGAACAGATTCTGAGCTTTGATTCTCAATAGTAACCACATATCCAAAGGCAAAGTGCATTTTATAGTTTTTATAAAATGTACCTTCAAAATTTGTTTGTACTGAGATTTTTATTCCTCGTGTGATTTGTTCAACCATAGTCTAGGGGTATTATGATGTAAAAGTAGTGATTTTATTTTTGTTAAGAGTTGGGTTGTTGTTTTTGCTTTGGTTATTGGTTAATATTGAGTATGAATCTGGGTCTGAAATCGAAATAAAAAAAATAGAATTTTAACGTGTTAAATTAGTTAGTAGTCATGAAATTCTGACTCTAATTACTAATATTAATAGAGCTTGCACTACCGATTCCAATTACTTTATCGTATCTGTCGCCAATATTTTTGTAGTATACTAGTACGGTGTATTCGTTTTCGGTTTGATAAAAATTCCCGTCAATTAAGGAGTGGTCAACTTCATTATTGGTGTGTGTGATAAATTTATAATTCACAAAACCTTGTTTAATGGTTGAGATGTTTTCGTAAACCCCTTTATTGATATTAAATTTTAATTCAGATGATTCATCTAATTTGTAATTATTGAAATTCCCAATAATATAAATTTTTCTGTCACCCATGTTTTCGTAATTTTCTAATGAAAAATGCATTTTTACGTAATCAGCTTCAATGTTGTGGTTGTCGGCGTTTAAATTTCGGACTACATAACCACCATTTATATCAGGGTTGTATGTGTATGGTTGATGTCTTCTGGAGGTGTTGGTGTAAAGTATGTTGTGGTAGAGGTTACTTAAGTCGAAACTTCTAATACTAATATTCCCTCCTCGTATATTTTTGTTATCATAATAAAAATATTCATTTCCAGCCCAAAAAGCAGCCTCTTGGTCATAGCGATACATTAGTGTATTACCGATAGTGTATTGTGGCTTCAGGTTAATGATACAATCGTTGATGTTGTTGTTTTTGAATACAAGTGTTTTTATAGATCTTTTTGGGTTGATAAAAAAATTATTTCGAGGTTTAATGGTGAACTGAACTATTTGTTTCTCATTAATAAAACGAAGGTTTCTTGATCGTTTTATTTGAACGCTAACGCTCGCGTTATTTTGGTATACGATGAATTTTTTCGAAAAGAGTAGTTCTTCGTTATCATCATATATTTCTAGAAAATAATTCCCTGTTTTAATAATTCTTAAATCACTATTTGGAATTTGTAGTTTGTAGTGAGAGTATAGTTGTAAGGTATTGAATGAGTTTTCATATTCTTGAATGTGTTGATCGTCCATCCCTCTCATGTATTCGCTTTTAGCTAGAGGAGATGTTGTCCAGTCAAAATTTCTGTGTGAAATTTTGTAGTAATAATCAGCTTCATCGCCATTGATGTCGTCAAAAGAAAAGCGAAGTGTTTTACCAAGTTGGATTAGTGGTATTTGCCTTTCCGAGGTTAGTTCTTGTAATATGATTGTTTTAATGTATGGCGGTGGTGTAACTTCGTTAGTTGATTGTGAATAGCTTGTGCTAACGCTTAATAAAATGATGAATATGAAAATTAATCGCATTGATAAATATGTTTGAGTGTAAATATAGACAAATTTAGTGCCACACTATTTTTCTTTTCAAACAAGTTATTTAGAAAAACTATAAATAAGGAAATTTGAGTTAACACAATTTTAAGAGTTGGCTATTAAATTGTAAATTTGGCTCGAATTTTTTAGAAAAATCTACTCAATTATGTCCAAAGACATTCGTATACGAAAAGGGTTTGACATTAAACTTGTTGGTGCCGCCGAAAAAGACACGGCGCAAGCTATAGCAAGTAATGTTTACGCAATTCAGCTTTCAGATTTTCATGGAATAATCCCAAAAATGCTTAAAAAAGTTGGTGATAAAGTACAAGCTGGTGAAGCTGTGTTTTATAACAAAACTAATGAGGCTATGAAATTTGCTGCTCCAGTTAGTGGTGAAATTTCAGAGATTGTTCGTGGAGACAGAAGAAGAATTCTAACCATCAAAATCAGTGCAGATAAAGAACAACGATATACTAGTGTATCTAGTATTAACGTTGACACTGCAAATGCTGAAACTATTAAAAAACATTTATTAGCAACAGGTTGTTGGCCGTTTATCAACCAACGTCCGTATGCTGTAATTGCAAATCCGGAAGTTGCTCCAAAAGCTATTTTTGTTTCTGCTTATGCAAGTGCTCCTTTAGCCGCTGATTACGATTACGTATTAGCAGGTAAAGAAGCTGAATTGCAAGCTGCAGTAACTGCTTTAGGTAAATTAACGGAAGGTGCAGTACACGTTTCTGTAGGGAAGAAATCAAATTCTCCTTTATCAGGATTAAGCGGTATTACATTATATAGTGTATCTGGGCCACATCCTTCTGGGAATGTAGGTACGCAGATTAATAAAATTGACCCTGTTAATAAAGGGGAAGTAGTTTGGACGGTAACGCCTCAAGATTTAGTAATCATTGGTGAGTTATTGTTAACTGGTAAGTTTAATGCAGAACGTACTATAGCTTTAGTTGGTTCTTCAGTTAAAAAGCCAAAATACTACAAAACTAAAATAGGATCGGAAGTAGCTGCATTTGTATATGCTTCTGGAGTACATACTGAAAACATTCGTGTGATTGGTGGAGATGTATTAACCGGAGCTAAGGTAAACCCTGATGGTTATTTAGGGTATTACAACAATACAGTTACGGTAATTCCTGAGGGAGACGATTATGATTTATTTGGTTGGAACAAGCCAGTATTTAATAAAGTGTCTACTTCTAGAGCAATGACTTTTTCTTGGATGATGCCAAATAAAAAGTTTGACTTAAATACAAATACAAACGGAGAGCACAGAGCATTTGTTGTTACGGGTTCTTTTGAAGAAGTTTTTCCGTTAGACATGTATCCAATGCAAGTGTTAAAAGCATGCATGGTGAAGGATTTAGACGAAATGGAAGTTTTAGGTATGTATGAAGTTGCACCAGAAGATTTCGCTTTAACTGAATTTGTTTGTGTATCTAAGCAGCCACATCAGCAAATTATTAGAGAAGGGTTAGACTTAATGTATAAAGAAATAGGATAACGCTATGAGTTTAAAAAGTAGTTTACATAATTTAAAAGAAAAGTATAAAGGAACCAAGATGGCTCCTGCTTTTAACGCGTTACATACGTTTGTGTATTTGCCAAATGAGGTAACTCATTCGGGAAGTCATATTCGTGTAGCGGACGATTTAAAACGTACAATGAATACGGTAATCATGGCTTTAGTACCATGTTTACTATTCGGTATGTTTAATGCTGGTTACCAACATTATTTAGCAGCTGGAGAAATCAGTGCTGCAACAAGTGGGTTTTTGAGTCCTGAGTTTTGGACGATGGATAACTTCTTGTTAGGTGCTGGGAAAATTTTACCATTAGTATTGGTTTCCTATATCGTTGGTCTGGGAGTAGAATTTATTTTTGCGATTATTAAAGGTCACGAGGTTGAAGAAGGGTACTTAGTATCGGGTATGTTAATACCGTTAATTGTTCCTGTTGATATTCCGTTATGGATGTTAGGAGTGGCAGTTGTATTTGGAGTTGTTATTGGAAAAGAAGTTTTTGGAGGAACAGGAATGAATATCTTGAACCCTGCATTAACAGTAAGAGCATTTTTATTCTTCGCATATCCAACTTGGATGACAGGAGATAAAGTATGGGTTGAAGGAGCTACTGCAGCTACTGGAACACCAGATGCTTTTTCAGGAGAAACAATTTTAGGGGCAATGGCTCAAGGAAAAGAAACCTTAACTATTGCTGGTCATGATACCAGTGTGATGGATATGTTCTTTGGTTTTATGCCAGGTTCTGTAGGAGAAACATCTACACTGTTAATTTTATTAGCAGGATTGTTTTTAATCTTTACTAAAATTGGTTCTTGGAGAATTATGCTATCTGCCGTAGTTGGATCTTTAATAATGGGATTAATATTTAATCAAATTGCACCTTCTATGGAAGGAACAAAATTCTTCGCTTTAATGAATTTGCCTTACTGGCAACATTTATTAGTTGGAGGTTTAGCATTTGGGGTTGTGTTTATGGCAACGGATCCTGTATCGGCAGCACAAACAAACAAAGGAAAATGGATTTACGGTTTCTTAATTGGTTTCTTATCAGTGATGATTCGTGTGTTCAACCCAGCCTTCCCAGAAGGAGTAATGTTAGCTATTTTATTAATGAATGTTTTCGCTCCAACAATTGACCATTATGTGGTTCAAGGAAATGTGAAGAAGCGATTAAAACGTGTAAAAACAGCATAGTTATGGCTATAGATACGAGTAAAAATTCGTACACAATTATCTTTTCAATCGTGATGGTAATTGTAGTAGGTTCTTTATTAGCAGGTGTTTCTTCGGTATTAAGTCCGAATATAAAGGCTAATAAGAGAATAGATAAAATGCAGAATATTTTGTTTGCAATGGGTGTTACTGATGCGAACGATGTAAATGAATCCATTTCAGCTGATAAAGCAGCAGTTTTGTTTGAAAAGTTTGTAGGTACTGAGCAGTATATTGTAAAGGGAGCTATTGCAACTAAAACAGAAGCGGCTTTTAAAATTGAAGTAAAGAAAGAACAGGACAAAGTAAAAGCGAACCCTTCTTACGAACAACAATTACCATTGTTTATCGGGAAGAAAGATGGCGAGAACTTTTATGTTGTCCCTGTTAGAGGAAATGGTCTTTGGGGACCAGTTTGGGCATACATGTCTTTAGATAAAAACATGGTTGTTCAAGGTGCGTTTTTTGATCACTCTAGTGAAACTCCTGGTTTAGGAGCTAATATAAAGGAGCCATTCTTTAGAGATGATTTCGCAGGGGAGCATGTGCTTGATGCTGCTGGTGTTTTTAAAGGTATTGCAGTAAAGAAAGGAAACTTAGATCCTAAGAATAAAAGAAAAACCGATAATGCAGTAGACGCTATGGCAGGTGCTACAATTACTGGTGATGGGATTTCTGCTATGATAAATAAGGGGTTGAAGTTATATGTACCATATTTTAAAACGTTAAAGAACTAATATTATGGGATTATCAAAAAAACACAAAGGATTAATTTTAGATCCATTATCAGATAGTAACCCAGTAACTATTCAGGTATTAGGGATTTGTTCAGCATTAGCAATTACTGCACAGATAGAGCCATCTATTATTATGGCAATATCAGTAATATTTGTTTTAGGAGCAGGAAATGTATTGATCTCTTTAATGAGAAATATCATCCCTTCTAAAATTAGAATTATTGTTCAGTTAATAGTTGTTGCTACATTAGTAATTATTGTAGATCAAGTATTGAAAGCATATTCTTATCCGTTAAGTAAGCAGTTAGGAGCTTTTATAGGATTAATTATTACAAACTGTATTATCATGGGGCGTTTTGAAGCTTTTGCTTTAGCAAACAAACCTTGGCCTTCATTTTTGGATGGAGTAGGTAATGCAGCAGGGTATGGAGTATTGTTAGTAATAGTAGCTTTCTTTAGAGAGTTATTAGGAGCAGGTACTTTATTAGGTTTTCAAGTATTTGGAGATCCAATAGAGAGAACTGGTTTATATGCTTTAGGATATGAAAATAATGGTTTCATGGTATTATCGCCAATGGCATTAATAGTAGTGGGAATTATTATTTGGGTACAACGTAGTAAAAATCCAGCTTTAGTAGAAGACCACTAGGCGATTTAGTAATTTTTATGTCACGCTGAGCTTGTCGAAGCGGTTATAAAAACTAAAACTTATAAAACATGGAATATTTAGAATTATTATTAAAATCGATATTTATAGAAAATATGGTATTTGCATATTTCTTAGGAATGTGTTCGTACTTAGCGGTGTCTAAAAAAGTATCTACAGCAGTAGGTCTTGGAGCGGCGGTTATTTTCGTATTGGCAATTACAATGCCTTTAAACTGGTTGTTAGATCAGTATTTATTACAAGATGGAGCTTTAGCTTGGTTGGGACCTGAATTTGCTGAATATGATTTAAGTTTCTTGACATTTATCTTATTTATTGCAACCATTGCTACAATGGTACAACTAGTAGAGATTATCGTAGAGAAGTTTTCTCCGTCATTATATAACTCTTTAGGTATTTTCTTACCACTTATCGCGGTAAACTGTGCTATTTTAGGAGGGTCGTTATTCATGCAGCAGAAAGAATTCCCTACTATTGGTCATGCTACCGTTTACGGAGTTGGATCAGGAATTGGTTGGTTCTTAGCAATTTTAGCAATTGCAGCTATTCGTGAAAAAATACGTTACTCAAATGTGCCACCTGCCTTAAGAGGTTTAGGAATTACATTTATCATAACAGGTCTAATGGCTATTGGGTTCAATAGTTTTGGAGGAATGTTAACTGGTGGTGACGGTGAAGCTAAAAAAGAAGAAAAGAAAACTGCTGTAGTTAAGGTTGAGAAAACAGAAACTTTAGCGGTTAATACAAACACAAAATCTGTAAACTAATTATGATATATTTAGCATCAACAGGAGGAGCAATTGCTATTACAGTAATAGCATTGTTTATTTTGGTATTGTCGTTGGTTTTAATTTTACTCTTTGCAAAAGATAAATTATTACCATCAGGAAGTGTAACCATTACCATTAATGGAGAGCGAAAAATTGAGGTAGCTTCAGGGGATTCATTATTAACAACCTTAGGAGCGCAAAAAATATTTTTACCATCAGCCTGTGGTGGTGGTGGAACTTGTATACAATGTGAGTGCCATGTACACGATGGTGGTGGAGAAGCGTTACCTACCGAAGTACCTCACTTTACTAGAAAAGAACTGAAATCAGGAGTTCGTTTATCTTGTCAGGTAAAAGTAAAGCAGGATATGAATATTTCTATTCCAGAAGAAGTTTTCGGAATCAAGAAATGGAAAGCAACTGTAGTTTCAAACTATAACGTAGCGACTTTTATTAAAGAATTTGTAGTGGAAATCCCAGAAGATATGGGGTATAAAGCAGGAGGGTATATTCAAATTGAAATCCCTGAATGTGAAGTGAAATTCTCAGATATGGATGTTTCTGCACATCCTCAAGATCACCCAGGAGAGCCAGATAAGTTTAAGGCTGATTGGGAGAAGTTTGGTTTATGGCCTTTAGTTATGAAAAATAACGAATTGGTTGAACGTGCTTACTCTATGGCTTCTTATCCTGCTGAAGGTAGAAAAATCATGCTTAATGTGCGTGTAGCAACACCTCCTTTTGACCGTGCCAAAGGCGGATGGATGGATGTGAACCCAGGTATCGCATCGTCTTATATATTCAACTTAAAGGAAGGTGATAGCTGTACTATTTCTGGGCCTTATGGTGAATTCTTTATCAATGATTCTGAAGCTGAAATGTTGTATGTAGGTGGTGGGGCTGGAATGGCGCCAATGCGATCTCATTTATATGAATTGTTCAGAACATTAAAAACAGGAAGAAAAGTTACTTATTGGTATGGAGGACGTTCAAAAGCTGAATTATTCTACATACATTACTTTAGAGATTTAGAAAAAGATTTCCCTAATTTCAAGTTCTTTATTGCATTATCAGATCCAACTGACGCGGATAATTGGACTGTCAAAAATGATGTTGATGATGAAAAAGGTGATGGTTTTACCGGATTCATTCATCAAGTTGTAATAGATCAATATTTATCTAAACATGAATCTCCAGAAGATTTAGAATTATACTTCTGTGGACCACCATTAATGAACCAAGCTGTTCAGAAAATGGGTGAAGATTTTGGTCTTGATGATGATAATATCCGTTTTGATGATTTCGGGGGGTAGACGATAATCGTCCTTTTACAATATTTGTCATTCCCTTGGAAAAGGGAGCTTCAAAATGATTACAATCTAAAAAGCCGATACAGTAATGTATCGGCTTTTTGTTGTTAACAAATATTAAAACCCACTAATTCAATAGGTTAAATTCGTCGTTTTTTTTTGCTTTTAATCGAATAAAAGTTATATTCGGAATCTCAAATTTAACTTTAAACCCAAAAAAATGAAAAAAACTACTTTAAAAGTAGCTATGGTAATTGTTACTTTAGCTGGAGTTTTTTCTGTGAATGCACAGCAAAAGCAACTTGTTGCCACTGCGGATAATTTCTCAGATAGAACTTTTGAAATTACTGAAACGACTAAACAAGCAATTAAAGAAACTGGTTATGCAAGATGTTTGTCAGTAGAGAATGAAGCTATTCTTCAGGCAAATAACTCTAATAGAATGTCATCTCAAGAGTTTGAAAATTGGTTAGCTCCTAGAGTTGCAAAAATAAAAGCGGATATTTTAGCAGGTAAAACAGTACAAGCTGTATACAATATACCTGTTGTTATACATATAGTACATAATGGAGATGCAGTTAATACCCCAGGAAACTTAAACGGAGAAAACATTTCTGATGCTCAAGCATTATCTCAAATTAATGTAATGAACCAGGATTATAGAAGATTAGTAAGTACTCCCGGTGGAGCAAATTCTACAGGTGTTGCAGTAGATGTAGAGATTAACTTTTGTATGGCGCAAACCGACCCAAGTGGTAATTTAACAAATGGTGTTGTAAGGCATAATATTACGCCATATAACAACAATGTAGCCGATGGTGCTGGAGGAGTTGATTGGGAAACTAGAGCTGATGTAGAGACTATGAAAGCTGCTACTCAATGGGATCCTACATTGTATTTAAACATGTGGACGTTTAGACCAGGTGGATTACCATTGAGTCAAGGTGGGTTTCAAGGGCTTTTAGGTTATGCGCAATTCCCAGATAATACCCCTAACTTAGGTGGTTTGAATGCTACAGGTGGTACTGCGGCTACGGATGGAGTTACTGCAGGATTTGATGCTTTTGGTACTATCGCTGAGGATGACGGTTCTTTTTTAATGAATGGAACATATAATTTAGGTAGAACGATGACTCATGAAGTTGGACATTGGTTGGGATTACGTCATATTTGGGGTGATGGAAATGCATATGACCCTACAGGAGTAAACGGTACAGTTCAAGGAAGTTGTCCAGTAGATGATTTTTGTAATGATACTCCAAACGCAAGAGCTGCCAATTATTCTTGTGTTTCTAATAATAATTGTGGTGCTGGGGCAGAACAAGTTCAAAATTACATGGATTATACAAATGATGCTTGTATGGATACTTTTACCGCCGATCAAAAAATACGTATGCAAGCAGTTATGGCACAATCTCCAAGAAGAATGGAGCTAAATACATCTACGCGTTGTCAGGCACCTACTCCATTAGTTAGTTATAATGCGCTTACACAAACGATAAACGAAGGTTCTGATTGTGGGTATACTGATGTTACTGTGACTTTAAAAATAGGTAAAGCGCCAACAGCAACAGCAACAGCAACTGTTCTTGTTTCAGGAACAGCTACAGCTAATGATTATCAATTTTCAGGAGGGAATACGGTAACTTTTCCTGCAGGTCAAATTGCAGACAAAACAGTTACGATTAGAGTCGTAAATGATGGCTTTGTAGAAGGTAATGAAACTTTAATATTAGACATAAATGTTGCTAATGGTGGTGGAGATGCTGTTGTGACTACTGAAAACACAAAACAACAGACTATTACTATTGTAGATAATGATGCTGTTTCAAATGCATTAACGGTTACTCCTATTTTTACATATACTACTGATGTAACTGGTTGGGTTCTTATAAATGCTGATGGAAACTCAACTTGGGGTAATTACAATTCAGGTCTTAATGATGTTGGGGTTATTGAACCAAACTTCCTAGGTTCTCAGGCAGTTACCGCAGATAATACTACGAATGATTATATGATATCTCCATCGTTTATAATACCAGCAGGTGTAGCGTCACTATCAATCAACCATGCATTATTATCTCTTAATGGAAATCAAAATTATGAATTGTATTTCGCTACAGACACAACTAATTCTGGAACTATTCAAGCAGGTACATTATTGTCAAGTGGGGTTGCTACGGCATATGCAGCAAGTCCTTCATTAGAGACGCTTAATCTAAGTCCTGTTCAAGTTGCAGCTTTATCAGGTGCTACAGGATCTTTAGTCTTGAGACACACAGAAACGGCAAATAATAACGGATACCTTCTTTGGGATACAATTGCATTTAGTGCTACTACAGCAACAAGTGTGCAGACTGCTTTAAATTCTGGAACTCCAGACCCAAATGTATTGAGTACATCTGGAACAATATATACAGCTAATACAGCAAATGGAAATGTAATGGCAGATATAACAAATACTAGTGGTGTAAATTATGGTTGTGTAAATACTTATGTATCTAGAGCAACGGGAGCTTCTGTAATGTATCAAGTAGCAGGTGTTGCTAATTATGTAATGGGAAAAACGTTTGCAATTACACCAGGAACTCCGCAAGTAGGAGGTAATGCTACTTTAAAATTTTATTTTACTGAGGCAGAAATTACTGAATGGGAAACAACAACAGGAAATAACAGAAGTACATTAGCGATTATCAAAAATAACGGTTCTTCTGAAACGGTAGTTGCTACTATTGGGGCTTTTGGTGGTGATGTAACTTTATCGGGTACTTTTGCATCTGGTATTAACGGTACATATTACTTCGGTAAAATGGAATCGGTTTTAGGAGTAGCTGAAAACCAATTTAATATATTAAGTGTATATCCAAACCCGTCATCAAATGGAATCTTTAACTTGTCAGTAAGTACTACTGATGATACAAAAGTGAAATTATTTGATATTAGAGGAAGAAATGTGTACTCAAAGTTACATACTAATAACTCGGATGTGTTTAATACTACATTAGATTTTAGTTCATTAGCATCTGGTGTTTACATCTTAGATATAGAAAGTGGCTATAAACGAGCAGTAAAAAAGATTGTTATTCAATAAGATTTTAATCTATTTAATATTATAAACCGATACAGCAATGTATCGGTTTTTTTGTGTTACATCGTTTTTTTTCGTACTTTAACTAAAAGATGATGTAATTAAGAAATGTGTTAACATTTGTTATTATATTCATCCGTTCAATTATAACGTAACCCATATTATTATGAAAAAAATTACATTTAAAGGACTATTATTTGTTGCTTTTATTTCTTCTTGTTTTGCAATCAATGCACAAGAATTAGTAAAACAAAATAGCAGCGTTCCTGATCATAGGAATTGCGGTTTAGAGCAACATGAACAAGAATTGTTGAAAAACCCGGAATATGCTACGTCTTTCTATGAAAGACAAGCTGTTTTTCAACAAAAATTATCAGAAATTCATCAACAAAAAATGAATGGAACTTACCAAAAGAAAGCGACATTATACGTTCCAGTAGCAGTCCATTTTCCAGACTCAAATGAACTTGATAGAGTTTGTTTGGAGGCTTTTGCACAAACGCAAATAGATGTTATTAGTAATGATTATGCAGCTTTAAATGCTGATCAATCATTATGGGCAGCTGCAAGTGGGTTTTATCCAGGTTTAGCTCCAGGGAGTGTAGACGTTGTATTTTGTATCGCTACAAAAAATCATCCAGCGGGTGGTGATCCGGCGGTTACTGATGGAAACCCATTAGTAACTATAGGAAGTGATGGCTCTAGTTTTGGTGCTTGGCCAGAAACTGATGCAACATATTCAGGATACATGAACTTTATTATTAAAGATGCGGGAGCAGGAATTTTAGGGTATTCTCCTTTAGGTGGTAGTATTAGTGCAGGAAACGCAGTTGTTATGAGTTATAGTAGCTATGGTACAGGAGCTGGATGTATTGGTTCAGGTGGTACTCCAAATGTCATACCCGGTGCTCCTTATAATTTAGGGAGAACAGTGACACATGAATTAGGTCACTTTTATAATTTAAATCATACTTTTATTACTGATGGAGGAACAAGCTGTGTTCCAGCTGATGGTGATGGTATTGCAGATACTCCAAAAGTAGCAGGTTCAACTTACGGTAACCCTGCTAACGGTTCAGTAGCTGGTTGTGTTGGGGGAGAATTTTCATTAACTATGGACTATATGGATTATGTAAATGATGCTTCTATGTATATGTTTACTCCAGATCAAGCAACTGTAGTTGATGCATATTTTGCTTCAGTTTCGGGTGATTGGGTTACAAATGTTTTAGATTGTACAGGACCTACATTTTCATTAAACTCTGGTGATTTAGGTAACTGTGGTGCTGATTCTGCAGTAGCTACGGTTAATTTTATTACTGCGAATGGATTTAATGAGGTGACTACATTTTCTGTAACTGGTCTTCCAGTAGGAGCAATAGCGTCATTCTCTCCAACAACATTAAATGCTGATGGAAGTACTACGTTAACCGTAACAGGATTAAATAGTGTCCCTGATGCTGTTTATCCTTTAGTTGTAACAGGGACTTCAGCTTCTATTACTAAAAATGTAGGTATTAGTTTGAATGATGGTACAACTAATTGTACTGTTTCTGCAACAGTTCCTTATTTAACAAGTATTACTCGTGTAACTTTTGGAACAATTGATAATGCGACATCAAGTCCTGATGGAAGTGGAGCTGAAAATGGTGGGTATTCTGATTTAACAGGGTCACAAACTACTGATGTTAATATAGATTCAATGTACCCATTAACTGTAAAGATTGATGCTGATGGTAATTATAGAACACAAACTAAGGTTTGGATAGATTGGAATCAGAATTGTACGTTTGATATACCTTCAGAAGAGTATGATTTAGGTAATGCAGCTGTTACTGTGGCATTAAACTTTGATATCGCTACAACGAACTCACCAATGTCAATAACTGTTCCTGCAACTGCAGTATTAGGGAATACAATTATGAGAGTAGCAACTATTTATTCTTCGCCTACTGCTCCATATGACTATCCTACATCTTGTGGAGTAAACACTGATGGGGAAGTTGAAGATTATACTATTAATGTTTTAGCTTCTTTAAGTGTTGCTGAAAATCAGTTTCATACATTCAGTATATTTCCAAATCCATCAAACGGATTCTTTAATTTATCAGTAAGCACTAGTGATGATACGAAAATTAAATTGTTTGATATTAGAGGACGTAATGTCTATTCTGAATTGCATACTAACAATTCGGATGTATTCAATACCACGTTAGACTTCAGTGTGTTAGCACCAGGAGTGTATCTGTTAGATATAGAAAGCGGTTCTAAAAGAGCAGTTAAAAAGATTGTTATTCAATAAGAAATATTTTTTATAATATTAAAAGCCGATACAGCAATGTGTCGGTTTTTTTGTTTTTACCCCTTGATAAGTAATCTATAATATAGAAACAGTATCTTTGCTGAAAATAAGTAGGAATGATTACGTTTAAAGATTTGAATTTATCCAATCAATTGCAGTACGCAATTGATGATATGGGGTTTGAACATCCAACACCAATACAAGCAGAAGCATTTAATGTGGTACGTTCAGGTAAGGATGTTGTAGGTATAGCACAAACTGGTACAGGGAAAACCTTTGCCTATATGATGCCTATTCTACGAGATTTAAAATTCTCTAAACAAGTAAACCCAAGAGTATTAGTTTTGGTTCCTACACGTGAATTAGTGTTGCAAGTTGTTGAAGAAATTGAAAAGCTTGCTGAATATATTAATGTTCGTGTGTTAGGAGTATATGGTGGAACAAATATCAATACCCAAAAAATGGCTGTAGCACAGGGGACGGATATTATTGTTGCAACTCCTGGTCGTTTATACGATTTAGCTATTAGTAGAGCTTTACAATTAAAATCAGTTCAGAAATTGGTAATTGATGAGGTTGATGTAATGCTTGATTTAGGATTCCGATTTCAGTTATTAAACATATTTGATGTATTGCCATCAAAACGTCAAAACATCATGTTTTCTGCAACAATGACGGATGATGTAAACGATTTAATAAACGATTATTTTGATGGGCCTAGTCAAATATCAATAGCAGTAAGTGGTACACCACTTGATAATATTGAACAGCAATGTTATGATGTACCTAATTTTTACACGAAAGTAAATTTACTGGCGCACATTATAAAGGATGTGGAAACCTATAGAAAAGTATTGGTTTTTGTTTCTAATAAAAAAAGTGCAGATAGACTATTTGAAGCTGTTGAGGAGATATTTGGTTCTGATGTATGTGTAATACATTCTAACAAAACCCAAAATTACAGGATTCGTTCTATTCGTCAGTTTGATGAAGGAGAAAATAGAATATTGGTAGCTACCGATGTAATGGCACGTGGGTTAGATTTAGATGAGATTTCTCATGTAATTAACTTTGATACGCCAAACTTTCCTGAAAATTACATGCACCGTATCGGTAGAACTGGTAGGGCAGAACATGAAGGGAGATCCATATTGTTTTCAACGCCAAAAGAGCAAGAAGATAAAGATGCTATTGAAGTGTTAATGAATTTTGAGATTCCAAAAATGGAATTTCCTGAAGCAGTAGAAATTGCAGAACGTTTAACTCCTGAGGAACGTCCGAAACATATTGAACATAATAATCCACATACAAAACCTAAAGATGAAGATGCTCCAGGGCCTGCGTTTCATGAGAAATCTGAAAAAAATTCCAAAGAGAATTTAGGAGGTTCTTATAAATTCATAATTGCTGAAAAGTACAAGAAGCCGAAAACAAGAGGAGATAAAAGTTATAATTTACGTAATAAAAAAGGGAAGAGGTTTTAATGTCAAAACCACTTAATAAACAGGAACTGCATAATTTAGCAATGAATATTGTTGGTGAAGATCTTGAAGAACAAGGGTATGAGTTTGTGGCAATTAATAGCCAGTTGAAAAGAAACCCGCAATACGTTTGTGTAGATAAAAATGCTCAATATTATTTTGTAATTGTAAAAGTGTTTTTGTTGCCTGCATCTCCAGAAGATTATGATGTAGTGTGGATGGAAACTTTTCGAGAGCATGCCAGAAGTAAAGATGCAAAAGTATTATATGCAGGTGTTGGATTAGGGAATAAAGATGTTACTGGTGATCCGGTATATTTAAATCAACCATACTTATTGGACTACACAGGTTTACAGTTGCTGGATGTTGATATGAATTAAAACACATAGGAATGAAAAAATTAGCAATACTATTTCTATTAGCCCTTGTCGCTTGCAAGGAACAGCATAAACCCATTAATAATTTCACATCAGGAAAAATTTTTGGAACCTACTACAATATTCAGTTTTTTGATGATGCAGCATTAGATTACTCAAAACAATATGATAGTCTTTTTTTAGAAGTAAATAAGTCGATGTCTACTTATGTGTCTACTTCAGATATTTCAAGAATAAATAAGGGGGACTCTACAGTTTTAATCGATCGTCACTTTAAAAAAGTATTTGAGGTTTCGAAAGAGATTTACGAGGAGACTAATGGTTTTTTTGACCCAACTATTGGTGTTTTAGTAAATGCATGGGATTTTGGCCCAGAAGGGAAAATTGGAGCTTTAGATAGCTTAAAAATAGACAGCTTAATGCAATCTGTGGGCTTTAATAATTTAATCATTTCTGAAGGAAAGATTATGAACCCCAAAAATGCCTTTATTGATTTTAATGCAATAGGGAAAGGATATGGATTGGATGTAATTTCGGAATTTTTAAGTAGTAAAGGACATCAAAGTTATTTGATTGATATTGGAGGGGAAATTGTTGCAAAGGGAATCAACGTTGATTCTTCAAATTTTTGGAGAGTTGGAATAGAAGAGCCAAATTATGATGGTACACAAAGTCATAAAAAAGTAATTGCTTTAGAAAATGTTGCTATGGCTACTTCGGGTGTGTATCGTAAATTTAAGGTAGATAAAAATGGAGCTAAGTATTCTCATATTATGAATACGAAAACAGGGTATCCAAGTAAAACAAATATATTAAGTGTTTCAGTAATCGCTCCTACTTGTGCAGTGGCCGATGCATATGCAACTGCTTTTAAAGCAATGGGAATAGTAAAGGTAACTGAATTGTTAAAAACACACCCTGAGTTGAAAGTGTATTTTATATATGAGGATAAAGAAAAATCATTAAAAACCTTGAGTTTAAATAGTTTTCCATAAAATATATAGTTAATAGTATATAAACAACAAAAAGCTTAGTGTCTAAATACTAAGCTTTTTGCTTTGTCTTCTGTTTTAGAAGAATTGAGGTGTTATTCTAAAGAAATATTTGTAATTATTTGGGGGTATAATATCAATTGAAAATTCAAAATGCACAATTAAATAGTTTCTTTTAAATCTATTCGTCGCTTAAAAAGATAACCGTAACTAAGGCTATGCTTATATTTTTAAACTCAACTAAATCTAAAATAATTCAATTTACTTATGAGCACCTTGAAATTTAATTGATATAATAACTTTTTTCGTTCGAGGCATCCCGATAGCTATCGGGACGGGGAGTTAAACCTACTGGTGGGATTAAATATAGAATTTAATACTCTTATTTTATGAAGTTCCGTATTAGTTCACAAATTCTATCAGGTTGTTCTTCTTGAATAAAATGTTTTGCATCTAATAAATGAATATTTTCAAGAGCTATTTTTAAATCTTTTATAACAGCTTTACTTTGTGGCTTCCAATGTAAAAAAGAATCTTCTTTTCCCCAAATGACCATCGTGGGGATATTTAATTCCGAAATCACTTTTTTATAATCTGGGAGCTTATGACAAGTACGCGAAATGAAATAATACATTCCTTTTACCTTTCCTTCTAACAATGGCGTTTTATATCCGTTTAAATCTTCTTCGGATAGCTTATTTTCAATTAACCCACCATTAAACAGCTGTTTTAAAAGAATAGCATTTAGAAATTTATAGCTATACAGTTTCATAATAACTTTCGTGAATAAATTATCTCCAAAACGCATTGGAGGCTTAAATCCTGCTGCATAAATAACCGTATTCAATATTACCAAATTCTCAATTCTATTAGCGTGCTGTTTACAAAGTTCCCATGTCCACAAACCTGCGGCATCGTGAAAAACATGAGTCCATTTATCAATTTTCAAATAATCCATCAAAGCTATTATCCGGTTAGCTTGTTTGTCTTCTGAATACAACTCATATCCCTTTGGAGCGCTACTAGAACCAAAACCTAACATATCAGGGACTATTACTCTATATCCTGCTGACACCAATAAAGGAATCATTTTTCGATACAACCAACCAGATGTAGGGATACCATGTAATAATAACAATACTGGCCCCTGTCCTTCATCAATAAATGAAATACTTCCTTCTACTGTTATAAACTGGTTTTGTTTTGCTCTATATTCCGAATAACTACTCATATTTAAGCTTACATGTGGTACATAAATACGTGTTTTTGTCTAAGGTTATTTTATCTAATTTTCTAGCAACATCTTGGATGAATGTATTATATGTTTCTGTAGATGGGTTTCCATCGTTCCCTTTCATAAAGGCATAGTAATTCCCATCCCACTCTTCTTTCCCCCAACAATTAGGACAAATTCCTTCAGGAGATTTTTCAATAGCTACTTCTTTTGACTTGTTATAAAAATAAGATTTTAGATTATCTACTATACTCATATTCTATTTTTTTAAGTTCGTTTAGTTTTTATATGAAACAGCATGTTTAAAGCACCTCTGTTTCAATTATAATTTGATTTTGTAAAGTTTTATGAACAGGACATTTTGAAGCTATTTCTTTTAACCTCAACATTTGGGTATCATCTAAATTACCTATTAATTTTATTTTTTTAGACAAATGATCAAATCGTGTTGGTTTTTCAATATCGATATTTAAATCGTCACTATGTTTTTTAGAATAGGTTATATACACAAATACTTGTTGTAAATCCCATTGCTTATGTTGTGCATACATTTTCAACGTCATCACAGTACAAGCAGCTAAACCTGCACTTAAATAGTCATATGGTGACGGTCCAAAATCATCTCCTCCTATTTCCACTGGTTCATCAGCAATAAAAGAATGTTTTTTAGTTTGTATGGATGTTGTAAAATTATCCTCCAATAAATTTAAATGTGCTACCAATTGCTCTCCATTTATTGCAAGCATTTCGTTTCCTTTGTTTGGAAAATAACCTTGTACCCAAGCACCTATCATATTACCTACATACAAACTATCTTTTTTACTACTTAGCAAATGATCCGCATCATTTAAACTAACAAAACTTTTTGGGTGCCTAGCATCATGATATAATTGTTGCGCATTTTCTATTCCTACAATTTTATCAAAAGGCGCATGCATAATCAAAATTGGTTTTCGCAGATTTTTAACGATATCCGGTAAATTAACTTCATAAAAATCATCAATAAATTCCTGATTGATTTTAAAGGGCCTTCCTCCTATGTTTACTTCTATTGCTTCATTACCTTTAACTTCATTAGTTTGATGAGAAAATAGATGCGTTACATGCGATATAGAGACTGGTGCGCCAATAGTTACTACTGCTTTAATTGATGGTAACTTTGAAGCAGCTACTAGTACAGCTGCACCACCTAGTGAATGACCAATTAGTAAACTCGGAGTATTATAATTAGCCTCCATAAAACTATGTACAGCTAACAAATCGGTTACATTAGCAGAAAAATAACTTTCTGAAAATTCACCTTCACTTTTTCCTAAGCCTGTAAAGTCAAATCGAAGCACTCCAAACCCATAATTGGTTAATGACCTACTAATGTTTTTAACAGCAGTTAACGTACTATTACACGAAAAGCAATGTGCAAAAATAGCGTAATAACTAGGTTTTTGGTTTGCAGGTAATTCTAAATAGGCTTGTAATTTTATCCCTTTTGAATTAATTATTTCAAGCTTTTCTGTTTTCATACTAATTAGTTTAATCCCACCAGTGGGTTTAATTATTACCCGAGGATATGGTTAAATGTGGTACTGCTTCTAAAGCAATGTTTTTCCTGAATTTTGTTAACAATAATCTCAATTTAGGATCTATATAGGTTCTGCAAAATGGTTTAGTCGGATTATTTTGATAATAATTTTGAAACATTTCGTCCGATTCTTTAAATTCAATAAAAGGAAGTGTTTTTGTTATAATTAACTGCTCAAATTGCGCTTGTAATTCTTTAATAATAGCTATTACCTCAGCGCTTTGTGATTTCGAATTGGTATATATTGCTGAACGATATTTATCTCTCATACTAAGCTTCACAGTACTTTTATGAGTTCGTAAATGAATAACTACAAGCGTTTTTAAATCAATTATTTTCGGATCATATCTAACAATAATAGCTTCCGAAAAAGCAGTGTTTTCTCCTTCAGAAGCTATCCAACCTTGTTGCACTCTCGCTACTCCTTTAAGTAACTGAAATACTGCTTCAGTACACCAATGGCAACCACCTCCTAAACCAATTTTAATCAAATTACTCATTATATTATCCGATACTAGTTTTCCATTGTTCACTTCGTACTGCAATTGCTTTAATATAAGAACAAACCGCTACGGCTTCATAACCTTCTTCTGTGAGCTTTTCAAACGTTTGTAAAACCATTTCTTTTCCTATTCCTCTACCTCTCAAATCATAAGGAACCTCAGAATGTACTAAATACATTTTACATCCTTTTAAAACATAATCTACCCAAGCTTCTTCTCCATTTATTGTAAACCTAAACTTCTTATCAATTTTGTCATGCGCTATTTTAGTCATGCTTGGTATCAATTTATACAACCACTTGTATAGTTCTTCCTTATAAGGATTTCGCAACTTTTTAGTTCCTATAGTTATGGTCGGGAAATTTAACTTTCTATTTTCATACAAACCACGCAGTTCTTCTGCGTGATTAGCATCTTTTTCTACATCTAAAAATAAATACGGCAGACCAGTTTCATTTAAAACAAGCTGGTAATAATGTGTTTTATGACATCCGTCCGTTCCGTATAGTTTTATTTCAGGTATATTTCTCATTTTATTGTATTTGTTTCAATCCCACCAGTGGGTCCAACTCGTTAAGGTTTCCTTAAAACTAAAACTTTATTATTAATCCACACCTCGTGTGCTTTTGTCAAGGCTCTTGATTGCCTCTATCGCTCCTTCCACATTTAAATGAAAATCAGCAAAAATGATATTGTCTTTCTGATCTATTAAAATAAACCAAGGGGTTCCGCCTGTTTTATAATTAGTCATAATATTTGATCGTGAATTTCCATCATCTCCTGCATCATGCCCAAAAGGTATTTTCAACTCATATTTTTTTTGAGTCTCAATAATCTTATCATATGTATTGGCATGATGTCCTTCAAAGACTGTCTGAATGGCTAAAAAAACTACCTTATCATTCCCCTCCAAAGCAGTTACCATTTTTTTTAAATCTGGTAAGCCTTTACTATGGCATCCTGGACACCAATGCTGAAAGCAATACACTACTTTAAATTTACCTTTATAATCGGACAATTTAATTTCGGTAGTCTTTTTTCCTTCAGCATTAATCCAGTTTTTTACATTAAATTCTGGTGCTTTTATAATTTGATTGTCTATATTACTTGTGCTCATTTTTTCCTCTTTTACAGTTGTTTGTGCCAAACCAATACTGGCTAGTGACACAAACAACATCATTAAAAAATAACTCTTACTCCACATTATTACTCCTTTAAAATTATGCTATCAGTTTATCAGCATGCAGCCTTCTTAATTTTGCTAGCTTAGGGGTTATTACAACCTTACAATAGCCTTGATTACTATTCTTGTTGTAAAAATTTTGATGGTTACTTTCCGCTTCATAAAAACTAATTAGCGGGCTAATTTCTGTTACAATAGTATTTTCATAAAAAGACGAAACTTCTTTAGTTACTATTTCAGCAATTTCCTTTTGTTTATCATCATGATAAAAAATAACCGATCTGTATTCTGTTCCAGCATCAGCTCCTTGTATATTTAAAGATGTTGGATCATGGCTAGTCATAAATATCACTAATAAATCTTCATAAGAAATAATACTAGGATCGTAACTTACTTGAATAACCTCTGCATGACCAGTTAACCCTGAGCATACTTCTCTATAAGTAGGATTCCCAGGAGCATTTCCCCCAGAATATCCTGAAACTACATTTTCTACCCCTTTAATTTGTTGAAAAATTGCTTCTGTACACCAAAAGCATCCACCACCAACTGTTAATAGTTCTAATCTGTTCTTTTTCATTACTTAATCCCTTTCTTTTCTGTTTGCAAAGTCATTGACTCTGAATTAATACAATAACGCAATCCGCTTGGTTCTGGTCCATCAGGGAACACATGCCCTAAATGTGCATCACAGGTATTACACAATACTTCTACACGTGTCATCCCAAAAGAATCATCTTTATGATACTGAATAGTATTTACTGTAATTGGTTGCGTAAAACTTGGCCATCCAGTTCCTGAATTAAACTTTATAGAAGAATCAAACAAAGGCGTATTACAACACACACAATTGTATTGTCTTGTTTCATAAATACTACATAGACCTCCAGAATGAGGTGCCTCAGTACCTTTTAATCTCGTAACTCTAAATTGTTCTGGCGTAAGTAATTTACTCCATTCCAATTTTGTTTTCTCAACTCTTTTAACTGGTTTTGGGTTTCCGTGAACTCCATTGTGTATTACATCTTTCCAAGTAATCATTTTAATTTCCTTTCTTTTAATTTGTTGTACTACAAAATTACAACGAAAGGAAAGCTACTACAATAACAATAGTTCCCACAATATGGTCAGTTTTTCCCTTGAGAAGATATACGGTAAGCAGCTGGAGTTTGCTGGTAATGCTTTTTGAAGAACTTAGAAAAATGAGACACATCTGTAAAACCTAATTCAAAACCTATATCAGTAACTGATTTCTTTGAAAAAAGCAATAAACGCTGTGCTTCTAAACATATCCGTTCACTAATTACCTTTAAAGGCGTTTTTGCATTGTACTTTGAAAATACATTTGATAATGTTTTAGGAGACCTTTCTAATAAAACTGCATAATCAGTAACCCGATGTTTGGTTTTGAAATGCATTTCAACCAACAAATTAAACTGTCTAATCAAATCAAGTTGTTCATTTTTGATAAGTGGTTGTATTAAGTTCCCTTTTATTAATCGAGTAGCTTTTATAAGTAATCTCTTTAATAATACTAACAGCATCTCACCTTGTATTTGGTCCTTTGTTTCAAACTCTTCTTTTAATATTAAATACAACAAGTTAAAACTTTCTTGTTCTTTTTCATCTAAAGTAATGATAGGAGAATTTGATGACCCGAAAAACAATAAGCCGTTACAAGATACTTCTGCATCATGATCACGTATGCAATAAAACTCTCTGTTAAATATAAATGAAACCACACCTCTAGTAAAAGGTTTTATTGTAATATTATTTACAGGAGTACAAAAAATGATCTGATTTTGTTTGAGTGTTTGTGTATAGCCATCTATTTCCAAACTTATATCAGTTTCTTTTGCCCAAATTATTTTATAATACATTCGTGTATCTAATCGTTCTTCAAGTGAAGCACAATTAAAATCAGTTAATACAAATAATCCGTTTGTGTAAAAACTGGTAAAGCGATAGTTCATATTTTAAATATAGACAATATTCAATTATTATTATTTAGATTATAACCTTAACTGTCTAAAAAAATATTTAACAAAAACTTTAAGTCCTTTTTTAAGTAAAAAGATTAAAATACTGCTATTTTTGTTCGTTTAGAATATTCAACACATGAAAAAAACCATAACGACAATTGCTTTTTTACTCCTGGCCATCAGCTGTGAGAAAGATGATGTTTGTACTACTACAAATGCTGACACTTCGCATTTAATAATAAAATTTTATGATCAACTAGATCAAGAAGTACCAAAATCCGTTACTAATTTATTAGTTGTTGGGGTTGATAATACACTCAGTTACGGTATTGAAAGTACCAGAGATTCTATAGCTATTCCTTTACGAATTCTAGAGAACAACACGAGTTATAGACTTATAAAAGATTACGCTATTGACGATAACGGTACACCTGATGATACTTCTGATGATTTCGCAACAGGGAATGAAGATGTCATCATAATTAACTATGTAAATGAAGAGATATTCATTTCTAAAGCTTGTGGGTTTAAAAATGTCTTTGACGATGTGAATTTTGGATTTACTGCTGATGGCGATAACTGGATATTAAGCACAAATGTGATTACTAATAAAATTGAAACTGAAGACAATGCGCACATACATATTTTTCATTAGTCTATTACTATCCTTAGTAACGTTTGCTCAGGAAGAAGTTAGTAAAGACAGTACAAAAACATATAAATTCGGATTACGAGTAGGAACTGACATTTCTAAACTGGTAAAAACTGCTGTTATAAAAGACTATACTGCCTTTGAAATAAATGCTGATTATAAGTTTACTAAAAAATATTCATTAGCTGGTGAGTTTGGAAATGAAAAACGCACTATTGACGAAACCCAAATAAACTTTACTACCGAAGGAAGTTACTTTAAAATTGGTGTTGATTATAATGCTTATAAAAACTGGTTAGATATGGAAAACGCCATATTTGTTGGTTTACGATATGGATTAAGTTCTTATAAAAACACTCTAAATAGTTATACCGTATTTAATCCTGACACCTATTGGGGGGAAAATGGATTAAAAACTGAGCCAATAAACTACAACAGCTCTACTACACATTTTGTAGAGTTTATTATTGGTGTTAAAGCAGAAATATTCAATAACCTATACTTAGGAATTAATGCTCAACTTAAAAATTATGTTGGAAATAAAAATCCAGATAATTTCGAGAATTTGTATATCCCTGGTTTTGGTAAAACTACCGATGATTCTAAATGGGGAGTTAGTTTTGGATATACTGTAAGTTACTTTATTCCTTTTTATAAGAAATAATACACCCCATTAATCATTCATATTGAATATAGAAATTCTTCAATTCATCAGAAATAATAAACAAATCTGGATTAAAAATAGCGGATAACAATTGAATTCCTTTTATCAAATCTGGTCCTGGTTGAGTAAATAAATTTCCGTCAACAATCCATATGTTTTTATTCTGATAAGCAGACAATTCTTTCCAAAAAGGATTGTCTAATACTTTTTCTACTTCTATTAAACTTTGCTCCAAACTCATCCCACAAGCTGAAAATATAAGCACTTCCGGATCATAGCCCTCTATTTTTTTAACATCTACAGGATAAGAATACCCATACGGGTTTTCTAAAGCATCCTTCCCTCCAGCTATTTTAAGCTGATCTGGTATCCAATGCCCACAATTAAATATAGGATCCATCCATTCAAAAAAAGAACAATTCACTACTGCCCTTTGCTGCTCTTCCAAGGTAACTTTAATATCATTCATCTCTTTTCTTAAAGAAGAAATTAATTTACCTCCTTTATCAGGATTATCACATGCATTCGCTACTGTAATGATATCTTCCAAAACATCTTCTAATGATTTGGGATTTAAGGAATATACTTTTGTGTTTAAATTGTGTTTTACTAAAGCATCAACAACATCACCTTCTCCAATTTGACAAACGTTACAGATAGCTTGTGTAAACAATACATCAGGGGATATATTTAAAAGTAATTCCTCATCTATGGAGTTTACCGTAGTGTTTTCTTTCTTATGTATTGAAATCAAATTATTAATTTCACTTGCCGATAAATTTTTATCATGTATGGAGGAATGAATAATTATCGGGCGATCAATTGGACATTCAAATGTTGCTGCAACAATTAAATCTGACAAGCCTAAAGACACCAATATATTAGTCGCAGCAGGTAAACAAGAACAAACTTTTAATAATTCTGGCATATGCATATCATTTATATTATGTAAAGATACATCAGCTTTATGTTAAATAAAATTGATCCACAATTATATGGTTATATCTATTTCAATAAGTCTTAATTTATTCGTAACTTGTTGTAAGAACTCTATTTATAATGCAAAAATTATTTACAGCATCACAAATAAGGGCTTGGGATAATTACACCATAAAAAACGAGCCTATCTCCTCAATTCACTTAATGGAGCGTGCTGCGATTGTATTTAAAAATTGGTTCATTACTGAATTTACTTCTACTCAAAAAGTACATATCTTTTGTGGACCTAGAAATAATGGCGGAGATGGATTAGCTATTTGCAGGTTATTATTACAGAAAGGTTTCCAAGTGACATCATATTTAATAAATCCTGAAAATAAATTCTCCATTGATTGTTATCAAAATTATCAGAAGCTGGCTCAAGTGAACACAATAACTAATATTGCCCAACTATCAATCAAAAACATTAATGAAAACGATATTGTAATAGATGCTATTTTTGGCTCAGGTTTATCAAGAGCAATTTCTGGTCTTTACAAATCAATAATTGAAATTTTAAATACTATTACTTGTAACAAAATTGCTGTTGATGTTCCCTCTGGAATGTATAGTGATTCACTTAATTTAACTCCTAACACAGTTTTTAATACAGATGTTATAGCTACATTTCAAACAATGAAACGTTCCTTTTACTTTAAAGAAAACAAAGATAATTTTAAAACAGTCGTAGTTTTAGACATAGGTTTATCCAATACTTACTACAAAAACACAAAATGTAACTGGCATACTATTAATCAAATATCTGAAATCCCAAAATGTGACGAACATACAAATACAAAATGTTCATTAGAAGATTTTGTAGAGCTAAGCCATCCCATATGCGACACCATAAATGCTATTAAAAAAAGCTTAAAAGCAGCATATAAACTGCGAATAAACATTCGATTTAACCTACTACACAATTACATTGCTTCACCAGAGAATCATATTTATATACTGCTCATCAATAATTCCAAAAAGCGTTAATTATATTCAAATTAACCATACTTTATCATCAAATACACGCCTTAAACATTTATGCTCCCTGTATTATTAAAAAAACAAGTTAGAGTACCGTTTCTTTTAAAACAAATTCTATTTTTGTAATAACTTTATAGCAATAAATAAAGGTGTGAATTAATATTATTATTTTTCATTGGAAGCAAGCCTCACGAAATTAAACCCACAATTGGGATGAAACAAAAGACAATTAACATAAAAAATAAGAAGGCAAAATTTGAATATGAAATTTTGGACACTTACGATGCAGGAATAATGCTTGTAGGAACTGAAATTAAATCAATCAGAGAAGGTAAAGCAACAATTACCGAAAGCTTTTGCGAGTTTAATGATCGTGCCGAACTTTTTGTAATTAACATGTATGTTGATGAGTATACTCACGCATCCTATTTTAACCACCAAACAAGAAGAGAGCGTAAACTTTTATTGAATAAAAAAGAATTAAAAAAACTAGCTAAAGAAGTTAAAAATACTGGCTTAACTATAGTTCCCTTACGTTTATTTTTAAACGATAAAGGACTAGCTAAACTGAAAATTGCTTTAGCGAGAGGTAAAAAAATACACGACAAAAGAAACACGCTTAAGGATAAAGATAACAAACGAGATCTTGATAGGATTAAGAAAAATTTTTAACAACAAAAAAGCCGCTATAAAGCGGCTTTTTTTATACCTATGAAAAGGGTATTATTCTCCTTTTGCTTTATTTAGCAAATCTTTAGCTTTATCTTCTGTAGCCTTAGTAGCATCAGTAGCTATTTCTTTTGCACCATCAATTACATTTCCTGCAGCATCCTTTACTCCTTCTACAGCATTTCCAGCTTCATCCTTAGCTGAGTCTACTGCATTACCAGTAGCATCTTTTATTCCATCAACTGCGCTTCCAGCAGCCTCTTTAGTTGCATCAACAGCTTCTTCCGTTGCATTAACAACTTCATTTACAGCATCATTAGTTGCATCAGCTGCATTTTCTATTTGATCACCAGCTTTATCTACTTCTTTTTTTGTTTCTCTACAAGAAACAGCCCCCAAAGCCACGATTAAAGCTACGCTTAATGTTAATTTTCTCATTATTTTAAATTTAAATTTGATTATTAACATTAAAAATACATAATTTTTCAACAATTCAAAATATCTTATGTTAATATTATAATAAAACTACTCTTACTTGTTTCCTTTTTCATAGTCTGCTAAAAATTTAGCCAAACCAATATCAGTTAATGGGTGTTTTAATAATCCTTCAATTACACTCAACGGACCTGTCATTACATCAGCTCCTATCTTTGCACAATCAATAATATGCATTGTATGACGTATAGAAGCTGCTAAAATTTGAGTTTCGTATCCGTAATTTTCATATATGGTTTTTATCTCTTCTATTAAATTTAATCCATCAGTAGAAATATCATCTAACCTTCCGATAAAAGGAGATACATAAGTTGCTCCTGCTTTAGCAGCCAATAAAGCTTGACCTGCTGAAAATACCAACGTCACATTTGTTCTAATTCCTTTATCACTAAAATATTTAGCCGCACGAATACCATCCTTAATCATAGGTAATTTCACTACTATTTGATGGTGTAACTCAGCAAGTGACTCTCCTTCCCTAACCATTCCTTCATAATCCGTAGAAATAACCTCAGCACTTACATCACCATCAACCAAATTACAGATAGCAACATAATGTTTTAAGATGTTATTTGTTCCTGTGATTCCTTCCTTTGCCATTAATGACGGATTTGTAGTAACCCCATCCAACACTCCCAATGATTGTGCTTCTCTAATTTGATCTAAATTTGCTGTGTCTATAAAAAATTTCATCGTTTTATATTTTAAAGTTTATATCATGAAGCAATACTTCAATTATTATTGTTATTGAATCCCCTATAACTTATAATGATTCAAAAGTAATTTTTCGTATGTTTTATCTGGTAATATTCTTTTCAATACAATGGAAAATTTTTGCATAAAAGCCCCTACTTTATAATGTATTTTAGGACTACTACTATTGATGATTGTATGAATAACCTTAGCCATTTCAATAGGATCATTTCCCTCATCAACATGCTCATCCATTAATTTTAAGGTATTCCCATAAGGAATTTTATATGGAGAATCCTCTAAAACTGGAGAATGGTAACGACCTGATGCAATGTTTGTAGCAAAATCACCAGGAGCAACATTTGTCATTTTAATATTGAAATCCTTAACCTCCATCCTCAACGCTTCCGTTAATAACTCTAATGTTCCTTTAGTAGCAGAATATACACCCCTGTAAGGCAAACCCATATAACCAGCAATAGAGGTGATATTAATTACCAACCCACTATTTTGAATTCGCATTTGTGGCAATACAGCCTTTATCAAATCTATAGGCCCAAAAACATTCGTTTGAAAAGCTTTTTTAATTTCAACACCTGGTGTTTCTTCAATTGGTCCAGTAATACCAACACCTGCATTATTAATTAACACATCTAACCTACCTTCATTAGCAATAACCGTTTGTACTGCAGTTTTTATAGTATCAGGATCAGTAACATCTAAGGCAATTAATTTAAAAGGCAATTTTTCAGTAATTCTATCAGGATTTCTACTTGTTCCGTAAACAATAAATCCTTTTTCTGATAAAAAAGTAGCTACTGATTTCCCTATTCCTGATGAACCTCCTGTAATGAATACAACTTTAGACATTTATATAATTGAATGATTAAAAAAATAAAAAGAATCAAAGGATTAATTTTGTATTTAAATTATTCCTGTATGATTGAATGATTCAAAATTTGAATCTTAATCACCTACCAAAAGTACAATTTTGATTTTGAAATTTTAATAAATAAATGATGAAAATTATGGGAGAGTATCTCGTGACTTTAGCGCACAAAAAATGGCAAGCTCCCTACATCACACCGCTCAACCATTTACCTTTGCTGCGTTCCCGCCCTGGAGGATTCAACAGGAGCTAGTTGTGTAGGACTTGCCGCTGCAAATATACAACCTTTTTCATTCTACGCAATCATTTTTTTGTCTGATTTAATTCATTTACCTTGCTTAAAAAATTAAGCCAAGCCATGAAACCATTTAACTTATTAGCAATCATAATTTTAAGTGTTTTATTTATTTCTTGTACTGAAGAAGAAAAAGATGTAAATAAATTATTTTCTATTGAAACTAGTAACAATACTACAAAATATCCTCTTGGAGAAAGGGTGACTTTTGCTATTCACAACAAAAAAGATCATGAAATTGGCTCTATTAGTTATCATATAAATAACATAAAAATTGATGGCAATCAATATCTTTTTAACTCAGGAAAATTAGGTGTTAAAACAATCAAGGCTACCTTTACTTATAATGATGATATTGTTATCCTTAAAAAGAACATAGAAATACTTTCAAATCAAAAAACTAAAGTGCTGACTTTTGAAATTATAAACGAATACCCGCATGATATTAATGCATACACTCAAGGCTTAGAATTCTATAAAGGAGAGTTATATGAAAGCACTGGTCAACGAGGAAAATCTTCTTTGAGGAAAGTTGATTACAAAACAGGAGAAGTACTCCGTAAAATTGATCTTGATCCAAAATATTTTGGAGAAGGACTTACCTTTTTAAATGATGACTTATACCAATTAACGTGGCAATCGAAGGTTGGTTTTATTTACAATCCAGAAGATTTTTCTAAAACGAAAACATTTAAATACACCAAAAGTAATGAAGGTTGGGGTATTTGTAACGATGGTAAAACACTATACAAATCCGACGGTACAGAAAAAATTTGGACTTTAAACCCTACCACTCTTGAGGAAGAAGATTATATTCAAATTTATTCGAACACGAGTAAGATTAAAAGTGTGAATGAATTAGAATGGATTAACGGAAAAATTTATGCTAATATATATCAGCAAAACGGAATTGCAATTATCAATCCTGAAAATGGTGCCGTGGAAGCTGTAGTTAACTGTAATAGTTTAAAGAAGAAAGTAACGCAGCATGCCGATTTAGATGTTTTAAACGGTATTGCCTACAACCCTGAAACACAAACTATTTTCGTGACGGGTAAAAATTGGGATAAATTATTTGAAATAAAAATAGTAAACTAAGTTTTGTATGAACTGTATTAATTTAGGAGAAGAAAATTCAATATTCAATACTTTTATTTCAGAAATAAGGAATATTGAAACCCAGCTAGACTCTATGCGTTTTAGAAGAAATGTTGAACGTATGGGTGAAATATTCGCATATGAAATAAGTAAGCAATTATCATATCAAAATACTGCTATCACTACTCCATTAGGAACAGCAAATATTCCGTTGAGTACTGATAAAATAGTTTTAGCTACCATATTAAGAGCGGGACTACCGTTACATCAAGGGTTTTTAAATTATTTTGATGGAGCGGAAAACGGATTCATTGGAGCCTATCGAAAAACAGCTTCTGATCATAGTTTTACCATCGAAACAGATTACCTAGCGTGTCCTAATGTTGATGGTAAAACCGTTATTTTATCCGATCCTATGCTGGCTTCTGGTAAGTCTATATTAGTAGCTCTTGATGTATTAAAAAAACGAGGTAACGCTACACATATCCATATTGCAGTACTAATCGCTAGCCAAGTTGGTGTAACTAATGTACTGAAAAAATTACCTAATAATGCAACCCTTTGGGTTGGTGCTATAGACAATGAATTGAATGCTAATGCCTATATCGTGCCTGGTCTAGGAGATGCAGGTGATTTAGCCTTTGGAGAAAAAATATAGCCTCACTGAACCCTTTAGTTCCCTAAATCAAAATACACATTCACTCATTATAACTAGTATCTCCTCTTTTTTACAAGTCACTTTACTTCATAAAACTAATGTATTTATGAAAAAACTAAACATCACTATTCCAAAACCATGCAATGAGGATTGGAATACTATGACTTTTACTGAAAAGGGGACATTTTGTAATTCTTGCACAAAGGAAGTATTTAATTTTACTCATTACTCAGACGAACAACTTATAAAACGTTTTGAAAAAGAAGGTGATTTATGTGGCCGCTTTACCACAACCCAACTAAATAGAGACCTTGTTTTACAACGTAAAAAAAGTCACAACTACTTATCCTATGCCTTTTCAGGGATTTTTTCTTTACTTCTACTAAATTCTAGTAGCAGTTTAGCACAAGAGAAACCTAAAACTATTCAAACTGATAAAAAGTTTACTTCTATTCCTTTACACAATACACGAACAACAGATAGTATTTCTGTTACAGGAACTATATTAAATGAAACTAATATGCCGTTACCTGGAGCTACTGTGTTAATTAAAGGTACAACAAACGGAACTAGTACTGACTTTGATGGTATATTTAGCTTAGATTGTAAAACAGGTGATATTTTAGTTGTTAGTTATGTAGGATGTAGGATATCATGATAATGAAATGATAATCGATAAGGATACTATTAAAATAAATCTTGATCCTAATAGCTCTCATGAAGATATTGTTATAGTTACTGGTGGAATATATGCAAAAAAACGTTGGATAGGAGCCAATTTATTTACTCGTTTCACTAACCTTTTCAAAAAAGACAATAAAAACCCAAAGTATAGGTTTTAGTAAGAATAATAGTATTTTTACATAATCGTACGTATATACAATTATGAAAAATATATTAATCATTATTAGCAGCCTTATTTTAATAATCAGTTTAGGGTCTTGTCGTAAAGATTTTGACACTTCAGTCAGTTCTGGTAATCTTGCATTTTCTAAAGAAACAGTTTATTTAGATACTGTTTTTACCAATATAGGCTCAAGTTCTTACAACTTAAAAGTATATAATAATAGCGGTGACGACATTCATATTCCGACTATTTCATTAGAAAACGGGAATGCTTCAAAGTATCGATTAATGGTAGATGGTATCGCTGGACAGTCTTTTGAAAATATTCAAATAAAAGCCAAAGACAGTATTTATATTTTTGTTGAAACTACAATTGATATTTTAGATTACACCACTACTGCAACAGAGTTTTTATATACCGACAATATTCTGTTTGATGCTAATAGCTTTACTCAAAAAGTAGCCTTAGTTACTTTAGTGAAAAATGCAAACATGATATTCCCATCGGCATTAAATGATGGAGAATTAAATAACTTTGATTTAACATTATCTCAATTAAACTGGACAAATACGGTACCTTATGTGATTTATGGATTTCCATCAGTTCCTGCTTGTGAAACACTAATCATTCAAGAAGGAACACGAATTCATTTTCATAGAGATGCAGGATTAATTGTACCTGATTGCGCTACCATTATAGCAGATGGGGATGTAAGTACAGATCCGGATTTACTAGAAAAAGAAATTATTTTTGAAGGTGACAGATTAGAACCTTTATATAGTGATATTCCTGGACAATGGGGAACAATTTGGTTACAAGAAGGAAGTACCAATAACATTTTTGACCATGTAACTATTAAAAACGGAACTATAGGTATTAGAAGCGATGGAAACGATGGCGATTTAACAACAACCATTACCAACACCCAACTATACAATCATGCTGTTAACGGAATATTTGCTTTTAACGGAAATATAGAAGGGAAAAATATTGTAGTAGGTAATTGCGGACAGGCAAGTGTATCATTAAGTCTTGGTGGTACATATGATTTCCAACATTGTACATTCACCAACTACTGGAGTAGCGGATTTCGCTCCTTCCCTACACTATTAATGAGTAATTCATTAACTACTAGTGACACTTTGTTTGTTTCACAATTAGATGCTACTTTCACTAACTGTATTGTGTATGGTAACGAGAATTTAGAATTTTCATTTTTAAAAGAAACTGGTGCTGATTTAAACTGTAAGTTTACCAATTGCTTATTGCGCTTTAATGACACTTCAAATCAATTTAGCACAAATCCTCTATATGACTTTAATGATGTAACACTGTATGAAGGAAATATATTTAATGAAACTCCTTTATTTTTAGATGCAAATAACAATCAATTTCAAATAGAAGAAGGAACTTCTCCTGCTGATAATACTGGGTTTGAAATAACTCCTAGTTTTAATGATCTTTTAAACACTGTTAGAACAACAGGTAATTATGATATTGGAGCTTATCAGGCAAGTGTTTTCCCTACTGATGGTTAATATACAATCATTATATATAACTCAAAACCGAATCAATTGATTCGGTTTTTTTATATCTTATTAATTCTTTTTTGTCACACTCTCTTTTTTTACTCGTCTTTAAAGAGCACTAACTAAAAACTAAAGGACAACAAGCATGTTTCAAGTTGATATCATTGAAAAATGCAAGCGTAACAATCGCAAGGCACAAGTACAACTCTACAACCAATATTGTAATGGTATGTACATTGTAGCGCACCGATTTGTTAAAAATGATGCGGAGGCAGAGGACATTGTACAAGAATCTTTTATAAAAGCCTTTTCAAAATTAGAACAATACAACGCAGAAGTTACTTTTGGTGCTTGGTTAAAACGTATCGTCATTAATAAAAGTATAGATGCTTTAAAAGCAAAAAAAGCACGGTTGGTAGAACTTGATGAGGTGCACCTCAAAATAGTAGACACCGATTTTAATGACGAATGGTTAGTAGATGATGCAATTACTTTTAGCGAAGTAACAAATGCAATTAACAGTTTAACTGACAAATATAAGTATGTGCTAATGCTCTATTTAATTGAAGGCTATGACCATCAAGAAATATCAGAAATATTAAAAATTTCTGAAGCAGCATCACGAACTCAATTATCCAGAGGCAAACAGAAGTTACAAAAAATGTTAATACCTAAACACTATGGCGCAAAATATTAAAAAGCTATTAAAGCAAGGGGGCATAAAAAAAGATATGCCCAAAGGGCATGAACTACGGTTTATTGAAAAGTTAGATGCTAATATCCCGAAAAATCATAGTTCTATCCCCTCATGGCGAAACATATCAGCGAGCATCATATTGTTATTAGGAGTCAGTTATGGCAGTTACAATTACTTTACAGAAACAAATTCTAGTAGCGATATTGAAAACACCAGTATAGTAGTCACAAAAACACTTGGTGATATTTCACCAAATTTAAAAAAAGTGGAAGAATATTATTTAGCCAGCATCAATTTAGAGCTGTCAAAGCTGAAGTATACTTCAGAAACTAAAGCGCTTTTTGAAGACTATTTAAAACGTTTAGACGACCTTAATAAAGAGTATGAACGTTTGAGTATTGAGCTAACAGAATCGGGACCTAATGAGTTTACTATTAATGCATTAATTGACAATTTAAAATTTCGCTTAAATCTATTGTATCGTTTAAAAGATCAACTGAAAAATTTAAACATTTCTGAAACTAATCACTTAGAAAAACAACAATCTATTTAAACATGAATCAAAAAACGAAACAGATGAAAACAATACAGATTAAACTATTCATACTATTTTTTTTAAGTATGTGCACTATAAATGCACAAACTAAGCTTGAAAAAACAAATCAATCTATAAAAGTAGCTAAGGATGTAACACTGAATTTAAACACCAACTATTGTAATATTGAGCTAGATACTTGGAATAAGGATGTTATTGAAATTGAAGCCTATATTGAAGGTGAAAAAATATCTAAAGAAGACCTTGAAAATTGGGGACTAACTATTGATGCTACAACCAACAACGTAACAATAACTACACAAGAAGGAAGGCATCATTCATGGAATTTCAATTATGTCCATGGTGATAATGAAGCTGCTATAGCAATTATAGAGGAACTAAAATTTGAATTGGCAGACATCCCTGAAATCCATATTGCACATATAGAAGACTTTGAGTTTCCTGAATTACCGGAAATGCCAGAGCTTCCTGAATTACCTGAAGGGATTCATGAACTACATTTTGACTATAAAGCCTATAAAAAGAATGGTGATAAATACTTGGACAAATGGAGTGATAAAATTGAAAAAAAGTTTGGCAAAGGTTACGAAAAAAAAATGGAGGCTTGGGCTAAGAAATTTGAAAAACAATGGACTAAGAAGCATGAAGAAAAGATTAAAATTTGGGAAGAAAGGCTTGAAGAGAAAAACGAATTGCTAGAAGAAAGATTAGAAAGAAGAAATGAACTGCTAGAAAAAAGATTGGAAGAAGGAGAAAAAATCCGTGAGAGAAAAATGATACATCTTGAAAAAAGAGAACATCAACGAGAAGACAGAAGGGAATTAGCTGAGAAAAGACGTTTAAAAATTGAGCATCTAATGGATAGTAACTCCAAAGTGAAGAGAACTATTAAAATTAAAATGCCGAAAAAAGCAAAAGTAAAACTAAATGTTAGACATGGCGAGTTAAAATTGGTTTCAAATATCAATAATTTAAATGCCGATTTATCACACACTAGATTAGTAGCAAATAGCATTAATGGAAGACATACTTCCATTAATGCATCCTACTCCCCTATTTTTATAAAAAAATGGGGTTATGGTAAACTTAATTTAAACTACGTTGAAGAGGCTATACTGGAAAATGTTGATCGTTTGATTTTAACAAGTAACTTTTCTAATATAAAAATCAACAAATTAATAGATAATGCCAATATTGACACTAGTTTTGGAGATTTGCATATTTTAAAAATGGAGGATACTTTTACTAACTTAAAAGTTATTGTACAAAATGGTAATGCAATTATTGTCTCACCAAACACGAAGCATTATATGCATTACAAAGGAAGCGATTCTCACTTAAAGCATCCTAAAAATAGCTCAAAAGAAAATCATTCTAGTTTTAGTGCAGGAGATTTAAATAATCCAAAAAAGATTATTCTTAATGCAAAATACAGTACCATAAAAATGCAATAAAAAAGCGACTAAAATTAATTAGTCGCTTTTTAAACACTTAATAGTCTCTTATTATGCAAATAATGGCAAATCGCTCATTAATATATTTACCTTTTCAGAAACAGCTTCCAAAGTAGCTTCATCCTCCCACTTTACAATTACTTCATCTATTAAAGAAATGATTGTTTCCATATCACTTTCTTTCAATCCACGAGTAGTAACTGCAGCAGAACCAATACGAATACCACTAGTTACAAATGGTGACTTATCATCAAAAGGAACCATATTCTTGTTTACTGTAATATCAGCTTTTACCAATGCGTTTTCTGCTTCTTTACCAGTAATGTTTTTGTTACGTAAATCAATTAACATCATATGATTGTCAGTACCACCAGAAATTACTTTATAACCTCTAGCCACTAATGCCTTAGCCATGGCTCTTGCATTTTTTTGTACTTGTAACATATAGTGCATATACTCATCAGTCAATGCTTCCCCAAAAGCGATTGCTTTAGCAGCAATAATATGCTCCAATGGTCCACCTTGATTTCCAGGGAACACTGCTGAATTTAATAAAGAAGACATCATACGTAGTTTACCTGATTTTAAGGTAATACCAAATGGGTTTTCAAAATCCTGCCCCATCATAATCATCCCTCCTCTTGGACCTCTTAAGGTTTTATGAGTAGTTGTTGTAACAACATGACAGTGTGGTAAAGGATCATTTAAAATACCTTTAGCAATCATCCCTGCTGGATGAGCGATATCTGCCAATAATAACGCACCTACTTTATCAGCAATTGCTCTAAAACGCTTAAAGTCCATATCTCTTGAATATGCAGATGCACCAGCGATAATCATTTTAGGCTGTTCTTTTATAGCAATAGCTTCAATATTATCATAGTCTAACATTCCAGTAGCTTCCTCCACTCCGTAGAATACAGGATTGTACAATCTACCAGAAAAGTTTACTGGAGAACCATGTGTTAAATGTCCACCATGTGACAAATCGAATCCTAAAATTTTATCTCCAGGTTGTAAACAAGCGAAAAATGCAGCTGTGTTAGCTTGTGAACCAGAGTGTGGTTGCACATTTACATATGCCGCTCCAAACAAAGCTTTTGCTCTATCGATTGCCAATTGCTCTACTTCATCTACTACTTCACATCCTCCGTAATAACGTTTTCCTGGATATCCTTCAGCATATTTGTTAGTTAGTACAGAACCAGCAGCTTCCATTACTTGTTCACTTACAAAATTTTCCGAAGCAATCAATTCTAAGCCTTGTATTTGCCTAATTTTTTCTTCTTGAATTAATTCAAATATTTGTTCGTCGCGTTGCATTGTTTATGTTGTTTTTAAAATAAAGTCCAAAAATAAGAAATCCTATACTTCTTAATGTCAAAAAAAATACTTTTTAAACTAATAATACTACTATTACACACTTCATTTCTATATCCGATAATAAATAACAAATAGCTGCTAAAATAATCTAGGTATAACATTCCTACAATTTGGTATTATTATCTACAATTTTTAATTTCTATTATCATAATTTTATGTAGCTTTGAATATCTATATTTTTAATACAATTATACCACATATTATAATGAAAATAACTGCAAACGACCCTAACAGAATAAGTTGGTTAACAGTAGCCAATGATTCTCATTTCCCAATACAAAACCTTCCTTTTGGAGTGTTTATCACGAAAGATGATATTATTACAATCGGAACAAGAATTGGTGATTATGCAATTGACCTTGGTGCTTTACATCAATTAGGTTATTTTGAAGGTGTACCACTTACGGATGATATTTTTTTACAGGATACCTTAAACGATTTCATTGCAGATGGAAGAAAAACTTGGCGCTTAGTTCGTAACAAAATCGCTGATATTTTTGATACTAAAAACGGAACATTAAGAGATAATCCTACTCATAAAGACAAGATTATTTTCAGAATGGACGATGTTGAAATGCAACTTCCAGTACAGATTGGTGATTATACTGATTTCTATTCAAGTATTGAACATGCTACAAATGTAGGTACTATGTTTAGAGATCCTAACAATGCGTTATTACCAAATTGGTTACACATACCTGTAGGTTATCACGGAAGAAGTTCATCAATTATCCCTTCTGGAGTACCTGTACACAGGCCAATGGGACAAACATTACCTGCTGATAGTGACACACCTGTATTTGGCCCATCACGTTTAGTAGATTTCGAATTGGAAACTGCTTTTATTACTACTGCAGCAAACCATTTAGGAGAACCTATCCCTGTTGATGAAGCTGAAGAGTACATTTTCGGAATGGTTGTTTTTAACGACTGGAGTGCAAGAGATATTCAAAAATGGGAATATGTTCCTTTAGGACCGTTCTTAGCTAAGAATTTTGCATCTTCTATCTCTCCTTGGATTGTTACTTTAGATGCTTTAGAACCTTACCGTTGCGCTGGACCTAAACCATTAAAAAAACAATTAGAATATTTACAGTATACAGGAAAAAAGAGTTACGATATTAATTTAGAAGTTGCTATTCAGCCTGAAAACGGAATGCCTACTACCGTTTCTAAATCTAATTTTAAATACATGTACTGGAACATGTCACAACAATTAGCACATCATACTGTTAATGGTTGTCCGGTAAATGCAGGTGATATGATGGGCTCAGGTACTATTTCAGGTAAGACACCTGATTCATACGGATCAATGTTAGAGTTATCATGGAGAGGTGAAAAACCAATTAAATTAAATGATGGTACTGAGCGTAAATTTATTAATGATAATGATACGGTTATCATGACTGGATATTGCGATAATGGTACTACAAAAATTGGTTTTGGAGAAGTATCAACTAAACTATTACCAATCTGGAAAAAGTCTAAACATTAATCCCACCAGTGGGTTTAATTATCCATTCCAAAGGATATAGGATGCCTCGAATGGAAAATTTTTACTCATGCTTCTTTTATTTTTAGTAAGGATATTGTTTTATTACACTATTTAACAATTTATAGTATATTTAAGCCGCTTTATAGCGGCTTTTTTTGTCAACAGTGACATATCTTAAAAAGCTTCTCTTTTTGGCATAAGATTTGGATAATATTATACCACAAAAAACAAACTCATGAAAAAATTATTACTTTCAATATTCAGTGTTTTCTTAATACTAGCGTGTAGCTCTGTTAAAAAAACTGAAGAAGCATTGAACTCAGGCAACTATAATCAAGCCATAAATATTGCTTTAAAGAATTTACGTACTAATAAGGGGAAAAAAAGCAAGCAATCATATATAAAAATATTGGAAAGCGCTTATGCAAAGGCTAATCAACGTGATTTTGATCGTATCTCTTATTTAATGAATGACAACAATGATGCTCAACTGGAAGAAGCGTATAACATATACCAACAGTTAAATGAACGACAAGAGAAATTAAAACCTGTGCTCCCACTGTACATTATGGACGAAAACAGGAGCGCAAAGTTTGCTATGACTAATTACTCTTTAAAAATAATAGAAACTAAAAACAAACTATCAGCTTATTTGTATAAGAATGCAACTAAACTAATGAATTCGACAAGTAAATACGGCTTCAGACAAGCATATGATGATTTTAAATACCTAGAAAAAATAAACCCAAACTACAAAAACACACGAGTTTTAATAAATGATGCTCACGTAAAAGGGACAGATTATGTTATCGTTGAAATGAAAAACGAAACTAGAAAAGTAATTCCGAAACGCTTAGAAGAGGATTTATTGAATATGAGTACCTATGACATGAATAATTTATGGGCTGTATATCATAACAACAAACTTAAAAGCACGAAATATGATTTTAGCATGAATATAAGCCTAAGAGATATTCATATTTCCCCTGAGCAAATTCGTGAAAAACAAATCATAAGAGAAAAACAAATATTAGACGGGAAAAAGAATTTATTAGATGGCAACGGTAACGTTGTTAAAGACAGTTTAGGAAACGTTATTAAAATAGACAAGTACAAGACCATTATTTGTGATGTACACACGTTTACACAGTTTAAATCAGTACAAGTAAAAGGACAAGTATATTACAAAGACCTTGTTACTAAACAATTAATAGACACATTCCCTTTGGAAAGTGAATTTATTTTTGAGCATGGATACGCTACCTATAATGGAGATAGAAATGCTTTAGATGATATTTATTTAGGACTAATCGGTAAAAGAGCAGTTCCCTTCCCTACTAACGAGCAAATGATATTTGATTCAGGGGAAAATTTAAAATCCAAACTGAAATCTATAATTACCAATCAGCATTTTAGGTAACTGATAAAATACAATAATAAAAGCGATAGTGTGGTGCTGTGTTTGATAGGTAACAGTTAATGTAATAATAGATATCTAAGCATTATCAATTCTAACTAACTATGATTAAATTTAAAAAAACAAGTATACATAAGTATACTTTAAAAACGCGCATATTACCTATCTTAATACTTTTATTTATTCAATTGAATTCCTATAGTCAAGAAAATGTTACTGATGATTTTATTAAAGAAAACAACTATTTAAACAACTCACTACAAGAAAAATATTTTTTACATACAAATAAAACAGTCTATTTTCCTGGAGAGCATATTTGGTTTAAAGCTTATGTTGTATATGATATTGAAGACACTCCATATTATAAAACAACAAACCTTCATGTAAACCTATATAATTCAGAAAAGAAGTTAATTAATAATCAATTATTTTTTGTCGAGAACGGCATTACAAGTGGAAGTATTAAACTTCCTGAAAACACAATAGCTGGTAAGTATTATATTGAATTAACAACACAGTGGAATAAAAACTTCAAGAATTTAAACATTACACAAATTAAAGTTTTATCTTCTGAAAGTAACATTTCTAAAACATTTGTTGAAAAGCATGAAACTAAATCAAAAAATGATTTAAACATACAATTTTTCCCAGAAAGTAATGTGCTCTTGGAAGGCGCAGAAAATTTAATCCTATTTAAGACTAATATCACTAATACAGACTCTATAACTATTAAAGGGAAAATTATTGATAATGTAACTCTAAGAGAAGTAGCCACAATTCGTGATACCATTAATGGTATTGGTGTATTTAAATTAATTTATCACCCAAAAAGAAACTATACAGCATTCATAGAGGTTAATGGAATAAAGAAACAGGTTTTAATCCCAAAAGCAAAACAAAAAGGTTTTATTATACAACAAAAAAGAAAACATCTAAATAAAAATGCAATACCGTTTTGCATAAAATCAAATAAATTAACAATACAAGAAAAAGTAAACCAAACAATTTTTGTAGCAATACACCGAAAAAATTATTTAAAATCTGTACTTCCAATAAATGTTGATCAACAATATCATAACTACAACTTTGAATTAGAGGAAGGTAACTTATTTAATGGCGTAAATACTATTACAATATTTGATGAGAAAAACATTCCTATATCATCTAGGACCTTTTATTACAACAAAGAAAACAAGCAAATTGATTTAGAAATAACTACTGTCAATAAAACAAATGATTCGATAACGTTAAATATAAATATGCTAAATAAGTATATTGAATCTAATTTAAGTATTTCAGTCCTTCCTACTGAAACAAAAATGAATTCAAACTCGAATAATATCATAAATAGCTTTTTAATAAGTCCTTATATTAATCGCAATACCCCTATCGACTCAAAAATATTTAATAATGATGTGAGCAAAAACGATATAAATGTTTTATTACAAACCTATCCAAATGAAAAGCCTCAAAAAAAATCAATTCTAAAATTTAGTCCTGAAAATGGGGTCTCAATCAAAGGAAGTGTTAATTCAAACATTACTAGTTTAGCTACTTATAAAGTAATGCTCTCTTCTAAAACCAATAACTTACTTGTTGTATCCGAAATTAAAAATAGAACATTTGAGTTCAATAACTTACTATTAAAACATCCTACAAAATATAAATTAGCATTAATATCTAATACAGGTGAGGTAATTAAATCAAGTTTTAATGTCTCCAAAAAATATACAAAATATAAAGCTGATGGTATTTTAAAATATAATGTGCCCTCTATTGCAGAAAATAAAGTAGCAATAGAAAACATTAACCTCTCCAAGAGCATTAGTATAACTAATGACAATCAATTAGATGAAGTCGTTATAAATACAAAGAAAGAAACAAGTGATCTCAAGGATTTACTGCCTAACCCTAAGGTTTTAGGAGGTAGTTTCACTAAAAGCATAGATATACATAAGAACATTGATAAAGGAGACAGTAATGTTCTTGAACTCATCAATGGTTTAGCAGGCGTAGATGTTAGTTTATACGCACAAGGGGAGCCTGTTATTAAATCAACGAGAGGTCCTAAGACTTTTTACGCAGCTAATGATGCAGAAAATGTCAAAGTGATTTTAAACGGAATGCCCCTGTCAGATATTTCAGTATTATCAGATATAAAAGCTAATGATGTTGAGGACATAAAATTAAACGCCTCCGGCGCAGGTTTTGGACTAAGAGGAACTAATGGAGTTATTTTTATAAACACTAAAAGGGGAGGGGATATTAAGTCTATAAAAAATACAGGTGAGTTAAATAATATCCTTTGCGATACAGAATTTGGCTTTAGTTTTAATGAGGTGAATTACGAAGGATTTGAATTAAATTTTATAAATCAAAAATTCAATTCATTTTATAATACTATAAATTGGTTTCCTAATATCATCATAAAACCAAACACCGCTAATCAACTTAAATTTGATACTAAAGGTTTTAAAAACATCAAGCTAATTATCAACGGAATGAATAACAAAGGGGACATTACACATCAAATTCTTTACATTACTAATTAACATAAATACATTAAAAATTTTATAAAATATTAAGTAGTCTTAATATTTTATAAAAAAATATAAAACTAGCTTTATGAAAAATTCATCAATTTTAATTATCCTTTTATTTTTAACTTCACTTGTTTACAGCCAAAATAAGATTAACCCCTCTTTTGTTTCACTCTCAAAAGAGAAAGTATATTTTAATAGTTTAAAACAAGAAAAGTTTTTCTTGCACACTAACAAAACAACCTATTTTACTGGAGAAAAAATATGGTTCAAAGCCTATATTGTTGATGATCTTACAAACACTCCATTTATAGAAACGACTAATATCTACGCTAATTTATATAATTCAAAAAATAAATTAATTTCATCTCATTTATTTTATGTTGAAAATGGAGTAACACATGGAGAGATAAATATTGATGAAAATATTAGCTCAGGAAAATATTATATTCAATTAGAGACACTTTGGAGTCAAAATTTTGTTAAGAAAAACTTTTTTACTGTAGAAATTTTGAATCCCTCTGAAGAGTTTTCTGATAATAAGAATCACAATACTAAAATAACAGATAACCTAATCGATATTCAGTTTTTTCCCGAAGGTCATGTATTCCTAGCTCAAACATTAAACAATATTGTAGTTTCTACTAAAAAGCATAATATTCCAACTAGCATCCAGGGTGAAATAATTGAAGACGATACACAAAAAGTAGTATCTATTTTTAAAACAAATGATTTAGGTGTTGGTACATTTAAATTATATCCAATAAAGAACAAAAGTTATACTGCTAAAATAATTATAAATGGAAATAAAAAAAACTTCCCCCTTCCAGTGGTACAAAACAAAGGAATAGTTATAAATAAACTCTTTCAAAAGAAACCAGGGACTCTAAGTTTTATGTTAAAAACAAACCTGAATACAATTGAACTTGAGAATGGAAACACTATTTATGCTATACACCATAGAAAAGCATTTAGAAAATCTGTTACTCCAATTAAATTGAATAAAAAAAATCAAAATTACATTATCAATTATTCAATTGATGATTTATACAATGGCGTAAATACAATTACAATTTTTAACCAACTCAACACACCAATTGCTCAACGTTCTTTTTACTGGGAAAGGAACAAAATTATTGACTTGAAAATTAATCAAATTCATAGATCAAAAGATTCCGTTACTTTAAATTTAAATACTTTAGACACCAATAAAATTAGCAACATTAGTATTTCTGTACTACCATCATCAACAAAAGCTTATAATAACAGCTCTAATATTTTATCGTCTTTTTTAACAACCCCCTACCTAAGTAACATAACCTATAATCCAACTAATTTACTTGATGTTGAATTAGATTCATTAAATAAAGATTTATTAATTCAAACCTATTCAACACTAACACCTCCTATCCTACCTCATAAAAAAAAGGCAAATACACATGAAAGTGGAAAAAGACTAAATGGAGTTGTAAATACAAATCTAAAAGAATTAGCAGGATGCAGAATTTTACTATCCTCTAGAGAAAACAATCTATTATTGACAACCAGTATTGATTACAGCAAATCCTTTTCATTTAACAATTTATTATTACAACACCCTACAAAATATAAGCTTGGATTACTTAATAAAAAAGGAAAAATAATTAAAGCAAGTTTTTATATATATAAAAATGAAGAATATAGGCCTAGTACTGTGCTTAAACAAACTCCAAATCAATTATACAATAAAGAGTCAAACAACACAAATAAAGAGAATTCAAAATACTTTCCTATTCCCAATGGTACAACCATTTTGGAAGAAGTTACCCTGGAACATGATAATAGCCAAGAAAAGAATCAACCAGACCCAAACGTAATGGCAAACACTTTTATGAAAGCTTACAAAATAGACCAAGAGCAAAATAGAGGCTCAAGCGTATTAGATTATATAAATACTTTACCAGGTGTTAGAGTTACAATGAGTAGCTTCGGAGTACCAGTAATAAAATCTACCAGAGGGCCAAGATCATTATTAGGGAAAAATTATTTTTCTATATATCTAAATAACCATAAATTAGAAAGTGCTGAATCATTAAAATATATGGATGTTTCTGAAATAGAAACTGTTCATGTAAATGCTTCTGGAGCAGGTTATGGATTAAATGCTGATGGTGGTGTTATTGAGTTAACATTTAAATATGGTGATATTTCGAATACAAAAAAGTATAAAAACCCAAACATTAAAACCAGCGAAACAGAATTTGGTTTTAGTATTGCATCTGAAAAATTTGAAAATAATATTCTTAATTATGGAAGCTCATTATCTAAATTATATTATAGTTCTTTAGATTGGATTCCTGAATTTATGGTAAAACCAAATACATCCAATTATTTAAAAATACATACAGGAGAAATAAAAGATATTAAATTGATTATAAATGGGATAAATAATCACGGTGATTTTATATATAAAACTTATAATTTCACTTTAAACTAGAATTTAATTAAAAGCGACCTAATTAGGTCGCTTTTGTTATTATAAAAATATTTTAATTCTTTGAGGGAAATTAAATCAATTCCAGAATTTTATCCGTTTGTATTGCGTAATGAGAAGCGTTATAAACTGCTTCACCATTTTTTACAACTATAACTTGTGGCGATTGATGCATCACTTGAAAGGCATGTCCTACTTCATCAGAAACTGACCTGTAATTCAATAAATCTAAATAATACAAATCAGCATCTTCTTGAGGTATGTTATAGTTTTTAACGAATTTATTCATTGAAATACTACTTATACTACATCGAGTAGAATGTTTAAATATCACTTGAGTTCTCTCAAAAGATTTACTTTTTATTTCCTCCAACTGACTCTCTGAAGTTAAAAAAAGCCAAGGCAATACCTTTTCTTCTTTCCCCTCAGTAGACCCACCAAATATTTTATTAAGTAACCCCATATATACTTTATCTTTTCTTTTAGTGCAAAAATAAGCAGAATACTTACATAAAACTGTTAATGAAATAACAAAAAAAATGGTCTTATTTAAAAATAAGACCATTAATATTAAAATACTAGTTAAAATATATTAATTAACTAGTAACTTTTTATTAAGGATAACTCCATCAGTAGTTTCAATTTGAACTAAATACATACCTTTCGATAATGAAGACACATTAATATGACTAAAGTTAGAAACTATATGATTTATTCTTTTTCCTAAAATAGAGTAAATTGTAACCTCTTTAATTACATGTTTCAAAGATTTTATATTCAATACATTACTAACAGGGTTAGGATATATTATAATTTCCTTAGCTAAAACATTTGCTTCTGTTATACTTAAAACCTGATCTTGCACATCACCCGTAAGTATTGCTATACTTCCATCACCTCCGCAACCTCCTCCAAGGTTATCTACCCAAAGACCTAAGTTTATACTAGGGGGATTTGGTTCTGAAGCAGCAACATTATAATATAATATTTGAGGAGCTGGAAAAGTAGCTCCTCCATCAGTACTTAATGTAATTTCCCATCTAGTGTTAGCTAAACTCCAATTTATTCTAAAAGCGCATACACCTGCACCACACGAAGACCCAGGTAAAGCACTTGTATAAGTATTACGTATAATTCCTCCATCATCTACTGTTCCTGATAAAGTTAATGTATAAGGATAAGGCCCCGGTATAGCTGCTGAACATCCTGCATATTGCACTTGCCCAATACTATATTGACAAATGCACATAAAAATTAATAATAATATTTTTTTCATCATGATTCTTATGTATTAATTTTGAGAAGGATATATCCCAATTAATGCTATTATATAATTAATCGTTGTGTATGGTTGCACATTGTTAACTGACTGATTACTACCTGAGTCATTAACTGTTGCTGAATTCAATGTTGCATTTGGTGATGCGGCATCTGAAAAATCTGTATCAAAAAGCCCTGAATTTGCAAGCATGTTACCTGATGGATTTATTTGATTTCCATTTGCAGTAACAACATTTACCGTATGATTATGAGCCGGCATTTGACCTATTGTTAATGTATTGGTTTCTGAACCTCCCGTTGAACCTAAGTTCCTTGGTGTTAAACCAATACCTGTACCTGCATGAATAGGTACTCTACCTCTTAGATCAGGTAAGGCAAATGTAGTTTGTCCATCTCCACCGTAGGTAGTTCCCAAAAGAGAAAATAATGCTGTATTTTGTGCAATAGCAAGTAACTGTCCATTACATAGCGCGTAACCTTGAGGTGCAAAATTCCCCCCAAACATTTTTATTTCACCAATAAAAGGGTCCTGGGCACTTACTAATCCGCTAAATAATAAGCCGATTATTAATGTTAATTTGTGTAATTTTTTTTTCATCCTTTAAATTATATTAGTTAGAACCACAAAGTTAAACTATTAATTTATATCTCAATAAATGTTAGTTGTTTTTACAACGACTTAACGTCAAATAGTCATTAAAAATTTCGGTTAAACAGGTCAAAATGACTGCTTTTCCCTTTGGACTAATCCTTGATAAACTTATAACATAAAACAAGTTCTCGAAAAAGTAACATGAACTAGGTATAAATAATATATACCCTTAGTTGAAAATATTTTCGAGAAATAAATATAATTACAATGAATTTCAATAATTACACTATAAAATCACAAGAAGTCATTCAACAAGCACAATTGATTGCACAAGAGAATGAACATCAGGAAATACAAAACGAACACATTTTTAAGTCTATTTTAACTACTGATGAAAATGTCGTTCCTTATTTATTAAAGAAATTGAATGTAAATATTCAATTGTTTGAGCAGTTATTAGATAGTCAACTTAAAAGTTATTCCAAGGTAACTGATAGTTCAGTTCAATTATCCAGAATAACAACAAGTACTTTAAACGACGCGTCAATCATTGCTAAAAAAATGGATGATGAATTCGTGTCTATTGAACATATAATCATTGCTATTTTCAAATCAAAAAGTAAAGTAGCACAAATTTTAAAAGATCAAGGCGTTACACTTAAAGCATTAGAAAGTGCTATTATTGAATTAAGAAAAGGAGAACGAGTAACATCACAGTCTGCAGAAGAAACCTACAACTCCTTGAATAAATACGCACTCAACCTTAATGAATTAGCTGAAACTGGAAAATTAGATCCCGTTATAGGTCGTGATGAAGAAATACGACGAATTCTTCAAATATTATCGAGACGCACAAAAAACAATCCAATATTAGTTGGTGAACCAGGTGTTGGAAAAACGGCCATTGCAGAAGGATTAGCACACAGGATTATTCAAGGAGATGTACCCGATAATCTAAAAGACAAAGTTATTTTCTCTTTAGATATGGGGGCATTGATTGCCGGCGCTAAATTTAAGGGAGAATTTGAAGAACGATTGAAGGCTGTTATTAAGGAAGTAACCACTTCAGATGGTGATATTGTACTATTTATTGATGAAATACACACCTTGGTAGGCGCTGGTGGCGGACAAGGTGCTATGGATGCCGCTAACATTTTGAAACCAGCATTGGCAAGAGGTGAACTAAGAGCTATAGGCGCAACCACCTTAGATGAGTACCAGAAACATTTTGAGAAAGACAAAGCTTTAGAACGTCGCTTTCAAAAGATTATAGTCGATGAACCAGATACCGAAAGTGCAATTTCCATTTTAAGAGGTATTAAAGAAAAGTATGAAGCACATCATAAAGTACAAATAAAAGATGAGGCAATAATAGCTGCAGTAAAATTATCACAACGCTATATCACCAATCGTTTTTTACCAGATAAAGCCATTGATTTAATTGACGAAGCTGCTTCAAAATTACGCATGGAAATGAATTCTAAGCCAGAAGAGCTAGACGCCTTTGATAGAAAAATAATGCAACTAGAAATTGAAGTTGAAGCTATTAAACGCGAAAATGATAAAGTAAAATTAAAAGCATTACATCATGAATTAGCCAATTTAAAAGATAAACGCAATGTCATTAATGCAAAATGGGAAAGTGAAAAAGCCATTGTAGATGAGGTGCAAGAAGCAAAAGAAGCTATTGAAAATTATAAATTAGAAGCCGAAAGAGCGGAAAGAGATGGCGACTACGGTACTGTTGCAGAACTACGATACGGTAAAATTAAAGACACTCAAGAAAAACTGAATTTATTAAAATTGACTTTAGAAAAACAGCAGGAAAATGCTTTAATAAAGGAAGAGGTCACTACTGATGATATTGCAGAAATTGTAGCTAAATGGACTGGAATTCCTGTTACAAAAATGCTCCAATCAGAACGAGAAAAATTATTACAGTTAGAAACTGAGTTACACAAACGAGTGGTTGGACAAAACGAAGCAATTGAAGCTGTTTCAGATGCCATTCGTCGTTCAAGAGCCGGCTTACAAGACCCTAAAAAACCAATTGGAACCTTCTTATTCCTTGGTACTACAGGTGTTGGAAAAACAGAACTGGCTAAAGCACTTGCTCAATACCTATTTGATGATGAAAATGCCATGACTAGGATTGACATGAGTGAGTATCAAGAAAAACATTCTGTTAGTAGATTGGTAGGTGCTCCTCCTGGATATGTAGGCTATGATGAAGGTGGCCAATTAACCGAAGCGGTACGACAAAGTCCCTACTCAGTTGTTTTATTAGATGAAATTGAAAAAGCACATCCTGACACTTTTAATATTCTTCTTCAAGTTTTAGACGAGGGAAGATTAACCGATAACAAAGGACGTGTTGCTGATTTTAAAAACACGATAATTATAATGACTTCCAATATAGGAAGTGAAATTATCGAGGATAAATTTACAGCAATTCCTAATATGGACACAGCAATAGAAGCTGCAAAAATTGAGGTGCTCGGATTATTAAAACAAACCGTACGTCCGGAATTCATTAACCGAATAGACGATATTGTATTGTTTACTCCGTTAGGTAAATCAGAAATTGAAAAAATTGTGCATCTACAATTAAACTGGATTAAAAAACTAGTTGGTGAACAGCAAATTACTTTAGACGCTACTGAAGAAGCTATTAAACTATTAGCAGATAAAGGATACGATCCACAATTTGGAGCACGGCCAGTGAAAAGAGTAATACAAAAGCTGGTTCTTAATAAATTGTCTAAAGAAATTCTATCTGGTAAAATTACAACAAATAGCGCTATACTTTTAGATGCATTTGAGGATGAATTGGTTTTTAGAAATTAGATCTTAATTACATAAAAATTAAAAGGGTTTTGCTTATGCAAAACCCTTCTACTCAAAATTAACTATGAGAAATTTACACAAAACATTCTCATAACAACTAACTTAACCCAATAATGGTCATATAATTTGTTTTATCAATAGTAAAACCACTTTGATGGTTACTACCACTACCTCATAATTTAATCGTCACAGAAACCCAAGGGATTACAGACAAAGGAAAATTTGCTACTATAGTAGTTACTTCCCCAATCGCTCCTAATGTATCATCAGCCGAAACTGTCATACTTAAAAAATTAGCCATATTTGTACCGTCATTAGAAACTCCTACTGAAAATCATGATTGTTGATCCGAACCTGAACCTCCACTTAATGGATTATATCTATAGTGGATGTTACATTATATTTTGTGATATATACTTTTTATTATAGGGCTTTACTTTAATAAGTTTTCTGATCTTATTAATTTACACCTACCATTTAGGGTATTTATATTGGAATCAACGGTATTAAGCAACTAAAATTTAAATAAGATAACACCGATTTTTCAGAAGAAGAAAAACCATTAAATACTAATGGTTTAAAAGAGAGAATTATTACTGTAATGTCAATAGAAGATTTGTACCTGGGTCCCTCCCTAACTGTACATAAACTAGACAAATCAATAAATTAAACAGTAAATACATATCAAATAATATCAATACTGAATTTCAACAAAATTTTGCTGTTTTATAAATTATTATAGAATTGAAAAAGCAAAAAAGATATTAATACCCCTAAATTTAAACAGTATACCATTGAAACAATCAGTAAGTAGGATTTAATTCAAAATCAACTTTTAATATAGCTTTTAAAAACTTTACTAATCAGACTCCTTCAAAACACAGGAGAGTAAACTAGAATCTTAAATAAAAAAAGCTACACAATATGTGTAGCTTTTTTTATTTAAGATTTGTCCCGTCCTGAAATAGAGTTACAAATATATTTTCTATTAACTATCTGAATCTAAATAATTAGGTATTCCATCCCCATCTGTATCATCGTTTGTAGGATCCCCATCTTCATCTATATCTTCATTTATCGTCAATATAGGGTCATTATCATCATTCGTATCAACATAGTTAGGTACCCCATCTAAATCTGAATCATCATTATTTAAATCATGATCTGAATTTAGGTCTTCAATATAAGTAGGAACCCCGTCACTATCATGATCTAATTCAGTAGCACCATACACCTTTAATTTAAAAATTAAAGGAGAATATACTGCGATACTCCCTACCGGACTTGCATAATACCCTAAGCCTGATGGCATAAATACTGCCCCTACTCCAAAATTTTGATAATCAAAAGTTCCATCACCTACAATACCAACATTATCAGCTATATTAAACTCTGAAACTGATTCCGAAAAACCTTTAACCGTTCCTGACAAATCTAACTTAACAGGATTTAATGCGTTATCAAAAACATCTTTCCCTAATGTCATTCCTTCATATGAAAGCAATGCTTCGTCACAAAACCTTGGTTGCTCAGCTCCTAAACCTTGTACAATTTTCAATATATATAAAGTGTGATCAACATCACTTACTATAATCGTTTTTGTTTCAATAGTAAAATTATTGATTACTGTATTTACATAATTAATTAATGGAGTTCTTGTATAACTCCCAGCCATTTGATCGGTAGAAAACTCAATATCATAACTAAAATTAACAACTGGAGCAATAAACTCTTCCTCATTAAAATAATTATTTGTTAAAAATTCAACTATTGCTGCATTATCAACTGGTTCCTGTTCAGCATAAGGAACTACATAAATAGTAACAGTATCATCATCTTTACATGAAAACAAACCTATTAAAATAAAAAATAATAGTGTACTTTTTAATATTCTACTCATCATTACTCAATTTTGGCGGCAAGATACAATTTTATCTTACTTTTGTTTTTATTTTAACATTGATTTTAGATAAAATGAGAGTTGATAAATATTTATGGTGTATTCGTTACTTTAAAACAAGAAGTATCGCTACTGAAGCTTGTAAGAAAGGACATATTCGCATTAACGATACTCAAGTTAAACCTTCTCGTGAAGTTTATGCTACTGATAAAATTAATATCAGAAAAAATCAAATTAACTATACTATACAGGTTTTAGATATTCCTCAAAACAGAGTTGGTGCAAAATTAGCAGATATGTACCGAAAGGACATCACCCCAAAAGAGGCTTTTGAACACCTAGAACTATTAAAGTACTCAAAAGATTATTATCGAAAAAAAGGTGCCGGTAGGCCTACTAAAAAAGACAGACGAGATATTGACGGTTATGGCTCTGAAGAAGAATAAAAGAATTAACTTTGAATGGACTTTTATATAGCAATTACACACTATGAAAACTAAAAACAATATTATCCTTACTAATACTCAAATCAATCATAAAATTAGAAGGATTGCTTTACAAATTCTAGAAAGTAATATTTATGAGTCAAAAATTATTTTAGCTGGAATTTCAAAAAACGGTTTTTTAATTGCTGAAAAACTCAAACAAGCCATATCAGATTATTCTGATGTAAAAATTACTCTTTGTGAGGTTTTCATTAACAAAAAAGAATTACTTAATAAAGTTACTGTTTCAATTAATATAGAAGAGTATACAAATGAGTCTGTAATATTAATAGATGATGTACTACATTCTGGTGCTACATTAATATATGGGGTAAAACATTTTTTAAACGTTCCTTTAAAACAATTAAAAACTGCTGTACTTATAAATAGGAACCATAAAAAATTCCCTATAAAAGCCGATTTTAAAGGACTTTCACTTTCTACCTCAATAAATGAGCATGTTGAAATCGTTTTTAACAACAATACTGCTCAAGCTGTTTTAATATAACACTTTCACTATTTTTTCTACAGTTTCTTTAATTGTTAAATTATCAGTAGAAATGATACTTGATGCTTGATTATAAAAACTTTGACGTTCAAATAAATGTATTGCTATAAATTCTATTAAATCGTCTTCTGTTTTAAGGTGGTTAATTAGTGGTCTATGCTCCTTCTCTTTAAATAACCTATCGCTTAAACTTTTGGGTAATAACTTTAAATATATAGATTTTGAGTTTTCTGAATTAATTAATTCAATATTTCCCGAAAAACATGGAGTTCCTCCTCCTAAAGATAAAACCACATTATTTTGTAATGCATAAATTTCCTTCAAACAAGTATTTTCTAATCTTCTAAAATAAATTTCTCCTTTAGCATTAAAAATATCTTTAACACTTAACTTTTCCTTTTCTTCTATGAAATTATCCAAATCAATAAATTCATATCCTAAAATTGTTGCTAAATTTACCCCAATTGTGGATTTACCCGACCCCATATAACCTAATAATGTAATAATCATATTCTATTAAATACTCTTAGTTAACTAATTACAAATATCTTAAAAATATTTCTAAAAATATCAAAAAAAAGACTTGATAAATTAATTAATCCTCTTATATTTGCACCCGCAATCACATATATGTTTGCATTAGATCTGGTAGCTCAGTTGGTAGAGCATCTCCCTTTTAAGGAGAGGGTCCTGGGTTCGAGCCCCAGCCAGATCACTAAAAATTAAGTTAATTCTTAGTTTTTTTATTACATATTAAAATGATCTGGTAGCTCAGTTGGTAGAGCATCTCCCTTTTAAGGAGAGGGTCCTGGGTTCGAGCCCCAGCCAGATCACTAAAAATTAAGTTAATTCTTAATTTCTTATTACATATTGAAATTAGATCTGGTAGCTCAGTTGGTAGAGCATCTCCCTTTTAAGGAGAGGGTCCTGGGTTCGAGCCCCAGCCAGATCACTAAAAAGTTAAGCTCCTCGCTTAACTTTTTTTGTTTCTATAATGCGCACGTGGCGGAATTGGTAGACGCGCTAGCTTGAGGGGTTAGTGGAGGAAACTCCGTGGAAGTTCGAGTCTTCTCGTGCGCACATTTATTTTATTTTCTTCATTATATATTACTCTTAGCAATATCTCTATATTAAAATTTTATCGTAACTTTTAATACGGTTAAAGTAATGTTAACAGCTACTTTACTTATCCTTTAAAATTTAACTTTGTATTATAATTAAATTACACTTTATGAGAACAAAACTGTTTGTACCTATTACCGCATTAATTCTTCTTAGCTCATGTGTTTCACAAAAGAAATTCACATCTTTAGAAGAGCAACAACAAAAAACACAAGACTTATTAAATTCCGCAACTGTAAAACTAAATAGTTGCTTGGAAGATCGTGCTTCCTTTTCTGCTCGCGCAAAAGCACTAGAAGAACAACTTGTTGATTTAAGAAAAACAAATCAAGGTTTAATGGAGAGCACCAAAGATCTTACCATTTTAACTACAAAAGGCGCAACTAATCTTGAAAAATCTTTAGAAAGCTTAAAAGAGAAGGATTTAAGAATATCGCGTCTTCAAGATGCATTAACAAAAAAAGACAGTGTTACCTTAGCCTTAGTTACAAGTTTAAAGCGTGAGGTAGGAATTAACGACCCAGACATCAATATTAATGTAGAAAAAGGAGTGGTATTTATATCTATCGCAGATAAATTATTATTTAAAAGCGGGAGCTATAACGTAACTTCAAGAGCAAATGAAATACTTGCTAAAGTAGCCAAAGTAGTAAACAGCAAACCTAATTTTGAATGTATGGTTGAAAGTCATACCGACAATAAATCATTCAAAAATGGAGTATTAATTGACAATTGGGATTTAAGTGTTAAGCGTGCTACCTCAATTGTTAGAGTTTTAGAAAACTTAAACGTAAAACCTGAAAAACTAATTGCTGCAGGAAGAAGCTTTCACGTGCCATTGACGGACAATGACACCGCTGAAAATAGGGCTAAAAATCGTAGAACTAGAATTGTTATTTTACCAAAAATAGATGAGTTTTATGATATGATAGAGCAAGAAATGAAAAACTTAGCTAAAGAATAAGTTATTATATATTTAATAATTAAAAAAGCTCAATCATTCGATTGAGCTTTTTTAATATACCATAACTCTTCTTTACAAAATATCTAAACTTCCTTTACCCTCTCTTATCACCTCAGCTTCTCCATTAGAGAAATCAATTACAGTAGAGGCTACATTATCACCATACCCCCCATCAACAACCATATCTACTTTATGTTGCCACTTTTCATAAATTAATTCTGGATCGGTAGTATATTCAATTATATCATCTTCATCATAAATAGATGTAGATACTATTGGGTTTCCAAGGGCTTCAATAATTGCTCTAGTAATATCATTGTCAGGAACACGTATCCCTACAGTTTTTTTCTTTTTAAAAGCTTTAGGTAAATTATTATTCCCAGGTAAAATAAAAGTATACGGCCCTGGTAAGGCTCTTTTTAGCACTTTAAATGTTGCAGTGTCTATTTGCTGTACATAATCACTTAAGTGGCTTAAATCATTACAAACAAACGAGAAGTTAGCTTTTTCAAGCTTCACTCCTTTTATTTTTGCAATACGTTCAAGACCTCTTGTTTTAGTTATATCACAACCCAATCCATAAACGGTATCCGTTGGGTAAATAATGATACCTCCCTTTTGTAATACACGTACTACTTTGTCTATCTCTCTAGGACTAGGATTATTACTATATATTTTAATGAATTCTGACATAATTTTTAATTCAAAATTAAATAATTGAAAAGTATTTAGTAAACCTGCTGTTTCAACTTAAATTGGTTGTATTAAGTTACGAAAAAAATGGTTAGGAGTTCAATAGCTTATAAGTTTAGCTACTTTCGTCTCTCTAATTAATTACTGTATAGTAAGTTTAATATCTATATCAATTCTTGTTATTTTTTTGCACCAAAGGCAGTTTTTTAAAAATTACATATAGATTACTATATTCCTTATAATCTTTGTTCTTTATTCTAAAAGCCAAGCGGTCTTTAGCCTAAACTATTCAACTCCTAAACTTATCTGATAACATTCAACTTCGCAAAACGCAACAATAACTTCTTTAAACCACCATTAGCGAAACGAATTTCTGCTTTTTTATCGGTTCCTACCCCTTCTATTCTAACCACTTCCCCTTTTCCAAAACGAATGTGTTCCACAATATTACCAACTATAAGGTCCATTCCTGCGCTAGAACTAGCAGCTACACCATCTGTATTAGGTTTTATCTTTCTTAACTTTCGACTAGCAGCTTCGCTTGAAAAACTAGAAGGTGCCCCCGAAATTGGTTTCTTTAAACGCAGCCTACTTTTATCAACTTCACCAAATACATCAATATCCATCATTGGCTTATACCTACGTTCATGCATTGGCGTCATAAACTCTAAGTACTTTTCGTCAATTTCTTCAATAAACCTACTGGGCTCGCAATCTATTAGTTTACCCCAACGATACCTACTTTGTGCATAGGTTAAATAAGCTTGTTTTTCTGCTCGAGTTAAGGCTACATAAAACAACCTACGCTCCTCTTCCAACTCACTACGCGTATTCATACTCATTCCTGAAGGGAATAAATCCTCTTCCAAACCAACAATATATAAATACGGAAATTCCAATCCTTTCGATAAATGAATAGTCATTAAAGCCACTCTATCGTCATCTCCAGTGTCGTTATCCATATCTGTTGCTAAAGCAACATCTTCTAAAAATTCAGATAAAGCTCCAGTAGTACCATCTATCTCTTTTTGTTCTTCAACAAAATCCTTGATACCATTTAAGAGTTCTTCAATATTTTCAATTTTTGCCACACCTTCTGGAGTAGCATCTTTTTTCAGTTCTTGAAATAACCCTGTTTTTTTGGCTACATGTTCCGCAATCTCAAATGCGGTAGCGGTTTGGTTTATTACTTGAAAACTTTGTATCATCAATACAAAAGCTTCTAATTTTTTACGTGTACCAGCATTAATTTTTAAATCAGGTAGTTTGTGCAAATTTTGCATTACTTCAAAAATTGAACGCTTATAATGATTTGCCGTCACTACCAATTTCTCAATTGTAGTAAAACCAATTCCTCTTCCAGGATAATTGATTACACGCTTTAATGCCTCTTCATCAGCTGGATTGATTAACAATCTCAAATAGGCTAGTACATCTTTAATTTCTTTACGCTGATAGAATGATAACCCTCCATAGATTCTATAAGGAATATCACGTTTACGTAAAGCATCTTCCATTGCTCTTGATTGCGCATTGGTACGATATAATATTGCAAAATCACCATTATTTAATTGATGCTCCATTCTATTTTCAAAAATAGAACTGGCTACAAAACGCCCTTCTTCACCATCGGTAACCAAGCGGTTTACTTTTATTTTTGGACCGTCTTCATTATGTGTCCAAACCTCTTTATCTAGCTTCGTTTTGTTATGCTCAATAATCGAATTTGCTGCCTCTACAATATTTTTAGTAGAACGGTAATTCTGCTCCAAACGATACATCACTACACCTTCGTAATCCTTTTGAAAGTTTAAAATATTATTAATATTAGCTCCACGAAACGCATAGATACTCTGTGCATCATCTCCTACCACACATATATTCTGAAACTTATCCGATAATGCTTTTACAATTAAATATTGTGAATGGTTTGTATCTTGATACTCATCTACCAAAATGTATCGAAACCTATTTTGATATTTTGCCAATACTTCTGGGAAACGAGTTAGCAATTCATTAGTTCGCAATAACAGATCATCAAAATCCATTGCCCCAGCTTTGAAACATCTATCCACATATTCTTGATAAATCTCTCCAATTCTTGGTTTTTTGGCCATTGCATCAGCTTCTTGCAACTCGCCATTTTGATAATATGCTTTTACTGTAATTAAATTATTTTTAAAAGAAGAGATTCTACTTTGCACCTGTTTGTATTTGTACACATCCTTATCTAATCCTTTTTCTTTGATTATAGCAGATATCAAGCGCTGAGAATCCTGAGTATCATAAATGGTAAAATTGGTAGGGTAACCTAATTTATCCGCTTCAATACGTAATATCTTTGCAAAAATAGAGTGAAAAGTCCCCATCCATAAATTTTTTGCCTCCGTAGAACCTACGATAGTCGAAATACGCGCTTTCATTTCTTTAGCAGCCTTGTTAGTAAAGGTTAAGGATAATATATTAAACGAATCTACCCCTTCACTCATTAAATAAGCGATGCGATAGGTTAATACTCTCGTTTTTCCAGAACCTGCTCCAGCTATAACAATCATTGGCCCTTCTTTATGTAAAGTGGGCTCCTTTTGCGCTGAGTTTAATTCATTTATGTACTCTTGTATATTCTTCTCCATAATCGATTCAAAAATACTATTCTGAAATGGCTATTACAATAGTATACAATGAAAGTTATAAACTAAATTCACTTTAAATTAACAATAACCTTTGTACTTCACCATAACAAACGCTCCACTTACAGTATTAATTATTAATAAATACCAGCTTTTTATATCTTTATTAATACTCATTAATTTTATTATTTATGAAAAAAACTAATCAACTATTTTTGCTTTTTATACTATTGGCTAGTATGATTTGCTATTCGCAAGAAATATGTAACAATGGTATAGATGATGACGGAGACGGCTATGTAGATTGTTATGATGACGAATGCTTTGGAGATCCAAGTTGTTCTGACTCATATTTTGGAAAACCTATTGCTACTTGTCAATATATACCTCCAGTTTCTAATTTCATTTTAAAAGAAACATGGCGCACGGATAATACGCTTTATCCAATGGACAATAGACAAACTCCAATTGTTGGAGATATCGATAATGATGGCATACCAGAGGTTATTGCTAAAGATGATCAATCCGCTAACAGGCTTTATGTTTTTAACGGTGCTGATGGGACTCATGAACTGACTATTACAGCTCCATCTTCAGATCGATTTTTAGACGCCATTGCTATAGCTGATGTAGATTTAGATGGTTTTGGAGAAATTATTTTTGTAGCTCAAAACCCAGACAGAACTCTATATTGTTATGAGCATGATGGTACTCTAAAATGGAATGCAATAGATCTTGTTGGTTATAGTGCTGATGCAGATCGTTGGACACCAAGTATAGCCGATTTTGATGCTGATGGTGTACCTGAAATATACGTTGGAAATATGATTTTTAATTCTTTAACTGGAGTAAAAATAGCTGAAGGCGGCTCTACAAACAGTAAAGGTTCTTCTTCTTCTTCTGCTAATGAACCGTTTCCTGTTGCAGTAGATGTATTACCAGATGCTTTTTGTGCCAACTGTACTGGTTTAGAGTTAGTGTGTGGTAATCAGGTTTATTCTGTAAATATTGCAACTGGTACAATGACAGTTGAGGTAACTGCTGTTGGTGGAGCTGATGGATTAACTAGCTTAGCTGATATGGATTTAGATGGAGATTTAGATGCTGTTGTTTGTTATCAAACAGGAGGACGAGGTAATATCTTTATATGGGATATTCAAACAAGTACTTCATTAAGTATTGCTTCATTTCAAATAGATAACGCAACTGCTTCAATAAGCAATACCACTGCAGGTGGACATCCTCTAATTGCCGATTTAAATGGCGATGACACATTAGAAATTGGTATCGCTGGTAGAGATGTTTATGTTGCTATAGATTTTGATGCTGGTACAGGTGTCCTTAGCGAATTATGGTCTAATGTCACAAATGATAATTCTGAAAGAACTGGAAGTGTCGCTTTTGATTTTGAAGACGATGATGCAAATGAAATTGTCTATAAAGACGAAGATTACTTGTATATTTATAATGGTGCAACAGGTACAAATAAAGCTTCAATAGCTTGCGGATCCGGTACTCGTTACGATTTACCAATTGTGGTTGATGTAAATGCTGATGGACAAACTAATATTGTATGTGCTTGTTCTGATAACCCCGGGACTGGTAGTGCAGGAACTGGGTTCATTATAGCTTTTGAAGCTCAAAACATTCCATGGCAATCATCCAGACAAGTTTATAATCAGCATAGTTATTTTAATGTCAATATAAATGATAATTTAACGGTTCCCAAACAACAACAAAACCATTCTCTAGGTTATCCACAAGCAGCACCAATACAATATCCTTTGAATCAATTTTTAATGCAATCTAGCCCGTTATCTATTAATGGGAATTCATACTATGCCGCTACTGATGCAACTATAACTATTGACTCAATAGACCCTACTAATTGCGGATCTACACCAAATACTTTACAAGCCTGTTTTACTATTACTAATAATTCTAATGACAAAATTTTTCCAGCTGGAACATCTATTAGTTTATACAATGGTGACCCATTTGTAGCTGGAGCAACTTTAATAACCACTACTAACACAACTGGAAGTATAGCTACTGGTGGCGGAACTGAATCTAAATGCATAGACATACCTGATCAAGGTGGACTATTTACGTTCTATGTTATAGCAAACGATAATGGTTTAGGAACTTTACCTATTACTCAACCTTCTACCTCTATTCCTGAATGTGATTTTAATAATAACACTGCTAATTTTGTTATAGACTGTGTCACTTTGGATATTGCAGATTTAAATTATAATACACTATTGCTTTACCCAAATCCAGTACATTCACAAATAACAGTTAATGGCCTAATAGAAAATACAAACATTAGTATCGTTTCTATATTAGGAAAAACAGTTTTAGAAACTACAATTACAAAAACTGAGAACACTATTGATGTATCCAAACTATCTGATGGCTTATACTTAATAAAATTAAAAGGGGCAATTTTGAAATTCGTAAAAGAATAAGCTTTAATCAATCTAAATAAGAGCCAGTATTATTATTTTAATGCTGGTTTTTTTTATTTTTGAATAAATCACTTTTATACATGGATACAGTACTTTCTTTTTTAGATTCAATTTCTTGGTGGCTATGGATAATCATTGGGTTAATTTTAATTGCAATTCGTGATGTCATTCAAAAAAATCACACAGTTAGTCATAACTTTCCTATTCTTGGACATGTTCGCTATTTATTAGAAAGTATTGGTCCAGAGATGCGTCAATATTTTGTAGCTAACAATAGAGAGGAACTGCCTTTTAATAGAATTGAACGTGGCTGGATTTACGCTTCTGCCAAGCAAGAAAATAACTATGAAGGTTTTGGTACAAATAGAGATATTTATGCACATCAGCATATATTTATCAATAATGCGATGATGTCCTACCAGATAGGAAAAAATCATCCGAATAATACTGATACATCATTTGTTCCTTGCGCTAAAGTAATGGGGCTACACAATAAACGTAGAAAACCATTTCGTCCAGCATCTGCTATTAATGTCTCAGCTATGAGTTTTGGTTCTCTTTCAGCAAGAGCGGTTGCTTCATTGAACAAAGGCGTACAAATGGCTGGTGCTTACCACAATACTGGTGAAGGAGGTTTATCACCTTATCATAGTAACGGTGGTGATGTTATTTTTCATTTCGGAACAGGTTACTTTGGTGTACGTACCGATAATGGAGGGTTTTCTATGGATAAGTTGGTAAAACTGATTGAAGACAATCCGTTTGTAAAAGCCATTGAAGTAAAATTATCTCAAGGAGCAAAACCCGGAAAAGGAGGTGTATTGCCTGGAGCTAAAATAACTTCTGAAATTGCAGGTATTAGAGGTGTAGAAATAGGCAAAGATGTTTTATCTCCACCAAATCATACAGCATTTTCTAATGTACCTGAAATGGTCGCCTTTATTGAACAAATTGCAGAAGCTACAGGCTTACCAGTTGGCATAAAAGCCGCTATTGGTAAATTAGAACAATGGGAAGAGTTAGCTGATATTATGGTTAAAACAAGTAAAGGACCTGATTTTATTACTGTTGATGGTGGTGAAGGTGGTACAGGCGCTGCTCCTCCAAGTTTTGCTGATCATGTTTCCTTACCTTGGGTATACGGTTTTACTGATTTATACAAACTGTTTCAATCAAAAGGATTGAGTGAACGTATTGTATTTATAGGAAGTGGGAAATTAGGGTTTCCTGCAAAAGCAGCAATGGCATTTGCTATGGGGGCTGATTGTATTAATGTAGCTCGTGAAGCCATGTTAAGTATCGGTTGTATTCAAGCACAAGTTTGCCATACAAACACTTGCCCTAGTGGAGTCGCTACACAAAGTAAATGGTTGCAACGTGGTATTGACGTGCCAATTAAATCGGAGCGATTAGCACAGTATTTTAAAACCTTTAGGAAAGAATTGATAGAAATCACTCATGCTGCAGGTTATGAACATCCTGCACAATTTAAAATGAGTGATATTGAAGTAAACGTAGATGATCATAACTTATCCAAAGAACTAGATAAAACCTATAATTACGAAAAAACTCCTGTCCAATTTACTTCAATGGAGCACCTTAAAAATTGTGAGTATTTGGGTGGTAAAGATTATATGGAAAAATCAAGTAAGATTTATACATCAGTATTGAAAAAATAAATTTATTTTTAGCAAAAAATTAAAAAATCATGTTCGATTACCAAAAATTAGTAGAATTTATATTATTTCTTTTCCCTGCAATAATCACTGGAGGTATCGCCTATATGTTTTTTAAAAGACATACTAAAAATGAAGAAGGTAGGCGCAGATATTTGATACAGAAAGAAGCACAAAAAACAGCTTTACCATTACGTTTACAAGCCTATGAACGTATGGCATTGTTCCTAGAGCGTGTAAACCCTTCTAATTTACTATTAAGAGTTAGTCCGTTAAGTAATGATAAAATACAATACCAACAATTATTAGCCGCTAGTATAGAACAAGAGTTTGAACATAATTTAGCACAACAAATTTACATTAGTGACGAATGTTGGAATGTTATTAAAACAGCTAAAAGTACAACCATACAAATTATCAGAACTACTGCTAACAGCCCTGATGTAGCAGATGCAGATAAATTACGCGAAATCATACTAACTAGCTTATTACAAAAATCCTCTCCTTCAGAAACAGGAATGGCTTTTATTAAAAATGAAGTAAGCGAATTGTTCTAAATTCATCAGTGGGTCTACCCTAATTTACATTGATAGGTTTGTATTTTTATCGTCAGTTCAAGTGATTTTCATATAGTAAAAACAGAATGATAATTAGCCTACCATCAACTTGATTAGGGGAGAACTAACACTTCTCGATACAAAAACATCTTCCATTACATTCCAAATAATTTCTCTCGAAATAACGACGTTATTATCTCAGCTATATATATTCCAACGCCTAGAAAAGACACTATTAAATTAATCCCTCAATGAGGGTTTAGAATTTATAACTGCTTCATAATCTATTTCACTATCATCTTCTAATTTATGCTTAGCATATTCATATCCTTGCCTCCACCATTTAGTCATCTTTTGCTTACTAAACACCAAAGAGTTATCAGTTAATTTTATTGGTGTATGATACAAATTTAAGACTACATTGTTGTGTTTTGCACTTAGCTTCCCTAATGCTATGTCCTTTTTTTCAACTTGATCCAAAATACCATCAAATAAATCAACCATTAACGAAAAAGGATTTTTACCAATAGCTTTTCTGTAAGTAAAAGCTTCCGTATCCAATATAATCGCATCAATTTCTGTTGCCCCTCTTAAAATCGCTTCTCGAATAGGAACTACACAAGAAAAACCTCCATCAGCATATTCAAAATCACCTTTTTTAACCAAACTCATAAAAGGCACATAATTACAAGATATCCAAATCCACTCACAGAATTCCTCATAATTAAAATCTTTAATTGATTTATACTCTACTTTGTTCAATGTAAGATTAGTAACTGTAACAATAACATCCTTCTCTGACGCTTTTAACTCCTCAAATTCAGCTTCAGAGAAACTTTTTTTTATTAGTTTTCTTAGCCTTTTGCTTTCTCCAAAAGTTCTTTTTCCTTTAATTAATTGTAATAACACATTTAAGTGATGAATTTGAATAAACTCCTCTCCTTCTTTATAGCGCACTTTAAATGGAGACAAACTAAAAATATTTTGCTGATTGACATTGGTATAAATATCATGCATTTTTTCAATATTTGATAATGCTAAATTGGGTATCAATAAACTTCCTGTTGATGAACCTAAATACATGTCATATTCACGTTTTTTTTCATTAATAAGATATTCCGCTACTCCTCCGGCAAATGCTCCTTTACTTCCTCCTCCTGATATTACTAATGCTTTCATGTACTGTGTTTAGTTATTTAAAGATAAATCATATTATTTTAGAGAACAAATAATTTACTACTGAATTACCTTAATTTTTTAAATGATTAAACATTTTTTTACAATAAGATCTGAAACGCCAATTATGATGCTTTGTTGCTTGTTGTAAATTTTGCAAAACGGTAGAGTTCACCAATTGTAATTCGTTTAAATATTCAAAGGCATTTTTTCGCACCTCAAAATGGAAAACCGGATTAGTATACCCAACCAATTCATCATAAAAAACCATGTATTTAGTTTTTTCAAATCCTTTAGTATTTAACGCTAAAGCCAACCAGAGTGTTCGTATGTTTTTATCATTAAAACCAATTATTTTTTCCGTTTTATCTAAATATTGCTTTCTATCTTCTTGGAAGTTTACCCATAAACTTAGCAATGCTGTTTCAATAGTTTTATAGGACTTGTCATAAAGTAACGTTTCATACTCTGCTTGTAACGATTTAGGTATTCTATTAAATTTATCAGCTAATAACTGACGTACTTTAGGCTCCCCTATTTTAAATAAGTTATGCAATCGTATTATTTTAGTTCTATCTAGCGTATCGATTTTAAAATTTCTGATAAATGCAGCTTTAATATATTCATGAGATTCTGAAATAAGTTTAGAGTGATATCCCTCATCTAATTTAATAACTTCATCTATTACATTGTTCTTTTTCAGTGATTCAAACATCGTAATTATAGGTAGTTTATTTGATAATAACCACGTATTTACAAATTCAGTTAAATCCTGTTTACCTAACTTTTCAACGATACTAATAAAATCATTTGTATCTACATTTTTAAACTGATGTGCTGCCAAATATTGCTGTACAGACATCTTAAAAATACTATCCCCTACTTGTTCTCGTAAGCTGTGTAACGCCCAAGCTCCTTTTTGATAAAAAGTCAAACTACTTGCCTTAGGATTCATTAGTGGTATTGTGTCCGTTTTTTGAGCTTTAATTATCTGCTGAGAAGTTTTATATAATTTATGATAATAATAATCATCTCCAAAAACCTCTTTTTCAGCCAGTAATGCATAATACGTTGCAAATCCTTCCTGTAACCAATGGTGTGTGCCGTGGGTTTCCGTTACTAAATTCCCAAACCATTGATGCGATAACTCATGAGCATTTACGTTTACATAATTTTTATCTACAAAGGCAGTACTGTCTACGACAAATGCATCTGAAAATATAGTTACACTGGTATTTTCCATTCCTGCATATAAAAAATCCTTTACAGGTACCTGTTTATAATTCTGCCAAGGATATGGGACACCAATCTCTTCTTCTAAAAAATCAACCATTTGTTTAGAATAACGATAAGTAGGCTCCAACTTTAATGAATCTTTTGGATAATAATACATTTCAAGGGGAACTCCGCTTTTGGACATTTCTTCTTTCTTAACATATTTTCCTACTGCTATTGCTAATAAATAAGAACTCATAGGTTGTTCCATGTCATAATTCCATTTTACAGTGTCATCGTTTATTATTTCTTTATTTAATAATTTACCATTAGTAATGACTACATACGCATTATCAAATGTTACCGAAAGATCAAACTCCACTTTTTCATTCATATCATCAAAACTAGGAATCCAATTAGAGTTATCTTTCCCTTGACCTTGGGTCCACACTTGCGGGTTTGCTTCTGGGTGATCTTGATTTTCCCAATCAATAAAATACATTGCTTTTTTAGGATGTGCTTGGTAATTGAACGAAACGGTATATTCTTTATTTTTTTTAAACTTTTTAAACAACCATAATTTTTGATTTGTGACTTTAAAAGAGGCTCTTCTTTTCTTAAAGTACACATTGTCAAAGACCATGTTTTTTGCATCAATAAATATTGAATCGGTATCTTCTTTAACTTTAAATGAATAATTAACTTTTCCTCTTACCTCTTTTTTAACAGGTAAGATCATAAGTTCCGCTTTACATGTCAAAAAATCAACATTTTTAGCTTGTTGTGCTTCACAAAAGTTTATACAAAAAACGAGTAAAAGTAGTACTGTTATTCTCATAGGCTAAAACTATCAAAATCTAGTCCAAAAAAAAAGCGCAATACTAAAAAGTATTGCGCTTTACTAAATTATTACGTTTATTAGTTTACTGTTGGCTTTGCTATTGGTGTATTACTTTTTACAATTACAAAAGTTGAAGTAGCATAATATGCACCAGAATTACCAGAAGTATTACCTCCATCAGTTACCCAATTTTCATAATCATATTCAAAAGTTATGGTATTACCAGCCATAGCAGTTGCAAGTTCATCCACTCTTACCGGAACAGCCATACCTGGACACCAACCAGCTCGATCAGGACTCCAATTACCTCCCTGTCCACTAACTGGATTAGATCCACAACCAATAGGTCCCATATAATGTTGAAACGTATTTGCTCCATTAATTTTCACATCATGTGTTCTATAACACCATTCAGCACAAGGCCTGCCATCACTATCAGTAGGAGTCGCATGCCCCCAACCAGAAATAATAGTACGCAAACTTGTTGCTTCAGCGTTTGCAGGAATAGTAATTAACTTATTTAAATCCCACACCATTGGATCATTAGTTACTCCATAAGGCACACCAGAAGTTGACCAATCATCATATGAAATTACATCAGCTACTGCATAATACGGATAATCTGGTGTTCCTTCAATATAATCAAAGTCAACAGAAAGTTCCCATCCATCAGACCCCCATGTTTCTATACGAGCAAATAACTCAACCGAACCAGATAATAAAGATTTAAAATCAGTTACATCAACTTCAAATCCTCTTACTACAGCAGAATTATCAATACCATAAGGTGTTATGTAACGCCCTATTTCATACCAATCTCCTGAGCTTATATCTTTTACTTTTATATTTGCAAATACATCCCATGCATTACACCCTCCAGATGGACAACGTAATTTAATGTACATTTTAATTGTTTCAATATTAGTTAAATCATTGTGTAAATTAAATGTAGCTGTTTCTGTTTGATTATAACCACCACCAAAAGCTATTCTTTGATCTTGAAAAGTTGGGTAATTATGAATTACAGGTATTCCTGTTCCAGAAACATTAATTATTACATCATCAACTGCAGTAGCTGACAATGTTAATATTCCGTTTTTCATTCCTAAATCCATAGCTCCGGGGATAAAACGAATGTATAAATTTTCGAACAGCGTATTTATTGTTCCAAAAGTATAATTAGCCGTATTAGAAAAGGTAATATTATCTTTAGATATTTCAAATAAACCTGTTACACTTGCTGTTACATCATTTTCTAGGTTCAATCCTTTTACCTGAATAACTTGTTCAGTACTTACGGCAGATACAGTTACTTCTCCAAAATCAGTTATTGTACCTGTTGTTTGAATCTCTCTAGGTATTTCAAGTGCATTACCTATTAAATTGATCACAACATCATCAACATCCATAGAAGTAAGAGTAATTACCTCATTTTGTTCTCCCAAATCTAATAAAGATGGTGTAAAACGTACATAAATATTCTCTGAAACAGAATTAATCTCATTAAAATCAAATAATATTGAGGTACTATAAGTGATATTATCTTTAGATATTTCAAAAGATCCTGAAACCGTTGCTGTTACATCATTTTCTAGATACACTCCTTTTACCTGAAAAACTTGCTCAATAGACACCTCTGCTATTATTATATCTCCAAATGATTCTATTGTTCCAATAGTCTGAATACCATGAGGGATTTCTAAAGAAATTGCCTGTAAACCTACAGAAATTTCAGAAAAGTCATTTGAAAGAAACACTAAATTCCCTTCAATATTACCCAAATTTTCTAATGATGGAGTAAACCTAACATAAATTTGTGCAGTAGAGTTATTTAATTCATCAACTGTTAGCACTAAACTGGTAACAAAATCTATGTTGTTTTTAGAAACTTCAAAATTAGAACTAGACGAAACATTTATTGAACTACTTAAATTAGCCGACTCAAGAGTTAAACTTTTACTAGCAGAAAACTCCCCTGCTATTGTTGGGTCTAAAATTACTTCTGTTGTAGATACAACAAAACTAGGAACCAAAACTGCCTCATCATCCTTACAAGAGTTTAAAACGATTAGAAATGCAAAAAAGCAGAATGTAGCAGCTTTTATAAAGTTATTTTTTTTCATAATAGTTTATAATTTTATTGGGTTAAAATTCAACAAACAAGTATACACTAAATTAGTGCTAAGGAAAAAAACATGGGATAAATCACATTAAAAGAGGGATAAACAACATAAACTCAAAAATATTTTTATTTGTCATAATTCTATATATATTTGGATTTACAAACCGTGTAAAATTTTGAATACACTACAAACTCCCATAGATTATTTAAAAGGTGTAGGACCTAATCGTGCCGATTTACTTAAAAAGGAATTGGGTATTTACACGTATCAAGATTTAATTAATTTATTTCCAAATAGATATTTAGACAAAACTAAATATTACAAAATCAATCAACTACAACGGAATGCTTCAGAAGTACAAATCGTTGGGAAAATCATCAATTTAAAAATGGTTGAACAAAAACGTGGTAAACGTTTAGTAGCAACTTTTCAAGATGAAACGGGAATACTTGAACTCGTTTGGTTTAGAGGTCAAAAATGGGTTAAAGACAGTATCAAACTTAATGTACCTTATGTGATTTTCGGGAAGTGCAATTGGTTTAATGGCTTTTCAATGCCACATCCGGAGTTAGAATTACTTACTGAACACAAAGCAAATATCCGTTCTGCAATGCAGTCTATTTATCCCTCTACAGAAAAACTCACTAATAAAGGGATTAGTAATAAAGTAAAAATAAAACTCCTACAAACCTTATTTCAAGAAACTAGAGCTAAATTTCAAGAAACATTATCGCCTTTACTTTTAAAAGAGTTAAAACTAATTTCAAAAGCTGAAGCATTATTTAATATTCATTTCCCAAAAAATGCTGAGTTACTTGCTAAAGCACAGTACAGATTAAAATTTGAGGAGTTGTTCTTCATTCAATTACAACTGATCTTAAAAAACATAAGCAGAAAACATAAAATCAAAGGATTCCCATTTGACCAAGTAGGTGAATTATTTACTGAATTCTACAATAATCACTTACCATTTGAACTTACAGGAGCACAAAAAAGGGTTATTAAAGAAATTAGAAATGATTTAGGAAGCAATGCTCAAATGAACCGATTATTACAAGGTGATGTTGGTTCAGGAAAAACTATTGTTGCTTTAATGACCGTATTACTCGCAATTGACAATGATTTTCAAGCTACTTTAATGGCTCCTACTGAAATACTGGCTACACAACATTATCATGGTATTACCGAACTTGTAAAAGGTTTGAATATCAATGTAAGGTTATTGACGGGTTCTGTAAAAACAAAACAGCGAAAAATTATTCATCAAGAATTGGAAGATGGAACTTTACATTTATTAATTGGAACACATGCCGTTTTAGAAGATAAGGTTAAGTTTAAAAACCTAGGTCTAGCTATTATTGATGAACAACATCGGTTTGGAGTTGCACAACGCGCTAAGCTTTGGAAAAAAAACACCTTCCCTCCTCATATATTAGTCATGACAGCTACGCCAATACCGCGTACACTAGCTATGAGTTTATATGGCGATTTGGATATTTCCGTAATTGATGAATTACCTCCTGGAAGAAAAGCAATAAAAACAGTACATCGATATGATAGTAATCGTTTAAAAGTTTTTGCTTTTATGCGTGATGAAATAAAAAAAGGGCGACAAATATATATTGTATATCCATTAATTCAAGAGTCGGAACAATTGGATTATAAAGATTTAATGGACGGTTTTGAAAGTATTTCGCGTGATTTCCCTAAACCAGACTATCAAATTTCTATCCTGCATGGTAAAATGAAACCAGCAGATAAAGAATTTGAAATGCAACGTTTTATCAAAGGAGAAACACAAATAATGGTTGCCACAACCGTTATTGAAGTAGGAGTAAATGTACCCAATGCAAGTGTGATGATTATTGAAAGTAGCGAACGTTTTGGTTTGTCACAACTACATCAATTAAGAGGACGTGTTGGTAGAGGTGCTGAACAAAGTTTCTGTATTTTAATGACTAGCTATAAACTGAGTACCGAAGCAAAAACTAGATTAGAAACTATGGTACGCACCAATGACGGTTTTGAATTAGCTGAGGTTGATTTAAAGTTACGTGGCCCTGGAGATTTAATGGGCACTCAACAAAGTGGTATCTTAAATTTAAAAATCGCCGATATTGTAAAAGATAACGATATACTACTATTAGCTCGAAACTATGCTATGGCTATTTTAAAAGATGATCCTTCACTTTTAAAAGAAGAAAATAGTATTTTAAAATTCACATACCAACAAATAGGGAAATATAAAAATATTTGGAATTACATTAGTTGATTAACCCGTTTGAATAAATTTTTAATTTAATATCTAGCTATACTAAGTTTATTTTAATAACTTTACATGTACTTGGATGCCTATTCCTTATGACTATTATTAACTAATTTTAATAATTTTAATGCATAACGTTCATAAAAATATTCGTTTACTAGAGTCTACAACAACATATCCAATTGTTTTATATATAGAGGCAAAAAAAAATTCCATTGCGCAAATAACTGAATACTTTAGGTATGTAGATAAACTAATAGATGGACATAAGTTTCATTATATAATAGATTTATCAGACACCAATCCCCCAAGTACTGAGGTACGAATACTACTCAAAAAAAAACTACAAGATCTAGATTCAAAAATAGTATCCTATAGTGTAATTATAGGAAGTAATTATTTATTGAAAATAGCATTAAAGTTTGTTGGCTCATCAGTTGGTTTAATAAATTTCAAAACTTATAAATCTGTTGAAGATGCCGTAAAATTTATTGAAAATGGGAATTGATTTTGAAACATTATCCGATTACTTAGCACAAATTTTAAATGATGACATAAATTTATCGTTTTCAGAAACTGAAAAATATGAAACTGAAGAAGATAAATCTATCATATATGGCTTGGTCTGTTTGCATGAAGATATGCAATATTATAAATCAAGGAGTGAATTAACCATTGATAATCTTAAAAAAGCTTTATTCAACACTTCAGCTGTAGCAATATCAAATAGTTATGGTTTTTTAACTGATGTAAACCCTTTGTTTATAGAATTATCTGGTTATTCAAAAGAGGAAATTATTGGAGCATCCTACAAGTTTTTTATGTCGCCACATCATCCCAAAAGCTATTATCAGAATATTTTGAAAATTATAAATTCTGGAAATGTTTGGAGAGGAGAATTATGTAATACTAAAAAAAGTGGAGAAATATACTGGGTGTATTCTCATATTTTTCCTATAAAAAATCATGAAGGAAATATTCATGAATTTTGGTCAATACGTACTGACATAACTCAAAAGAAAAAGGTTGAATTAGAACTTTTAGAAAAAAACAAAGCGCTAAAAGAAGCTTTACAAATGAAGGATTATTTAATTAAAGAAATGCATCATCGTATTAAAAATAATCTTCAGTTTTTATCCAGTATGTTATCTATAAAATCAAGATTAGGTGATGAAAATGAGGCCGAATTAATTAAAGATATCATTAACCGTATCAATTCTATTTCATCGCTTCATGAAATATTATACCAAAAAGCAGAACATAAAAACATTGACTTAAAGGAATATTTAGATAAAACATTTAATACTAGTCATTTCAACCTAAATATTACACTAAGTATTAGTGGAGGTAACCTACATATCCCAATTGAAACCTGTTCTCATATAGGAGTAATCATCAATGAGCTGATCACCAATAGTAATAAATACGCATGGAACACGAACCCTTTTGAAAACAAAAAAGTTGAAATTTCATACCAAAATAAAAACGGAGATTTAATTGTTCGTTATTCTGATAATGGTTCAGGATTTATTGAATCCGAAATTAAACCTGGGCTTGGTCGTACACTTATTGCAAAACTAATTACTAGGCAACTATTGGGTACTTATACTGAGAAATTCAATAACGGATACGCAATAATTATAAAAATCCCAGAACAAAAAGAATTAATATTACATTAGGCACAAATTACTGTTACAGAATGTGTATGCCCACCACCTGCTGTAGAAGTTACCCCAAGAGACTGTCCATTTCCTAAAGCAGTAAAATTCGCTGCAGTTAACGTTACACTATGATCATGACCCGAGGATCCTTGAATAGTATAGGTTTTTTCCGCCCCTGATTGTACATCTGCTACTGAAACAACTAAGCTATGTCCATGATTTGAACTTATTGTTCCTGTGGCCCCATTATTACAATTCCCTGAAGGATTAGTTTCAGTTGGTGGAGTTGATGCATCATCATCAGAACTTGAACATCCAATAATTGATAATAAAGGTAAACTAATTAATACCCCTCCTAAACGTTGAAGAAATGCTTTTCGATTCATAATTTTATAATTTATCGGTTTGAAATATGTAGTCTAATTTTTAATTTCATCCTTACAGTTATTATCCGTTATTTTTAATCTAAAACAAATTTAACACCACCAGATACAATACTTGCCTTTAACCCATCAGATCTATTATAACTACTATATTTAACATTAATACTTTTAAGTCCTAATTTGAATACTTTTAACTTCGTAAAAACATCTGTATATCGTAATCCTAAACCATATTGATTACTATTAAAATTTGATAAATCATAATCAGAAGTATAAAATTTTTGAGTTGACAAGTGTGTATTATATTCCGAAAAATAATCTGTGGCGGTTTGTGTGTAATACCTATAAGTAGGAATCACTGCAAAAGCTCTCGTTATTTTAACTGGTAATTCTATTTCAGCAGTGTGTGCTGTTATTCCCCAGTTATCAGTATATAACCTATAATACGACCTGAACGTTAAGTATTCATTTATAAAATAACTTAAACGCATACCTATGGGTAGTTTGAAACGAGTCTCTGGCAAACGTTCTACATCATCTGCAATATGAAAATTATCAATAAAAAAATCTTGCTTATCTACAAAATAAACACGTTGATGAGGCGCAGAAAGTAATCCATATTGTTGTACTATATCTAAAAATAATGATGCTTTCATTTTTTTAGTTAATATTTGAGATACTGATGCTGATAATGAATAGGTATTCCTTCCTAGTTTATCAAACTCATTATAATTTGTTGTATACCCCACAATTGGTATAAATCCAGTTCTAAACTCTGCTGGATATTGAGGATTCCAAGTGTCAATATAAACATTGGCCTTCAAAGATACTTCTGTATTTTTCTGATTAAATAATTTTGCTAAATGCCCTCCAAAACCAATTGAGAAATAATCATATTCAGATGCCACACTTAGGTTTGCTCCCCATACTGTATTTCTATCGTCCGATGAATGGCTATAGTCAAAACTACCATTTACCCAAGTATCTTTTGCAGATGCTCCAGATGATTCAATCCATGGGCTTGCGGGTTGATTTCCGTCAAATGGATTTATATTACTTGATGAAGCAGATGAGTATGCCGAAATACCAACTTCTGCAGTCAATACATCATCATCATTTAATGGTAAAGCCACAATAAACGTTGGAGTAATATCAGTAAGCTTTTCAGTACCTATACCACCAGTAACTGCAGCATGACTCCCATCTTGAGTATAATAACTCATTAAAAAATCTACTTCAGTTTTTTCTAATACTCTTTTCTTAAAAATTGTATCCATTTGCTTTTCTTGCGCAAAGAATAACGATGTAAAAAACAACAATACTACAATTAATTTTTTCATAAGTTCTCTATAAGCTTTCTTTAATATATTAACTTTTAAAATAATGCCACTAGTGGCTTAATTACAACCACAACCTCCACCAGCTTTCCCTCCGTTTGCCCCAGATGCAGCTTCGCGGTATACTTGAAAATTAGTTTCGAATTTATTAATTTTATTGGCTGTTAATTTCATGTCAGCATCATTTACATATACTTTTTCATATTCCTTCACTACAACACATGAGCTCATTACAAATACAAGAATCATTGCTAGTAAAAAGTTAGTTCTAATTTTATTTAACTTCATTTTTTATATTATTTGAGTAGTGTATTTTTCCATTATCAGTAACAATGATACAATCTACAGTTCCTATTTGATTTACAAAATGTAATCCTTTTTCTTTACCCATTACAAAAATAGATGTTGCCAAAGCATCTGCTAATTCTGCTTTTGGAGCAAATACTGAAACACTTATAACTCCTTGTGAGGGATATCCAGTTTTTGGGTTTATAATATGGGTGTAACGCTTGCCATTAATCATTACAAATTTTTCATAATTACCCGATGTCACCACTGCTCTATTTTCAACTGGAAACCAAGCAAAAATTTTATATTTATTTAAAGGGTTTTTAATTCCGACTTTCCAAGCATCATCATTGGGTTGTTTTCCCCAAGTCGTTAAATCACCCGAAGCATTAATTATTCCTCCTTTAACTCCTTTATTCATTAATAAGGCTTTGGCTTTATCCGCTGCATATCCTTTCCCTATTCCTCCAAAACCAATTTTCATACCTTTATTTTTCAGGAAAACTGTACTGTTTTGTTTGTTTAAAATTATATTTTTATATCCAACTTTGGCTACAGATGTCTTTATTTTTTCTTCGGAAGGCATTTCTATTACGCTCCCATCAAACTTCCAAATTTTATCCATTGAAGCAAACGAAATATCAAAATCACCATCAGTCAGCTTAGCTATAGCATTACAGCGTTCAATCAGCGCTATCAATTCATCATCTACTTTTACTGGCTGTATTCCTGCATTCTGATTAATTAAAGTTGTTTGTGAATTGTAATCCCAAGAGGAAATTAATTTTTCTATTCGAGTAATTTCATTAATAGCTTCTTGAATATAAATACCTCCTACTTCTTTAGAGTTAGCATTTACAGTGATGGTAAAATCACAGCCCATTAAAATCAAAGATTTTTTATATGTCTCCTGAGAATAACTATTCAGGTTATATAGTAAAAAACTAAAAATGATGATTCGTTTCATATCTGCTTCACAAATTTGTTAATTTTTTCAATATAGTTATTAGCTGACACCTTTTCATAGCCTATACTACCTAACGATTTTCCTTTGCTATTTAATACTACTACTAAGGGGAAAAATCCGTTTTTATTATATTCCTCAGCAAGTTGATTATTGTGTGTTTGTTGCGCTTCAGGTAATTTATTCTTTTTACGTTGTGGAAAGTCAGCTTTTAGAAGGACATAATTTTCTGTAGCGTATTGTCTAAATTCCTCTGTACTGAAAACTTGTTTCTCTAACTTCATACATGGTGCACACCAATCTGACCCTGAGAAAACCAAAAGAATTGGCTTATCATTCTTCATAGCTAATTCTTTTGCTTCGTTTATATTTTTAATCCAATCTTGTGAAAAACAAAAACTGGTAACTAGCATCAAAAGTGTACAGATTATAACTTTATTTATCATATTTAATTTTTATATTAATACTCTTCTTTCTTCTATACTATTATAGTACTTCTTCTTTAAAACCAAGCTAACAATGAAATAACCCTATTTTATTCTACTATATAGACAACTTAAAAACTACATCATCTATATTAATGACAGTAAAAAAAAGAAACACCCTATTTAATATTTTTAAAAATGAGTTTCATACCCATATATTACTTATTTCCTTTTAATAAAAAAGGTTGGGTCAACAAAACATAAAATTGAGCCTTTATAAGTTGCTTATTATTAATAATAGTTCGTTACTCTTTTATCATTCAAAAAATATCCTCCACCAAATATAGAAATTACCGTTCCCATATCAACAGAGTTTCCATTGGTTTCTGTAAAATCAGGAGTAGCTACTAAGCCAATTTCTAGGTTTCCTGTTCCTGAATTAGTTCCAATATGATTTAAGATATAATTCATTTTTTTCTTTTAATTATTGATTTAATTTTCTGGTAATTGCTCTAATATAATAAATAAATTTGATGGTGAACTTTGATTATTGGGATGTCCTAATATGATATCCTTAATCGTATTAGAATCATTTCCTGAACCTTGATAACGTGTTGTTCCATTTAAATTAACATCAGCAGTATTATAAGCCGTAAAGGAATATAAGTTACTATTTGATGAGTTTCCTGCATCAGCTAGCACTTTATCTTTAATGGTATTAGTATCATTTCCTGAACCTTGATATCTAATCTGAGAATTTCCATCTGCATTTCCTGCCCACATACCCACTTTACCTGTTGGCATTCCATATACTGTTTGAGCGTTGGTTCCGTATGTTATTTGACTAGCAGCATCTGTAAAGTTTAAAATAGTTATAGCATCCGACAATGCAACTGTATTAGCAGACATCATTCCTAAATGATTACGATGCTTTATAGCTACATAATAATTACCTGCTGCTGCATTAAAATTTAAAGTTCCAGTACCATCTATAGCTACCACATCCCCATCGCGTTGCAATAAAGCAGATTGACTATGTAGAATTGTTGTATTAGTACTCGCATCACGTAATTCTACCCAAATCCAATCTACAATTGCATTATTCCCTGTTGTTGTAAATACAGATGAATAACAAGTTGCTCCATCTATATAAGGGCTTATTGTTGATATGAATCCTGCTGTCCGTAAATCATCACGCATTAACGTTTCTTCACCAGCATTTGGGTTTATAAAAGCACCTTGTAAATATACAATAGGGCTTAATAAAATAGAAGCCAGACCATTTCCTTGTATAGCAAAATCATAAATACCTTCGTCTGCATCATCATTATTTATGGTTATGGTTGCTGTTCTTGTTCCTGCAGCACTAGGAGTAAACGTTACTGTAAAGGTATCTGTTCCACCAGCTGTTACTGTAGCAGGAACATTACCTATTACAAAATCACTAGAGTTTGTTCCGCTAGAAACAATAGAAGTAATGGTTAAATCTAATGTACCTGCTGTATTGTCTATAGTAAAAGTATGTACATCATTTGACTCTATATCTATATTACCAAAATCGGTGTCGTCTGCTACATCTGGTGTTGTATCACTATCTGCAATTGAAATAGCATTACCAATAACATCTATTTCTGGAACTGAACAAAGTTCCATCCATGTTGTGAAAATCCCTGCAGAACCATAATTACTTCCAGTAAAGTTAGTAGGCAAAGCAGATCCAAAAGTTAGCGCTGTATAGTATGTGGTTGCCCCTCCTCCTGTGCTCGATTCCGAAAAAGGAGTGGAACTAGTATCTAGAACTTTCATAATCCAATAATCTCCTGAGTTAATAAATACATTTGGGACATCAATAATATTATCCCCAATGATAAGAGCTGTACTTGCACTTTGTGTAATTAACGTGCCAGGAGCTCCAGCATTATCGTTATAAAGAGCTATTATAACCTGAACTCCTGTAGCTAGAGAATTTATCCCTAAAGAAGTAACATAATTAGATGTATTGGCTGTGTGTTTTTGACCCATTAAGAAATCTTCTGAAGAACTTCCTGCAACGTCTCCTGTAACTTGACCATATCTATTACAGATTGACTCACTTCCATATCCTTGTACTGCAAAATCATAAATACCTTCGTTACAATCATCATTGTTTATCGTTATGGTTGCAGTTCTAGTGCCAGTAGTACTAGGAGTAAAAGTTACTGTAAAGGTATTTGTTCCACCTGCAGTTACAATAGCAGGTACATTACTTACTACAAAATCACCAAAGTTTGTTCCGCTAGAAACAATAGAACTAATGGTTAAATCTACTGTTCCTGTAGTATTGTCTATGGTAAAGATATGTGCATTGTTTTCCGAAACATTTACATCACCAAAATCGGTCTCATCAGCTATATCAGGTGTAGTATCGCCACTCAGAATAGAAACACCATTTCCTTGTATATCAATTTCTGGACCAGGAAAACGAATCATTGCAGCTTGTGAACAAATAGGAGTAGTAGTATTTCGAAGCATAATATCATTTCCATTAATGATATCATTTACACCTATGATTCTATTACTCTCTCCATTTGAAATAGAATAATGCATCAATTCATTCGTGTCTATAACATGCCCTTCTTGATGACCGTGACCTAGTTCATGAAGTACTATTGTTTCAAAATCATATTCAGTAAAACCAGGAAGAGAATTACTGAAGTTCCAATTCGTAGCATCATCAAAGTTAATATCTATTTCATATACATACCAATCAATATCAACCCCAGAAACAATACAGCCACTATAACGAGAGTGACTTCTACCTAAAACCCCACCAGGAAGTTCAGCTCCATTATCAAATCTAATAATATTTATACCATCATCGGTAATAAGATCTACGGCTGTAGTTGTTGCAGAAACTTCCCAGTTAATATTTGTTTCACAAATCCAATTATTAAATCCTCTATTAAAAGCATCGACTGCATTTGCATTTGATGCAAACTCAGTATTCATTTCCCAAGTGTATCCACCTGTAGCATTATCGTTAACGTGCTGTGTTTGGTATGAATAATAAATGCCCGAACCAGTATCCCAATCAACATTGAGTTGAGCATAGGATACATTCAATGTTTGAGTGCTAATGTTCGAGCTTAATCCAGCAGTAGTAACTTCAATAGTACCTGTTCCTGCATTATCAGGAACTTCAACAACGATAGTAGTATCTGACCAAGAAATAATTTCAGTGGGCAATGTAGTTACAAAGGAAGCACCACCGTCATTTGTGTTTGAGAAACCTACTGTTCCAATTGTAGCTTCAAAACCAGTACCATTAATAGTTAGTTGACTATTAGTTCCAGCAGAAATAGTTGTTGGGCTAAAACTACTAATTGTTGGCGCCATTAATGAGTTATTGTTGCTTGTTTTTTTTTGAAAATCTAAAGAAAATTGTCTCAACTCGATAATTGATTTTTTTGTTAGCCTTGTAATCGATTTATACAATTGTTTTTCTATAGAATTAAATGTATCGAATGGACCTGTAGCTTTATCTTGAGCTAAATTGTACTTAATAAAACCTTGCAAACTTGCACAAGGCTTAAATTGAGATAATTTTTTAGGATTAGCAATTGCTATAGGATTAGTTTTAAGCATAAAAACTCCAACATCATTCATTGAAAGGGCTAAGCTAGGTTGAACAATTTCTTTTTTTAATCCAACTGTTCCACCTGGTGTAATTATCTCAAGTGTTTGGGTATTAACACGACCTTTAAAGACTTTATATATTTCTATTTCACTAGCTGTATAGATATTGTGCTTGTTGTTATCCCAAAATGATCTTTGATTAAGTATTTTACCTTCAATAATAACTTGTGATTGTGAAACACGATTTCCAAAACTAACCTCAGTTATTTGAGAAAAAGAGTAAATTGAAAAAAGTGATAAAAAATAAAAAATAGTTTTTTTCATGATTTTGGTTGCTTGTTATATTCCGTCAATTATAGTTAAGACAGTAAAAAGATAAAACACCCTATTTTTTTTTAATTCTTTTTTAGTTTGCCTATTTTCGTGACTTACCTTTTTTAAGATGATAAAAAAAGAACCTTCCATATGTGAGGAAGAAAACTACAATCAATTGTTTCGTAACTTATATGAACCTGTTACAAAATATATTTATTACAAATGTGGTAGCCTACAACAAGCAGAAGATATAGTTCAAAATGTTTTTATAAAACTTTGGAAGTTATGCGCTACTGTTACTTTTTCTAAAGCAAAATCATACATCTATACTGCATGTAATAATTTATTCTTAAATGAGGTAGCTCATCAAAAAGTAGTTTTAAAGCACCAGCAATCTGTTTTAGAACATACAGATTATGAAAGTCCCGATTTTTTAATTGAAGTCGACGAATTTAGAGTACAACTAAAAAATGCTATTAATAGCTTATCAGTTAAAGAACGTGAAGTTTTTTTACTAAGTAGAATAGAAAAAAAGACCTATAAGGAAATAGCTGAGATTACTGGCCTTACAGTTAAAGCCATCGAACGAAGAATGAGCATTGCCTTAAAAGCCATAAAAGAGCTATTAGGGAAACATATAAAAATATAAATAGGGTGATTTAATTTTTAAATGTCTTATTAATAAGAGACTATATTATTATGAATAATTACGAAACAGATGACACTTTTTTAGGAAGATGGATTTCCGGAGAACTCTCTAAGGAAGAGCGGATAGCATTTGAAAAAACCAAGGAGTTCAAGCAATTTACTATTATTAATTCCGAAGCACAATTACTAGAAGGCCCTACTATAGACACTGAAGCTGCATTACTAAAAATTAAGCAACAATTATATACAAAGCCAAAAGTTATTCGTTTGAAACAAATAATGCGTATGGCTTCTGCAGCAATTATTGTTATTAGTTTAGGCTTATTTTTAAATTCTTCTAAAACCTATACTACAGCTATTGGTGAAACACAAACTGTTACTTTAGCAGATGGTTCAATCATTAATCTAAATGCCAATTCTAGTGTATCACACAAACGTTTTTTCTGGGATACTAACAAAGGAGTCACTTTAAATGGAGAAGCTTATTTTACCATTACAAAAGGAAATGGTTTTACAGTACAAACCTCCATAGGAATAGTTCAGGTTTTAGGCACTCAATTTAATATTAAAGATCAAAGTACCTTTAGTTTAAAATGCTTCGAAGGAGAAGTACAATTAACGGTAGCTGATAGTCGTAAAAAACGATATCGGTTAACCAAAAGTATGCAAGTAAATATTGATGAAAATATTGTGCAAGAAAGCGTGTTTTCTGAACAAATCCCTGATTGGAAAAATGGTGTTTCTGTTTTTAAAAATCAATCATTATCCATTGTATTAGATGAATTAATGAACTACTACCCAATAGAATTTGAAAGTGAAAACATTAACACCAACAGACTGTTTAGTGGTCGTTTTACTCATGATAATCTAAAAACAGCTTTACAAGCTACTTTAGTGCCAATGGGTGTACAATACCAAATATCTAATAACAATGAAACCATAATTTTATCGGAATAACGTACATTTGCGCTAATCTTATTCCAAGAGTATATGCGGTTTGTATTGTTTTGTATTATTTTATTATTCGCTTTTAAACTGAATGCTCAGGAGAATTTAGATTACACTTATCTAGAAACACCATTACTAGAGGTAATTGAAGATATTCAATATAGAAACAAGGTATCTTTTTCTTATGCGAAAGATGTAATTGAAGGTAAGTTTATTACACTAGAACTTTTACAAGTTGAGTACACCGAACTTTTAAATACATTAGAGGCGCAAACCGGATTATTTTTTAAAGTAATATCAGAAAAGCAAATCATTATTGCCAAAAGAAAAGATACTCCAGAAAATACCGTATGTGGTTATCTATTAGATACTATAAGTAAACAGCCATTATTGTATGCTCTGTTTACCAACAGTAATGGGAAACAATTTACTACCAATTCCAAAGGATATTTTTCAGTAGAAAAAACAACTACAAACGAGTTTGTTTTACAACAATCCGGTTATGAAAATATAGCATTTACAGCAAATACTAGCTGTTCACCTATTTATGCCCAACAAAGCTCTAAGGCCCTAGAACAAGTTATACTTTTTGGATACATAACTACAGGGATTGACAGGAATAAAGATGGTTCTATAGATGTAACTAGTAATTCATTAGGTATTCTACCAGGATTAGTAAGTCCTGATATTATGCAAAGTATTCAGTTAATTCCGGGTATTAGTAGCTTAGACGAATCGGCTACGGGTATTCAAATTAGAGGTGGGTCTCCCGACCAGAACTTGATATTATTTGATGATATAAAACTGTACAGCTCAGGTTATTTTTATGGAATGTTTTCTGCATTCAACCCGTATGCTACCCAAAAAGCTAGTGTATTCAAATCGGGTACTAGTGCTGCTTATGGTGATAGAATATCTGGTATTATTGATATTTCTACAGGAGAAGAAATTCCTAATAAATTCCAATCAGGTTTTGGTTTTGACGGGTTAAGTATAGATGGTTATATAAAAACACCGGTTTCTAAAAAATTAGCTGTTTATTTTTTTGCCAGACGTTCTTATACCGATGTTTATAAGAGCCCTACCTATAATAGCTATGCTGAAAAAATATTCAGAAATGGAGGGATTGTAAAAGACATACACGGTAATCTTTTGACTATTGAAACTGATGATGAATTTACAGTTAACTCCAGCTCCAACGATTTTTCATTTCATGATATTAATGCGAAAGTTATTTTTGAGCCATCAGAAAAGAACAAATTTATAGTAAGTAGCTTATTTACTAAAAATACACTTGATTTTTCATTTACCAGTGAAGGTGAAACTAAAATAGATGATTTATACACACAGAATAACGGACTAAGTTTTAATTGGAAACACAAAAGTAGTACTAGCAGTACAAAAGAAATTAAAGGGTATTATTCCGGCTACAATTCGTTTTATACTAACGATGAAATTGAAAATGGGGCATTAGAAGAAATTAGCACTAGAACCAATAAAATCAATGAATTTGGTTTAGATATATCTTCTAGAAAAAAGCTCAATAAAAAACACTCTTATGCATTTGGTTACCAAGTCTCTCACACCAATTTAGAAGTAGGAATCTCTAAAATAAAACCTTTAGAACCAGAAGAAAACGAAAACCTTCCTCTAGACAGCAAAAACTTGAAAAATGTTTTATGGGGAGAATATCAATTCAGTGGTGAATTATTGAAATATTTTAGCTTCGGAAGTAGGTTTGTACACTATTCAAGTTTAGAAAATTTATATTTTGAGCCTAGATTAAGTGCTGAATTTTCTTTAGTTAAAAAGCAATTATTACTAAAAACTAGTGCTGAAAGAAGACACCAACCCATATCTCAGTTGGTAGAATTTAACCAAACAGAATTAAGATTAGAAAATAATCTTTGGCGATTATCTGACAACAATGACTACCCATTATTAAAAAGTAATCAAGTGTCTGTAGGACTCTTATTTAACAAAAATGGTTGGACTATAGACACGGATGCCTATCTAAAAAAACTTTCTGGACTAACAACTTTTACGAACGGATTTAGTACGCCACAACTAGAATTATCTTCTGGAAAGAGTACTATAAAAGGTATAGACATCTTATTCAAAAAACGCATAAATAACTACCGTATTTGGATGGGATATACTTATAACGACATTGATTTTAAATTCCCTGCTATTCAAAGCGAATCATTTTCTGGCAATAATGACATTACCCATAGCTTTAGAATCTCAAACTCTTTAAAACTGAATGATTTTAAACTTTCTTTAGGGTGGCAATACAGAACAGGAGAACCTTTTACTCCTATCACTACTTTAGATTCAACTAATTTAGCGGTTACCTTTGGAAATATTAACAGTGAAAGACTTAAGGCGTATCATAGACTAGATGCCTCAGCTACTTATAGTTTTGAATTAGGAAAAACAAAAGCACAAATTGGTTTGTCTGCTTTAAATATTTATAATAGAAGAACACCTATCTCTATTACCTACAGAACAGACCAAGAGGATTTTAGTTTAGAGTTAAAACAAGTCATTCAGCGCTATTCATTAGGTTTTACTCCTAATGCTTCTTTTAGATTGTTTTTTTAGTTAATACCTTACACAACAAAAAGACCCAATCATTACAATTGAGCCTTTAAATAAGTAAATTTAGGAGAAGAGATATTATTGTTTTACAATTTTCTTAATTGCAAATCCATTTTTCGTAGTTATTCTCATGAAGCAAACTCCAGCTTGTAAAACGCTTATATCTACAAGTTCAGTTGCATTTTCAATATACTGTACTCGTTGATCAGCGATACTAAACAACATCTTTTGTTGGATTAGAAAATACCTTTACTCCTTTTAACTCAAACTCCGGAGTATTTAATACTGAAAATAATCTCAGTGTTGTATCTACTACTCCAATTACATCTGCAGTACTTCCTCCTGTTGCTATAGCATAATTAATATTTAAATAATTTTCATTTGGGTCAGTATTTTCTAACAAAACAATGTATCCAGAAGTAAGGTTCCCGGTTACTTGGAAAACTGCCATAATTATTGGAGTACCACTAACAGCATCAAAAAGTACATTAGTAACACCAGGAGTTCTTAATAACTGATACACAAATCGTCCTCCACTTACTACTGATGGACCTGCTAAATACGTAGCATCCCATTCTGTTGCAGGAATTGCATAATCACAAACATTAGTTGCTGGAGGAGTAAAAACACAATCGTTAACAAAACCAGTATTAGTTGGTAATAAATATCCTCCTCCTGAAATGGAAACTATTGCTCCCATATCAGCAGAGTTTCCATATGTTTCTGTAAAATCTGGGGTAGCTACTAAAGCTATTTCTAAATTCCCTGTTCCTGAATTAGTCCCAATATGACTCAAGCTATAATTCATTTTTTGTGCACTAAATCCAAATGTTAGTCCTAAAAGGAATAATATTATATAATATTTTTTTATCTTTTTTGTTTTAAATTAAGTGTTTGATTTAGTTTTCTGGTAATTGTTCCTGTATAATAAACAAGTTTGATGGCGAACCTTGATTATCAGGATGTGCTAACATGATATCTTTAATCGTATTAGTATCATTTCCTGACCCTTGATAACGTACGGTTCCATCTAAATTAACATCTCCTACACTATAACCTATAAAGGAATATAAATTACTACTAGTAGTATTCCCTACATCAGCTAATACAGTATCTTTAAGGCTATTGGTATCATTTCCTGAACCTAAATACCTTACAGAAATGTCTCCTCCAACATTTCCAGCCCACATTCCTACTTTTCCACTAAACATTCCGAAGCTCGTTTGAGCATTACTACCATACGTAATTTGACTAGTACTATCAGTAAAATCTACTGAAGTAGTGGTACTTGATAAAGTAAAGGCACTAGATGACATAATACCTAAATGCCCACGGTGCTTAATAACTACATAATAATTCCCGCCAGCTCTTGCAAAATTTAAAGGGGACGTACCATCTGTAGCTACTACATCTCCATCACGTTGTAATAATGCCGATTTTGATGCTATTATAGTTGTGTTAGTTGTTTCGTCCCTTAGTTCTACAAATACCCAGTCAACTATAGCATTAGCTCCAGTAGGAATAAACACACTAGCGTTACATACTAAAGCATCTGCATAAGGACTTGTTGTAGGAATTACTCCAGCAACTCGTAAATCATCTCGCATTAATGTTTCTTCTCCTGTATTAGGGTTTAATGTCGCTCCTTGCAAATAAACTATTGGGCTAACTACTACTTTATCAAAAATAGCTATAGGTGTATTTGTCAATTGTAAATTACAAGTACTAACTTCAGCATACACATTATAGGTTTTATCAGCTGTAATTGCTTCTGTTGCAAATACAATTCCACTACCTGTTCCTGCTATTGGCCCTTCAATTACACTATTGTCTGCATGATCTCTCAACGTATAATTTACCCCAACTTGCGAATTATCAATAGAAATGGTTGCTGATTGTGTGTCTGGCTGAACTAATGAAACAACTTGATCTGCAATAGGTGTAACCGTAACTGCTGGAGTATTACTCATTTCCAATCCATTATTGGGTATCCAATTAGTAGTATCTCCAACTAAATCAACTAAAGTCGCATCTAGGTTATTTCCAGAATAGTCTTTAACAGTCATTCCAGTTCCATCGTTAAAGGTATAACTCGCTATTAAATCTGTTGCCGATGCTATTGTTACATTCTTATTTGCTAAAATTTCAGCAGCCGAACGTGTTGTATTCCAAACACGCATATCTGTCATTACTCCACCAAAAATATGAGGACTTGTTTGTGTAAAATCCCACCTTCTACCAATACGCCAACCTAAGGTATTACCCGTAGGTAAAACTGCTGTAGATGCTAGGGATTGTACCTCAACCCCATTAATATATACTCTAATGGTATTTTGGTCGTAAGTAGAAGCCACATGGATCCATTGGTCTTTTGGATAAGCAATACCAGAAGTCCATGTCCAACCCGGACTGTGAAATCCTGCAATTAACAATCCATTAGCAATAGACAACTGGTACTTTATTTTAGCACCATCACCTACGCCATTGTATTCTTGTGTAATTAATGAGGTTAGTTGGTCCGCATCATCAGAAGAGGGGATATACACCCTTGCTTCTACCGTAATGGCATTTCCTGTAATTTGAGGACTCAAATTCGGTACCGATAAATAACCGTCTACTCCGTCAAACTGAAATGCATTCATTTCTTTACCCGATACTACAGCGTAGGTATTATACGTTTTATTAGCTGTAATAGCATCCGTTCCAAAACTAAATCCACTACCAGTGCCTGATATTGGCCCCTCAATGATATTATTATCTGCATCGTCTCTTAAGTAATAATCTGCTCCTGATTGAGAAGAATCTAAAGAAACTACAGCATCAACACTACACAATCCAGAAGTAGGACTCACCGAAACCGTTTGATCAGTAATAACCAATGGGTTTACCGTTAAAGGTTGTACCACATCTGGAGCTGCACCATACGTAGCATTACCATCTTGGCTTGCAGTAATATTTGTAGTTCCTTGCCCTACAATAGTAACGGTATTTCCTGAAACTGTGGCTACATTGGTATCTAAACTTACATAAGTAACTGTTAATCCTGAACTTGCTGTAGCAGTTAAATTAAAATTCGGACCTCCCTCATTAACATCTGCTAAGGCATTAAATGTAATTGTTTGTGGTGTACCAAGAATAGTTACTGTAATATCTTTAATAGTTTGATTAAATAAGGGACTCGAGGCAGATGTTGTTGCTCTTACCGTTAGCGTTCCTGGCGTTCCTGCTGTAAATGCACTACCAACTACAATAGACCCGGTAGGATTAGCCCCTTCTATAGAATATGTGATAGGGTTTGCATATGTACTTGTAAAGGCTGCTAAATTGGTAACTACCAAAGGGTCTGTAGAAAAATCCTCAAAATTAGCTATAGCTATATCAGTTTTAGGATTTAAACCATCATTAATAAATGCATAAATAGCCTCTTTTTGGCCCGCTAAATAACTATCCGATTCAGCTTGAGTAACTCGTACAATAAAAGAACCTGCAGTAGCTATCGAATTCAGTGAAGCATTGTTTGCTCCTGATAAACTATACCCTAAAGCATCACCAATAATTTCATAAGAAAAGGCCCCTGAAGAATTACTAGAAGTATAATTTGTTAAATCATAAGTTTGAATACTAGCGATATCAAGAAACTCATCAAATGTTATTGTTGGTGCAATCTTATTAATGGTTAAAGTAATTGTTTTACTACCAGAATTATAAATACCATTTGCTACTTGCGAAGCTTCGATACTAACCGTTCCTGCAGTTCCCAAAGTGACCGTTTCATTATTGGTACCGCTTAAACTGCTACCTGATCCTGTTTGACTTAAAATAGTATAAGATATCGTTCCTGCAGAATTAGACGTTACTGCTAAATTAAAATCAGGATCTCCTGAATTTTTTACAATATCAGTAAATGTAATGGTAGGATCTATTAAAGAAGTATCGTTAGACTTTGAAAATTCATAGCCTGTTTGTTGGTATAATATTCCTGTACAACCATCAAAATAAGCATAGATTGTAAAAAAGTATTCTGTATTAGCAGATAAACCTGTAATAGTTATATTAGGGTTTATACTTGTACCTGCATATATTACTTGCTCACCTCCACCGTACACTGTGTTTGCTGTTGGTAAAGCCGTTTTATTTACATTTGGTGTAAATGAGTTTACTGTATTCATTTTTACAATATACCCCGTTGGTAAAACTTCAGGAGCTGTTGGAGTTAAATGAGAAAAAGAACTCAACTCCATAGAAGTATCTGTCAAAACTCCAAATACAGGAGCAGAAGCTAAGGATTCTGAAAAATTACAGGTTGTAAAATTAACATTTCCTGTAGTAGTTGTATTTACACGGTATACCCCGTCACACAATTGATAGGTATATGCTCTAACATAATATTGTGTGTTTAGGTTTAAATTAGTTGGAAAATAGTTTACTCCAGAAAGTGTAGCATTCCCTATAAGTTGTTGCCCTGCTTCATTCCAACTAGTATCAACCGTTGGCAGAGTTGTCATGGTTGAAGAGTGTGTAAAACTATTACTATCGTTTATATATACCAATAACCCATCAGTAGTGGTTGTATTATGAAAAGAAACTATTTCTGCACTATTAGTATCATTCGCATGATGTTGAAAATAAGTAATAGTATTATCTGATGGAAAACCACAAGTAGTAGTAGAAGTTTCAAAACCCGTATTTTCTATATAATACGTTCCGTCACACAAACTATAACTATATACCTTAAAAAAATATTCTGTATTCTCCGTTAAATTTGAAACTGTTATAGCAGGAGTATCAGAGGTTCCTACATACACTACCTGATCGTCTGCTAAAAATGCAGTAGTAGCTGTTGGTAAACTAGCTCCGTTTGTTGGCACTGAAAAACTATTAGTAGTACTACTTGCTTTAACAATATACCCATTCTCTTCACCATGACTAAAATTAACCCCTGAGATACTATTAATAAGTATACTTCCTAATCCTGATGGGGCTAAAGACATCGCTGTTGCGGTTGTTGGGTCTATAACACAAGTTGTTTCAGGCAAGGTATTTCCACCATTATAAACATAAAAACCAGTACATACATCATAACCATAAACACGTATATAATAAGTTGTAGAAGGTGATAGATTAGTAATGGTAACACCAGCACCTGCTGCGGCTCCTGCATATACAATTTGCTCTCCAGAACCACCATAAACAGTTCCTACAGATACAGGTGCATTTTCTTCAACACCATAAGCCGTAAAACTATTGGTATCACTTATTACCACCAAATGATTGGTAGCATTGGAGCCTGACAAGCCAGATAACGTGACACTATTATTAGTAGAACTAGCGTTAACTCCTGATAAAACAGTTGGTGTTGGACAACTAGTAGGATTAAACCCTGTAATAGCATAGGTATAGCCTCCTATGCCATCTTCATAAACTCGTAATAAATAGAAATAATTACCCCCTGAATAATCTAAATTAAAATCCGTATTCCCATTCGCAATCCCCACACTAGATATCAAAGTACCACTGTAACTCCCTTCTCTTTTTTCTAAAACAGGAATTGCTACACCTACTGAGTAATTTAAATTAAAAGAAGTGATATTAAAGTCCTTTGCTATTTTATAATAATCATTCTCCATATTACTAGTACTTGTTCTACTAATCGTTTGGTCTTGATACAAAGGATATGCCGTAGCTGGTGTATTGTTTGCTACAGCAAACATCCCTTGCATAAAAAATAAACACATACATACATTCTTCAAGTATCTGTTTGCCTTTTTTGAAAAATTGTAATTTTCTATCATAATAAATCTTATCAAATTAATTTTTGTTTTTATAATGCTATTCTTAACATAAGACAGTCAATCTGCCATCTACCCTATTAAAAAAAGAAGGCTTGTAACGCTTTAATAAGCAAATCAAAAAATCCCTATTTTTTAGCCTTCTTTATCGTTTTTATAATCTACTCACTAAATACCCATTAAACCCAGATTCTCCTTGAATTGTAAATGATGTATCAGAGCTACTCTGAATATAAATTGAAACGGTATCTCCTGCAGATAACTGAACAACTCCGCTTACACTCATCGTATCAAAAGAAGCAGATGCAGTCTCCGAATTTCTTATGGCATGCAAACCATTATTAACATCTGTATTATTATTAATTGCAATTAGTAATCGCACATACCCCGTATTCATTCCGTCAATTCTAACCTGGGCAGAGAACATGTAAAAACCATCTACTGGAGCCGTAAAATCACCTGTTCCAATATTAAAATAGCTTCCATTATTATGCAAGCCAGACGTTCCACTTGTTCGCCATGTCTCACTGGCTTTTGTCCAACCTGCGCTGCTAACAGCCATTCCTGTAATAATATTGGCAGAGAATGTTGGTAAGTTTGTTACTGTTAAAGCTGTTGTTGTGATACTCGTATTATTTAGGTTTGTAATATCTGGCACTACTTCATCAGCATCTAACCACTGTACCCCCAAAGCTGAAACCCCTAATAATTGACCATTTGTTCCTCCTTGAGCAGGTAAAGTATATGGTGTTCCTGCCCCTTGATTATCTCCATCTATAGTTAATTGACCATTTAAGGTTGTGTTTCCATTTTTTAAAACAGTTAAGGCATTACTTCTAGCAGCATTTCCTGTACCATTACCAATGACAAATAAACGATCAGTAGTTACATAGGTATTCGCATTACCTGTTTCTACTGTACTATACATTCCTATCGAAGTTTGTGCAAAACTTTCAGCAGTCACGATAGCTCCAGATGCAAAAGAATTTACACCACCAGCAATATTAGACTGTCCAAACGATGTAGCGTAACGTCCAGATGACTCGTTAAATGATCCTGTTGAAAAAGAACCATTACCACTTGCTATAGAATTCCAACCAAAAGCTGTAGAACCATCTCCAATATTCACATCATCCCAATTAGTTGTATTTCCATATCCTGCTCTAAAAGCACTTTTGGATTTATTAAAGAAAAATCTGCTATGATTATCAGGAGTAGCAGTGTCCCTGTCTAGCTGTGTACTACCAAAAACAAAATCATCCGTAGCCATTGTTCCTGGAGCATTACTCGTTACATTATTTGTTGTAGAAAAAGCTCCTGACAGTGCAGCAGTATCAGTCCAACTCACCGCCCCAGAACCATTGGTAGTCATTACTTGATTTGCAGCACCGTCTTGCGCTGGTAAGGTATACGCTTTTCCTACTCCTTGATTATCAGAATCTATTGTTAAAGAACCGTTTAAAGTTGTATTTCCGTTTTTTAACATAACAAAAGCATCACTTCTATTTGAAAATGTTCCATTACCAACTACTAATAATCTATCTGTAGCAACTACACCTGTAGCAGTACCAGCTACAGGTGTATTATAATATCCTAATGAAACTTGATTTCGAGCTTCAGAAGTCAAATGTTCTCCAGTTGCAAATCCTGAATCCCCTGAAACTATATTTTGATTCCCAAAAACGGTTGAAGTAGAACCAGAAGCAGTATTGAATGCTCCTGCGGCAAAAGATTGAAAATTACTTGCAATAGTTTGATTACCAAATGCTGCAGAATTTATTCCTACATTAACATCATCCCAAGTGTTTTGTGGTGAAATTCCTGCTCTAAATGCCCCTTTACTTTTATCAAAAAACATCCTGAAGTCATCGTCGGAAGTTCCGTTATCATTAGCCAATTGCGTACTTCCAAATACAAAATCATCTATTGCAATAGTTCCTGGTGCGTTACTCGTTACACTAGCTATTGTCGAAAAAGCTTTATCCCCACTACTATGTGCATACATAGCATAAGGAACTTGTTGTAATTTTGATGTTCCCATAATGACATAGGTTGTTCCTCCTGTAATATCCACACCTATATTTAACCAATAATTTTGTGTAGACCAATCAATAGTAGAAAAATTATCTGTCGTAGTACCTGTACCTATTGACAGACTAATAACTCCATATGCATTAGAAATAAAGGAATGTCTTTCGGTATATACAATTGTACCTGTAGGACTGCCTTCTATTATTTTTAACTGAACTCCTATGGATTGGTTTACAACTAGAGCATTAGAGATATCTCTAACTACTGCTTGATAATTGAAAGATTGTGCTTGCACTTGAGTTATTAATATCTGAGATATCACAAGTACCAATACGATTAACGTTTTTTTCATGTGTTTACTTTTGTTTTCTATTCTATAGACAGCAAAAAAACAAACCACCCTATTTTTTTTAAACAAGACTAACATCCAATATTGTGGTTGCAAAATTTTGATGCAAATCTATATTTAGATCGCTAAAAATCGTAGGTTTGAGGATAGACAAAAATCGGACAAGATTATAACTACCTGTAATACAGTCGTGTTAAATCTTTATTTTTAAAAAGATCTTACAGCACGAACACTTAAGGCATACATTTTATTTTGTTTATAGACCCTACCAGAATTAAAACGAATATAAAATACATAATCATTTGAGTATTCCATAGAGCTCCAATATCCACTATATGTTGGCGGTATGTTTTCTAAATGGAATGGATTAGTTGTGAAATCACCATCTTCATCCATTTTTTTTGAAATTACATACCCAGCATTATACATTTCTCTTAATTCCCACCTGGCTGGTAAATACCAATCTGTAAACCCTCCACCTACATATGTATCACATAGGGTAGCTGCTTTGTTTAAGGTAGCATCTTGATTAGTTATTGCTACTGTATTTGAAGCCCCATTGTGAACACTTTGAGCTGTTGGTCCTATTAAATTAATAGTGTCTCCACTAAAATTCACTCCATTCCCTCCGTCTACATCATCTAAACTAGCTATTAAACCATGCTGCCCGTTGTCATACACATAAAACACTATGCCACCTCCCCATAACTCACCTATATAATGTTTAGTAGTATCTTTTTCAGCAATACCAATCCAATCTATAATATCGTGATTCCAATAATAATACCCTGGTTGTTTACCTCCAGAGACTGTATTAAGAAATACTAACATCGCATTTTGATCTACTGTTGGGTTAATGACAGGAAAGCTATCTATCCTTGGTATTAATATACCGTCTTTATTGGAAGGACTTGCTTGGTTTGAAGCCACAATATCTAATCTCGATTTTGGACTAGTGGTATTAATTCCAACTTGTGCGAAAAGTGAATGAGAATTTATAGTTATTTCTAATAATAAAAAAAGTCTTTTTTTCATTTCATATAGTTTTATAATAGGTAATACTTACCTACTTTGGTTGTTAAATTTCAACACAAAACTACATGAGTGATTAAAAAATATATCAAAAAGACAATAGACAAAAAACAGACAAGGTTTTAAGCTCTTATTAATGAGGATTATAAATTAAGATGATCTATTAAATCTATGGTTTTATCAATTCCTAATTTAGACTTTAATCTATGTTTTGATCTTGCCACACTAGTACTTGCAATACCTAAAATCGAAGCCATTTCTTTAGCCTTTAGGTTCAATTTTTCTAAAACCAAAAGTCGTTCTTCTGCATTTGAAAACTCGTATCCTTTATTTCTTAATTCGTAAAAGAAGTTCGGATAAACACTTGTAAATCGTTCCTTAAAAAACTCCCATTGCTCATTAGTAAGTAATTTTGTGTTTAATAAAATTTCCAGATTTTTAAAATCTGAAGTATTAGAAGACACTTTCATTTTCTCTAATTCTTCATATAAAGATTCCGTTTTTTGATTATTCTTTATTAATTGCTCCGTATAACGGTTTAGCTCTTGTTTATTATTTTCTATTTCTTGAGTCAATAGTTTATTCTTTAAAATCATTCTATAGCGCATAAAAAATCCTATAAAAAGAATAAATAACACTAAAGATGATAATACGATCATTTGCTGCGTTCGTTTCTGCTTTTCAATTTGTTTATCATGCTCTAAAACTTTAATCGTTGCCTCCTTTTTCTTTGTTTCATAACGTGTTTGATAATAGTAGTACACATTATTTTTAATCACACCATCTATAGAATCTTTAAGCTTTAGATATGATTTATTCATTTTTAATGCATTATCTATATCCCCTTTTCCTTCATAAATAGCTACTAATAACTTTTGAGATTTCAGTAATAAATAATTAGCCTCTCCTATTTTTTCAAATCCATATTGTTTTTTAGCATAAAACAACGCACTATCCGTTTTATTCTCCTTGAATAGATATTTTGCTTTTGCCAAATAATATTCAGCACTTCCTCTCCAAACAGTGTCTACTTTTTCTAATTTTCGAATAAATTCATGGGCCTTTTGCTTTTTATTTTCAACAAGATAAATTTGAGATAAATTTGAATAAATATAATATTCTAAATGTGGTAAATTATGAATCATTTTTTTTGCATAGGGAAGAGTTTTCAAATAAGATTCTTTAGCTTTTTGATATAGCTTCTGCATTTGATAATCCTTAGCTTCATCTACATATAACCTAGAAATTAAATACGTATTATCATTTTTAAGCGCACATTTTATGATAATATCTCTAATATGTTTAGCTTCTTTATATAACCCGTTTTTACTTAACAACTCAGTTTGTACTGATCTGGCATTATTTATCCCTCTTTCATGTTTTAATTGTTTATATCTCTTCAGTGATTCTTCTACATAGTGTAATGCTTTAATGTCATTACTCATATGAAATATTGTACTTGCAGCCATATAGTATATTCTTCCCAAATCACGATGATAACGAAGTATCGAATCATTTATATACCCATTAATAGCTTTGTCATAATTCTCAACTACTTTACTATTAGCTTCATTATTTATAAAATAATACCTCGCTAAATAAAAATATAAATCCGCAACAGATTTTACATTTCCTAATTTCTTTTCCTTTTCTAAAAAAGCCTCAGCTCGCCTTATCCCTGGCCCTATATGTCCCTCTCCTCCATATTCATGATACATTACTATATCCTCAATTTTCTTTAGTTTTAATTCCGTTGCATTCAACCTTGTAGCCAAATCAAATGCATCATATAATGTCTGTTCGGTACGATTATCATAGTTATCAAACATTATTGTTGATACACTATCTAATAAAATTAATTTTTGAGTTTCATCGGTAGTTAGGTCAATTTTTTCTAATAAATCATTGATATTATTATCGTCCTGACCATAAGAATTTATGAAAAAAATTAGTAGAATACAAAAAGGATAGTTCTTCATTTTAAAGTTTAAAAGGATGACGTAAAATTAATGAATCTAAGCCATTATTAAACAACATAAGATTAATTCACATAAAAAAGCATATTAAAAATTAGTGAAGTTTTGGTGGACACTTTCCTGTTTAAAATAATCTGAATGGGATATGCAATATGTATAATCGTTTATATAAAACCCTTTTATATACTTTTATTATTTGGGTATTCCATACAGAATAATTGACTTAAATTTTTATATTAAGTGATCATTTTGAGTAAACTAATTCCTTTGCATTGAACAATTAAAAATACTTTTACATACAGAGTTTCAATTAGAAAATAATCTTTGCAATTTTCTTTAATGAGAAGCAACCAAGTATCTGTAGGATCATTATTTAATAAAACGGATGGACTATATATACAAATTCTTATCTCAAAAATATTATTGGCAACCACTACTATATGTGTATTTTACATACCATAATTGGAATTATCATCTGGAAAGAGCACTATAAAAATTGAAGGCAACTTATTCAAAAAACACATAAACAACTACCGTATATGGTTAGGAGCTACCTGTAACAACATCGATTTTAAATTACCAGACATTCAAAGTGAATCATTCCCTGGTAAAACCAATTAAATTTCAAGGCACACATAAGTAAATTGAAAAGAAACGATTTAATATAGTGATTTTGAATTTTAATTAGTAATGTAATGACATAGCACATAATTTTAATAGTTCGAGTTCATTAAAATAAATGACTTCAATTTTTATTTAGGTTGACAATACAGAGCAGGAGTCCCATATATACCTATTACAACTTTACTCAAGAGAACTTATCATTTTAACATTTAAAACACTAAAAGTGAAAGGATTAACACCAATCATAGTTTAGATATTTCTACTACTTATAATTTTGAGTTTGGTTAGACAAAAGCACAAATTGGTTTATCTACCATAAATAGTTCTACATAGAAGCGTTCCTATTTTTTTGCATTAACAGATTAGTATTTCTTTATAGAATTTGAATAGATATAATCAACCAAAATAGTGTTAACCAATACTATTTTAAAATGTGCAAGTCCTTCTGCAGAGGTTATATAATTAGAGATATTAAAGTCAGGTACAACCACAGATATACCTCTAATCATATCCAAAGAAAGATCTATTAGTGCATAAGAAATAACCCAAAACGGTGTATGCTTACTAAATTCAAAACCTTCAATGTTTTATCCAAAAACCTATGAGTCAGTTTTTTGAAATATAAATTTATAAATGAATAATGTTATTTTCTTTTGTTAAAAGGTAGGATTTTTGAAATGATCCTATATCAAGTATTACTCTATTTTTAAATTTTGCAACAAATTCATAAAAACAATTATTAGATATAATCAATTCTTCTACGAAACCTGAAGTTACTTTTGCACTTAAGTTTATAACCAAATGATCTTTTTCTGTGTAGGAATTGCTTAATTTTAATTCAACACTCTTACCGTTAATTTTTATGTGTGATTTTTCATTTATATATTTAGCCAAACATAGGGCTGTCATTTGTTTTATATCACAATCTGAATTAAAATTAAAATGATCAAATTCGGATTTTTCAATGGTAAATTTTAAGCTTAAAAAATCATCTTTTAATTGATAGTTATATTCAGCAATATGTTCAGCATGAAAAAATGGAAGTATCAGTATGTATAAAAAGATAGATATTACTTTCATAGTCTTAATTAGTTTATGATCATTTTTTTTGTAATCTGATTATCATCATAATTAATTTGAATAAAATATATCCCTTTACTAAAACTATCTACTTGTATTCTTGCTTCATATATATTTGAAGAATAAATCATTTTAGCATTAGCACTAAATATCCTAATTCCGCTTATTCGTGTTTGATCAAAACCATTACTTAATTTAATATTAAAATAGTTGTTCGTAGGGTTTGGATAAAGGTTTATAACAACTTCTGAAGTATTAAAGTCTTCAACAGATAAAACAATAGTACTACAATCTGTAGCGGCTGTAGAACTAGGACAATTTGGTCCTATTCTAAAGGAATTGTCAGCATACTCCCCTTTAAAACATCTTGGTATATATGGCCAATTATCAGTAAGTACATAATAATAAGTGCCATCAGGATATTCAGGTGTTACACCAAAACGTCCACCACATTCATCTAATTCAGATAAGGCATCTATATATTGGTAATCTTCAACATAATTACCATCATAGGTTCCATTTGGAGCAGTTATTCCATCCCCTGGTCTATTACCCATTTTTAATTGAAAACTACTATTAAAGGATGAAACACCAACAGTAGGATCATTAGGGTTAGAATACAAATGTTTATAATAAATAGGAAAACCATCGGCTGCATACCCTAAAAGTGGCGAATGTGATGTACCATCTATATTCAAATCATTGTTAAAATAATCGTTTGGGATATTATGATAATGATAACGACTAACATTGTTTACATGCCCCCCATTTAAATCCATATTTAATGTGAAATCTGCCTCAATATGCCAATTTAAATTTTCTTGTTGAGTATTTGGATTTACCCAATATAAACGAGCAAAAGGTGAGTAATTAACTCCTTGATCAGAAACACCAAAAATAAATCCACCACCGCATCCTTGAGAAGATGGGTCTTCTATAATTTCTGTAACTGAAGTTGTTAATTCTGGATATAAACACATGGAATATTCAAAATCTTGTCCTCCAATTGTATTTGCACCTGCAAATGGTCCATATTGATGAGCGGGTATGTTGTTTGTGAAACATTTTCTAACATGATCAACAATATCAAAACAAACCGCATTTGTAATTTCATTAGCGAAAATTGTTGTTACATCACAATTTGTTGGCGAGGTAGTATCACAAGTAAAACTTGATCCTATTTCTATATAACCTTGTGGTGTTAGTGTTTGACCACTAAGCCCTGCGTAATCAGTGGAATATCTGAAGCATCTAAATACATTGTTACCAGATATTAAATCACCTTGAGTCATTGGTCCAGTACCATTTACAGGATTAATATATTCCCAAACAGTAGTTCCGTTAGTATCAACTTCAAAAAATCTACCACCAACTCCTTCACAAACCAACGTATTTCCGTTCGGCAATCGTTGAGCTCCTGAGATAATATTTGAAAAAAAGTCAGTTGGATTAGTAGCTTGATATGTCCAATCAAAATCTGTTGGTCCATAAGCACCTCCATTATATGAATAAAAGCCATTTGCATCTACTGGAGGGCTCATTTCATTAACCGTAGAATAGTTTTGATTGTTAGGTGTTCCTGCTTGATTATTAAACATCAATATTTTTCCAGCATCAGTTAATCCGTCTTCAATCCAATGCGTATGATGTTGCAAGAATAGCTTTTGATCTGTAATAGTACCTTGATCATATGCCTGTGGGTTTCCCCAACGATATAATAAATTACCTCCTTTACCGTAAGTCCCTCCAATATTTGATGTTGCTTGGGCTGTAGTTGTGGAGTGATCAATAATCCAAAACTCACTAAAATTATGTACACTAATAATAATTTGGTCAAATTCAGCATTGTAATCTATACCATTAATATGCAACCAATCGGAAGAATTATGATTTAAAAAATTAATATCTATTTTTTCAGGGTGAGCTGCAACAATACCAAAATCATCTAAAGTATTATCTGTTTCTTGTATTAAATGATCCCATGCTTTCCACTGCCAAACTACTGTTGCTGTACCATTAACTATATCTGGCTGGATTTCAATGATTTGTTCAGAGTTAATAGATAATTGAGTTGTAGAACTTCCTGCTTGAATAACTTCAGCCTGTGTTCTTTCATCCCAAACTATAAGTAGAATATTTCCATTTGGCAATAATTCTATATCATGATGTTGCCTTCCATGCGTAGCACTTACGGAATGACTCCAAATGACGTTACTGTCCCAATCTAACATTTCTACAATACCACTTCCTCCACCCATGCCAGTAATTCTTCCCGTTCGTAATAGTGTCCCGTCTTGTAATAAATAGGAAGATAAGCCTGGTAAATAAGTACTAGTCCAACTGTGTACTTTTTCTCCACAGTTATTAATTAAATAAGTTTCCCTACTATCTTGAGGCCCAAATAGAGTATACCCTTCAAAGGAATCTGTTGTATTAGTAAATACGCCCACTGTTTGCTGAGCATAACTATTAATGAAAAAAAATAAAAAATAAAAAAGCTTCAAATTAAAATTTAGATTCATGATATGGTTTTATTTAGGACTCCTTCTTTTATAAAAGGTTTAATTTATTTAGTTAAATCTAATATGAGTAAGTGGTGAATACGATAGTATTTTTACAGAATTACAGATATCATGCCATTAGACTTATATTGAGGGTAATTTTACTCCTTTACAATCTTCTTAATTATAAATCCGTTGGCTGTTGTTATTTTCATAAAGTATATACCTACTTGTAAGTTGCTGATATCTACATTTTCAGTAATTTTTTCGATCTACTGTACACGTTTGGCCAGTAATACTTATTAACTCAATATTCTTTTCTAAATCTATTCCTTTTATTGAAACATGTCCTCTTGTTGGACTTGGATAGACCAATACTCCTTTTAGTTCAGCTTAAGACGTACTTAATACTGAAAATAAAATTGGTATTGTATCTACTCCTCCAATTACATCTCCCGTACTTCCTCCAGTTACGGTTGCTTAATTTATATTTAAATAGTTTTCGTTAGCCCCCCTCATTATTAGTAAATCACTATTTTATACTAAAACAATATCGTCAGAGTTTCCTTTTAATTCTGTAAAATCTGAAATCGCTACTAAAGCCATTTATAAATTTCCGTTTGCATTACTTCCCATATGACTTAGATTATAATTTATATTTTGTGCACTAAGACCAAAAATCAACGCTACAAGAACTAGGGGTGATATCTATATTTTTCATCGTTTCTGTTTTATAGTTTTAATTTTCTGGTAATTGCTCTAAGATAATAAATAAATTTGATGGTGAACTTTGGTTATCTGGATGTGCTAAAACTGCATCTTTAATACTATTTGTATCATTCCCAGAACCCTGATAACGGATAGATCCATCTAAATTTACATCAGCCACATCATAACCAGTAAATGTATGTAAGTTACTACTTGTTGTGTTTCCTGCATCAGCTAATACATTATCTTTAATATTGTTAGTATCATTTCCTGATCCTTGATACCTTACTGAAGCATCTCCTCCAACATTTCCTGTCCACATCCCTACTTTTCCTGATGGCATACCATAAGTACTCTGAGCATTGGTACCATAAGTTATCTGATTAGTATTATCTGTAAAGTTTACTATTGTAGCTGTTGCTGACAAAGTAATTGTATTAGCAGACATCATTCCTAAATGATTACGATGATTAATTGCTACATAATAATTACCAGCCCCTGCATTAATGCTTAATGTTGATGTCCCATCTATAGCTACAACATCACCATCACGTTGTAATAAAGCAGATTGACTATGTAAAACTATAGTATTGGTTGTTTCATCTCTTAATTCTACCCATATCCAATCTACAATGGCGTTTACTCCAGTGGTAGTAAAAACTGCAGCATTACATGTAGCATTATCTGAATAAGGGCTTGTTGTTGGTATGTAATCAGCTACTCTTAAATCATCACGCATTAATGTTTCTTCACCTGTATTTGGATTTAAAGCAGCTCCTTGTAAATAAGCTACTGCACTTAAATTAATTGACAACTGTATCTCTCCTTGATGAAACCCTTGAGTTAAGGTTGTAGTTCCATCAGTGATAGTTGTTACCACTAATTCCCCTACCGTAAAGTTAATACTAGCACTTGCATTAGACAAGGTGGTTCCTGAAGAACCAATTACTTGATATTCTATAGTTTGCGCTTGGACACAAGTACCAATTATAATTATAATACATACAATAATTTTTTTCATCATTCTCTATATTAATTGTTTTAAAAAAAGCCCCGGTTGACAATATTTATATTGTATTAAATAGTTTCCTTGGGGGAATCAACACAGGGCTTTTATTTTTTATAAAGAGGCCAATTGGTGAAATTTTAAATTTTTGAAACCAATTATAAAATTTACTTTATAATAACCAATGGCCTTTATTTTCTTATTATTAGAATTATATAGTTTTAAAATTTAGTAATAAAAAGAACACAATCCTGTACCTGCCATGTATCATCTCCTGTATTTCTTACAAGTAAACGAAAACGTATATTCCCCCCAATTGCTGGTGAACTAAGATAATCTAAGTATGACGAAATTGTAAAATTATTATGTTCAGCTGCAGCTTCATCTGGAGTATATCCAAAAGTTTCAGAATAATAAGTACTTCCTGTATCTATCTCTACTTTTATTTCAAAATCATCTGTTCCATTACCTGTAGTTAACCTTGCTGTAATGCTCCCTTCTAATTTAAACATGGCTCCCCCATCAAGATTTGATATCGCTGAAGTCCATCCAGTTACTGCTTGCCAATTATCATTATTAGTAAAACTTTGAGCAGCACTTGTTTTAGCGTATAAAAAAGTGTCTGATAATGATGGTGCATTTTCCCATGTCGCATTTCCACTTGCATCGGAGGTCAGTACCTTACCAGTACCGGGGTTTCCTCCTGCTATCTTAACCATGCCATCTACTTCTAGATTATTATCTCCAGGATCTGAGGTTGCACCTATATGAAGACTACTCAAATCCATTTCTAAAAATTCCATATTAGCTGTAGATACAACAGCGCCCCAACCGTCTTCATTTTTTATGGACAAACCACCTCCGTCTCCATTTAAATGACCACCACCTGGTTCGCCTAAACTGAAGTAATTTTCATCAAAAAATAAAACCCCTGACACATCTGAAGTATTCGTGTATTCCGAATTTGTAAATTGAATCCCTCCTGTTGTTCCTAAGTGTAATAAATCAGTGGGGGTATTAGAGTTAATCCCTACTTTACCAGATGCATCAATAGCAATTCCTTCATTACCACCATCGCTACTTAAATAGTTTCCTCCTAATAAAATATTTTGAGTGGCAGTATGATTTCCTAAATTATCGGAACCTGATATTACCTCCCATGTTACACTACCAAGTCCATCTGTAGTCAATACTTGTCCATCTGTACCGTCTATAGTAGGCAATACATAATTACCACTAATTCCTAGTGAGCCATTAATAACTAATTCATTGGTAGAGAAATCACCGTATATTAATGGTGATGAAGTATTAGTATTATCTATGTATAATTTATCATTTCCTGTTTCATTTGTACCAGACAAATAGCCAATAAAAATATTTTTATTTCCTGTAGTATTACTCGAATAATTACCACCAGCATATCTACCTATCATTACATTATAAGTGCCAGTTCGATAACGCCCCGCTCCATACCCAACAAAAGTATTATAACCTCCAATATTATCTTGACCAGCATAATACCCGATACTCACATTATTATGACCAATAGCATCTTGTCCTGCTTGATATCCAATATATGTATTATTATACCCTCCAATAGAATTCTCACCTGCTTCATGTCCTATAAAGGTATTTCGCCCTCCTGTGTTATTGGAACCAGATAAATAACCTACTAAAACCGATTCATATAAGTCATCTGAATTTTGACCAGCCCCATAACCAATAAACGTATTATACCCTCCATCGGTTGCGTTTTCTCCAGCGTAAGAACCAATAGCTGTAATATATGAATCCCATTCTGAAGCTCCGTTATAATATACCTTAGCCAAAGCATTTTTCCCTATAGCGACATTATCATGTCCATCACCAGTTACTTTAGCTAAAGCTCCATCTCCAATAGCAATATTATTTACCCCTGTAGTAATTGCTTTACCTGCATCAACTCCTATAAGTACTCCTCCATTAGAATTAACAGGTTCTATTCTGTTGCTAGTCATTTTCCAACATTCTGTTCCTGCTAAACTAAAATGTATCACATCTTCATCTGCAGTTTGCTCTACTTCTATTTTAGTGTCATTATCTGCATCTTCAAGTAGCTTGGTTTTTTCAGCTGTTTTAGCATATAAACTATATGGTGTGCTCCAAAATTCTGAGGATCCAATTACTGCATATGTTGTACCTCCAGTTTCGTCTAACCATACTTCTAAAAAATAAGGAGCATTAGACCAGTCTATATCAGAGAAAGTATCTGAAGTAGTTCCAGTTCCAATTACCAAACTTATATGTCCTAAATTTGTAGTTGTTACAGCATGTGTTTCAGTATAAACCAAAGTACCCGAAGAAGATCCCTGAATAATTTTAATTTGTAGTCCTACATTTTGATTACTTAATACATTAGATGAAGCATCTCTTACGACAGATTGATAATTAAACCCTTGAGGAGTTTGAGCAAATGATGCTATAGTTACTAGAACAAAAAGAACTAGCATCTTGATTGTTTTTACTTTCATAAATTCATAATTGGTTTCAAGTTCAAAAGTAGCTTAAATGACTTCTAAGTACTGATTTTGTTGGTAGACAAAAATGTATACAAAAGCTAAAACCAGTTTAAACAGCGGTTTTAGCAAACATTTATGCTCCTAACAAATATTTTTCTCTTATTAATATACTAAGTCCTCATAATCATAAAACGTATTATTCGTTCAATGTAGCCTTTATATCGTTTAATTGTTTTATGATTATTTGAGATAGTTTTGTCTGTTCTTCAACAGTTTCTTTCAAGGCTTTATTTTGCTTTTGAAGCGCTACAATAATTTTTTGTTGCTCCTGAGTTGCTGATACATTTAACATTGAAATTGCTTCATAATCTACCGTATGAAAATCATTTACTTCTCTTCCGTATACAAATACTTGTTTGGTTTCTGTATTCTTTAAATCAATTAAAAATTGACCTTTTTTAACTTGTAATACCTTATAAATTTTAGTATCATCTTTTGATATAATTCTTACACGTTCTCCTTTTTTCAAATTGGTAGCTATGTGTATCCAACCTTTATTATCTATTGAAGCCATTGTATATATATCCGGCACAACATCTGTAAGGTTTTTAGAAACTGCTTGTGGATATACATTTGCTACTTGCTGAGCAATTACTTTTTTATATTTCTTATCATCCTTTATACTATCAATCATAGTATAATTTGTAATATCAATTTCCATTAATATATTTAAATCATTACTTGAATCACTTTTCCCTATTATACTTTTAATTCGCTTATCTGAAAATACCTGAAGTTCGGAGGTTGCTATATGATCTGAAAAATAAGCCGATAAAGTTCTATTTCCAGAATACGAACCATTATTACCTGAAGAATTATAATAACGAGCCCAAAAATTATTCCAGGTTTGATAGCCTCTAACTACTAATTTAGCTTCAGTAGGACTCGTATCTCCTATTCCTACATTACCGTCTACCACTAAATTGTTATTTCCCGGATTTGATGTACCACCAACGTGTAAACTATTTACATCCATATTTAAATAGGGCATGTTATTCGTATCTACTAACGCTCCCCATGCCGAATGATCTGAGTTGTATAAGGCTAGCCCCCCGCCATCATTAACAAAATGCCCGTTTCCACCTTCATCAGCACTATAATAATTATTATCATAAAAGATAGTTCCATTGGTAACTGTAACATTTGATGTTTCAGAATTGGTTAACTGAATCCCTCCAGTTATCCCTATATGTAATTGATTACTAGGAGATGTTGTTCCTATACCTAACTTACCTTCAATGATAGCACCATTAGTAGGCGCAGTAGCACTTCCTGAATAAGTAGCACCAATGGCTATACCACCTGCTACATCTAATTTATTTATCGTAGAAGAAGTTCCTATACCTATATTTCCTTCTACAATTAAACCATTAGTAGGCGCAGTAGCACTTCCGGAATAAGAAGATCCTATGGCAACACCTCCTTCAACGTCTAAAACATTAACTGGAATTGAAGTACCTAAACCAACATATCCCTTTTTCAAAACAACCATTGCATTAGAACGTCCACTTCCAACGGAAGAATCTCCATTACCTATGGTAAAAATTCTATCATCAGCATGCCAAGCTGTTTTATCGTTTGGGGTATAGTAATCGGACCTTACACCTACCACACACTCAGAAAAAGAAAATGCTGTATTATGCCTACCCATTGCCAAAGAATAATCGCCTTCAGAAACAGCTATGTCACCAATAGCCGTAGATTTATATCCATTAGCTTTAGCCCAGTTTCCTAATGCAACTGTACCATATTCAGTAGCCTCTGGCCCCCAGCCCATTGCAACAGAATAACGGCCTACTTTGGAATTATCCCATCCAGATCCGTAAGCATATCCAGCTCTAAAAGCCGATTTTGTTGGATAGAACATCATTCTTGAACCACTTCCTAAATTTGGTACTGACCCAGAACTTGACGGATAACTCCCAGTTACCAAAATACCACTCGCATTTCCTGTTGCATTAATGTGAATTTTTGCAGTAGAATTTGGAGAACCAGTACCAATTCCTACATTACCTACATTGTCAATAATCATACGTTGAGCACCATTGGTATCAAAACGAATTTTATCTTCATCCGTATTCTCTTCAACCTGAATTTTTGTATCGACATCTACATCGTGTAGATTACTTACACTATTAGATAGTTCAACCCAATTTATTCCATTATAATACCAAAAACTATTCGTAGTATTATCAAAAACCAATAAGCCTTTTGCGGGGGTATTTATACCTATACGTTGAGAAGTCACCATTCGTGGTATTAAAATTCCTTTATCAGTTGAAACTACGTCCAATACAGAACTTGCATCTGGAGAAGTTGTATTAATCCCTACTTGAGCATTAAGCAGCATAGAGCATAATACTAACAATAGTAAAATTTTATTTTTCATAATTTTATTTCAGAGATCATTAATGGGGTTCAAACATTTTTTACAAAAATATGTTTGAAATCTATATTTCCTTGTAAATTATAGGTAGACAAAATTGTATACAAAACAATACAAAAGCCTAATAGAGTAGTATTTATGTTGTTTAGTATACTATATTTTTAAATATTCAATTATATCAACATTGTTTGGAGCATCTAATTTTTTACGAAGTCTATACCGAGTAGTAACAACACTTTTATAAGAAATACCTAAAATATTTGCAATTTCATTCGTTTTAATTTCTAATTTTTCTAAAGCTAATAACCTTTCTTCTGCATTAGTAAATTTAACATCTTTAGTTTTTAATATTGTGAAAAATTGAGGGTAAACATTTTTAAATTTTTCTTTAAAACTACTCCAATCCATATTTGTTAATATTTTAGATTCTGAAAGTTCATGAATATTTTTTAACTCATCATTATCACCATATCGATGTTGCAAAGCTTCATATTCTTTTTTAAGAATTTCATGATCATTTCCTTTAATCAATAACTGTTTTGTAAACTCCTCTAAATCTTTCTTGCTTTGTTTTAATTTAGTCTCTATCCTTTTTTGTTTTCTTTTTGCTCTTTCGATAATATAAAATACAATTCCTGAAGCAATCAAAATTAATACAATTAAACCTCCCCAAAGCATCTTACTTTTATTTTTAGCAAGTTCTTTTTCGAGGTCTAACTCTTTTATTTTCGCTTCTTTTTTTATAATTTCTTTTTCTTTTTCTTCAGTTTCAAACTTTGTTTGATAATAAGTATATGAATTAATAGCAGCATTAGTTTGCACAGAGTCTCTATAGCTTACATAATTATTTAAATGAAATTGAGCCTTTTGATAGTTTTTATTTTTCAAAAATACCTCAGAAGCTAATTTTTCTATATCAATACTCATTTTATTGATTTTCACCCCCTTAGTTTTAGCAAAATAATTATTCAATATCAAAATAGCTTTGTTAACTTCATTTATCTTTTTGTAATATGATGCCTTTGCCAAAGTTGAATATTTCATTTCATAATTATTACTATCATCTAATTCATTTGATAGTAACTCATTAAAAAACTTATGATAACCTTCGGAATTATCTTCTTTTAACTCAAATAAAAGTTTATATATATTTAAATAAAATAAAAATCGTTTTTTCCTGTCTGTATCTTCACAATTATTGATCTCAATTGTAGCTTTATTAAAATATTCAGCTAAAACCGATCTATTCATTTTCTTCAATTCATATGGAATAAGATTCAAGTAAATATAGCCCGACTTACAATGATCATTTTCTTTTATTGATCTCTCTAATATTTTTTTTCTTTTATTATAAGCTACTTCCTTTATTCCATTTGATGCTAAAACATTAATAATTTCTAACTCTACAATAGCAGCATAATCTTTATCACCTAAAATTTCATATAGTTCTTTTGCTTTCTCTAAATTTTTAACTGATGTAGTAAAATCACCTGTGTTTGATAAAGCTTCTCCTGAAAAATAATGCGCATCTGCCGCATAGATAGAATCTCCTGATTTATAAAATAAAGGTATAGAAGCTTGATAATTTTCATATGCTTTTTCAAAATTTGTCAAAGCAAAATACACTCCCCCTCTTTTTAGCAATAAGTACCCTTCAGAACTAGAATTTTTAAAAGATTTTTTAAAAGACATCATAGAATCTATCAAAGCAAAAGATTCTTGATGTCGTTGTTGTTGATCTAATTGATAAACTATAAAACGAGATTTAGAAGCTGCTAAATCATAATTTTCAAGTTCAATAGCTAATTGAATTACTTTTCTTAAGTATTTAATTTGATCCTTATGGTTGGTTTTAACCATCTCTTTAGTGAGTGTGTCTAATACTTGTAACCTTCTTTCTTTATTATTAGTTTGATCAAATTTCTGGTGTAAAGAATCTATTTTAGATTGCGAAACAACTGAATGTAAACAGAATAAAAAAACAAAAAGAATAAATTTTAAATAACGCATTTTACTATTAAGAAAGTTTATGAGGTAAGTGTTTTAGTTAGCAACAAATTACTATATAAAAAAAAGTCTAAAAACAAGGTCCTTCTTTCAAAGTTAATTTTCTATATAATTTATAAAATATAACAAATCATAATAAAAAAAGCCTAACTAAATATAGCAAGGCTTCCTAATATAATTATAATCAAAGTTTAATACTCAAAAGTACCATACTCACTCGTAATAGTAAGTTTTTTAGCTTCTGAAGCTTCTACCCTTCCAATTATTTTAGCATCAACATTAAATGATTTTGAAATTGCTATAATATCGGAAGCTACTTCTGGCTTCACATATAATTCCATTCTATGACCACAATTAAATACTTGATACATTTCTTTCCAATCTGTTTTTGATTGCTCTTGTATCAACTTAAATAATGGTGGGATTGGAAACATATTGTCTTTTACAATATGTAAGTTATCTACAAAGTGTAATATTTTAGTTTGAGCTCCACCAGAGCAATGAATCATTCCATGCAAACTATCACTTTTATATTTCGATAAGATTGCTTTAATTATTGGTGCATAGGTACGTGTTGGTGACAACACTAGTTTACCAGCATCTAGTGGTGAATCCGCAACAGCATCTGTTAATTTTGTATTTCCAGAATACACTAAATCTTCTGGTACAGCTGCATCAAAACTCTCTGGATATTTAGTTGCTAAATACTTATGAAATACATCATGACGGGCAGAAGTTAATCCGTTAGATCCCATTCCTCCGTTGTACTCTTTTTCATAAGTAGCTTGACCAAATGACTCTAAACCTACAATTACATCACCAGGAGTAATATTTGCGTTATCAATTACATCTGAACGCTTCATACGAGCTGTAACTGTTGAATCTACAATAATTGTACGCACCAAATCTCCTACATCAGCGGTTTCACCACCTGTAGAATGAATTGTCACTCCAAAACCTTTTAACTCAGCAATAAGCTCTTCAGTACCATTGATTATTGCAGACAATACTTCTCCAGTAATCAAATTTTTATTTCTTCCAATAGTAGAAGAAAGCATGATATTATCGGTAGCACCAACACACAGTAAATCATCAATATTCATGATTAAGGCATCTTGAGCAATTCCTTTCCAAACAGAAACGTCACCCGTTTCTTTCCAGTACATATATGCTAATGAAGACTTAGTTCCTGCACCATCAGCATGCATGATTAAGCAATAGTCATCATCACCAGTTAAATGATCAGGTACTATTTTACAAAATGCTTTAGGAAAAACTCCTTTATCAACATTTTTTATTGCGTTATGTACATCTTCTTTTGAAGCTGAAACACCACGCTGACTATATCTTTTTGAAATTTCTGAACTCATTTCATTATGCTTTATGCTTCATGCTCTACGCAATAAGCTATTGTTGTAACTCCAAAAAGACATTATCACTCTTGCCTTTTCGCTTTTCCCAAATTTACTAATTAACGAGAATAATTAGGTGACTCTTTTGTGATAGTAACATCGTGTGGATGACTTTCATTTATTCCAGATGCTGTTATTTTCACAAATCTACCAGTATCCTTTAGTGTTTGAATATCCTTTGATCCACAGTACCCCATTCCTGCTCTTAGTCCACCAACAAATTGATGAATACTTTCATGTAATTCTCCCTTATAAGGTACACGACCAACAATACCTTCTGGTACTAATTTTTTAATATCATCTTCAACATCTTGGAAATACCTGTCTTTTGAACCTTTTTTCATCGCTTCTACAGATCCCATCCCTCTATATGACTTGAATTTTCTTCCTTGTAATAAAATAGTTTCTCCTGGAGACTCTTGTGTTCCTGCTAATAAAGAACCTAACATTACACTGTCAGCTCCAGCAGCGATAGCTTTTGGTATATCCCCTGTAAAACGTATCCCTCCATCAGCGATAACAGGTACTCCTGATCCTTTAATTGCCGCAGCAACTTCTAATACTGCAGAAAATTGTGGGTAACCAACACCAGCTACTACTCGAGTAGTACAAATTGATCCTGGACCAATTCCTACTTTTATCCCATCTGCTCCAGCTTCAACCAAATATTTAGCAGCTTCAGCAGTTGCTATATTTCCTACAATAACATCTAATTTAGGAAACTTAGCCTTTACACTTTGTAATACATTCACCACACCTTTGGTATGCCCATGAGCAGTATCAATAATTACCGCATCTACACCTGCATTAACTAGAGCTTCTGTACGTTCTACAACATCAGCAGTAACCCCTAAAGCAGCAGCAACTCGTAAACGTCCAAATTGATCTTTATTAGCATTAGGCTTTAAAGTTACTTTAGTAATATCTCTAAAAGTAATTAAACCAACTAGTTTATTATCTTTATTTACTACTGGTAATTTTTCAATTTTATTTTCTTGTAAAATCCCTTCTGCTTCTTTTAATGAAGTTCCAACTGCAGTAGTTACTAAATTTTCTGAAGTCATCACTTCAGATATTTTTCTTGTATTATTTTTCTCGAAACGTAAATCTCTATTAGTAACAATACCAATTAACAATCCATTATCGTCAACAATTGGTATCCCTCCAATTTTATGCTCCTTCATGTTTTGCTTAGCATCAGCTACAGTAGCATCTTTTGGAAGTGTGATTGGATCAATAATCATTCCTGATTCTGAACGCTTTACTTTACGAACTTCATTAGCTTGCGCTTCAATAGTCATGTTTTTATGTAACACACCTATTCCTCCTTCTCTAGCTATAGCAATTGCCATATCAGATTCTGTAACAGTATCCATTGCTGCAGAAATAATAGGAATATTTATGGTAATATTTTTTGTGAATTTTGTTTTTATACTTACTTCTCTTGGTAGTATTTCAGAGTAAGCAGGAACTAATAGTACGTCATCATAGGTTAGCCCTTCTCCTACAATTTTTGTGTTGTGTGTTGTCATAGTGCAATTCGTAATAATTGCATGCAAATATAGTCATTTTTTATGTGATTAATTGCCACTATCCTAAATTAAGAGTAAAGACCACTACGCGTTTAGAACAAAAAATTAAAGACTGATTAAAAATAAACTCCTTCATTATGGCAGTTTTTTCAAAAACTACATAATATAATATTATATATTTGAGATACCTGTAGCCATAACTTAAATAAATACCCTTAATAGCAAGTACACTAGATAAGAAAAAATATTATTATTCGATCGGGGTGTCCCGATAGCTATCAATATGAGGAATTAAACCCACTGATGGGGTAAAAAACATTTATAGCTTCGGACAACGTTTGCAATTACTCTTTCCTTTTTTCTTATATTTTTTACAGCATTTGTTTTTCTTATCCATACAAGAATTGCAATCACTTACTATTATATTACAAGTGCTAGAAATGATCATTGGGGTGTACAACATAGTTATCTTTATTTAAACTAATTATAAATAAAGCGCAAATATATAAAAAAATGAGTTGTCAAAACACATCAACAACTCATTTTTTATATAATTCTATAAATTTAAACCTGATCTTCTTTGGCTTGACCAAAAGTCATTATATCTCTATCAAACATATAATGCCCTGTTTTATCGTCTCCGATAATATTCAATTTATCAAGCATCGTTCTTGCTTGAGCTTCTTCTTCAAGTTGCTCAGACACATACCATTGCATGAAGTTATGCGTATTATAATCTTTATGATTCAAGCACTCAAAAATCACTTCATTTATCTTTTGAGTAACATACACTTCACTTGATAAAAATTCTTCAAACAACTCATTTAAGCTATTAAAATCTGCTTTTGGAGCTGCTAAAGAGGGTACTATTGCCTTCCCTCCTCTTTCATTGATAAACTTTACCAACTTAGTCATGTGTACACGTTCTTCTTCAGAATTCGCATAAAAAAATTCTGAAACTCCATTATAACCATTAACATCTGCCCAAGAAGCCATTGCTAAATAGTGCATTGATGCATTTGCTTCGTATCTAACCTGATCATTCAGTAAGTTTTCAATCTCTTTTATCATTATCTTAAATTTTAAAAAGTAAAGTTACACTTAAAAAAATTTCTTTTGCTAAAATGATAATAATATTTTTTTATAATGAAGCACGATAAAATTTAGTAAATTCACGCTTTAAATAATTACAACCTATGAGAAATTTATTATTAGCTATACCTGCTGTTTGCATTATCGCATGTAGCTCACAAAAAGAAACAGTAACGAATCCTATAAAGGAAGAAACAACAAAAACTATTGTCAAATCAATTGCTACTACATATGCAAATACCATAACGGCAGCTGAAATGAAAACTGATTTATACATATATGCTTCTGATGAATTTGAAGGAAGAGACACTGGTGAACCTGGGCAAAAGAAAGCAGTTGAGTTTTTAAAGAAAGAATATCAAAAAATGGGGATCCCTTCAGCATATGGAACGGATAATTATTTTCAGAATATTCCTGTAGCATACTTTGAAGGGAAAGCTAAAAATGATTCTGAAAACGTACTAGCATATATTGAAGGTTCTGAAAAACCTGATGAACTACTAGTGCTATCAGCTCATTTAGATCATATAGGACATCATGATGGGAAAATTTATAGCGGCGCCGATGATGATGGATCAGGAACTGTAGCTTTATTAGAAATTGCTGAAGCTTTTCATAAAGCAAAAATTGCTGGTCATGGCCCAAAACGTTCTATCTTAATTTTACATGTTACTGGTGAAGAAAAAGGATTATTTGGCTCACGATTTTATGCAGAAAACCCTGTGTTTCCATTGGCTAATACTATTGCTAATATTAATGTAGATATGATTGGTCGTGTTGATCCTGAACATAAAGACGCTCCTAACTATGTATATGTTATTGGTGCGGATAGATTAAGTACTGGTTTAGACGCTGCGGTTACTAAAGCAAATAAAAACTTAATCGACTTTAAATTAGATTACAAATACAATGATAGAAATGATCCTGAACGTATTTATTACCGTTCTGATCATTATAACTTTGCTAAAAAAGGAGTTCCTGCAGTGTTTTTCTTTAGTGGTATTCATGAAGATTATCACCAACCTACAGATACTCCAGACAAAATTGATTACCCTTTAATGACTATTCGTACAAAACTAATTTTTCACACCGCATGGGAATTAGCTAATAGTGATGAACGTATTAAAGTAGATAGAGACGGAAATTAATTTTTTCTAGACAACTAAAAAGCTATTCAGAAATGAAGGATCAAGCAATATTTTAGAGGAGGAGTGGTTAGAATTAAGCAAATAATTAGGTTAATCTATATAGGCATAATTTGACATCTCTTACTCCTCTAAATTGAGCTCTAAATTCTTTAATTTAAGCATTAAAAGATTCTGCCGAAGCGTTTGTGCTTCTATTGTTAAAATAGTTCTATATGGATATGTAGTGCATTTATATAGACCTAGCAATGATGTTGAATGATTTAAATTGTGACTTCTCCACCTTATCATACTAATGTGCTAATTTTAATCTAGCGATATCTTTATCTGTGTTATTTTCAAAGGTATAACTCAATCCTTGTGCTAAAGTATATGCTTTTTCAATAGTTGGATATAATTAGAAATTATTTAGGATCTTTGAATTTACCCCACTGTCCATTTGGTCTTGACTTAGAATAATAGATATCTGCTTCTAGCAAGTAGTCGTTAGTATGTATCTCCGTTGCTGAGAATTTCAGGCTTGTGTATATTTCCATTTTTCCGAGCTTCCTGCATTGCTATATTTACTAGTTCTATGATTTTCCCATCGCAATCGAATACGTTCTTCTTGCACCGCTTTTGAAGCTAGTTTTTGGACATGAAATCTAACGGTAACTATTTCAGTTTTAGGAAAACATTTTTTAGCAATTAAATTCATGCCACCTACCGTGTCTACAATAACTTCCTTTACAGTATTTCCTCTTTCTATAGAGGTAATATGAAATACATTAATTGCTTTAGTTCCTTTTAAAACAGCCACCACACTACCTGTTTTACCTTTTGCTTTTATATTGTTAGTATAGAATATAACTCTCCATTAGATAAAGAGATTTCGCCTAAGCTTAAGTATTTTAAATATTATTTGAATAGAGCAACCAATCTGCCACATGCTCTTTCTACCTCCAATCTTTAAAATAACTAAGATGATTTTTGTTGAGATATTAAAGGGCATTACCGTTGATTTTTTAATAATCTCCAAATCGTTTAGCACTCAGAGCATGGGTATCAAGTGATGTCTTTAAAAAAAGAGGGAAACTCGCTAGTTATACGAGTGCCTATTACTACTAATTCCCAATCTCTTTTTATGATCTTTCCCATATCAATAAAAGTCCAACATCTACGTTTTATATGAAGTAATACCGATTACCCCTTAAAGAAAAATCCTCAACCATTATTTCGGAGGAGAAACCTTTAGAACGTGCTATTACAGATTGGTATTCTTGAGGGAGTATGTTTTTCTCTTCTAAATAAAAATATATCCGTTCATTTTGAATTTTATCACTTACAATCTCAAAATATTCTAATATTCCTTCGGGTAAAAAAACACTTGGAAAATCTATATTCAAAACGCAATTTTTAGATTTCCAAAAACACCTATTTTGCAAATTCTTCCCAAGTTTATTAATTGCCCCATGCAAAACCCTAAAAGACTTGTGAAGTACTACAAATGGAATAAAAACAAAAAAGACCTACTGTTTCCAGTAAGTCTTTAAGTGAGCCCTGCAGGATTCGAACCTGCGACCGCCTCCTTAGAAGGGAGGTGCTCTATCCAGCTTATCAACTAGATATCAATGACTTAGGAGTCGACTTTAAATTAATCTGTCAAATATCTGTCAAATGAAAGTAATGTATCCAAAAGTAAAGGTTGATTCAAAAAATAGAGTTTTCATAACCTTTTATCAAAACAATAAACGCTATAGGTTGTCCAATGGCTCTAAAATTAATTCTAAAATATACCCCAATTCCTACCCTACTTCTAAACGAATTGAAATTGGAAACCTTTTAGCTGCTGAAGTGTATCAATTTTTAATTAGTGGTTTAACCTTAGAGGAACTTAAAGTGTCTAAGCTTATAAAACCTAGTATGACAGACAAAGACTACTTAACAGTAGCTTTAGAAAACAAGCTGAAACAAAAATATACAAAGAAGTATAAATATATGTTACAGTTCATTTTTAATAAATTAATAGACGAGTTGAACGACTCTCATATACAACCTGTACACATTGAGATAGTATTAAACAAATACACTTCAGAAACCTCATACAACACCTATAGATTGAGATTGTGTTCACTCATCAACGAAGCAAAAAAATTAGGAATGTCGTCCAACCCAATGCAAGGTATAAAGTCAAAAAAAACTAATGCACAAATGCATAAATGCTACAGCAATCTAAAGTCAATCTTTGAAGAAATTAAAGCCTACAACTCTAATTTACACATATGTTGTTTAATGACTTATGGGTGTCTTTTAAGACCTCATAGGGAAATTAGAGAGCTCACTTGGGGAGACTTTTCTGATGATTTCAGTTATATCCATTTATCAGGACATAGAAACAAGTCAGGGAGAAATAGAATTGTACCTGTTCCTTCTTATGTGAGAGATATCCTTATAAAAGGAAATCCTAAAGACAATATCTTTTCTGGCAAACCTCAATCTTTAAATCAAGATTATTTTAAGACCCTTTGGAGTCGCTTTAAGAGGCAATCTAAAATAATTGAAAAAGGACAAACATTATACTCATTCAGGCACTCTGGAGCAATAGAAATCTTTAAGAGAACTGGCTCATTAACCAAGTTACAGAAGGCGATGGGGCATTCTTCTATAAACGTAAGTTTGACTTATTTACGAGGATTAGAAATTGCTGAATTAACAGAAGAAGATATGCCTACTATTTTATAAGAAATAATAAATCATTGCGTAGGAAACTCAACTAATTAAACTATAAGAACAGGGATATAATCATTAAAAGGAGGTGTATCAGCAAATGATATACGTAATGTAAAGACAGGCAGAAGATATAGCTAAATTAAAGGGTGTTTACAGTGGTCGTCAACATGGTACTCTACTAACTGATAATAAGTTTCTTGAAAAACATAAGAATGTCTTAAATGAGCTTAATAAAGGGGAGAGTATCCGTAGGGTTGCAAAACTTTGTAGTGTGAGTACAGGGACGGTTCAGAAAATTAAGAAGCTTCTTTAAAAAAATTGTTTTCAATCATTTCTATTAATAATAAATCCTCTAACTTTTTATTTTTGTACGCCGATAAAAAAAATGGTTTTTTAGCTCGAGTTAGATTATAGTTCTCTCTATATAAATCTAATACTATTTTTCTTTCTATTTCTAAGAATAAATATTGAATTTTTAAATAGTTAACTTGCTTTTTGAACTGCTCTATACGTTTACCTACTATGTTTCTAGATACACCTGATAATTTAGAAATAGAAATCTTTGTTGCTTTTCCATGTTTTTTTAAATTCCAAATATTAAGTGCCTTTTCAATTTTTGTATTAGAATTTTTAATTTTTATGTCTCCACTACATCTAGCAGTTACTTTTCTTTTATCTGAAGTTGATATTCCTGAATCTTGGTTAAAAACTACTCTTCTAGGTTTGTTAGATATTAGTTCAATGTTTTCGATATTATATTTATTTTCTACTATTCGCTCTATTTCTTCTTTTGATAAAGGAACTGCACACCTACTACTATTAACTCCAAAAACAAACTTTTTAAACGCCTCTTTAGTTATGCTAGGATTTAAAGCTTTTAGTTGATGAGCTATTGAAGTTAATTTAGTATTTCTTTCGCCAATATCTATTTTTTTTGGAATGTATAATTCAGAAAACAATACTTTCTCATCTTCAAATATGATATAATCTTTTCCTTTAAAATCTATATCATTAAAGTTATTATACTTTATATCATTAAAATTATTGCACATTTCATCAACAACATATTCTTTTTCTTTTCTTATTGTGTATGTATTGTGCACTTTTTTTTCAAGTATAATATCTTCTACTGCACTAACTATTGTAGAATCATTGTTAATATGTATATCCGGATCATAACTTAATATGGTAAATTGAGTAGCTTTTCTTGCATTATCATCTGCATCTACATTAAGTAAACCAGCAATAAAATTATAAGTATCTTTAAAATTATCTAAAGTTAATCCATCAACTTTTACTAGTATTCCCCTACCAGTTTTAGAAAGTGATAACCAGCTTGCGTAAATATAATCGTTATTAATATCTATCTCAGTATTATAATCGAGGTCTAAATAGATTAAGCCAGTTGCTTCTTTTAGATTTTTGTTAGTTTTTCTTTTATTAAACAAGAAATTGAAAGTACAACAAGGTAATGTCTTTTTTACCTTATCATATTGTTCTTTACCTAATTTTTTTAAAATAAATCTTGCTGACTTGATTTCATCTTTAGTATTTTCATCAGGGTTTTTAATCTTATCTAGTATATCTTCTATATAAATTTTATCCTTTACATCTGGGTTTTTAACATTGTCATATAAGTTTATCTCGCAATTCATAAATTGTGTTGTGTTTTGGTTTTTAAAATGTTGTGGGTTGGAAACAAGAAGTTCATAAATAAGTATCAACAACCTTGCCAAAAACTCATACAGAATAGTAGTATAATTGACTGATAATAAACTACATAAAAACAAAATTACATTTACGTCTATATATAACGCAGACAGTATCCAAATATAGAATAAAATAGCCTGTAGAAGCACTTTACACAGTGTCTCACAGGCTTTCTATATGGGTGCAACTCGGTAAATAAAACAAATCAAGTACTTACATGTATTAAAAAACTGAAGACTTCAAAATTTGACGGGGGCGTACTTCCGAAAAACACTAAAGGACAATATCGTTTTGCTATGGGGGTACTTCAGACCTACATACACGATAAATTTTACTTTTTGAATAGTTTTTTTTGATATTCTTCGTACTCATGTTCGATTGTAGACAACATCAAATATTGAGAATAATCTTCTGGAAAGCACCACTTTAAAGAATGTTTACCAAACATAGCACTATTATGATCCCAGTACACATTAATATTCCCAAAACCATGACTAATTGTATAACGAGTTACAACATGTGTGTCCTTAATAGCTAGAATAATTGAAGTACTACTTTTTCTTTCTATCTGCACATTGGGAATCTCCATAAAGTACTTAAGCAATACCCTATATTTAACTTCTAAGCCACCTTCGGAGTTTACTTTATTAATCTCATCTTTTTTAGTAGAAATGAACAAGTAAATCAAGACTCCGCCAATAAATAATACCCAAAACACCATACTAATCTATATTTTCTTTGTAGACTAAACGAGCACAGTCTTCAATAATTTCAATGGCAGTAGCTCTGGAAACACCATAATCTTCTGAAACTGCAATCGAACGAGCTAAGTAAATATCTTTAGCTTCATTTATCCCCTTTATAAGAACAGTACCTCCAAGCGGAGTATCTTTCATAGGGCTACTGTTATACATATGGAAAGCCATTGCTTCTATTTTACTTTTCATTTCAGATTTCAATCTTTCTTCTGGGGAATTGTATCTAGGTTTAGTCTTAAATAGTCCGAACATAATTTTGATTTTCATCAAATATAATAAAATTAATGACCGAACGGTAATTACATAGGATAATTCAATAAATGACCTTAGTGTCATGGTAAAAAAGGAAGAGGAAAATTCATTAATTTCATTAGCAACTAGAATCAAAGAGCTTAGATCTGCTAAAGGAGTGACTCAAGAAGAAGCGTATAATGATACAGGTATTCACTTTGGAAGAATTGAACAAGGGAAAAGAGACGCTTCATTTACTACAATAAAAAAAATTAGCACCTATTTGGGGGTAACACTTGAAGAATTTTTCAGAAAAGGATTTGACCAATAAAAGCTCTTTACGTCTAGAATAATATTATACGTATAATTATACGACTACAAGTGACTACTAGTATTACTAAGTCTTTTAGATCAACAATCATGGGGATCTATTGATAAAAGAAATAAAAACACTAATTTCACTATATAATAGATTTAAATGTAATTGCGTTTATATAATTGTTAGCAAAAACAAAAAAACTTCTCTATGACTTCAAAAGATTGGATAGAATTATTAATAAACATTATTACATTTTGTATAATTTCATATTTTATATTTTACAAATCATGGTTGAAGTCTCTTGGAAATGAAATGGCTAAATTAACAACGAGAGAGCAACTAACAAAACTGGAAGAGGATGTAAAAAAGAACTTTAATGAGCAGTTAGAGTCTTATAAAAGTAAATTAAACGAAGAACTTTCATTAAAAATTGAACCGTTAAAATCTGAACTGTCAAAAAATAATATTACTCATCAAATTCAATTTAGTTATCTACACCAAGAAAGAGGAAAAGTAACCCTAGAACTTTATAAAAAACTGCAGGAATTACATTCGTCAATGATAAGTTGGACTGCCAGATTACAAAGAGTAATAATTGATGCAGAAAAAGAAGATGAGGAAAGAGCGATAAGGGTAAATAATGCAATCCAAGACTTTGGCAATTATTACACTAATAACAAGTTATTTTTCACATCTGAATTCTGTGAATTTATAGATGAATTATTCAAAAGTTATTGGGAGAAAAGCTGGGATTTTAAGTACAAAAAATCAAGAATTGCTAGTGGACAAGTAACACAAGAATATTATGACACATATACTGAAGAAATGAAAGAAATATCAATCGAAGTAAGAGATAAATTACCCGAAAAAATAAAAGAACTAGAAACAAAATTTAGAAAATTACTAAATGTAGTAGATGAAAAATAACTTTTGCTAACACAGTATATAATTTATTGCCAGTTCTAGCCTATTTGAGAAAGTCCTTAAGGGCTTTCTATCTGTGTTAATTTGCTAGAACTATAGTGCTAAAAACACGCAACTATCCTTACACAACACATTGTACATAATATAGATGAAAGCGAAAAAACAACTCAGAAAACCAGAAAATTGGCAAGATTTTGAAAATCTATGCAAAAAACTATGGGGTGAAATTTGGAAATGTCCAGAAATTAAAAAAAATGGACGCTCAGGTCAATCTCAACAAGGTGTTGATGTTTATGGAAATCCTTTTGGGGAAATTGAATATTATGGGATTCAATGTAAAGGAAAGGATGAATATTCTAAATCCGAATTAACAGAAAAAGAAGTCGATAGAGAAATCAAATTAGCAATAGAATTTGAACCTCCTTTAAAAAAATTCTATTTCGCTACTACAGCAAGTAAAGATGCTAAAATTGAGACCTATATTAGAAAAAAGAACTTAGAGAACATGAAAAATGGGCTTTTTGAAGTTCATTTATTTTCTTGGGAAGATATAGTTGACTTAATCGATGAAAATAAACAAACTTACGATTACTTTGTTAAAAGCTTAAATTTCAAAACTGAACACGAGGTAAAATTTGTTTTTGAAAATGATGAATCTGAGATGACTGTGAAAGTGCCGTTTCAGAGAACTATAACTCATTATAAGCAAAAAATAGTTCCAGCTAATGACGGTTATATTGGTAACTCAAATTTATTATTTAGTCAATTAGGGCTACCTAAAATCACTCCCTTTTCAATGTCTTCATTTAATAAAAGTTATTGTAGGTTTTATTTTAGATTACATAATACAGGTTCGCAACCATTAAAAGAATTTAAAATTTTTTTAGAATTTAACGGTGAATTCGAGTCCATTAAGACTTGTTCTAAAGGCCACTATTTAATGCCTGATTTAAAAGCCGAATATGACACATTCATTTGGAATGAAGATAAGCATGGAAAGATTGTGCCTCTTAAAAACATACTTGTACAGGATGACTCTATAGGTTTTGATACTATTTGCATAAAACCTTTAAAAGCGGAAAAGAAAATCCAAATTCATTGGAAACTTGTTTCCTTGAATTATAAAACTGAAGGGGACTTGACTTTGATTATTCAGCCAGAATATGAAATAAAAGAAGAAACGATTTTAGTAAGTGACCCAACCAAAGTTAAAACTATTGAAAAGATTGAAGATTCTATATCCGATAATTAAAGAATACTATGCCCAACAAAAGCTATAATTAATTCAGGGATTAGTACTTAAAATTAAGTTTAATGCTTTTAATACCTCTACTATTCATAACTTAACATTGTACGTCAAAAAAATCAATGAAAACGAATTTCAAAATAGAAGAAAATTATGCAGTTCAACTGAATGGAATTCATTTAGATTTACATAATAATTTTGAGTTTAAAAGTATTACAGAAAATGACAACCAATTTCAAATTGAGTTTATAAAGTCGAATGGAAATTGGGTTCGAGAAAATGAACTGGAATATTTGACTTTTATATGTAAAAACATTTCTTATAAATATATTGAAAATGGGAATAATGATGAATTCCCAGAAGATGAAAACACTTTAAGTTCAATTACATTTTTCCCAAGTTCAACACGTGAAATTAATGACGGAATAATAGATAAAAGTAAACCAAGTGAAAAGGATGATTTGATTTTTCTTTTTGAAAATGGCAAAATAATTAGAATAAACTGTGAAAAAGTGGAATTAACAACAGAAAATTTACTCGATTATACAACTCTAAAAATAACAAAGGAAGAGCTTGATAAAATTGAAAAAGTAGAATTATCATCTGAAATTGAGCGTATTTTAAACGAAAATAAAATGTTTAAACCTAACCTTCATAATAAGCCGAATAAAAAGGAGACCAATTATTATAAAGTTGATTTAAAAGGAAGCGAAATCGAACAAATAATTGAAATGTTTGGAGATTTGGAAGTTGGACATTTAGGAACGGATTATGAAACAACAAATACTGCAAGTCATTATGCAACAATGCTCGATATATGGAATGAATTACCTTCATCTAAATAAAACCACCACACAACCCACTCAGTCCCGACCTAACAGCCTACAACTCTCATCAGATGATAACTGTCATAAAAAGAAAAGACAGCCCGTGAAGATTGTCTTTATTTACATCCCATTAGCATTTAAAAGAGGTAAAGAAGTCAATAATCCTAGAATGATTAGGATGTAAAATGTTATCCTATTACTGATGTTTAACAAAAACAACAACCCATAAAAGGCTATAGTTATGATTGGAATAAATATAACAGATGAAAGGCTGTAGCTTTTTAAATTTAATACGTTAGCAAAAATTAAAGAAATCAGATTATTAAAACTTACATAATTATTTGTTAAGTTCATTCCACTCAATGAAAAGGAAAAAGCATTTATAACCAAAAAGATAAGTGCTAAATATTTATTAGTGGGTTTCTTCTTCATCCTCCGAATATACAATTCTTTCTTAAACACTTTCAGCCCCTTCCTAACAGCCTATATTTTATCTGTAATTATATTTCATAAAAGCTTATTAAAAGTCGAGTGTATGTGCTATTTTTGAGTGAATATAAGTTAGCGACGTTTCACTAGTGCAACATACTCGCTTGTTGTATAACATTTAACACATCACTCAAAATTGAAGTTAGAAAAGAAAGAATTTGAATTTGTTTATGTTGAGAATGACGGAACAGTGCGTGAATTAGATAAAGATGAAATCGAATATCTAGAAACTGAATTTGAGCCAACTGATGGAGCAAGACCTTACATCAAGAGTAGTTATGACCAACTAACTCCTGATAAAAAGATTTTGGGTTTTCTTCAGAGAAGTAAAGTTCCTAAAGAAATCGAAATAATAAATACTGATTTAAGGTATTTAGAAATTAGATTACCTATTAATATTTATGATTCTGGTAAGGATATAGAAGTACCTGTTGGAATATATAGCGTAACAGTTCTTGGTGGTTGGGATGTTCAAATCGGTGATTTTGACTTCACGTTGACAAACATAAAAAATGGAAAAGTAACTTTACCAAAAGTTACTAAATGGAGGATTCAGTCATATAAATTTGGACAAAAGGCTAAGAAAATAATGGTACTTGATATTCCAGATGGAGGGATCTACAAAATTAAGTTTAAGAACCAAAAAAGCTTAAAAGTTTGGAGTTTTGAATTTCCATATATTAGTAGGTTATTCCAAAATCCGATTCCAAATCACTATACGCAAATTTGTATTGGTTAGTAAAAACGGTGTGCAACAACATCTATAAAACAATACGGGTTTCAGTTTATAGAATTCCCACAACACAACATCTTCAGCCCCTCCCTAACAGCCTCGTCCAGACTTCAGAGCATAGTTGTCATAAAAAGTAAAAGCAGCCCGATATGAGCTGCCTTTTGGTTTTGTATGTTTAAAGTATTGAGCCGTCAACTATTCTGACCCATTACCGGTAAAGGAACACCTCAAATAGTTATATTTGTAAAATTGATAAGTCACAATATATTCTTAGTAATCTAATCGATAATTATTTATGAAGCTTTACAGTCTATTAATGTTACTTTTTTTAAGTTATTCTTCTTTCTGTCAAGAAGTTTATCAATTCAACAATCAATATACATATAAATATATTACTGAATTTGATAATTTTCACGGAGAAACATTAAAACTATATTGTAATAGTAATAATTCGGATTTCTTTTTACGTGAAAAATTTTATATCAAAAAGAACTACACAGTATTTGAATTTACGGATTTTAATAAAAAGATATATGTTCCTTTCATTGGGAATAAAACTAATGACATTAAAAGTAATAGTAAATTTATTCATCAAGCCTATACCGAAAGGTTCGGAGACCCTCTTAGGTCTAAGTCTATTTGGGAGTTAAATAAAATTGATTCATTAAATTATGTATTGATTCAATACACTAATAGTAGTAAGAAGAAAATATTTTCTAAATCATACATAGAAATAGATGAAACAATAAAAGGAGATAATTTTAAATTCTTAATTAATTTTTCGTGGAATATAAAGTTTGATGGTGATTACCCTACAGGTGTTATCAAAAAAATAACTTGGTATAAAAAAAATAAGAAAGAACCTAACTACACAATAAACTTTATAGATAAAAAAGAGGTTGATTATAAATTGTATATAGATACTAAGAATGTAAAAACTCTTTGATAACGTATCCAAACACAACACAACACACTCAGCCCCGTTTAGACAGCCTCGTCCAGACTTCAGAGCATAGTTGTCATAAATAAAAAAGCAACTATAGTGACTCATAACCTCAGAGCCTGACTCAATGTCGATTTATGCTCTGAATGTATTATCTTCGATGCGTAAAAAACTAACTATGAATAATTCATATTCTTGTGACATCCATAAGAACAATATTTCCATATATAGATGCTCTAAATGTTCAAGAGGTATTTGTTCTCGATGTTCTATTAGCGCTTCTAGTTTTTGCCCAAAATGTAGAGGGACAGATGTCTTAAAGGTTGAAAGAAAGCATTCTCAACATGAGATAAGAAATATTCTTATTAGTGGTGTTGTAATGAGTTTAATCTGTATACTAATGAATACCTTAACTGATAATTCTGAAACCATTTCAAGGGAGACTTTAATTACTAATAGTGCAATATTCTTTGCTTTTGGAATTTCAATCGCCAGTGCTATTTATTTTGTTAGAAAAACTGATACTTTTGATGAATTTCAAGAAATACCTTTAATTGGATTTACAATAATGAAATATATAGTGATAGGAAGTTCTATAATAGGGATACCTATTATTTATTTCTTTTATTTAGTATATCAGTTCATTAAAAAAGAAGACTAAATCAGTGAAGAAACTAATCATAATAATAGTAGCAGCAATAGTTTTGATAGGTGTATCTATACCTATAGTATTTAATAGCATTGCTGATTTAAACAAGAACTTAAATCCAGAGTTAACTTCTAAGTATGTGATTAAAATAATATTTGGCCTAGCTCAAGTAGTCTTCTTATTATACATTATTAGAGAACAAGTTAAAAAGTAATATGTGCCCTAACTGTTTTGAAAACGATATCAACAAGTTTGAATCTTACACAGATTTTGAGGAGTTTGAAAAACTACTAGATTCCAAGGTTAATAAGGGAGAAGTTGAATTTTTAGATGAAGAGAAAGATTGGGATGGCAACTACATTTGTAAAACTTGTTATGAGCTGTGGACTCTTTCTGTTCCAGATAATGCTTGGAGAGGTTACTTCTTACCAAGAGAGAAAGCAATATCTTATGAGAGTAGGATAAATAGAGAAGAGAGTATTAGTGGTTATGGATGTATTACGATTGTGGTACTCTTAGCAATCATCTTTTACTTAATTCTAAACTAATACTTACATCTACCACACAACAAAACACCACCACACAACCCATTCAGCCCCATCCTAATTGCCTTTATTTCATCTGTAATTATATATTCAAGTAATCTTATCTAAAGTCGTGCATATATGTTATTTTTGAGTGAATATAAGTTGGATATGTTTCATTAGTGCTACATATCCGATTGTTGTGAGCAAGCTGAAAACCGAACTAAATGACAGAAACATCAATATTACTTGGAGCAGGATTTTCGGTTAACAAAGGATATCCAACAGCAAACCAGCTGAATAAAAAACTAACAGAACTTGACCCAGAAGATTTTTGGGTATATACGGACGGAACTGTATTTCTTAAAGAAAAAACTGCAAAAGACCCTTGTTGGTATTCAAATTACTCAAAACATAAGCACTTTGTGATTAAACTCATAGAATATTATATTGAAAAAAAAGAAACTTTCAACTACGAGGAGTTTTATGATTTCTACAACGAATTCTATCGTGAAAAAGAAGATGCTGATTTCAATGCATTCTGTGAAGAGTTTAGAAAGGAATATCATATTAAAACAAATAACCTTAATTTATTAAGCCAAACTAATAAAATATTTAATCAACTAATCTCATTATTTTTAGTTGATGCAGAAGGAAAAAGATTTTATGATTCAGTTCACTATTGCAAACCAACATATGATGGATACACGGGTTTCTTGAACTGTATGGAAGCATGGGGAAATGAAGGGATTACACATATTCATACTCTCAATCACGATATTTTCTTTGAAACCCTTAAAAGTACAGATTGGATACAAGGTAAGTTATCAGATGGATTTGAAGAAAGTGGCTCTAAATTTTATGGCAGCTTAAAAGGTAATTACAAAGTTAGACTGCCTTATTTTACAAATAATTTCACCGAGCAATTTAGACTTTACAAATTACACGGTAGTTTTGACCAGTTTCCATTTCATATACAGGAAACCGGAATTGACACTTATGTGAAAATTAAATTAGGTATAGGAACCACTGAATTGTATAAAGAAGTAGAAGATGGTAAAGGAGGACATAAGTATATAAACGATTGGCTTAACTATCATCCTGATTTCTTGTCAGGAACTACTTCAAAAATTTTGAGATATAGAGAACCTTGGTACTACGAAAAAGTGTTTGACAATTTTGAAAAAAACTTATCGAAGTCTAATAAATTGATACTTATCGGTTATGGATGTGGAGATAGCGAAATTAATAATATTATAGTACAAAATTTTGATTTTAAAAAATATCCAATATTTGTAGTTGACCCTTATCCATCTCAACAGATTAAAGAGTTTGTTCAAAAATTCAATGCAAGACTAATTGAAAAAACACCTGACAATTTAGTAAAAGAAGATTTTGAATAAAAGCCAGCTCACAACAACGTATATAAAAAACAGCGATTTTAGTACTTAAACAAAAGATAATTAACAAAATAAAGGTCAGTTATAAATCGAAAATTAGTGCATGAAAATCCGCTACGTTTCATATACAGACCGTTATGTCCAATTAACAAACTATGAATATTTCAGATTAATTATTCATTTCTTCTAAATACTTTTTTAAACTATTACCGATAAAACTATCCCAAGTCGAAGAACAAACTTTATAACATTTAATTTCAGGAATAAGACCTTGATGGACTAAACTAACTTCAACCTCATTACTATTTATAGGCATTATATTCCATTGTAATTTAGTGCCTACCCATTCTTTCTCAATACCTTTTAAATCATCAATGATTAGATTACAATCAATACATTCCCAAGTGATTGACTTTAAAGCGTTATATTCAATTACCTTGAATTGAAACCAAGGTTTGCCCCAAGAAATAGTGAATATATCTCCTTCTTTTTGGACAATATTGTCCATATTACCCCACCAATTTGATAATTCTTCAGTTAATGATTTAAATACATCTTCTTTATTAGAAGATATTAAAACTGTCTTTCTGTAATCCTTATTCTGTTCTTTATGTGTACTCATATTTTCCTTGGGCTTACTATATTTGATTGGACACTAAGTTAAGAGATTTATTTAATAAAGATAACCACCACACAACCCATTTAGCCCCATCCTTAAAGCCTATGCCATCCATCAGATGATAAGTGTCATAAAAGGAAAAGTATCTGAGCAAAATAAACAAATAGGTACATCATTTTTAATCTGAAAAAATTAAAGAAATCATCTGATAATTTATCAGAAAAGGATTCGTTTCCGAAGTCATCGTCTCTCCCTTTAATAACCATAAATTTCATACTATAATGTATCATTATAATAAATAGGCTCAAAAGTATAAGGTCGGAAAACTCTTTAGTAGTTAAAAAGTAATTATTAAGATAAAAACTTTGTGCTAGAATAAAAATCATTAAGCACGCAATTATTAAATTCAGTATTTTACTTTCAAGTCTAATCTTCTTCACTAAAAAGTAGTAGATTAAAAAATTTAACATTCCAAAGAATAATATATATACTATTGTCATTTCAACTGAATATGAATGTGGTCATCATGGCGTACAGCACGACATCCATGATATCTAATTTTACTATTGCTTAAACCTAGTCGTTGCTTAAGATGAGGTTCTATGAATAACTTACCTAAACTTTTATTCTTTAGAATTGACCTAATCAATCTCTTACTTCCTTTAGCTGAAAACTTCAGTTCATCATTGATACTACCAAACGTAACGTACTTTGGGTAATCATATTGAAAATATCCCATGATTAAACACTTATCAATTTGATTATACTCATTCGGTCGTGGGTCTTCAAATACCCCATATCCACTAACTGATTTTTGCTTATTAATAATTTCTCCATCAGCATTCTCATAAACCAAACTGATGTCTAATTTCTTACCATCATTGTGACTCAGATGTGGTAATAATGGGAATTTATTGATGAATGGAAAGTTTGCGTCCAAATAGTTGATTTGAATATTTGAGTCCTTTAAATCACTTGTAGTAGCCTTTAATAATTTATTTAGCTGAGGTCTAACATAGTTTCTATTAAGTAGCACCGTCATGTAATTAGTCGGCCTTATCTTTTCGGTGTGTTGAACCTTTTCTCTACCAAATATTGGGGCGATTAATGGAACAATAAGTAACGTTGATATTAAATATAAACCGAGAAAGGTTAGTAATGATTTAAACTTGAAATCACGTTTCAATAATTTATTAAAGTATAAACTTAGTAGATATACAATACCGCCAATCTGAGTTAGAATAGTTAGTAACCCAAATATGATAATATGAAGTAATATTTTAAGAGCTTTTCTCAACGAGTATCAAATTAGTTATTTGTAATTATATATGAAGAAACCACAACTAATTACTAATAACGGTGAAGCTATTGATAAAAGTATAATTACCATACGATAAAGTCCCCAATATGAAACAATTTGATGCTCAAATAAAGCTTTAGGGTTATACACTACTTCTACTATATCATTTACTTCATACGGAGATGGAGAGGAACTAAAATTAGGTTTAAACTCACGCCTAATATTATCTCTATCATAATATTCAAAGACTGGTTTATATGTGTACCCATCACCATCGTTTACTTCGATTAACTCAATTACTTTGCCCTTGGTTTTAATACCATCTGCTAACAATTTTGCAGTTTTATTATAATGTACCATCGCAAAACATATAAGTACAAGAGCTACTATTAATAAAATTCCGTATAAATAATTAATCATGTTTAAAATTTCAACCAAGATACAAATTTAGATTACTCAGGTTGTTGTGATTCTAGAAATTCCCTTTGGTCAGTTGACACTACAATTCCGTACCCAATAAATCCAAACACTAAGAATATTACTAAAGAATAAACTGGTATCCAGTAATTAAATAGAGTTAGTAATTTTATATCGGAATCATCATTACTATTTATTAGAATAGTTACTTCTTCACCTTCTTCAAGAAATACAGAACTCCATGCTTTTTCAGTTGTCTTTAATGTATCATTATCTACATAGTATTCTACATATGGGTAATAATTTGTGCCAGAACTAGTATTATAACCATGTCCATCGCCATAAATAACGGTTATAGGTGTTCCAGCCATATGAGTAATTTTACCATCATATGAATCATAACCATTAATAAATATCCATTTACTTAAAAAGAAAAGTATTGGTATCAAGCAATAGATTATTATAAATACTTTTTCCCTTTTTGACATTTGTTATTTTCTTTTGTAAAGTTTTATTTTATTCTTTTCACTTTCATACACCAAACTATCATTTGATAGTTTTAAAACTTTCCATCTAAAAGTAATACCATCGTAATAGATTGATAAAATATCACCTGATAAATCAATAGGATATGCTGGTTGGTCAATACTATCAAAGTAATGAATAGAATCATTTTCAATATAAAACATAGCGTTATCGTCTATATTTTCCGCCCACACTCCATTTAATAAAGATTTATCTATCTTTTTATTTGATTCTTTTTGCAACTCTTTAAGTTTATTCTCTTCTATTCTTTGTTCGCAACTCTTTTGTAGGATAGATACAACCCATATTAGTGAAAAAGTTATAATAAGATTTATTGCAGCTCTCTTGAAAGTAAGCTTTCTTTTTTTTAAGCCTTCTTTATACTTCTTTTTTGTTTCAAAAAACTGCTTGTTTAATTTATTCATGAAATCTCATTAAGAATCAATACCATCAAATTTATCGTTAAACTTAACACTCATATTCTTTTCAAGAATATTGGCTACCAAATCAAACCCCTCTTCATATCCATTGGAGATAAGTACGCAAATAAATATACTATCGTTTTCTTCTATGGTCATATTAAATTATATCTTATTAATAATACTCCACCAAATAATCAGCTAATCCATCAATAAGTACAAGGCTTTTTAAGCCTGTTTTTGATTAAATACTACATAGAACTTTATTAGTTTTTATTTTAGCATCTACTAGGCTATATGGCACTGATTTTGAGTTGACATAACTATTTTTTGAGTTGTCAATTAACAAGTTAATATAAAATAGGTCAGAGTTAATTTCTTTTAAATCACTTTTTATTTTTTTTAGGATCCTTACAATTTTATTAAATCCCTCTTCACTATCTGAAAGGTTTGATATTAAGTTTTCAAAAAATGTTCTGTAATAATTTGAATCAAACCTGTCAATTTTATCACTATATGCTAGATGGTAAAACTCTACTAAAATTTTCAAGTCTTTTACATTATTGTAATTTGAAAATCCTACTAAGTTAATTGAGATAAAATTATCTATTCTTAAATTCTCTAAAAGATAATCAAATGCTCTATGATCATTTAAGTTAAAAAGTATGGCTAATGCATCTGTATTATGTTTTCCGTTTACATTTTTTAGGTATTCAAACGCTTTTTGTTTGCAGAAATCTTTATACTTTCCAAATATCAACATTGTTTTAATTGAAATCCAATAATTGTATGAGTTATCATCAATACAGAGGCTTTTTAATAATGAATAATCTTGTGATAGTTTAATATATTCTTCTAATTTTTTACTTTCAATATATGTTGACTCTTCAATGAAGTATTTTCTGATAGTTGGGTATGTTTCTTCTAATTGATGAGATAATGCATAGTAAACATGCTTTGATAATGATAAACCTAGTAGTCTTTTGTTTAGAAGGTTGTAGATTATTTTATTATTAAACAAAGAGTCATTTTTGACTTGAACTTTTAAATTCTTAAAATAATCATCTACTTCTCCGGATTTGTTTAATTCAAAAAATTCTATAGAGTTTAATAAGAACTCTTGTGGTAACTCAAATAAAAAAGTCCTTTGAAAATAGAAGATAAGTTCTAGTTTTTTATACCCGATTAAGTGATAAAAAGACCCTTCACCTGAACTTTTTGCAATTTTGTCAAAGTCAATAAAAATTGTTTGGTCAAAACACCATTTTTTAATAACAGAAACCTGTTCTTTAGAAGTATTAAAATCTGTATTCCTGCTTTTTGATTGTTCTATTTGGGATTTTATATTTTTATAAATAATCAAATCATTTTTTAACAATTCATTTATCTCTTCAAAACGAATAACATCTTTATTCTTTGAGAAAAACAATCCATCAAGTAAACTAATTGAAGTATCAAGAATGTTTCCATGACCATTTTTATTATACCATTCATGCCTGAAACTCCTCATTTGAGTACGATTAATTTCAGTTCCATAATTTTTTATAAGACATTCAATTTCTTTAATCAACCTGTCTTTTTCAAATAGAATATCAAAATTATCTTGAATATGTTGTTTATATTTAATCTTTTGAATTACAACATCTTCACTTGTGAATACTTTTTCTTTAAAAATAACACCATCTTTAATCATCTTATCATTAAACCTTACAGATAGCTCACGAGTAGTAGAACTACCTATACCATTACGTAAAATTTCAATTTCTTGATTCGATGGTTTCTTTGAGGTTATAATTTCAGAAAAACTATCTAAATTAGTTTCAGTTACAAGGTTGGAAATAAAAAAACTTATGTTGTTTAACTCTAGATTTTTAGTTAAATAAAACAGAGCTTCATCTTTTTTATTACTGGTGTAAATTATTTTTTTCAAAAAAGTCTCATGTAAATGAAAACGGTAGTCAATTTTGATTGTTGAAAGTAAGTTATTTATAAAGTTTTTGTCATGCATTGCAAAATACTTACATCGATCTACAATTTTAATTACCAGTTCATTATCGTAATATATACTAAGTTCTTCATTAAAATAGTACTTTATAATGCTTAAAAAATTATCTTTATTATTGAATTTTAAAACTAATTTATTGACTAAGTATTTATTTCCTCTATGTACTTCGTCCTTTACCTCTCTCTCTACTAAATCATTAGCTCTTTTAAACTCTTCTAGTATATAATCATAAAATAAGTCTACATCTTCTAACTCTACTAGTATGGATAATAAGCTATTATTAAGTTGTTTGTCACTTTCATTTTCAAAAATCTCGAAAATTAAGTTTAAATAGTTACTATCATCTCTAAAAAAGTTATGCTTATTAAGTAGTCGTATTACTTGAGATTTTGCTGATATGGGGAATGACTTATCAACAAGTGTTTTAGTAAAAACTTCTTTGAATTGTACTTTTGAGAAAGAATTTATAGAGAAAAAATTAAGAAGGTCTATTGCCGAATGAAGGACTCTGTTGTGGTAAATTTTGTATTTAGAAATTATTACTAATAAATAATCAAAATTCAAAGTAGAATCCGCAAAAGTACCTATTTCTTTGACACTTAAAGTTCTTTTAGTGCTTATCCAAAGTGTTTTTTTAATACATTCTCTTTTAAAATACTTTTGAAAAACATCAGCCCGTAATTCATCATCAATCCTATCATTATCTGCTTTAAATACTATTTCTATTTGATTAGTTGTAAGCCAACTAATCAACTTATCATAGGTTGGGTTTTTTTTGTCAATTATATTTATTAAAAATGAAATAGAATTAAATAATGAAGGATGAATAGCTTCAGTTCCATCAATTTTTATAATGTATAAAATTTCATTAAAAGGTTTGTTTTGTAATGTTTTGGCAACGAAAAACTCTTGTATTTGTCTATGTTCAAAACTCCAGTTTTCCAAGGATGAATTATAAACTAAAAATGGTGCACTTTCTGTAAACTCTTCGTATTCGCTATTAAAAATATCAAATAGGTCTGTTTCACTAATATAGTTTCTCTGCCTAAGTTCATTAACCATAGCAACTGTTTTTAACCTTTTGATTAATAACGGCTTGATTAGGAGTCCTTTTTTAGAGTACTTTAGTTTTTGAACATCTATAGTTTTATTAATATATAAATCCCAAATTTCAGCATTAGAATTCGGCAGTTCATTTGTTTCATTATAGTAATCTACGAAAAGTTTTAAAAAAAATGGTGATTGAATAAATTCCAAATTATTTTCATCGATCGTTAGGTTGTCAATATTTATAGAATATTTTTCATATAATACAGATTTTGCTTGATGGAAACCTAGACTGTCTAAAAAGTAGGTTTCAAATCCTGAGATTGTAATTAGGTGTTTTTCATAAATATTAGTTCTACAACTTACAACATATTTAATTTTTAAATCACTGTGGGTTGATGTGAATATTTCAAATTCAGAAATAAAATCTTGAAGACTTTCTATTTCATCTAATCCGTCTAAGATAAAAAGGATGCTTGGGAGTTCTTTCCAATCATTATATTTTATCAAATCTTCAAACTTATTTGTTTTTCTAAAGTACTTTAAATCAATATGAAAAGGAATTAAACCTGTGTCATCTTTTACTTGCCAAAGTGATTCAAATAAGTTGTTTAATTCAGTAGTTTTTCCCATCCCCGGATTTCCTAAAAGAACAATTTTATCTTTTACTAGGATTTCGTCCTTTAGCAGTATTCTGTTATCTGAATCAAAAAAAAACGAACGATTAGATTTGTCGTTGGTCTTGCTTATATATCTTGTTTCGTAATATTCTTTCATGATTATTTAAACTTACTTTTATCTAAATCAAACCCTTTTTTTACCTTCCCATCACTTTTTTGTTGTCCATTTCTATGCAAATTCAAATAATCTTTATCTTCCGCTATTCCACGGCGAGCTGCTGAGCTATCTAGATCAAATTCAGATCTTTTGTGAATATACTTTCGATAATAAATTCGATTAATTTTGTACGAAATAAGGTCTAAATCAATTATTTGATAACCTGATTGATATTCCTCTATTGGTTCCTCAGGTTTATTTAATATTGCTCTTCCCCTAATACCTATTGAGTTACCAGTGGGATTGTTTTTTGCTTCAAATTTTGAGCTATGATAGTGTCCATAAAGAAAAATTTCAATGTCCTTTGTATTCAGAATTCTTTCTACTTCATATTTTTCCTCGTAGTCATCTAAAGAATGATGAAGTAAACAAATATTAATATCAGTATCATGATTTTCTAATTCTTCAAGACTATAATCTAGTTGCTGGAACCCAAAAAACAACTTTTCGCTTTCATCCTTTAGTTTTCTGCTTTTACATCTCCATGAGTCGTTTGTTAATATAAATCCGACCTTATGGCTTTCTTTATAATTATAGATGAAAGTAGATTGATTATTAGAAAATTTATATAGGGTATTATTTCCGTGAAATTTTTTTTCAAATTCTTTATAGAGCTTTATTCTTTTATTATTAATAAAATCTATATTGTTTCTTTCAAGATATTCACTAATATTTCGTTTGTTTATTTTATTAACCATTTCACACTCTTCGAAATAAGATATCTCCTTTTCATTTATGTCATGATTTCCCGGTATAAATAGAAATTGGTTCTTACTTATCCCTACTTCTTTGATTATAGGTTCTATAAAAATTGTTTGAAAAATATCGTAGGGATTAGTGATTCCTGCTTCTTTATAATTTTTTATTTCTAATAAAGAGTGACCTCCTTTATCAACTAAGTCACCAGTTATAAGAATTATATCAATATTTTTTGTTGAGTGGTATTCTATTAAGTCTTTGATGAGTGCTTTCCTGTGGCTATGGATAAACTCATGATGATTATCGAAAGATAAGTGTATGTCTGATAAGTGAACTATTCTCATATTCAATGATTGGTTCTCAAAAGTAAAAAGAAAAAAATCACTAAAACAATATTACAAGAAATAAATTAATTATGTTTTAAAGACTGGTTCTATTGCTATATTTTCTAATAAATTTTACCACCCTTTTCTTCATAAATTGTTTTTCAAGAATGTGATGTAAAAGTATTAAAAAAACTCTTTATATATACTTATCTTGCACACATGAAATACACCCTATACTTACTTATATTGCTTCTTCTATCGTGTAAGTCAGATTCTTTGCCAAAACCTAAGTATGTTCAGATGGAGACATATGATTATGTCCTTAATGACAAGGGTCAAGTGAAAACTGAAGATGTTTATTTTGAGCTATACATTGATGATGAGTTCATAAAGAGAACTTACTTTGAAAGTAAACATACTTATGATGAAGCAGGAGAACTTATAAGAACTGAAGAATACTTACTTTCAGCTCCTGAGCCATATATGCGTAAATCTATAGATTACTTAAGTAACTTAACACAAACGACCTATATAAAGCAAACTGATACAATCGGGTTAATTTTAGAAGAAAAGGATAGTTTAGGAAACATTACAAGAAAAGCCACAGACTATCACCCTAAAAGAAAAATAGAGTATAATACTTATGATAGTGACTCTAGGTTAATTGCTAAAGAAGTGTCCGATTTAGAAGGTAATATTATTAACTCATTCAAGTATTCATACAAAAAAGAACTTGCTAAGCTAATTAGGGCAAACAAAAACCTTGACAACGAAACTTTAAGCTATACTATAGAGCAATATTATCCTAACGGTGACTTACTGGCTAAAGTAAATAAGACTCGTGATGGTTTTACCGTAGATAGCACCTACTACAAAAACAACTTAAAGAAGAGGCAAATAACGAAGACTAGGAAGGGAAAGTTAATGATTATAGACTCCTTTAATTACAAGAACAACAGACTTCATAAGTACAAAGGAACAAGATATTAGATTATGATAAAGATTACAACCCAGTTAACAGAGAAGGATTATTTAAGGTATGTTTTTAAGCTTGCATACTCCAAAGTAGGTAGAATATTATTGACAATAGTAGGTCTCATAATGCTTCTATCCTCAATAGCTTATTATTTGAGTTCTTTTATGCAATCTATTTCTGAAGACACTCCTTATATCCCCTTATTTTTAGGGTTTTTCATCGTTGTTGGCCTACCAGTTATTCAGTACTTTGAGACTAAGAAAACCTTCAACACACATCAGAACCTAAAAGAGGAAATGACCTATGAGTTCACAGATGACTTAATCAAAATAACAGGAGGAAGCTTTAAATCTGAGATGCAATGGGACAAACTATATAAGGTAAAGGAGTTAAAAGAGTGGGTCTTATTATACCATAGTAAAGCTGTTGCTAATATTATACCTAAAAGAGACTTAGAGAGCCAGATAACTGAGTTTAGAGAACTTGTGAGAAAGCAAGATATACCACATAAGCTTAAAAAGTAAGATATAGCAAAGAATAATGCTCAAGCAGCTTAAACATATCATAGTCCTTGCCTCAATCCTATTAGGATTAATTATAGGGTTTATATACTTCCTAATCAATCAACCTGAACTTGATTATGAAAAAGAGTATACCGGAGTATGTGGTGTTAAAACTATACCTCCTATAATTAAAGAAGGTAAAGTCTTGTTTAACTCTGAGTGTTATATTTGCCATAAGAAAGGGAAAACAGATGACATCTTAGTTGGTGTAATTAAGAGGTATGGAGAAAGTTTTGTTAAGCTGTACATAACAAAAGAAGAGTGGTCAGAGTGGATTTAGCGACTGGAGAAAACAGCACTTATATATCCACCTTACCGTCTTCTCCCAACGGACTGCTAGTCCAAGGAGACAGACTTTATATTGCCAGTTGGGGAGTCATGTCCGACCGACCGGAGGAGCGTGCCCAGTGGATAACGAAGACAGCAGGCGATTTGTATTGGGTTTCTTTGAAGGATTCAACAAAAAGTAGACATATTATTGTCCCGGAACTTGGCAACCTGGATGGTGTAGAAATTGATCAAAATACCGGAAAAGTTATTATTGATAAGTATGTAACTACTCATGACGCGGGTACTTTGCTTCATCCTGAAATTGTCAATGGACAAATACAAGGAGCTTTTGCTCAGGCGGTAGGGGCTTCGCTGTATGAGGAATTTAAGTATGCAGATAACGGAGAATTCTTATCTGGTACCTTTGCAGATTATTTAGTCCCAACTGTAAATGAAATACCCGAGGCATGCATATTACATATAAGCACTCCATCTCCTTTTACTCCACTGGGTTCTAAGGGTGTAGGTGAAGGGAATAGTATGAGTACTCCGGTCTGTATTGCAAATGCCATATCTGATGCAATAGAACAGGATAAAATTACACTTCCCATGACCCCCCCAAAGTTATGGGGACTAATATCAAAAAAAGAGGATTTACCCAAGAATTTAAATTTAGAAATCACTGATGAGAAGAAAAAAATATCTGTAGAGCTATATCAAAATTATACTAATAAAAAATTTTGGAAATATATAAAAAATAAACTAAGGAATATCGTGTAATGAAACCTCCTTATTTATCTTACGTTTCTCCTAAAACATTAGATGAAGCTGCTTTTTTATTAGATCAGGATTGTGAAAATAATAAAATATTAGCGGGAGGCCAATCCTTGGTCACTATGTTAAATATGAGACTTATACATCCTAAAATTTTAGTAGATATAAAAAATATAAAGGCATTAAACTCAATAAACGCAACGGATGAAGGACTATTGATTGGTGCTAG
>NVVR01000094.1 GCA_002733415.1 Kordia sp. | reverse complement strand
AACATCAAGCTAACAGGCGTTCAGAGTTTACTATAGTTAACTTAGATGAAACATTTAAGAAAGACTAATAAGATTTAATATAAGTGTAATCAAAAAAAAACCAGCTCAAATGAGCTGGTTTTTTTTGATTATATCTCATCTTATTTTATTTTTAAATGGATTTTTAGTATGTGTAAAGAGCTTTTAAACACGTGTAAAAAGGCGTTTCGTCGATGTAAAATGTATTATATCGAATTTACCATGTTTTTTTTTAAATGGAATTATATTTACTAACATATGTTAGTTTAGTGTTTTATTTTTTAACTAGATTAGCTGAAATTATTAACCTAATTAATTATAAAAATGAAGAAAATATTATTATTCTTAGCGTTCTTATGTATTAGTCTGTTGGCTAGTGCACAGGCGACGTGTAATCAGACTTTTACGGTCACGGGTGCGGATAACGACCCTACTGTATTAACGATAAATGCAACGGACTTAACTTGCCAAGGGGCAGGAGCTATTACATCATTACAATTAATTAATGCTGTTGATAGTTTTACAAACGGAAATTGTGGAAACTGGTATAGTTTTAACTTATCTGTAGATGGTGGTGCTGCAATAAATGGTTGTGCTGCACAATTTAACGGAGTAGACATAAGTGGATTTACAACTTTAACAATTACTTCTCAAGATGATGATAATTGGGCTGCAGGTGATAATGTAGACATTACCATAGATGTTGAAGTAACTTTTACCCCTACAACGCCACCTAATTGTGATTCTACATTAACGAGTCCAGCAAATGGAGATATTGCTGCACCAACAGATGGTGTATTAGTATGGTCAGCTGCTTTAGGAGGAGCTACAGGATATAACTTAACTGTAGGGACTACTTCAGGAGGAAATGATGTGTTGGCAACTACAGCACTTGGAAATGTTACTACCTATAACTTAGGAGCATTAGCGCCAACAACATCATATTTTGTAACTATTGAAGCATTTAATGGAAACGGTACAGCTGTTGGTTGTATTGAACAAACATTTACAACATACACACCAGTTCCTGGAGATACATGTGATATCGCATTGCCAATTGCTTGTGGAGGAAGTGAAACAGGAACTACTGTAGGAGCAACTTCAAATGGAGCTCAAGCAGGAAATTGTGGGACAGGTACAGGAGCACCAGGAGTATGGTATAATTTTACTGGAAATGGTGATATAGTAACTGCATCTTTATGTAATTCAGGATTTGATACTAAAATTCAAGTGTATGAAGGAACATGTGCAGCTTTAACTTGTGTTGGGGGTAATGATGATGCTTGTGGATTACAGTCTGAAACAGGTTTTGTTTCTACTGTTGGAACTGAGTATTACATATATGTATTTGGTTTTGGAACTGATACAGGAGCATATCAATTAGATATTACTTGTGTAACACCACCACCACCACCAGCTAATGATGATTGTGCTAATGCAATTGATTTAACTGTAAATACAAATTTGGATTGTACTGATGTTACTGCAGGAACAATTGCTGGAGCTACAACTTCTGCTGAAGCGAATGCTACTTGTGGGGGTACTCCAAACAATGATGTTTGGTATACATTTACAGCAACATCTGATTTACATGTTGTGTCATTAGAAAATTTAGTAGGATCTACAACTGATATGTACATGAGTATTTTTGAAGGTACTTGTGCAGCTTTTACTGAAGTAATGTGTAGTGATCCTGAATCTGCAACCGTTGCAGGTTTAACTATCGGAACACAATATACAGTTAGAGTATATACTTGGAATAGTGATCCAATTGCAGATACAACTTTCGATATTTGTATTGGTACACCACCACCACCAATTACTACTGATATTGTAACATATACACCAGAACAATTAATTACGGATGTATTAGTTGATGCTGATTGTGCTACGGTTAACAATATTCAATATGAAACTCATTCTTTAGGAGATGATATTGGGTTTAGTTACTTTACTGATGGAGGTTCAAACTTTCCATTTGCTGATGGAATAATTTTATCTTCTGGTAAAGCTGCTGATGCAGCTGGACCATTCTCTGGAGGAGGGCCATCACATTCAGGTAACGGTTTGCCAGATACGGATTTAGAAAATGTTACTGGAGTAACAAATACACATGATAGAGTGTATATAGAATTTGATTTTGTGCCTTTAGCACCTCAAATTTCATTTAATTATATAATGGCTTCTTCGGAATACAATGGAAGTTTCGAGTGTACTTATGCGGATTCTTTTGCGTTTATTTTAACAAATGTAACCCAAGGAACTCCCGCTGTAAACTTAGCTATTTTGCCAGCTCCAACAAACGGAAATAATACTGTTGTTGTAACCAATATACGTCCCGAAGTAAATGCTGGTTGTTTAGCTCAAAATGAACATTATTTTGCAGGATATACTCCAGCTTCAGGAGAAATTGCTTATGGAGGTAGAACAGTACCTTTAATAGCATTTGCAAATGTTACTGCAGGTAATGTATATCATATTAAATTGGTAATGGCAGATCAAGGTGATTCTGCATTTGATACTGCAATTTTCTTAGAAGGAGGAAGTTTCTCTTTAGGAAGTGTTGATTTAGGAAATGATGTATTCTTAGGTGATCCAGGAGCTTTATGTGAAGGGGATATTAAAATTTTAAATGCAGGTGTATTACCTGTAGGAACTGATATTAATTGGTTTAAAGATGGTGTTGAAATCCCAGGAGAAACTATGGTTAATCCAACAACTGGTGATACAGAACAAATTTTAACAATAGATGTTACGGGTGATTATTCTATGAACATTTACTTTGTTTCTGCTCCTGACTGTGCAAGAGAAGCTACAGTACATATTGAGTTTTATCCAAACCCAACACCAGATTTAGGAGAAAGTGTAATTGTTTGCGCAAACAAACCAGGTAATGAAGGGATTAATCAAGATCAACTGATTTTAAATGCAAATGTTACTAATATTTCTGATCCTAATATGGGGCCATTAAACTATATATGGAAATATAATGGTGTTGAGGTTCAAAACGGTCCAGATAGTACTTTTGTAATAAACGCAACTACAGTTATTTATAGTACAAACCCTGCTAATGGGAGTGTTCAGTATGAGAATCCTATTGATGGTTCAACGGAATATGCAGATGTTGTTAATGAAGTTGATGGAGTTCCTAATTTAGGAGTATATCATTTAGGAAAATTTACTGTAATAGTAACAGATACTATAACAAATTGTTCAGGTCCTGAAAGTTCAATGGATATTAGTTATTATGAAAATGCAAATTGTATTACCATTCCTACTGGAATATCACCAAATAATGACGGTGTTAATGATTGTTTAGTATTAGATCATTTATCACCAAATAATGAAGTAGCTAGATTACAGGTGTTTAATAGATATGGTACTCGAGTTTACGATAGAGCTAATCACATTAAGGAATGGTGTGGAACTAATCAAGAAGGTGATGCTTTAGTAACAGGAACTTACTATTATGTATTAGATTTTAATAATGGTACTAAATCATATAAAGGTTGGATTTATATTAATGTAGAAAATTAATAGTAAATCATAATAAAATCACTATTCGTATTTACGAAATAAACATTTAAAACTATACAATGAAAAAAATAATTATAGCATTAGTTGTACTACTTGGATATAGTAGTACAACATTTGCCCAACAAGATCCACAGTACACACAGTACATGTATAATCAAGCAGTAATTAATCCTGCATATGCTGGGTCAAAGGATGCATTGTCAATC
>NVVR01000093.1 GCA_002733415.1 Kordia sp. | reverse complement strand
AACGTCTTATTATTGTCATTGGACAAGTAAGTCCATTTGGTGTATCATCTTCCCAAGTTACCGTCGGTGTAGCTCCATTATCAGCCTCATCTGTAACTAATGCTGGATCTGGTCCTAAAACATCTGCAGCACATTGATAACTCGCTGGTAATGGATTACTCGCTGTTGGCGGAGTAGCGTCACCTATTGTTATTATTTGAACCAAATCAGTTGTGTTTCCACAATCATCTGTAATCCTATATGTTCTAGTAACTATTTCTGGACATGTTCCATTATCAGACACATCACCAACAAATATTACTGTAGGTGTCACTGTACAATTATCAGCCTCATCAGTAATTAACGTTACATCATCAGCTGGTAAAGACGATACAGAAATTGATCCTGGTGCAGTACCTGTTGGATTAATTGTATCACCAATCGTTATTGTTTGTGTAGCAGTATCTACATTTCCACATGTATCTGTAAACGACCATGTTCTTGTAATTGTTCCGCTACAAGTAGTTCCTACTAAAGCAGCATCTGTTCCGGCTACTACTCCTGCAGGATCACAATTGTCTGTATATGCTAGATTCACCATTGCTGGCACATCTCCGATACATTGTACTGTAATATCTCCCGGTTCTGCTACCAATACTGGAGCAATAGTATCATCAATTGTTATTACTTGTGTTACCGTATCTATATTACCACAAGTATCTGTAAAAGTCCAAGTTCTTGTTATAGTTCCACCACAGTTATTTCCTGCTATTGCAGCATCTGATCCTGTTACGGTTCCTGCTGCATCACAATTATCTGTATATCCTAAATCTACCATTACTGGTACATCACCAATACATTCTACTGTTATAGCTCCCGGTGCTACAGCCAATACTGGTGCAATAGTATCATCTACTGTAATTACTTGTGTAACCGTATCTGAATTACCACAACCATTAGTGTAAGTCCATGTACGTGTGATTGTTCCTCCACAATTACCACCTGCAATTGCAGCATCACTTCCTGTTACTGTGCCAGTTCCTGTACAATTATCATTCCATGTTAAATCTATCATAGCAGGCACATCCGTAATACATTCTACTGCTACCGCTGTTGGCGGTGTAACAAAAACCGGAATCGGACAAGTAACCACAACTGTTTCAGAATCTGTTAAAGGAACCGTACAAGTAGTTGTTGTAATTGTATATTCAACCCCATCAATCCATACCGAGCCTCCAGTCCTATTAATTGTTATTGTATTTGTTGCAACTCCGGTTGTAAAAGTAATTTGCTGAGAAGTATCATTAGGACCTGCGCTGAAAGATTGTGTATTCGTTCCATCTGTAATATCTACTGCCCCTGGATTGTTATTCCTTGCAATACTAATTGTTATTACTGTCCCAGCCGGAACTACATCTGCTAAAGTGATTACTAAACTTGTGCTAGCTCCAGTAACTTCTACTGCATTTGCAGCGCTTAATGCCGTTCCTACTGGCTGCATTGTTCCAACTGCATTAGTTGGATTTACTCCTCCAGTTGCACTAATACCATTTCCGACTGTCGGAGCGGCTGAAGTAACTACCGAAATTAAATTAATAGTCTGATCAGCTGAAACACCAGAAACGGTAACTGTTGCATTTCCTGTACCATCTAAAACTATAGTTTGATCCCCTCCTCCGTTTATGTTATAGGTTACTGTAGCGTTAGCTGTTCCTGTAATATTAAACACTGCATCATTTCCATCACAAATAGGTGTAGTAACAACTGTAGCATCCGCTGTTGCTCCAGCATTTACATCAATACATACTATTTGGTCATACGAACAACCAAATCCATCTACTACGGTATATGTGTAGCAGTGATTTCCTATTGTTGTTGGCTGAACTGTAATAGTTGAACCCGCTGTACCTGTTATATTTCCATTTCCATCATTAGCTACCCAAGAGTCTGAAGCTATAATTTGTGTAAAAGTTAAATTAGGATCTATTGGAGTTATAGCTGGATTAAAGTTAACATTCCAAGCGAATATATATCCGTCATCAGAACCCAAACTATCTTCAATAGTAAAACACCAATCTCCATTGATTGGAGAACCTATAAAAGCGGCAAATGAATTATCCGAATCATAAGTTCCAGATGTAAGCGAATTACTCCCTGTTCCGTTCACTACTGTCGGGCCATTTTCAAGATCTACACCCGTTGTTCCTGCCTCAACTATAAAGTAATCCCATCCTGTTCCAGGACCTGTACCATCATTTTGATCAGGATCACCTAAATTGGTACCCCCACCAAAACCATCAGTATGCATAATTGCAGTACTACCATTAGGAGCTGTTAATGAAAGTTGTAAATCTCCCATATAACTATGTTCCATATTAAAAAACACATTCACTAAATCTGCTGCGCTCGTAATCGTTTCACCTGGACCATAACAATCCACTGTAATACATGTTGAATAACTACCCGTGCTACTATCTGGTAAAAAAGTAGTTTGTACTAAAGGTGGTGCACAAGTACCAGACAAAGTTGATGGCGTAGCCATCCCAGTAATTGTAGTTGTACTCCCTAAACATATTGTACTAGATGTAGCTGAAGTTCCTGTAAAATCAGGAGTTGGTGACACTTGAACAATTTGGTTTAATCTATTAGTACTCTGACACAAACCATTGGTTATATCTAAATTCACCAAAAATACTCCTGGGGTATTAAAGGTATTTGACACATTGGTTCCTGACGCTACATTACCATCTCCAAAATTCCAATCGTAAGTAGATCCTGCACTAGTCCCAGAAAACGTACCACTCCCTACAAAATCAACACTGTCTCCCTGACAAACAGTAACTACACCTATGCCATTAACTGCTGGAGTAGTTGAAACCAAATTTGCCACTATAGTATCGGTACAAGGTGTTTGACAAGATATAGCTGCCTCCCATCCTGAATATTCATAAAGGCTTTCAGACTCAAATGAAATCGTTAAACATCCTGAAGCATGACTAGATGAAATAATCCCGGGGTTACCAGTAAAAGTTCCATACAAAGGTGACCCAGTTGTATCCCCATTATAAACGGTTAAAAAATCATAAATACTCCCTTCAATACTGAAGGTTCCTGCATTAAAATCTAACACAATTAGATCCCCTGGAGTATCAGGACAAAAAGTTACTGTGTAATTCTCATTTGCAGAATAGTCTCCTCCAGTTCCTCCAGAATCTACAAAAGTTCCCGAACAATCGTTAATAGTATTTCCGTTTTCTGTTGCTATGTTATATGTTTGAGAAAAACCTATAGAAGCAAACGATAATAAAATGTAAAATATATTCTTTTTCATAATTACTTGTTTCTACTAGGTTTAATAATTATTATATAATCAGTATTGTCAACTTTATACATTACTGTATTACCAGGAAAAATATCTAATTTATATTTTAATGGATTAAAGGTTGATTGATTGAAAGATACATCTCTTGTTAGTTGACTATTATACTTATTAGACAAGCCTATTGAAGATAATTTTATTAAGTCTTTCTGTTCATACTCTTGTTTGTATGATACAATTTCAAGCCTATTTTTAAAGAAATCTTGTATTGCACTTAATCTCCTTGAATTGGAATTAAAAACCAACTCATTGGCTTTATCTTGAAAAACTTCGCGAATACAATTTTCAATAAATTGATTTGAATATGAATTTATAGAAGATTCTTGTCCGTAGGACAATGAAGAAATTAGCGCTATTAAAAGCACTAATAAAGTAAAGTTTCTTTTCATATTTCGGGTTATTTAAATCGTTTGTAAAAACGACATTGATTAG
>NVVR01000015.1 GCA_002733415.1 Kordia sp. | reverse complement strand
CTTTTATCCCGGAAAAATAACTGTTACCGTGGAAATCCATGTGAGTGGAGCCACGGGCACAAGTTTGTTCTAATCTTATCTTAACTAATAAAAAAATAATATTAACATCTATTCCTTTAGTTTATTATAGCTTATTACATTTTTTTAATTCTTTATCTAAGAAAACAAAATACCTATATATTAATTTAGGTGTTTTGTTTTATGTTTTGTTAAGTATGTTAATTTTCGTTTCAGGAAACAATATTATTACACTCCCAGATTTTATTAATGATATTACATGGGTTTTAAATTCCATTTTTTACATAGTTTTCCAATTTTTCATCTTTTATGAATGGTATAAAAATTTGCGTCATAAAAAAGTTATAGAAATAAATTAATCAATGGAAGAGTTTTTTACAGAAGAAAATAAAATAATCCCAATAGTACTTTCAGCTATATTTTTATTACTATTTATGGCAGTAACGTTAGTATTATTTTTCCATTTTGCACGTAAAAAAATTGTGGAAAAGGAGTTGGAGAAATCGGCGATAAAATTGGATGGTCAAAAAAAAATACTACAGGCTACCATTGAAACCCAGGAGCGAGAACGCAAGCGTATTGCTCAGGATTTACATGATGCCATTAGTGCTAAACTAAACGTAGTAAGCTTGCATGTAAACATGTTAATGGACGGAAGTTTAACAACCACCGAACAGCAGGATGCTCTAGGAAGTGTATTAGACGTAACTACCACTGTTTTAGAAAGCTCCAGGCAAATTGCCCATGACCTACTACCACCAATACTAGATAACTTTGGTTTAGTAGAAGCCTTAAAAGAATTGCTTGCAGAGTTTGGCGCTACTAAAAAAGTAGTTGCACAACACAACATTAACTATTTAACCTCCTTGACTAAAGTGGAGGAATTGCATTTGTTCAGAATTGTTCAGGAGTTGCTTAACAATTCCATCCGTCATGGAAAAGCAACTATAATCCGTTTGGAATTGCATGACGCCGATAGGGTAATGCAGTTGGTGTATAAGGACAATGGAAAAGGATTTTTAGTAAAACAGGCCTTAAAGGAAAGTGGCCTAGGGTTGAAAAATATTAAAAGCAGGATTGCCATTTTAAATGGGGAATTGCACATAAAGAGCAACTTAAATGAAGGAGCCACATTTACAATTAATATAAATCACAACAGTTATGAATGAGATGATAAAAATTGCCATTGCAGATGATGAAATATTGTTTCGGCAAGGAATTTCCTTTATCCTAAATAAGGAAGCCAATTTTGATATTGTCATACAAGCAGTCGATGGTGTTGACTTGTTAACACAATTACAAAACAGTGATGAGCAACCTGAAATTATTTTAATGGATTTGAAAATGCCCAATTTAAACGGGATAGAAACTACTAAAATAATTAAAAAGAAATATCCTAATATTAAAATAATTGCCATTACCAGCTACTATAGCAAACCTTTTATAAGTAATATGATTGCCACTGGAGCAGTAGCCTATTTGGCAAAAAACACGCCGCCAAAGGAAGTGATCGCTACTGTAAATGCTGTAGCTACAAAAGGGTTTTGTTATAATGAGAATGTCATGCAAGTCATTCAGGAAAACATGTTAAATCCTGATGCAAAAACTACCCGTAGTTATTTTGATTTGGAGTATTTAACCAAGCGTGAAGCTGAGGTGTTAAAACTAATATGCGCGCAATGCACCACCAATGAAATTGCAGAGCAATTGTTTATCAGCCCCCGAACAGTCGAAGGACACCGAAATAATTTGCTGTTAAAAACCGAAGCTAAAAATGTAGCTGGTTTAGTCGTGTTTGCTTTTCAGCATAAAATAGTTGCCTTGGAAGAGAGTTTTTAACTCATTTTAAGGCTTATCGCTTCTTATGAAACAAGGGATAGCGTGCACATAAATTTTACTGTCATATTGAGCTTGTCGAAATATTTTTACTTCGTAATAGTATTATAAAAACTTCGACAAGCTCAGTTTGACAAAAACGTTACTTTTCTAAGGTAATTATACTATTTTAGAAACAATACTAATTAAAAAGCCAACTCCATTTTCAATATTTGAAATGGCGGTTGCTTTTTGCGTATTGGCACTAGCTGCATTGTTTACTTCCTGTAGCACTTTTAAAGCATTGGCATTGCTAATAGTACTCTCTTGAATAAAAGCGCTAATTTCAGTAGTACTCATACTTGTTAAGCTTGCTATTTGAGTAGCAAATTGCGTATCGGTTTGTTGTTCAGCTTTCGCTGCAAGTTCATTCCAGTTTATTGATGGCATAAGATGTTGTGTTTAATCCCCCGAGGCTTGCCTCGATTGAAAAATGTTATTGTTAACTCATACCTCGCGTGATTACACAGAGGACATTGATTTTATTTTAAAGCTGAACTGATTTCTAATAACTTTGAAAAACTATTTCCAGAGTCGATTAACAAGCTGTCTAATTCAGTTGCTGTGTTACTAATATTAACCGAGTCGTTGGTTAAACTCTGTACACTAGCCATCACTGATTTTTCTGCTAATTTCAGTTTAACTGCCGAATCAATTAAATTTTGAAGTGAAGCTCCAGCAGTACTAAAGTTAGTGTAATTTGTATTAAGTTTGGTAATTAGCAACCCTTGCTCAGTATCCAATATAGATTGCAGAGAGTCTTTTTTCTTATTAATAACTGGAACAATGCTTTTTAAAATGTTCGGAAGTTCTTTTTTATAATCAAGACTATCAGGTAAATTTTTAGAAAAATTATCCAATAAAGCAGGCGTATACGTATTGGTAATAAAACTATTAATTTGTTCTTTCCTATTGGCGTACAACTGATTTATTAATGAAATATTAAGTGTGTGCATTCCTAATGACTCTTTTAATATTTCTTGTGTTAGCGTAGTTGTAGATGCTGGTATAGAAGCACAGGAGCTTAATAAAATAGCTGCAAAAACCATGCTATAAATATGGATACGTGTCATTATTATTTTGTTTTAAAGGTTTCGTTTAAGCAGGTATTGAAAAAAGTTGTTTTACTTTGGTAACTAAGCTTTGTAAAACACTAAAAATAGCATCAGAAGAAAATCCTCCAATTAAAGCAAGTATACTTTTATTAAATAAGTTAATATCGCTACTCGTAGTATATAATGAGATAATTTCAGAAAGGATAATACCAGCAATGATTCCTAAAAATATTAAAGCGGTATAATAAATAGCCTCTTCGGGCACTAAAGTTCCTTTTTGAATGGAGTTACTCACATTTTTTAATAAATAGAAAGCAACACCTAAGCCCGATATAGAACAAAGAAAGGTTAAGTTTAATAATAAGGAAATGCCATTGTTTTCCATGATACCTTTGTCTAACGAGTCATTGTTTACTTCTGGTGATAATGCCGTACCAATAAATACAATTAAAAAAAACAGTGCTAATAAAATTAAATTACGCACTAAGGGAATTTTGTTGTACGATGTTTCTTGAATACCATCTTTATTAATAATATTCAAGTACTGAATAGATTTTGGAGTAGCTGGTTGTACATTCTTAGTCAGTAAACCATGTACATTTAACAAATCATCCAATGTGGTGCTTTCTAATAAGCCGTTTATCTCCCTGTTTATAGCAAGTCCATTATTAAGTGCAAATGACAGCATTGCATTTATTTCACCCTTTAACTCACTAGTGACTCCCGGGCTAATTAAAGGACTTGTATTTATAACTCGATCATTTGTGACAGCTGTGACAGTTGTGTCCATAATAAGTAATTTGTTAACGTTATATAACACAAAACTACTTACAATGGATAGTACTCTTTAGAGGGTTTCTATTTTGTTTTAAAACCAAGTATTTATACCTGATTTTATTTTCTCTAGTGAGATTAATGTTTTTAGAGGGATTTAATTAAAGATCATTATCTTTTTATAGAAAAATGAGCAATAAACTCCCGCTGAACTCCTTTTGGTTTCTTTTCTGAATACAATAATTTAAACCAGTAATCATTTGAAGGGAGTGGGGTGCCTTTGTATAGTCCATCCCAACCTTTACTGTTTTGATCAAACTGTATAAGCTCTTTTCCATATCGATCAAATATAGTAATGTTAGCAAATACCAATTCTTCTATATGGCTAATGTTCCAATAATCGTTAATACCGTCTCCGTTAGGCGTGAAGAATTTTGGGTAATCTATAATCACAAGTTCTATTACCTTTTTAAAACAAGAATTACTATCTGTAATGATAATAGTGTGTAAACCGACATTAACATTGTCAAAAAAGCCACTGACTTGAAACTCACCATCGTCCAAACTGAATAAATATTGATCAACCCCAGTTGCAGTCGCTAAAATTTGATGTACATCAGCGAAAGTTTCAGAAACAACATTTGCATCAAAATTGGCAGGTCCTGCTGAAACTGTAATATCAATTTCTTTAATTAATACACATTTTAAGTCAAGATCTTCTATTCTACCAAAAACGATTTCGGGATTATCAATATTAATAAATGAAGTTGCTGGGTTGATAGGAAATACATTATCAATTGCATCTTGTTGCGATAAATGATATGTGATTACATACGTATTAATGCTATTTAATTCGGTAACTAATTCGCTGTCAAATATGGATAAATCAATAGTTGTGATTCCGTCTTTAATGTCATCTTTATCACAAATAATATATTCTTTTGGAGGAGCTGCAAAAACGGTATCGGTATATTCAACTGTTGTTGTGTCGCTAGAAAGTATCGTACTTCCGTCACAAAGTGTATACAGCACCTCAGCTCTGTAACTATGTGCTGTTGTAGGGCAAACGGTAATTTCATTTTGATTGGTAGCTAGCACAGCACCACTAACATCATCATACCAGGTTATTTGTGTGTTTGATGGGCCAGAAGGAGTAATTCTCCACGCTTCATTTTCAGTAGACCAGCTTCCTGTATTCCGTCCATTAGGAGTTATTCCTTGAGTACCTGTAGCATTTTGAATTCCTAAAACGCTATTTCCGTTATTCCAATTAGGGCAAGTAGCTTTATTTTCTATATATACTTCAATAATATTTGTTGACTCATATAGCACCATCTGAAAAGTAGAATTAATAGATTCACAATCAAATAACGGCACTTGGTAATAGCTTACTACCAAACGTCTACAAGGGAACTCTCCAAACAGTTGCCAACCAATTTGTCCGCCCACACTAGGATCAATATCATGATAAACGCCGTAAATAGCATTTAATATTTTTTTAGGCTCAGCTGTACTTGGAAATTGTGGGCTGGGAATTCCTAAGTTAAATTCCCACGGACACTCGTCGGCATCATCAGTAAAACCGTTATCATTAATGTTTCCTATGTCAAAAGAAATAGCCCCGTTTGAGCTCACTACTGCTTGTGAGTATTCTTGATTATAGAAACAAAAATTAAATGGAAGAATTACTTTTGGGTCTGACCAAACATCATCAATATTTACGCTTATGGGGTTTGCTAATCCTGAAAAAGGAAATTCAGGAGTATAATCAATTTGTTCAATACTATAACTTGTTGGTGTACCTGTTTCTGGATAATTGGCTACTAATTTTACACAGCTATCTTGAGAATTACAATGGATATAAATCGTTTCATTTTCACTGATGCCCGTTATTTTTACTTCAGGACAACCATTAACTTGCCCAAGTAATATACAGGGAATAAGAAAAAGGAAATGTATTAAAATACGATTACGATACATTGTAAGTTTTATTGAAAATGTATTAGTGTAAAAGATTTAGGTCTAATAAGTTACGAAATATTTTTAAGCTTTAAAAATTCAATTTAGATGCAGGTACTTCAATAGCAAAAAAGCCACGCAAATAGCGTGGCTTTTTAATATAATAAAACAGAAAGTCAACTTCCTATGGATAAGTCCTCGAGACATGAATCTAACTCTATTGTTTCATTGATGAGGTAGGCTCGGGGCATTAAACCCACTGGTGGGAATAAACTTATCTATTCATGTTTTTAATTTCTTCAGAAAAAGTATCTACATCTAAAACACCATCTCTAATTAATTGTAATGCTTTTTGAATTATAAATTCAACATTTGCAGGGGCAAACCCTAAACCTATACCAATACGTTCTAGCATTACTATTTGTTTATCTTTAATATCTAAATCAACATATACAATACGTACCAAATCAAATAAACGCTCTAATCTTCTGTTGTAAGTATTAGGTGGATTGATTGGGTAATTTGTTGGGTCTTCTATAATTTCAGCATAAGCTACTTCACCAATATTTAACTTATCAGCTAAACGTTGTAAAAATAATTGCTCTTCTTCAACAATTTTACCATCGCTTAATGCTACACGAACTATGGCAGCAAAATGACCTTGGTTTCTAGCAACAAATCCGCTTGAATATAAATCTTTAATCGACATTCTTTAATTTTTTTAAGAATTTTCTGCAAATATAAGCAAATACTTTGTAAAAGTAAGGAATATTTGGCTCATAAAAAAAGAGTTAAAATGTAAAAACATTTTAACTCTTTAAAGTTGTACAGGCGGAGAGACTCGAACTCTCACACCTCGCGGCACTAGATCCTAAGTCTAGCGTGTCTACCAATTCCACCACGCCTGCAATTAAGGACTGCAAATATACATATTCCTTATTAGTATCAAATAAAAATATTAAAAAATATCAATACTATTTTTAGTACTTTTGAAACTCTAAATTTTTTGAGTAATGAACAATATAAAAAACTACATAAGTGAGCATAAGGATCGTTTCTTAAACGAGCTTATTGAATTATTAAAAATACCTTCTGTTAGTGCAGATTCTGCATTTGAAAAGGATGTAAGGAAAACCGCTGATCAGGTAAAATTGAGTCTTGAAAAAGCAGGTTGTGACCTTGTTGAAATGTGTGAAACTGATGGATATCCTATTGTTTACGGAGAAAAAATTATTGATCCTGCTTTACCAACAATTTTAGTTTATGGGCATTATGATGTGCAACCTGCTGATCCTATTGAATTATGGACAAGCGGACCATTTGAACCGGTTATTAAAAAAACAGACAAACACCCTGAAGGCGCTATTTTTGCTCGTGGTGCTTGTGATGATAAAGGACAAATGTACATGCATGTAAAGGCATTAGAGTTTATGACATCTACAAACCAATTGCCTTGTAATGTTAAGTTCATGATTGAAGGTGAGGAAGAAGTTGGTTCAGTTAACCTTGGTGTTTTTGTAAAGAATAATCAAGAGAAACTAAAGAACGATGTTATCTTGATTTCTGATACAGGAATGATCGCTAATGATATTCCGTCAATTACAACTGGCTTAAGAGGTTTGAGTTATGTTGAGGTTGAAGTAACAGGTCCTAACAGAGATTTACATTCAGGTTTATATGGAGGAGCAGTTGCAAACCCTATAAATGTGCTGACAAAAATGATTGCTTCTTTACATGATGAAAAAAATCAGATTACTATTCCTGGTTTTTACGATGGAGTAGAAGACTTGTCTAGAGAAGAGCGTGATGAAATGGCTAAAGCTCCATTTTCATTAGAAAATTATAAAAAAGCACTGGATATTGACGCTGTTTATGGTGAAGAAGGATACACTACTAATGAGCGTAATGCTATCCGTCCTACTTTAGATGTAAACGGAATTTGGGGAGGATATACTGGCGAAGGCGCAAAAACAGTTATCGCTTCAAAAGCATATGCTAAAATATCTATGCGTTTAGTCCCAAATCAAGATTGGGAGTCGATTACTGAATTGTTTACGAAACATTTTTTAAGTATTGCTCCAGCAGGTGTTACAGTAAAGGTTACTCCGCATCACGGTGGTCAAGGCTATGTAACGCCGACAAATAGCATAGGGTATAAAGCTGCTAGTATGGCGTATAATGAAACTTTTGGTAAAAAACCTATTCCACAACGTAGTGGAGGTAGTATCCCAATTGTAGCTTTATTTGAAGAAGAATTAAAAAGCAAGACTATTTTAATGGGATTCGGATTAGATTCTGACGCAATACACTCGCCAAACGAACATTTTGGAGTATTCAATTACTTAAAAGGAATTGAAACTATCCCTTTGTTTTATAAGTATTTTACTGAATTGAGTAAGTAAAACATTTATATTCTAGATTATAAAAATCCGTTCATCTGAGCGGATTTTTTTGTTTTAGGGGTTCCCTTTAAGGGCGTGCTTTCGCTAGTCGCTTTTTTTATTTTCGTTAAAACTAGAAAGACGTTTTATTTCCGCTTGATACCTCGACAGTTCTACCTCGGGTCAGTTCATCAACTCAAATCAACATCTACGGGGAAGCACACGAAGTATAAATTAATAATAGTTGTAGTTCGAAGCATCCCGATAGCTATCGGGACTCTAGAAATTAAACCCACTGGTGGAAAAAAGAGCTCAATCACTAACGCAATTGAAATATTTTTTATTGCTCTACACTTGTAGAGTTAAAATATTGTTTCTACATTTGTAGAGCAATAATTAAATAGGTGGTATGAAACGAACATGAACTTTTTTTATAAAAAAAAACCAAAGAGGTATGATTAAAATAAGTTAATGAGAGAACGAGAGTAACGAGTGGTTACACGGGTTCTTAAATTTTGGAATATTTTTTCTAATTACAAAATGTTAAACACATGAAATTATCAAAAACAGAAGAAACAGTAATGAATCATTTATGGGAGTTAGAGAATGCTTTTATGAAGGATTTATTAGAAGCATACCCGGAACCTAAGCCAGCAACCACCACTTTAGCAACTTTATTAAAAAGAATGTCTGACAAAGGATATATAGCGTATACCTTAAAAGGGAAAGCTAGAGAGTATTATCCGTTGGTTAAAAAGGAAGCTTATTTTTCAACCCATGTAAACGGACTGATTAAAAATTTTTTTAACGATAGTGCTTCACAGTTTGCATCATTTTTCACAAAGGAAACAAACCTAACTAAGGAAGAGTTGGAGGATTTAAAAGCGATTATTGACGGAGAACTAAAAAAGAAAAAGTAATGATAGCTTATGTCTTAAAATCGGGAGGATGTTTATTGGTGTTTTACCTGTTTTATATATTGTTTTTAGAGAAAGAAAACATGCATGTGTATAAGCGTGTCTATTTATTATCAATACTAGTATTCTCATTTGTAATACCTACTATCACGTTTACTAATTATGTGGAAGTGGTTGAGCAAATCCAGCCAATGATTGCTTCTAGTGTTGTAACAGAGTTTCCGATTATTGAAGAAGCTAAACAACAAAACTACTTTTCAATAATATTATGGAGTATTTATGCTTTAGGAGTGCTTTTATTTGGACTAAAATTTATTAGGAACAGTTGCGAAATAATAAAAAGGATTAAAAATAACCCAAAAGAGAAAAACGGTGAAACTACATCTGTTTTATTGATCGAGGATATTGTACCCCATACTTTTTTCAACTTTATATTTTTCAATAAACAGCAATTTATAACCCGTCAAATCCCCAAAGAAGTAATACTTCATGAAGAAACTCATGCACATCAAAAACACAGTATTGATGTATTGTTACTAGAGTTTTTACAAGTAGTATTTTGGTTTAATCCGGTTTTATTTTTGCTAAATAAATCAGTTAAATTAAATCATGAGTTTTTAGCTGATCAAGCGGTTTTAAATAATGGAGCTAATACAAAAACATATCAACAAACATTACTTGCGTATTCATCAAATGCGAGTCAATTACCCTTGGCACATGCCATTAATTATTCATCAATCAAAAAACGATTTACAGTTATGAAAACACAAACATCAAAAAAGAAAATTTGGATAAGAAGTTTTATCCTATTACCAGTACTCACATTGCTATTATTTAGCTTTAGCACAACCGTACAGCAAGAAAAAGCTACACCACAGCAAGTTACCGAGTACAATGCATTGGCTAAAAAATACAATACACAACCTAAGAAAGGTATGCTTGTTAAATTAAAAGAAGTTAACCGAATTAAGTATTTATATAAGTTGATGACACCTTCTCAAAAAAAGAAAGCTGAAAAACTCCCTAGTTTCCCACCAATACCACCATCCCCAAAAGTAATTAAAGGAGTAAATAATACTGACTCTAATATTCCTCCCCCTCCTCCATTACCTAAAAATGCAAAGTATGTTTTAGACAATAAAAAAGTTTCTTTTGAAACAATATCAAAAGTAAGTAAGGATAAAATTCAAAGTGTTGATATTATTACTAAAGATGAAAACGATAAAAAGTTAGCGAAATCTGTTATTTATATTTATACAAAAAAAGCAACTAAAGTTGCAAATGGACCTAAAATACTTATTGACGGAAAAGCTCCTTGTAAAGGATGTACTATTGCATACACAAAAGAGCAGCTCGAAAGAATGATAGTTACCGTGAAAAAAGGGAGTGTCACTGAGTTTAAAATAAAATTTCAAAAAAAACCAACAGTAAGAGTGAGTAACAGTAATGCACTAAATAAGGAAGCCAAAGCTTTCTTACAAGAGGCTAAAATTGGTGAAGAGGTGATAATCTTTAATTTGGAATCATCAGAAAGCGATTTAAAAAGCTACCATATTACCTTCGAAATTGTAGAGTAATTTACTAAACTATTTAAAAACAAAAAAGGAGGTTTGATGAAGCCTCCTTTTTTATATACTCTATTTTTTAGGTGGTGATGGCATTTTTTTAGATAATTCTGGTACTGATCTATACACATAATCTGCATGGAAGCCAGTAAAGTATTTTTCCATTTTTTTTCCTGTTGTTTTTTGTTTTTCCTCATCAGCGAAACAAGCTTTATTCAATTTATCGATTTCATCAAAAGATTTTTCTAAAGCATCTAATGATTCTACTACAAAACTTCAACAAAATCTCTTTTATCAGCTCCCCAAGCATGTACATATGGGTAGTAGCCTTTTATATATTGGTTTTTATGAATAACATCTTTAACAAAAGGATCACGTAACTCATTGAACTCTTTTTCTGTTCCATCGTCAGGAAACGCTAAATGACTTTTTCTGACATAGAACAACATTTCCTTGTCTTCTTCTTCCAAATATGGTTGCGCTCCTGATATGGTTGCGTAAATTTCATCGGAATGATAAGCATCATAATAGGAGTCACGTTTATTTAAAAACGCTTCTCGTTTAACTTCATCTGGCCATGCTGCTTTTATTAATTCTCCATTCCGCTTACTTGCTTTGTCAATGTCATTCCACGAGTTAAATAGCTGTACATATACCAATTCTGTATTATCGGCTGTCATAAAATGGATGCCAAAATTAGTAGCTAAAACATATTCGTTCTTAGCGGTAACCTTGTTAGTAAATTCTTTTTCAACAGTTTTCCATTCGTCCATGGAAAAATCTTCCATGTCCATGTTCCAGTGAAGTGTTGTAACGGTAAGATAGCGTTGAGGTTGTTTTTATTGTGCAGTTAACAAACTACTACCTAGGAGTAATGTGAAAATCACTACCACTAGTAATCGACTAGATGTTCTCATAATTCTAAAAAATTTTAGTTAGTATTTACTATTATTTTTTAGAAGTGTAATTGAGGTAATATGCTGATATTTAATTAAAAGAGAGTAACAAAGTTACGAATTTTTTAATTATGTAAAATAAATCAGTCATTGAATGATATAAATGACCGATTAAAAAATTTTGGTGCTGTACTGATTATTCCTTAATAACTTTAAACACTTTTTTTGTACGATCAGTAGCGGTTATCTCTAAAAAATAAATCCCAGTAGCTAATGATTGCATGTTTATTTTTGAATTACTGTGAGTAAGGATCTTTTTAAAAATTTCTTTACCAGTAATTGATACTAATTTTACATTCAATACCGAAGAATTATTTTGGATTCCAGTAATTGTTAAGTTGTCTTTTACAGGGTTAGGAAACAAGGCAATGTTTTGTAATTGATAGTCACTTATTCCTAATACATTAAACGAAATACAAGCACTAGTTTTGGTACAGTTGTTTTTAGTTATTTGTACTGCGTAATTACCACTAACAGTTGGAGTAAATTGCTGATTGGTTTGTCCGAATACAGGAGTGTTACTATTATTGCAATCAACCCATTGATAAGTTGATCCAGTTTCATTTGAGCTTAATGAAGTCCCATTTTGAGTTATTGTTTTATCAATAAAAATAGGACTAGCGACTGTTACTATATACCCTACAACTAGCTTACACATTTTATGATAATAAGGCATATTGAACAATCCAATTCTATCGTTATCACTATGATAACCTGTAGTGATGTCATTAGTTTTCCAGTTTTCACCAAATAATACTGCTGAATATCCTTGATTCCAAAATGAAGAGTGATCACTGTCTGGGGATCCTGGATTTACAACATTAACGATCAAGTCAATTCCGTAAGCAGCGTTGTTTAAAACACTGATAATTTCATCTTTCATAGCTATAGAATTAGCTATAGGTCGGACATCAATATCAAAATGTTTATCATCGTTTCCGTCATAGCCCATCATATCAATATTAAATGCACCCAGTATGTTGTCGCCATTGTTTGTAGCTTGTTGCGCATAATATGCACTTCCGTTTAACCCAGTTTCTTCTTGATCCCATAAGGCATATACTATGGTGTTTTCAGTACAGTATTTTGATAATATTCTTGCTAATTCAATAATGGCTGCAGTACCACTAGCATTGTCATCAGCGCCATGATTATGAGTGGAGTCGTAATGTGCACTTATTATATATATATTATTTGGGTTTGTAACGCCAGTTTGCGTAGCAATGATATTTCGTCCACCAGTTGCTCCAGGGGTATAAACTTGATCAGTAATAGTAAGTCCAAAACCAGTAAGTTTTTCTTTAATATAATCAGCTGCTAGATTATTGTCATTATTACTTACACGATGCGTTATCGTTACGGTATTTCCGCCAACGACTGTAGAAACTTCTCCTGATAATTCATTTACATAAAGAGTAACATTTGCAAGACTGGTTTGATTGATAATATCTTGAATGCTCTGAGCACTTGTTTTTAGCATTAGAAATACTAAAAAGACAAAAAAGATGTAATTTCTTTTCATAATTAAGTAGGTTATTAAATTTATTGGGATTCTAAAAATAATAAATTAATTACAGATAAACGTCTTTATGTTGACTATTATGGAGGGAAAGTGAGTGAAATATGAGGATTTTAGTGTGTAGATAGGTTATTTACTGAGTAATTATAACATTGAGAGTGCTTCTTTTTGTTTTTTTGTAAGACTTTTAACCACTAAGTCGTAGGAATGATTGATTAATTGAGAGATCAGTTCATAGGGTAGTTCTCCTTTGTATATTCTTAAGGAGTTCCAATGTTTTTTGCTCATATGATATCCAGGGTCAATACTCTCGTAATTCGCTCTTAGTTCAAGAGCATATTCTGGGTCACATTTAAGATTTATAAATTGGATGCTTTCTTCCCAATTTTTCAATGAAGTTAGCGCAAATATTTTTCCAGAAACTTTAAAAACAAGTACATCATGGTCAAAAGGAAAGGACTCAGTTACTCCTTTTTTAGCTAAACAAAAATCTCTATATTGTTCAATATTCATTAGTTTTTAAAGCTATTTTGTTATGTTCTTCAATGTTTAAGGTTGAATGATCTATTTTCCATCCAATGGTTTCAACTATATTAGTAATAATTCCAAGTGCTTCTAATAGTTCTTTATTTGCGGTTTCAACGAGACCGCTTTCGGGTATTTTATCAATAATAAATTGCTTAGCCTCTTTGTTTAAACTGGTCAAATCATCAGCCTCAAACTTATTAAATAAGCCTTCTGTTTTGTCGTAATACTTTAAATCGGTTTCAATTGTAAGGATTTCTGCTTGAGGGAAATCGGTTATAAATATTGTTTTGGAATCAGAATTAGCTTGTAGTTTTATCTTTGATAAATTAAACCCTATTTGTGCTTTAGCATTTACAAGTAATATCGCTTTTTTCTTACTGGTAATTAAACTCATAAAGCGTTCTTTGGTATTTTCATAATGATATACTTCAGAAAATTCCCCTTCAACAGTAACTAATTTACAAACGTTTTTAATTTTTTCTAAAAGCACAACAGACTGTCGTTCTGTGATCGACTTTCTGCTTTTTTTTCTAAAAAAAACCAATACAAAATAGGATAGAAAAACCCCAAAAATGATTCCGAATATTACATCCATATTAGTTTATTTTATATAATACAGGTTTACTGGGAGATGCATCATTAACAAATGAAGCAATTTGTAAGTTTAAAACATACAACCCATCTTCAATATGGTTAGGGACGTAAATAAACTCTGTAATAGTAGCATCAAATCGTATCTTTTCATTGGTATTCCAAAAAGCGTTATGGGATACTAAAGCACCACCATCTTCTTCTTTGTCAACACTAGGTTGGTCAATGAGCAAATGTTTTATCCCTAAATTTTTTAAATAGATTGCTGCTTCCTCTTCTAAATATGGAGGGTTGGTATTTGAATACTTTTTAATTAATTTATCAGATGTGTTAGGTAATGTTCTAATAACAATAGCCTCTGGCTTTCGAAGTAGCTTTTCTTTTAATTGTTGCTTCGTGATTACAAAATCTTCTTCTTGCTTTACAGGACGAATACTAATCAGTTCAGCAGTAAAAAAAAATGTTTTCAGACATTCGTTAATACTATAAAATTCTTTAGTAATATGCCCTACACATTCTGTATGTGTACCATGCGCATGCGGATTGAATACTATATTGTTGAAATTTGTTGAAGCTCCTTTTTTTACGCTTCCGATCCAATCTCCCAATTCAACAGGTTCTATTTTTGGATCCCCAATATACCAAGCATTTGGATTTTCTGCACCTGATTTAAGTGGTATTGAGATATCTAGTGGCCTTGATAAATCAATAGTATATTCAGTATCGTTTACTTGAAAAGTAGTTAATGAAATCATAATCGTAAATATAATTAATTTTTATAGTTATGAAATTCATTATTGGAAATAAAAAAAGCGAGGATTTCTCCTCGCTTAATATGATAGTTACAATAATTTTATTTTATCATTAACTTTTTTGTTGCTCTTTTATTATTGCTTTCAACCTCTAAGAAATAAATTCCTGAAGAAAGCTGATTTAAGTCTAATATATATTCATTAGAAATTTGATTCTCTAATTTCGAATAAACAATTTTACCTGTTACATCATATACATTAAAACTAGTATCTGTGTTTACATCTTTAAATTTTATATTAAAAATCCCCGTTGATGGGTTTGGATATAGTACAAACTGTCCTGCTTCAAGATCATCAATCCCAAGTGTTCCATCAATAATAAAATCATCTACAATAACACCTTCTTCATTTACCGATCCATCTGCATGAAAAACTATTCTGAATAGAATGTTCGTTTCTGCCGTTAAATTTGTTTCTCCTAATCCAGCGTTAGCAGCAAAGTCATATGCATATTCTCTCATTGTTGCATTCGTACCTCCTGAAGTATGTATCTTTTCCCCTTCACCTGTCCATTGTGCTCCTGGACAATTTTGACAATCATCAGCAGCTCCTGATGTTGCATTAGTTCTATTGCTGTTATACCATAACGGTTGGCTATTAACGGTACCTAAAACTGACCAATTTAGTCCTTCATCTGTTGAGTACTCCACATAAGTAATATCCCAATTTTCCTCCAAATCAAAAGCCATATCAAAACGCAATACTGGGTTTACCAATTCAGTTAAGTTATAACATTGAGAAATTAAATTTGCTTTAGTTCCATCAGGATGATTAGCATCTAAATCTGTTCCATATACTTGCGTTCCTGATGATGCTGAATTTAACAATGCATCTGTAGGTACTCCTCTTTCCCATAGTGTACCATCAAATAAAAGAGCATCTCCTGTACTTTCAAAAGTATTAAGAGTATTTACCATTCCTGAATCATTTACAGCAAACACTAATGTTGATTGATTATTTGCAGCATTTGCATCTCCAGCAACGGTAGTAGTAACTACTAAAGTATGACTTGCTCTGGAAAGATTTAATGTAGGCATTGTAATTACAGCTTGATTTGATGATGTTATTGTTCCATTCCAAATAAATGGTGTTGGTGCACCTCCATCAACTGTATAACTTCCATCTATTTGCGTAATCGTATTTAGTCCGTTATTTTTTACTGTTATTTCTGGTATAATTACACCACAATTAATAATAGATTCATCAGGTTTATTTATAGATAGTAACCTAACATCGTTAGCTGCCATTTGTATTGGAATTGGTGACCTCCACACTCCTCTACCATAAGTAGCTGCTGTAATTGATTCATCAATTAAATTAATTTCTAAATCGTTTACAATTGTATTTGGCAAATTCACTACAAATGTTTCCCAAGTTGCAGAAGTATCGTCTAAACGATATACACCTAAACTCGTTGCTACATATACAGGATTATCAGTATGTTCGCCTTGATGAACAATATCATTGTAATATTCACTACTACTCCCACCTGACGGTAAATTCCCTGTAATATTAGCAAACGTAGCACTTCCACCGTTATTGGTATTTGAAGACTTAAATACACCTCTTGAATTCCCTGATGTGGTAACCCATACAGTATTCGGGTCAGTTTGATGCACACCAACTCCTTTTATATTAGAAGAAAAGTTTGGCCCTACATTTACAAAAGTGGCACCAGAATCATCACTTCTTTTTAAAACATTATTTACTACAGCATAAATAATTGCATCACTAGAAGGTGCTATTTCTAATAAATCACAATTAGTACCTAAATTAGCTAATTGAGTCCAAGTCGTTCCATCTAATCTGAATAATTTCGAATAACCACCATAAAGTGTTCCTACAGAATTAATTGTCATTGGCGTAACCCAGTTACCAGTTTCTGGCTCAGTAATTGTTGAGCTTAAAGTCGCTCCGGCATCTGTTGAAATATAAGGTCCTCCTCCACTTTGAATAAACCCATAAAATTTATTTTCATCTGTTGGGTCTACCGCAGTATCCATTCCGTCAGCACCATAGTAGTTTCTTGACTGACCACTAGTACTGCTATTGAAAGCATGACCTCCATTATCTTGTAAACCTCCAACCATTTTATTAGCATTGGTTTTGGCAACTGCTATTCTATAAAATTGGCTTGCTTGTATTCCTGCTGTATGATTTGTGAAATTAGTTCCTCCATTACTTGATGAATATATTCCTCCATCACTACCGCAATACATTGTACCGTTATAATCTCTTAAAAAATGTATATCAGCATGCGTGTATGATGCTTGAGTTGGAGAACTCCAATTATTAATTTTAGTAAATGATGTACCTCCATTGCTTGATTTCCATACATTTAAACAACCTATAAATACTTCTTCTGCATTAGTACTAGAAACACCCATTGCTAAATCATACCATGCTTGATCTGCACCGAATGATGTTATTGAAGCAGTTCTTGTAGAAAAAGAAATACCACTATTATCTGATCTATAGATGCTAACAGTGCCTCCAGATTCTCTAAATACATATACATAACTGGGGTCTGCTGGAGTAACATCTATAACTAACCTTCCAGATGAGAACGGTAAGCCTGAAGAAATTGAACTAAAAGAGCCCCCTCCATCAGTTGATCTATAAAACCTGTCAGAGGTTACCGCGTAAACAGTACTAGGGTCTCCTGGTTTTACCTTAATATCCTTAATATTTCCAGCTAAGGTATTAGTCCAATTAGTCCCTCCATTTGTTGTCCTGTAAACACCGCTATTTGTCGCTACCCAAAGCATTTGTGAGTCATTTGGATTAATATAAATATCATTCATTGAAGATGGAGAATTTCCAGGATTTAAACCTGTTTGATTCCATGTTGTTCCTCCATCTGTAGATTTCCATACCCCTACACTAGTTGTGTCTCCTGCATCATCATCACCAGTGGCGATATAGACAATATTTGAATTAGCATGGTCAACTGCAATACCTGACACACCTATTTGTGGTAAATTATCAGACATTGGCAACCAGTTTCCTCCAGCATCAGTTGATTTCCATATTCCTCCAGCTGGAGCACCTGCATACCAAATATTAGTTCCGTTAGCAGTATTGTTTGGATCAACTAAAACAACATTAATTCTTGCTTGACCAGTAGACCATGAACCTGTTCCTGATGTAGTAAAAGGCCCAATTGCTGACCAGTCACTTTGGTCGGCCATAATAGACATTGAGTTCTGCTGCATTTGTGTTTTTGCAGACCATGCATCAAAAATATTTTGAGCGCTAGGTAAGTATCCATTTTCGTTTACTTCACTTTCCACCATAAACTCCCAACGTTTAAATGGTTTATACCCACTACCTTTTTTGGAAGGGTCTCGAGTTTCCCAATATTGATTAAAAGCTTGTTGAACTTCGTAAAAAGTAAAAGGCTGATTTGGGTTTTTTTGTAGTAATTCAGAAGTAGACGTTTCTTGTTTTAACTGCTTAATCCATGGGGAGTCAGCATTAAATTGTGAGAAACTAAAATTAATTGCTAGAACAGCAATTATTGTAAGTAATAATTTATTCATTTTCAGCGTGTATTTAGGGTTAAATTCCAAAAATAACATAAAATGAATTATAGAACAAATTATCTATTGCCTTTTTTTATAGACGTAACCAATTGATTGTCAGATATTTTCTTTATTTCAATAATTTTTTCAACATCTTTATTGGGGATTGTTATGGATAACACATAATGCTTTATTTTCCATTTCCCATTTACTTTTTCAAGAACTCCAGAGCCTCTACAAATTTTCATTTGAGTATCTAACAATTCGTCAAACCAAGCAAAATCATTTGTTTTGTTCGTGTAAATATTTCTTTCAATTGCAGTAAAATCCCATGCTTTACCTTTATCAAAATAAGGTTTTGAAAAGGCTTTAAAAGCATTGTTTTGCCAATTTTCAGTTGCGTCTGTACCAATAAATACGCCGTCATCTGACATGAGGTTGAAGTAGGTCTCAAAATTTGCTTCTGCAGCTGCCTTATGCCAATTATCAAGAGTTGTGTTTATAGCTTTTTTTTCTGAATTTGTTTGAGCAGTTATATAGCTATAGCTTGATAGCAATAAAACAACAAGTAAGTATTTAATGATATTTTTCATAATCTTTTTCTTTTAAAATCAAGGCTTCTATCTGACCAACAAAGACATTATAAGTGTTTTGAACTCGGGTTAGTTTATGATCTAAATCTTCCAAAGATCCATCTTTTAAATACTGTTTTAGCATTAAAACGTCCGTTTCTAATACTTTTACACGAGCTTCTATTGCTGGGGTTTTAAAACGTTCAGGATAGGTGTTTTTTAAATCGGATAAGAGTTTCTTAAGTAACTCAATGTCTTTTGGGGTTTGAATATTTGTACTTAATACTCTTTTTAACTCAGTTTCAAAAGAAATTATTTCGGCCCAATTTTCAACAAAACCTATGCTGGAAACAATGTTTATGTTTTTCTGTTTGATACTGTCAATCTTTAAAACTTTTAGTTTATCCTTTATTAATATTGATTTTCCGGGGTCTTTTTTACAAGCGTACAATGCAACTAATAAAATAAGCGCTATTAATTTCTTCATTTGGTATTCATTTTAAACAAATATAATTTTTAAAAAGCATTCTCGGTTGATAATTAAAAAATTTAAGAAAAGATTATATTTGCAAAATAATACCCATAACCATTAACCCAAATATAGCATGACCCCTAAAATATTAATTATTGGCGCTTGTGGACAAATCGGTTCAGAACTGACAATGTCTTTGCGTAAAACATACGGAAACACGAATGTAGTAGCTGCAGATATTAGAGAAGGAAATGAAGAATTAATGACTTCAGGACCTTTTGAAATTGTCAATGCAATGGATTATGACGTGGTCAGAAATTGTGTAGAAAAACACAATATTACCGATGTGTATTTGTTGGCAGCAATGCTTTCGGCAACTGGTGAAAAATTTCCTATGAAAGCGTGGGACTTGAATATGAGCTCTCTTTTTCATGTATTAAATCTAGCAAAAGAAGGATTAATTAAAAAAGTATTCTGGCCATCAAGTATAGCTGTTTTTGGACCTACAACTCCAAGAGAAAACACACCGCAATTCACTATAATGGAACCTTCAACTGTGTATGGAATAACCAAACAAACTGGGGAGCGTTGGTGCGAATACTACAATAATAAATATGGTGTTGATGTAAGAAGTATTCGTTATCCGGGTTTAATTAGTTGGAAAACCTTACCTGGAGGAGGGACTACGGATTATGCCGTTGATATTTATCATAAAGCAATTCAAGAAAATAAATACACTTGTTTTCTAAGTGAAAATACTGCTTTACCAATGATGTATATGGATGATGCTGTAAGAGCAACTATGGATATAATGGATGCTCCTTCAGAAGCAATTAAAATCAGATCTTCTTATAATTTAGGAGGAATTAGCTTTACTCCAAAAATGATATCTGAAGAAGTTAAAAAACATTTTCCAGAATTTGAAATGAGTTATTCACCTGATTTCAGGCAAGAAATTGCCGACTCTTGGCCTAAAAGTATTGATGATACATCAGCTCAAAAAGATTGGAATTGGAATCATGAATATGATTTAAAAAAGATGACTAACACCATGTTAGAAAATTTAAAAAGTGAATCTGTTTAGATTCACTTTTTAAATTTTAGCTTATTTTCTTTAAGTTTTTGATAACTTTAAACGCGATGTCAATTTGCTCCTCACTTACCAATATTGTAAATTCATTACTGGTTGAAATCACTTCCCAAATTATGATTCCTTCCCATGCTAATCGTTGGAATATGAAATAATACAATCCTGGAGTAGAAGAATTTTCTTCAGGCATTCGTATAGAAATTGAAGATAGATCGCTTTTTTCTTCTATAATATGCTCTCCTTTAAAAACTGTTTTTATGAGCTCATCCATAGAACTGTTAATAACAATATTAGTTTCACTAACTCCTCTAGAAGAAGTGTAAAAAATGTTTTTCTTAACATTAATAAACGAAAGGAGCTCTTCTTGTTTTTTTAGGATTGAATCCGATATAGAAAAGGTGTAATCCGTTAATGAGGATCTTACTGTAATTTCTCCAATATCTTTTAAAACCTTAATTATTTTATGATTTGTCCTGAACTCTAAATCCTCAGAAAGTCTTTTTAAAGCCATAACTACAGCTCCTTGTTTAATTTCTTTTTTAAGTTCTTCCTGTATTTCAGGCAACATTATTCTTGTTAATGAAGTGAGGTTGATAATTCCTTGAGAAAGGGCAGAAAGTAAAAAAGGTTTATTGCGAATATAATTTTCTACAAATGAGGCAATTGTTTTCATAAAATTAATATAGTTTACAATTAAAGCTACAAATATAACATTATGTGATTAAAAAAACAAAAAAGCATCTTTTATGTGATTCATATTGTATTTTTCGTTCTTTTTGTGAATAGCAACAATATCAAAACGGACTTCGACATCTAAATCGTTTTGGATAACATATTCATTAGCTGCAGCCACAAGTAGTTTGATTTTCTTGCTATTAACGGCAGCTTCAGGAGAAATAATATCAACAGATGTTCTTGTTTTTACTTCTATAATAGCCAAAACATCCCCTTTTTTAGCAATGATGTCAATTTCTGCTTTTAAGTAACGCCAGTTTTTGGCTAGTACTTGATACCCGTTTCTGAGTAAGTACTCTTCGGTTAGCGCCTCTCCTTTTCTACCTAATTCATTATGAGAAGCCATATTTAAAGAAACTTTAAATGTGTACCTTCTTTACTAACATTAAAGGCAACAGTTTTTCCAAACTTCAAAGCTCGGTTATCCTTAAGGTGACCCGCTGGGAAATTAAAGCATACAGGGAAATCAAATTCTTTTATATTATCTAAAATAATTTCTTCTGTTGTTTTTCCAAAGGGAATAGTGTTGTCGTTCATTTTGGTCATCCCGCCAACAATAAGTCCTTTTAAATTATTAAAATATCCATTACGTTTTAAGTTCATCATCATTCGGTCTACATGATATAGGTACTCGTCTAAATCTTCAATGAATAAAATTTTTCCATCCGTTTTAATTGCGGATTCAGATCCTAATAAACTATATAGAATGGATAAATTTCCACCAACTAACTCCCCTTCTCCTATGCCATATTTATTTTTACTCTCACAAGGAACTTTGTGTTTGACAGGATTTCCAAACAAGCAGTTTTTTAAAGACAAAATAGCTTCTGGAGTACTACTTTTTACAGTAATAGGCATTAAACCATGAATGCTTTGTACGCCTAAGTTGTGTATATGAGAGTGCAGTGCGGTAACATCTGAAAATCCAATTACCCATTTCGGGTTTCTTGTGAATTTAGAAAAATCCAACCCATCTAATATTCTTACTGTTCCATAACCTCCACGGGCACACCATATGGCCTTTATGGCATCATTGTTCATGGCTTCTTGAAAATCGGTAATTCTATCAGTATCTGTACCTCCAAACTGATGATCGGCTTTCCCAATAGTTTTTCCCACAACGGCATTTAAACCCCAGCTTTCAAGCAGTTCAATTGCTTTTTGAAGATCTGCTCTGTTCATTTTCCTGGCAGTAGCAACAATAGCAACTAAGTCGCCTCGTTGTAAGGATTGTGGTTGTTTTGTGTTCATATTAGTAAAAATAGTGAAAAGTATTTTTGATTTACGAATTTTGATTGTTGAAATTAAACATAATTAGCTTTTGCCATAAAAACGTATTCTTTTCATCAGCTAACTAATTACGTTTTATAAACTAACATCTAAATAACCAATAACTAACAAGGAATACGTATTTTTGCAGTTGAAAATTTTAGAACAGATGAGTCAAGATCCAAAAAGATATACGTTAACCGCAGCATTACCATATACAAACGGACCAATACATATTGGGCACTTAGCAGGGGTTTACGTTCCAGCTGATATTTATGCACGTTATTTACGTTTGTTAGGTAAAGATGTTGCTTTTGTTTGTGGTAGTGATGAGCATGGAGTACCAATTACTATTAAAGCAAAAAAAGAAGGTATCTCTCCTCAAGATGTAGTAGATAAGTATCACGGTATTATTAAAAAATCGTTTCAGGATTTTGGAATTTCTTTTGACAACTATTCTAGAACTTCAGCAAAAATACATCATGAAACTGCTTCTGAGTTTTTCAAAACCTTGGATGAAAAAGGCGAGTTTATTGAAAAAGTAGAAAAACAATTATACGATGCAGATGCAAAACAGTTTTTAGCCGATCGTTTTGTTGTAGGTACTTGCCCTAAATGTGGGAATGAAGAAAGTTATGGTGATCAGTGTGAGAAATGTGGTACGAGCCATAATGCTACGGATTTAATAAACCCGAAATCGGCTATTACAGGTGCAGTTCCCTCATTAAAAGAAACAAAACACTGGTTTTTACCTTTAGATAAGCATGAAGCATTTTTAAAACAATGGATTTTAGAAGATCATAAATCGGATTGGAAATCGAATGTATACGGACAATGTAAATCATGGATTGATGACGGCTTACGTCCACGTGCTGTTACCAGAGATTTAGACTGGGGAATACCTGTTCCTGTTGAAGGTGGTGAAGGAAAAGTGTTATACGTTTGGTTTGATGCTCCTATCGGATATATTTCAGCTACTAAAGAATGGGCTGAAAGAGAAGGTAAAGATTGGGAGCCATATTGGAAAAGTGACGATACTAAATTAGTACATTTTATAGGGAAGGACAATATTGTTTTTCACTGCATTATTTTCCCAGCAATGTTAAAAGCTGAAGGAAGTTATATTTTACCAGATAATGTTCCGGCAAACGAGTTCTTAAACTTAGAAGGGAATAAATTATCTACTTCTAAAAACTGGGCTGTTTGGTTGCATGAATATTTAGAAGATTTCCCAGGTAGGCAGGATGCGTTACGCTATACCTTAACGGCTACTGCCCCTGAAACAAAAGACAACGATTTTACTTGGAAAGATTTTCAAGCACGTAATAAAGAATTGGCTGATAACTACGGAAATTTCATCAATAGAATTTTAGTATTGACTAACAAGTATTATGACGGAGTTATCCCTGTTCCTAATGAATATACACAAGCTGATACTAATGCCTTAGATGAGTTAAAACAATTCCCTGCTGATATTTCATTTTCAATTGAGCGTTACCGTTTTAGAGAAGCGAACTTGAAAATGATGAATTTAGCACGTTTAGGGAACAAGTATTTGGCAGAACAAGAGCCTTGGAAAACAGTTAAAGTTGATGGAGAGCGCACGAAAACAATCATGTATGTGGCTTTACAAATTGCTACTGCATTAGCTACGTTAAGTGAGCCGTTTATTCCGTTTGCCTCAAAAACATTACAAGGTTTATTGCAACAACCAGAAACCAAATGGTATGATATTGCTGATAAAACAGACTTGTTACCATCAGGACATAAAATAAAAGAAGGTAAAGCACCTATTTTATTCCCTCAAATAGAAGATGAGGCTATCCAAAAACAATTAGACAGATTAGAAAACATCAAGTTAGAAAATGAGAAAGCAAACAAAGTTGTAGAACCTCAAAAAGAGACCGCTACTTTTGAAGATTTTTCTAAGTTAGATATCCGTACGGGAACTATTGTTGAAGCTGAAAAAATGCCAAAAACAAAAAAGCTACTGGTATTAAAAGTGGATACAGGTATTGATACTAGAACAATTGTTTCAGGAATAGCCGAGAGCTTTAAGCCAGAAGATGTAATAGGTAAAAAAGTAACTGTACTAGTTAACCTTGCACCTAGAAAATTACGTGGTGTAGAAAGCGAAGGAATGATTTTAATGACGGAAAACTCAAACGGAAAATTAGTATTCGTAAACCCTGATGAGGCCGATGTTACTAACGGTGAAGGAGTGGCTTAGTTTATCTAGAAAACACCATGAGATATATTTATTTAATACTCTTTTTAACAGCTCAGTTGTTATCTGGACAAGAAACTATTTCGGAATTTGATTTAGAATTAAAAGGGTTAAGATCTAAAAGGAACGTCTTTTCTATTGTAGAAAACGATCGTATTTCACTTTTTTTTGACAACAAGAAAGAGATGAAATGTTATTTATTAGATAATAACAAAACGGTTTCTTCTGAATTTATTTTTGACCGACCGCATAGGAAATATAAAAATATACTTGGGTATATAACTGAAGGAGATCATGATTTTCTTTATTTCGGAAATAAGAAAAAAAATAGCTTCGCAGTTTTAGATGTAAACTTTAAAACTAAAAACTCTTCAGTTCAAGAAATTGATTTAAAATTAGAGGGTGTTTTTTTGGATGCTTTTAGTATAAATAAAAAGTTTTACCTGTTAAGTTTAACAGATAATTCCGTTTTGAACTTATACTGTTTGAATAACAGAACTACTGTTAGCCTGTCGAAATATCCTATAGACAAAAAAATTAAACTAGGTGAAAATTTAATCGCATATTCTGGGTTATCCCTCGTCAAAAACTTAGAAAAAATAGAAAATAATACGCCTAATTCTATAGAAAACACATCTAGTTATAATAAGATTTATACAACTGATAGTGAGGTAATCATTACACTAGATGTGAATGATAAATTCACAAGGTTGATTAAAATTGATTTCAATAGGAATAAAGCTGTCATAGAAAAAATTGAGCATATTACCGTTGCTGAAAATAAAGAACGTAGTAGATCGAATTCGTTTTTCCATCAAGGAAAGTTGTACCAATTATCTGCTACAAGAAAAAACTTAGCGTTTTCATATTATGACCTTGAAACTAAAGAAAGATCAAAAGTAATTAAGTTGAATGTTAATGACTCTATATGGTTTAAGAATTCCGATATAATTCAAGAAAAAACAGATTTTTTTAATAGTGAACGAAAGCTAAGTAAAACGAAGCAGTTTTTAAGAAAAGTTGCTTTTTCAAAGCCAGGGATTTCTATTGTTTCAGTAAATGGGACTAATCAAATAACTATTGGAGGTGTCTCTGAAATAGCTAATGGAGGCGGGTTTATGATGGGCGGTGCTGTAAGTGGTGCAATAGGTGGTATGACAAGTGTTTATATGTCTCCTACATTTTATTCGTACGGATCCTATTCAAGCACAAAATCAACATTTATAAATTGCTTGTTTGATAACATGTTAGGTCATAAAGAAGGTGAATTTAAAGACAATGCTTTTGATAAAATTAAAGCATATGAAGATAGTGTATATCACGGTTTAAAATTGAAAACAGTTTTTAAGTATCAAAACAAATATATTTTTGGCTATTATAGTGGTGATAAATACAACCTAAGGGTTTTTAATCATTAGTAGTAAGTCCAATGAAGAGGATGTAAACAGTGTATAGAGAAGCTATTTGGCTTCTCTATTTTGTTGTTTATTGAATGTCTCATCCTGAAATAGCGTTATACTAAAAACTCAGTGTAATGATAAATTCAGTAAATATGAGATATGTAGAACTCACCAGAAAAAAAGCATTTCTTTTTAAGCTTCAATTAGTTAAAGAAATATAACAAGTATATTTAACAAAGAGTCAGGCAAAAGTTAAATTTGGTCTTCAAGGAGACCCAACCATCAACAAATGTTTGAAAAAACATGGAAACTTTAATTGGATATCAATCTCTTACTAGTATGTCAAAAACACCTGAACAAAAAACATTAGAATTAGAAGCTAAAATTAAGTTGCTTGAAAAACAGAATAACCGAAACTAACGTGCTGATAATAAATCAATCATATTTGATGCACTTGTTGATTTAGCAGAAAAAAAAATAGTATTGACATCAGAAAAGTTAATGATGGCAAAAATAAAACGCTAGTTTTAAATGCTGTAAGAACTAAAATTATACATCGTATTTTTGCCGTAATTAAAAAACCCTTGCTTGTTTCATAGAAATCAGTTTGACAGGCCTGTTTAAAAGAGCAGCAACAAAAAAGCCTAACAGAACTGCTAAGCTTTTTATAGTAAAAGAAACGAGTATCTTATTTTACTTCTTCTAGGGCATTATTAATTAAGGTTGTTAAATGCGCTTTATGTGCTTTTGTAATAATGTTCCCACTACCATTAGCTGCCATCTTTTTAATGTTTTTGATATTATACAACACCATAGAACGTGATACGTTCCCGTAACGTCCTTTAGAACCTCCAGTAAGGATGTCAATTAACATGTTTACATATTCCACCTGTAAATTTTGACGGAAAGTATTTACACTACCGTAAATATCTACTTTAAAAATTCCGTTGTTTAAATCCGTCAAATACTCTCCTATGTCATATGTATTTCCGTATAATTCAGAATCTACCACACGTTGTAAAGTGTTGTAATGTAATAAGTGACGTAACACGTTACGTTGACTTTTTAGCACGTTTCTGTGCAATTTAGGATCTTCTGGCCCTCCAAAGAAATTAAACCCTCTACGTTGGCGCGCTAAGTAATTGTACAACTCTTTAGGCGTGTTATTTGCATTAGGCGCAAAAAGGTATTTGTTTAATGCATTCATTGCTTTTTTCTGCTTTGCATATTCAACCGAAGTATACGGTTGTTTTGCATTAGCTTGTCCTTGCATTGCTCTTTCCACATAAACCCCACCTATGAATCTTGAAATTACACCAGAAGCATTTGCTGCTTGCTTTTGCAAAATACCATACGCCATTAATAACTCTTGGTATGATTTCCCTTCTGTTGTGTATTGAGACTTTAACTTTCCTAATAATTCTTTTACCAACTTAATACGGTTGATAGAATAGGTAATTTGATCGTTGGATAAATCACCAATCATAACCCTAGGGTCAATTGCTTTCCCAGGACTACGCATATCATCAGCATCATTACCAAAAATCAACTGAGGTTCTGTAGAACGCTTTAATATCGTTTCTAATTCTGCGCTATTCTTAACATTTTTATATCCAAACTCAATTGCCCATTCATCGTACGGTCCTAAAGTTGTTGTAAAGTAATGCCCTTGTTGCGAACGGTCATTTGTAATATTGATTGCCTCATAATCCATTACTGATCCCGTTAAAGATTTTCCGCTAATGAATTTTTTATCGGCTAATTGTGCTGGACTATATAACTGACTCGATTTCATGTTATGGTTTAATCCTAAGGTATGGCCAACTTCATGCATTACTAAATGCATCATCGCTTCCTTTTTCATCCCTTCCATTGCTTCTGCAGAAAGACCTAAAGTATTTAATGCCGTTTGACCAAACAATAGATTTTCATGTACTAAATGCCCTAATGAACAATATGAGAATGACTCGTTTGGAGTTTCTTCATCAAATGCAGTGGTGTTTACATTGTGTAATTCGAATAACCTATCAAATCGTACTCTGTTGGTATGGTGCACATATTCCAACATGATATCCGCCCCCATAATCTCTCCAGTTCTTGGATTTACAAAAGAGGGGCCGTATCCTCCAAAAGGTGGATTAGGCGAAGCGGTCCAACGTAATACATTGTACCTAATATCCCCAGCATCCCATTTGGCATCATCTGGTTGTACTTTTACCTGAACTGCATTTATAAATCCTGCTTTCTCAAAAGCAATATTCCATTTTAACACGGCATTGGTAATTGTTTCTCTAAAAGCAATTGGCGTAGTATTTTCAATCCACCAAACAATAGGAGTTACTGGTTCAGAAACACTCGCTTCTGGATTTTTCTTTACTAAATTCCAACGATGAATCATATCACGATACGGAGTAGCACTTGCAGAAGTCATATCCGTTACTTGGGTAGCAAAATACCCTACTCTAGGATCGTCCATTCTTGCCACAAAATCATTTTCTGGCATCGCTATTAAACTGTGATATACTTTTACACTTACGTTTCTTGCATCAGTAACAGCGTTTGAGCCACCATTTAGCACTGACGTTTTTGAGTACACATACTCTACTGCTAAATCTGTATTTAGCGGATAATTACGAATGGCATTTATTTTTGTTTTATTCTTATCTAAGCTTCCTAACGTAAATGCTGTAGGCGATTGCTTTGGATGTTTAGCTCTTTTTACTTGAGAAAGTGTTTCTTTTAAAAACAAATCATCAGCCTTAATTAAATACAACCCTTTTTTATCGTCACTTGCTTCAATTGTGATAGCAGCCATAATTCCTTGACTGATATTTGCATTAGCTGATTTCGATATAGGATTGTTAGGATCAAAATAATACGAATTATTTTTAGCTACAAACTCTATTTTATTAAAATGCTTATTTAATTCAAACACATGCGAACCTCGGTAAGAACCTCTAAAAGCACCAGCATCCATAACCCCATCAGCAATTTGACTGAAATATATAAACTCTTTTTTTAACTGCTCTTTAGAAACCAACATTTGTATTGATCCGTTAATAGTATCTTGATAGATGGTAAACAACCCTTCTATTTTTTTACTTGTTTTAACGAGTTCAGAAATTGTTTTTTTCTTGTCTTCTTTTTTTTTAGGAGCAGCTTGTTCTGTGTTGTTTTTTCGATTTTTTCTTTTCTTTTTTTGAAAAGCAAATATATTTGTTGTTGCTAAAACAAGAAATACAATCAATACGCGTTGTAAGTTTTTCATCTAGTAAATGTAGCTTTAAAATTCTACTGGATAAAAAAAATTAACAATTCATTAAGAAAACGCGTGCGACAAACCGAACCTAAATTATACCTTTTACCATTGAATAGTACGGTGCAGAATGTTTTTTACTTTTAATACGAAGATATCCCAAAGCTATTTGTCAGCAAACTATCGAGCTCCTCGAGATCAACTGTTAACTCAATATGTTTTTTTGTCAATGATGATTCAGACTTTATTTTCTGTAACACCTTTTTTAATTCAACCATTTTAAAGTAGAATGATTCAGATTTGAGTTTAATATTTAGCGCTACTAGGTTTTTTTCTATGGCAATCTTTTTTTGTTTGACCCTATTTATTATTTCAATGGCTGAATCAAAATCCAATTCATTTTGCTCATAGGATGTTAAAAGACCACAGTTAAAACTAGCACATTGTTTCGGTCTTTGAGAATAAATACTGCACCCATCACAATATTTACTACAGGGTTGAAGAAAAAAACCATTCCCATTTTCATCCTCTATATCCAATAATTCTCTTAATGCAGGCAATTCCTCACGATTGAGCTGTACATGGCCAATCAAGCTCCCGTCACAACAAAGCCCACACGGCAAACAAATATTTAATAAATCATTCATTATTAGGAATTTAAACAGCTTTTAAGGTACTCTTTAACTTCTGATTAATCATTTCTTAAGTATTCAGATAATAAAGGTATTCTCACACTTTATCTACTGCGCGAATTTATTCAATTTTTCTCGTAAAACCTTTCCAAAAAGTCATTGATTTACCGGAAATTGTTGTTAACTTTTCGATAAACCAACAAGAACCTGAATTGCAGTATCAGCTTCTTTTTTAGCTACAAAAATATGATCGTGATAATAACCAGCAATTACATTACAACTGATGTCGTGTTTTGCCAATTCTGTAGCAATCACTGCTGTTAAACCCACTGCTTCCAAAGAGGAATGAATTTGTAAGGTAATCCACGAAGCTACATATTCATATTTCAACTTTAAAGCGTCTGCTTTATTGCGTTCCATAACTACTGTAACTCCTTCAGCTTCTTTAAACTCGAAAATGGTATCTGTTCTGTTAATATTACTTATATCAGGTACGGTACAAAACACATATTCACCTGAGTTTAACTTTGGGGTCATTCCTTTAATTAATGCTGCTATATTTTTTTCTCCTGACATGGTTGCTATTTATAAATCACAACAATATAAGGAAACTACTAAAAACAAAAAAAAGCTACTTCTATTTTATGACTTTATTCCAAAGCAACATCGCTCCAATTGCCCCAAATGTTGGCGCAATTATATAAATCAATGTTATATTTCCTGAAACAATAGCAGGAGCAATACTTCTTGCAGGATTTAAAGAACCACCAGAAATTGGTCCGAAAAATAATATAGAAGCGATTACAGTTGTCCTATGACAATTCTAGATAAAGAAGTTATTTCTTTATTTTTTTGAGGTGTAACTCCTAAAATTGTAAGCATTAAAAAGAATGTTAATACAAACTCAATTAGTAATGATTGAGCAATATCCTCCGAAGGAAATGTAACTCCTAATAATTTATTTTCTTTAAACATAAACTGAAGCAATACACTTGCTATTATTGCTCCTAATATTTGGAAGAAAACGTAATATATTGGGTCTTTTTTTGAAATAGATTTCCCGAACGCTAAACTAATAATCACGGCAGTATTTATGTGTGTCCCGGATATTTTACCGAAAATAGAAATCATCGCCGTGATAACAATTCCAAAAACAAGAGCAATCCCTTTTAATCCCATGCTTCCATTTGTTTGTTGGTCAACTATTACTGCTCATGTACCGCAAAACACCAGTGCAAATATTCCTATAAACTCTGCTAAATATTTTTTTTGTTCTTATTCTCCATTTTTACGTTGTTTTATTTGACCTATTAATCCAAATATTATTGTACTAATTACACAAAAAAAGAGGTTACTTAAAACTCAAGCAACCTCTTAGAATATATTCATTTTTCTTTTTAGACTGCTAAAGCTCCTGCTTCAGCAACAGTATGATCGTTCTCTACGGAACTCCCACTTACTCCAATAGCTCCAATTACGTTACCATTAGCATCCTTTACTGGTACTCCTCCAGGAAATGTAATTAGTCCGTTATTAGAATGCTCAATGTTGAATAATGGTTGACCTGGTTGAGATAACTCTCCGATTATCCCTGTATTCATATCAAAAAACCGTGCTGTTTTTGCCTTTTTAATAGAAATATCTAACGATCCTAACCATGCTCCGTCCATACGTGCGAATGCAACTAAATTTGCTCCTGCATCAACAATTGCGATATTCATTTTTGTATCTATAGCGGTAGATTTTTCTTTTGCTACTGCTATCATTTTTTCTGCTTGTGCTAATGTAATATTCATAATATATATATATATGTTTTAGTTTATTTTTAACACTGCAAAGATACCAGCAGAATAGCCACACTAAGTTACTAAAAAAGGTCAATTACTTATGAAAACAGTTCATTTTTATTTATCGCTATTTTATACACGAGAAAACTTAAGTCTAAAGCCTATACACCCTTTGGGCTCACTCCAAATTTATTCTTGAAAGCAGTACTGAAATTTGATAAGTTATTATACCCCAACTCCAAGTAAATGTCTGATGATTTCAAATTCCCTTCGGCTAATAATTCTTTTGCTTTTACTAGCCGTTTATCGCGTAACCATTTTCCAGGGGAAATATTGTACTCATTCATAAAATGACGCTTGAATGTAGATAAACTCATATTGCATAAAAAAGAAATTTCTTCTAGCGTAAGACTTGTGTATGTATTCTTCTCAATTGTTTTTTGAAACGCTGAAGTTTTCTCTGCAATTAACGAGTATAAATAAGATTCAAAAACAACTCCGTATTTACTAATTAGATATAATAACAACTCTTCAAACTTAACAGAAAGCAAACTTTCCATAAAAACAGAAGGAGCAGCATTTATAGTAGTTAGTGAATTTAAATACCCCGTAATAAAAGAATCATTCTGTATCACAAAATATGGGCCTTCATTATTAAATTGAACTTGGGTAGCGTGTTTTTCCAAAAACTCTTTTAGTCGTTTATCAGAAAAAAATAAGAGCTTGCAGAAATAAACCGATTCGTTATCTAACAACTCTGTCCAGAGACAGTTTCCCTTTTTTAATAATAAGGATTGCTCATTATTAACAGCAACTGTAACATCGGAAAAATGAACTTGTTTTTTTCCTTCTTGCAAAAAACTGAACATGTGCATATTTAAATTAACCTTTGTTTTAACAACATCTTCGGTCATTTTAAAATCATAAATAAACAAATCTGTGTTATCAATAGGCTTTTCTAAATATAGCTCTGGTATGTTCTGTACTGGCATGTTGTTTTTCTACTTATACTTGAGGCAATATTGCATGAATTCGTTTTTAAATACTGAAATTTTTTTCAACAATTTTCTTTACTCTTTTATTTAAAGCTGCAATTCCTTCGTAACTGGTATGTTCTAAAACAATAACCAGCAAATCGTCTTCCATGTATTGCGTAAGTCCTGTTCTAAACCCATTCCATTTACCATGATGGTAAATTTTGTTTTCTTCATCGTTTTTAATTCTAAACCCAAATCCGTACGGTATTTTTTTACCATAAACAGTTTCTCCTTTAGTATACATCAGTGCTAAAGATTCTTTAGAGAACAGTTTTTCACTATTCAATCCAATGGTCCATTTAAATAAATCTTCAGCAGTAGAATAGACGTTTTTATCCCCTACAACTGCATCGTTTATTGTACTATTTATTTTTAGATGCCTCCAACCTTTGTGCAATCGATATCCATCTAATTGATTAGCAGCAATAGTATCATTTTCAAAACTATATACATACGAATCATTCATTTCTAAGGGATCAAAAATATTTTGTTTCACAAAAGCATTAAAAGATGTTCCAGAAACTTTTTCGACAATAGAAGCCAATACTAAATAGCCTGTATTTGAATAATCAAAATTACGTCCTGGTCTATAAAATCTTTGCACCTTGCTTGATTCTAGCAAGGCCATCATATCACTATTGGTGGGAGCGTTTTTATGTTGCCATTTATGTTCCGCTACCCAGAAATATTTTGGCAAGCCTCCAGTATGATTTAACAGATTTTTAATAGTAACATCTTCATAAGGAAACCCAGGAAAATAGATGTTTACGGTATCTGTAAGTTTAATTTGATTCCTTTCATGCAATATCATAATTGCTGCTGCAGTGAATTGTTTACTTACTGAAGCCAATTGAAAAGCCGATTTTTCATCTAGTAATTCTTTCTTTCTGAAATCTTTATACCCAACCTGGTTACTGTATATTATTTTTCCGTTTTTTGCGACTAGTAATGAGCCATGAAAATCGTGTCTTTTATTAATGCGTTCCAATAATAAATCTAACTTATTACTTACCTTTTGTGTTTCCTCCTCCGAAAAATGCGCTACTAAAACAGGCTGTTTTTCTTTAGTTTTTTCTATTGGTATTTTAGTGCTTAGTTGTTCATTAATATTTAACGATTCTAAGGGATCATTTAGCATAGCGCTACAAAAAGCAACTATGACTATTACAGCGATATAAATACTATATTTTTTCAATGGAAGTTTGGCAGGTTTAGGGGATGATTTGCACAAAATAACGATAAACTGCGTGTTTTCAAAACTATCTTTTCATTTTCAACTAAAAATGTTGTGTTCTAGTTAAAAAACGTCATAAGTATTATATAATCCCAGACAAAACATAAGAAAGGGATAAACACACAAAAATCTAACATTGCTGTTAGACTTTATAGTATTATTATAATGTCGGACTAATCTATATACATAAAGTGTCGTGCACTATTAGGAGGAAATAATTTCTTTATCATACATATAAGAGATTCCCAAAAGTATAATACCAATTATAGCAGGTATAAAACCTAAATCATTTACAGCTATATGCGCTCCAAAAGCGAGCAAGAAATTGAAGAAAAACCCTGCATAAGCTAACTTTTTCAGCATATTTGCTTTTTTATACCATATGGCTATTAAACCCAAAATTTTTATAACTCCTAATGGGTAAATAATATAAGTTGGAAATCCAAAACCAATATAGGCCTCACTTACCAATTCGTTATAGAAAAGGTCAAGCCCTGCCGACACGAGTATTAATGCACTTAATAGTCCTGTGGCTATCCAATAAATATTATTCTTATTTTTGTTACTCATCGTTGTTATTTTTTAGAATAGCGATGATTGCTCTTGGTTAATTTTTTTTCAATAATACACTCAATTATACAAACACCTATGTGCTTATGTTTACTAAAACCATTATTTTCTATTAAAAACAGTTCTTCTTTACATAATATAGTGAATTTATTTCAATTTAGCAAAAGTTTATGAGAATAGAAATACAGTACAAATCCTATTTGTACGTATACAACAACCTGTAGTTCTTAGTATAATAAGATAATCTTATACTGAAATGGTAGATAAAAACCAAAAAGTCTAACATTGCTATTAGACTTGATTTAACTCCTCTTCAAGGACTCGAACCTCCCCCGATATTCTTATGGATTTCATAAGGTTCTATTATAATTTTTTTCATGTTTTCTATCATCTTTTGTAAGCGCAAATACTCAATTGATAATTTTAGCTCTTATCTTTTTGATGATCAGCTTTTTATTTTCACCTTCTTTAAGGTTTCTTTCAAAATATTCTTGAAACTCCCCTTTAATACCAATTAAATTTCAAGATGCTCATAAGTAAATTGATTTAGATAAGTTTAAAAATAAAAGCATTCCCGATAGCTATCGAGATAGTTACGGATATATTATAAAGCGAAATATAAATCAAAAACCGCTTTAATATGGATACTTTGAATTTTAATTGGTAAAACTCGAATGGCTGATAAGGCAGCCATATAATAGAGTGTTTTTAATTTTTTATTAGCCCTATGCGATACTTTATTTCTTGACCTTTGATTCGACCCTGAACTGTATGAAAATAGGGCTACTCCTATGTAACAAGCAAATTTTCTGCCATTACCAAAACTTTTAAAAGCAGCAGTACTTATAACTTATATCTACTAAGTAAAGAAGCACCATAAAAAAAAGCCTCTAACTAAATAGAGGCTTCTTATGTATTGATTAAGGTTCCCAATAACTCGGGAACAAACTTATATTGTACTAACTTTCTTTTCCATTACAAAATCTTCCATGAATTTTGTAGTATAATTACCAGCAACATAATCAGGATGATCCATTAATTGTCTGTGAAAAGGTATTGTTGTTTTAACTCCTTCAATTATAAACTCATCTAATGCGCGCTTCATTTTACTAATTGCCTCTTCTCTTGTTTGAGCAGTGGTAATTAATTTAGCAATCATAGAATCATAGTTTGGCGGAATCATATAACCAGCATACACATGAGTATCTAAACGCACTCCATGTCCTCCCGGAGCATGTAATGTAGTTATTCTACCTGGGGAAGGCCTAAATCCATGATACGGATCTTCAGCATTAATTCTACACTCAATTGCATGCAATTTTGGATAGTAGTTTTTACCTGAAATTGGAATCCCAGCAGCTACTCTAATTTGCTCACGAATTAAATCGTAATCAACAACTTGTTCCGTAATTGGGTGCTCTACCTGTATACGCGTATTCATTTCCATGAAGTAGAATTTTCTATGTTTATCTACTAAAAACTCAACGGTACCAGCTCCTTCATACTTAATATATTCTGATGCTTTAACAGCAGCTTCACCCATTTTTTCACGTAATTCATCTGTCATAAACGGAGATGGTGTTTCTTCCGTTAATTTTTGATGACGACGTTGCACTGAACAATCTCTTTCTGACAAATGACATGCTTTACCTGTAGAATCTCCGATAATTTGAATCTCTATATGTCTTGGCTCTTCAATGAGCTTTTCCATATACATATCATCATTTCCGAAGGCAGCTCTTGATTCTTGACGCGCAGAATCCCAAGCATCTCTTAAATCTTCAGCTTTCCAAACAGCACGCATCCCTTTACCTCCACCACCAGCGGATGCTTTTAGCATTACTGGATATCCAGTTTCTTTAGCTGTTTTTACACAGTCTTCAAAAGTTTCAATAACTCCCTCACTTCCAGGTACACATGGCACTCCAGCTTCAATCATGGTAGTTTTAGCATTTGCCTTATCTCCCATTTTATCAATCATATCACCAGAAGCTCCAATAAATTTAATATCGTGCTCATGACAAATTCTTGAAAACTTAGCGTTTTCTGATAAAAATCCATATCCTGGATGAATTGCATCTGCATTTGTTATTTCTGCTGCTGCAATAATATTTGACATTTTTAAATAAGACTCATTACTTGGAGGAGGACCTATACAAACTGCCTCATCAGCAAATTTTACGTGAAGACTTTCTGCATCTGCAGTAGAATATACCGCTACAGTTTTAATTCCCATTTCCTTACATGTTCTAATAATACGTAAGGCAATCTCACCTCTATTGGCGATTAATATTTTTTTAAACATACATTTTAGTTTAAGTTCCGAAATATCGGAATTTTTGGTTTAGTAGCTCGAGAGTTTAGGTACTTATAGCCCTAAACACTTAAACCGTTAAACTTATAAACTTATCCACAAAAAAACCAAATCGAAATTTCTTTTGATTTGGTTTTTGGTGGTTTTATATTAAGATGGATCTACTAAGAATAGTGGTTGGTCAAATTCAACTGGTGAAGAATCATCAACTAATATTTTAACGATTGTACCTGAAACTTCTGATTCAATTTCGTTAAACAATTTCATTGCTTCAATGATACATAATACATCCCCTTCAGCAATAGTTTGACCAACTTCAACAAACATAGGTTTGTCTGGAGATGGTTTTCTGTACATTGTTCCAATAATTGGAGACTTTATTGTAATATATTTTGAATCCTCAGAGGCATCACTTGCTACAACTGGTGTTGCAGCTTCCGCAACCACAGGAGCAGTTGCTACTGGAACTTGCATCATTGGTGCAGCAGCCATTGGCATTTGCTGAACGATAGTTGCTACTTCATCACCACCAGTTTTAATGGTGATTTTTACATCTTTCATTTCTAACTTTACTTCGCTAGCACCAGATTTTGCTACGAATTTTATTAAGTTTTGAATTTCTTTTAAATCCATGATAATAAATTTAGTTTATTAGTTTTTATGTTCAGTGTTATATGCCCATTTTAAATAGATAGATCCCCATGTGAATCCTCCACCAAAAGCAGCAAAAACAATATTATCTCCTTTTTTTAATTTACTTTCGAAATCACTTAACAACAATGGTAATGTTGCTGAAGTTGTATTTCCGTATCGTTGAATATTCATCAGCACCTTTTCATCTGCTATACCCATTCTGTTTGATGTAGCATCGATAATGCGTTTATTAGCCTGGTGCGCTACCAACCAATTTACATCATCATGACTTAAATTGTTACGTTGCATGATTACTTCGCTTACTTCTGCCATTCTTGAAACTGCATTTTTAAACACCATTTTACCATCTTGCTGTACAAAATGATCTTTAGTTTTTACTGTTTCTACTGAAGGCGGTAAAATCGATCCACCTGCTTTAATTTGCAAGGCTTCTCTACCAGCACCGTCTCCTCTTAAATATTGATCAATAAAACCTAAACCTTCTGTATTAGGCTCAAATAATACCGCACCTGCACCATCTCCAAAAATAATTGAAGTAGATCGGTCTTCATAATCAATAATAGAAGACATTTTATCAGCACCTATTAGTAGTATTTTTTTAAATCGTCCTGACTCAATAAGTGCTGTAGCGTTAGTCATACCAAATAAGAAACCTGAACATGCTGCATTTAAATCATATGCAAAAGCATTTTCAGCGCCAATTTCACTAGCCACATAAACAGCTGTAGCTGCAACCAAAACATCTGGCGTAATTGTAGCTACAATTACGGCGTCAATTTCTTTAGGATCTAAATTTGTTTTTTTAATTAAATCTTGTGCTGCTTTTATAGCAAGATACGAAGTGCCAGCACCTTCTTTTTTAAGCAACCTTCTCTCTTTTATACCTGTTCGTGAAGTAATCCATTCGTCATTAGTATCAACCATTGTTTCCAATATTTTGTTGGTTAATACAAAGTCAGGAACATATGCTCCGACTGCTGTTATTGCTGCAGTTATTTTATTCATTGTTTTGTTTTTGTTTAAAAAAGGCTTAAAAACTACTGTTTTCTCCTTGTTTTGTTCAAAAAGTAGTGCAAAATAACCTCTTTTTAAGAGATATGAAAATTTATACCCTATTATTTAATTTTATTCTTTAGTTGCCCCTACATTAAAACACTTGGGTGAATTTAAATCACAGTTATCACCCTTAGTTAATGACTTTAAAAGCTCCATTTAATAGAACGAAAAAACTCTCACTTTCGTGAGAGTTTTTTTAATAGCTATGCTATTGTATATTTAATCTTCTACTTCTTCTTCTACAGAATTGTCAATTACTACTTGACCTCTGTGATATAACTTCCCTTCAAACCAGTGAGCTCTATGGTATAAGTGAGCTTCACCTGTTGTTGGACAAGTAGCTATTTGAGGTACAATTGCCTTATAATGAGTTCTTCTTTTATCTCTTCTAGTTCTGGAGATTTTTCTCTTAGGATGTGCCATTTTATTCTTATTTGTCTGTTAATAGATTCTTTAATTTATTCCAACGAGGATCAACATCATCTGACTCTTCCTCGGTACTCTCTTTTAAACTATATTTTTCAATACTAGATAATATTTCAATATCTAGTGTACCATCTTCAATTCCTGGATGACTTAATTTAAACGGTTTTGCTAAAACAATCATTTCGTAAATGTATTGTTTTATATCAATTTCATAATCACCATGAGGTAAAATTAAAATCTCTTCGTTTTCATCATTAAATTCCTCGCCAAAATGCACTATCAACCTTAAATCAGTTTCTATTGCTTGATCAAATGGCTCGTTTGTTAAATCACAATTTACATTAATAGTTCCTTGAACACTGAAGTCAAGCTCCATCATTGTAGCTGTTTTATTTAACAATAATGATGCTGTAATTGCTACATCATTAAATTCGTCATATTCAAAAAAATCAAAGAACGCCTTAGTTACTCTAAACTCAAAATTATGTTTTCCTTCCTTTAACCCAACAAATGGGACAATAAACTCTTTCATACATCAATTATTTGAAAAAATTATTTCGAGTCTGCAAATATAAAACTTTTATTTTACTACCACCCTAGATATCAACATTTTTTTGTTTATATCTTTTTACCTCTTCGCAAAACGTCTTTAGTGAGCTCCGTATGTTCCGCTCTATTTCTAACAATTTTAATTGCTTCAAACAATGCCTCTGTGAATGAACTTTCATCTGCTATACCTTTTCCTGCTATTTCATATGCCGTACCATGATCAGGAGATGTTCTCACCTCTGACAATCCTGCAGTGTAATTCACCCCATTACCAAACGTTAATGTCTTGAAAGGAATTAACCCTTGATCGTGATATGAAGCTACTATAGCGTCAAAATTTTTATAATTATTAGACCCAAAGAAACTATCTGCCGCATAAGGACCAAAAACCATTATGTTATTATTATACAGCGCTTCGATAGCTGGCCTTAACACCTCATCATCTTCCTTACCAATAACACCGTTATCACCCGAATGAGGGTTAATACCTAAAACTGCAATTTTAGGCTTATTAATTTTGAAATCTTTCTTTAAAGACTCACTAATAGTAGTGATTTTTTCTTTAATCAGCTTAGGCGTTATTTCATTTGCGATATCTTTAACAGCTACATGATCTGTAAGCAAGCCAACTTTTAAACCATCTGAAACCATAAACATTAAAGCATTTCCATCTAATTCTTGTGCTAAATAATCGGTATGCCCTGGGAATGAAAAATCTTCTGACTGAATATTAGCTTTATTAATAGGAGCTGTTAAAAGCCCATCAATTTTCTTCTCTTTTAGCGCTTTCGTTGCGGCTTTAAGCGATACTATTGCTAACTCGCCAGCTTTTTTACTTTCCTTGCCGAATTCAAAGTTAAACGACTCGTCCCAAACATTTATAATGTTCAGTTTTTTATCAACTAAACCATCCAAATCATCAACTCGCTGTGTTTGAGTCGTTAGATTTAAATGTTTTTTTAAATACTGTATTGATTTATGAGAAGCAAAAACAACCGGCGTACAAAAATCAAACATCCTTGGGTCAGCAAATGTTTTTAAAATAATTTCCGCTCCAATACCATTTAAGTCTCCTACAGAAATACCAATACTTATTTTCTTATCTACATTCATACAATGAGGTAATATTTATATCTTATAAAAAAAGGATTTCTTTTAGCTATCACTTTACAACTAAAAAAAAGTAAATTTATTGTAATTTTGAAAACACAAAAGTAACCAATTATTTTATTAAAAATGTTTACAGGCATAATTGAATCTCTAGGAAAAGTTATTACAATAGAAAATGAAGGAACAAATATTCATTATACTATAAAAAGCAACTTTACAAAAGAACTGAAAATAGATCAAAGTGTGGCTCATAATGGAGTATGTTTAACTGTTGTAGCTATAAATGACGATGAATATACCGTTACAGCTATTCAAGAAACACTTCAAAAAACCAATTTAAGTTTATTACAAATTAATGACATTGTAAATCTTGAACGCGGAATGAAACTTGGCGATAGACTAGATGGACATCTAGTTCAAGGACACGTTGATCAGACCGGAAGATGTATTGCTATAAGAGAAGAAAATGGAAGTTGGACTTTTACATTTCAATACGATAGTTCTTTAGGCAATATTACTATAGAGAAAGGCTCGATAACTATAAGCGGAACTAGTTTAACTGTAGTAAACTCAAAAGAAGATCAATTTAGCGTAGCAATAATCCCTTACACTTATGAAAATACAATTTTCAAAAACATTGAAATTGACAGTGTCCTAAATTTAGAATTTGATGTAATAGGTAAATATGTAGCTAGACTACATAAAAGATAGTTACTATCTTTTCTTGAAAGATTTTTTTACCCCATAAAACAACCCTGCAACTAACAAAGCTACTATCCCTCCGTCCACTAGCAAACCAGGTGGTCCTTGTGGTGATGGTGGCGGAAGTTCTTGAACAGCAAACAAAGCTGGCACAGTAAATAACAATGCTAATACTAGAAAAAACGCTTTTTGTTTATTGTGTTTCATATGGTGTAATAATAAAAATGTGCTGTCCAAAAAAAAAAAATGAACAAACCACATAATTTTAAACTAATCAATATTAGTTGTTAACAAACTACCAGAGATAAACCTAACCAGTCTGAAAAAGCAAATATAGAAAAAAAAATGACAATTAAAATTATGTTACCGTTTTTTTTAGCTACCAAAGCTATAGACCAACCGGGATATACATATATAAATTATTTAAATTTATAAACTTTGTTGAATAAAAACCAAGAGGTTTTATTACTTCTGTAAAAATTGAAAACAAGGCTACCCTCTAAACAAAAAGAAATCTTTTTTCATCTCTTCAATAGCTTCCTCACTATGATCGGTGATATAATTGATTGCATTTTCAGTAAACATATTTCCTTTTTCAGTTAAGGATGCAATGTCATCATTAACAATAATCATGTTGTTTTTCAATGCCAACTCTAATACAGATTTCGCTTGAGACTTCTGCCAATTAATATGTTCCCCTAAATGATTAACATGTCGCTCCTTCTTTTCTTTGTGATTTTTTAAATGCAACAAAAAGGTCAATAACAACACTTCAATTTTCTGTCGTTGTTGCTTATACATAACTGATATCATTCCTGTGGAGGGAGCAAATAAAAATACCGATAAAAACACAACACCTAACATACTAGCGATTGACCCGGCAATTGAAGCATCTAATCCATGCGCTAACCAATATCCTGAAATGGCTGAAAACACACCTAAACCTACAGACAGAAAAAGCATTTTCTTTAAATCCTTTGTCAGCAAATAAGCTGTAGCAGCTGGTGCTATAGTTAATGCTACAACCAATATTGCCCCAACAGCATCAAAAGCACCGACAGTTGTCACAGACGCTACTGTCATTAATCCGTAATGCAATACTACAGGAGAAAACCCCAATGCTGATGCAAGTCCCGCATCAAAAGTACTCACTTTCAGCTCTTTAAAAAAGGCAATTAACAAACTCAATGTTATTATTAAAATTGTTCCGATTACCCACAATGATTTTGGACCAACATCAGTACCAAACAACTCCAATCGATCAAAAGGAGCAAAAGCCAACTCCCCAAGCAATACCGCATCAATATCCAAATGCACGTCATTGGCATTTTGAGCTATTAAAATAACTCCAATACTGAACAATGCAGGAAATATTAAACCAATAGCCGTATCTTCTTTTACTAGCCCTGTCTTCTGGATAAACTCTACCAAAAATACTGTCAGTATCCCTGTAAACGCAGCAAATATGATTAATAGCGGAGATGACAAATCATGCGTAACAAAAAAACCTACTACTATTCCAGGCAATATCGCATGACTTATCGCATCGCTAATTAACGCCATTTTTCGAAGTACTAAAAACACTCCCGGAATTGCACAAGCAATAGCTACTATACACGCTATCAATTGTATTTCTATTTGCGCACTGGTCATTTTGTTTCTATATGTTGATTATACAAGTTCTTTGCTTTAAAAAAACCCTCTTCTGTTAATGACCAATTTGAACCACTTAATACAATTAAGTTTTCTTTCTCTAATTTATGAAGTGACTTTTTAGTATATCCTTGAAAATTATTTAATATATTAACCGTATGCGGATGACTAATATCATCATGGTTTTTTGCAATGTTATACATAAATGACAATGTTTTGTGCAATTTCAAATCATTCCTGTTTTTTCTAAATCGAATTTCTTTAAACAACAATCCTCTCCCAGGAGAAAAAATAAAGGACACTATCACAAACACCGAAGCAACCAAAACAATAACCGGACCTGTAGATAAATTGGGATAACTCGCACTTATTCCCGTTCCTATTACACCCGAAAAAGCTCCAAATGTTGCCGCCAAAGCGACCATTATGGCTAAACTATTTGTCCACTGTCTTGCTGCTGCAGCAGGCGCTAATAACATCGCGCTCATTAAAACCACACCTACAGTTTGCAATCCCAAAATAATAGCAGCTACAATGAAAGAAGTAATTAATGTATCTAAAAATTTTATATTAAAGCCTAAGGTTTTTGTGTAATCAGGATCAAATAATAATAATTTAAACTCTTTCCAAAACAATAGCAACACCCCCAAACACACACTTGTAACTATGGCCATAAACCAAACATCTTTTTCTAATAAAGTAGCTGCTTGACCAAATAAATACTTATCCAACCCTGCTTGATTAGCATTCGGTTGTTTCTGAATAAATGTAAGCAATAACATTCCTACTCCAAAAAAAAGCGACAAAATCAACCCAAGAGCTGTATCCGATTTTAAATGGGTTTTCGTAATGATTGATTTAATCCAGAACGCACCTAACAGTCCGCTAATCAAAGCACCTAACAACAACGTATTACTATCTTTAGCTCCAGTTATTAAAAATGCAACTGCTATTCCTGGTAATGCAGCATGTGAAATCGCATCACCTAAAAGACTTTGTTTTCGCAATACCGCAAAACTCCCTAACATACCGCATACAGCACCAAGAATTGCAGTACCTAAAGTAATAGTACGTAAGGTGTAGTCGTTAAATAAAAGTTCTATGTATTCCGATATAGTCATTAGTTGTTAGACAGTAGTCAAAATTGTTATTGGTTCGTTTTTATTCTTTAACTATTTTAGCAAACTTGCAATCATTTTAGAAAGTCCTATCCTTAATTTTAAATCTATTCCAAAACACTTACCTGATAGTTAATACCATAGGTTTTTATCAGGTTCTCGTTGTTAAAAATAGCTGACACAGGACCAGTAGCAATTTTCTTTACATTCAAGAACGTCACCCAATCAAAATATTCAGGAACAGTTTGTAAATCGTGATGAACTACAATTACTGTTTTACCTGCTTTCCGTAAGATCTTTAAAATATTAATAATCGCCTTTTCTGTAGTTGCATCTACCCCTTGAAAAGGTTCGTCCATAAAATATATTTCAGCATTTTGCACCAATGCTCGAGCTAAAAATATACGTTGTTGCTGCCCCCCTGAAAGCTGACTTATCTGCCTGCTTTTAAAAGGCAACATTCCTACTTTTTCCAAGGCTTCTAAAGCAGCTTTTTTTTCGGTTTTACCAGGTCGTTTAATCCAACCCAAACCACCATAAGTCCCCATCAATACCACATCCAGTGCTGTCGTTGGAAAATCCCAATCAACACTTCCTTTTTGAGGCACATACGCCACCAACTTTCGTTGGTTTTTATAAGGTTTCCCAAAAATAGTAACAGAACCCGCAATAGGTTTTATAATTCCTAATATCGCCTTTATAAGCGTACTCTTACCCGCTCCATTAGGCCCTACTATTGCCATCAATACTCCTTTTGGAATTGTTAAATCAATATCCCAAAGTACTGGCTTATAATTATACGCAACAGTTAAATCGTCTATCGCAACGGCAATTTCCTCTTTCATTACTTTAAAGCATTAACAATTGTTTTCATATTATAGGCATACATCCCTATATAAGTTCCTTCAATAGTATCTGGATTACCTAAAGCATCCGAATACAAAGTCCCACCAATTTCAACTTGATGGCCTTTTGATTTTACCGCTGCCTGAAGTGCCTCTACCGTACGTACAGGAACTGAACTCTCAATAAAAACAGCCTTGATATTATGTTCGATAATAAAACTAGAAATACGTTGCACGTCCTGAACCCCAGCTTCTGTAGCTGTTGATAACCCTTGTAAACTTACTACTTGAAAATTGTATGCTTTCCCGAAATACGCAAAGGCATCATGAGCAGTTACTAAAATTCGCTTTTCTTTCGGCAATACTTCTAGTTGCGCTGCATTCCTTTCTTCTAATGCTGTTAGTTTTTCAATATATTTTTTAGCATTATCAGCATACACTGTTGCATTTTTAACATCTAATTTTGATAATTCATCAGCCACATATCGAGTTACCTTTTTCCATTGTGTAACAGAAAACCAAAAATGAGGATCATAACTTGATGCAAAATCGGCTGACGATATTAAATCAGATTTTGAAATAGCATCCGAAACTGCAATTGTTGTTTTTCCTTGATGGCGCATTTTTTCAAATACATCCTCTAATTTTCCTTCTAAATGTAATCCACTATAAAAAATCGCATCTGCATTATAGAATTTAGTCACATCACCTTCACTAGCTTTATATAAGTGCGGATCTACCCCTGCCCCCATTAAACCTTCTAAAATAACATTATCTCCTGCTAATTCTTTTACCAAATCAGTTACTTGAGATGTTGTTGTCACAACTTTCAATTTTCTATTTCCTATATCCTCCTTTACTTCCTTCTTACAGGAAAAAGCTATCAGCACTATTAATACAATTATATACTTTTTCATTCTTTATTTTTTACGTAAATATTAGTAGCTATTTGTTGTGAAATGGTAAATTCATTCGTGCCTATCCTAATTAGCATTGAATTATCAAATGCTTCTTTTTCCAGTACTGCAATTTCTTTCCCTAATGCTATTTCTTGCTTATCCAGATAACGTAAAAAATCAGACGATGTATCTTTTACTCCGACACAAACTGCTTTCATGTTAACGTCAATAGTTGAAAGTAATGATTTTTCTAAAAAATTTATATTTCCATCTTTATCAGGAATAGGATCGCCATGAGGGTCATGCTTAGGAAATCCTAAAAAAGCATCCATTTCATCTATCAACTTTTTAGAATGAATGTGCTCTAATTGCTCTGCAACCTCATGTACTTCATCCCAATTAAAATTGAATTTCTGTACCAATAGCACTTCCCATAAACGGTGTTTTCTAATTACATTAGCTGCAATCTTCTCCCCTTTATCTGTCAGTGTCACCCCTTGATACTTCACATACAACACCAATTCTTTCTCAGACAATTTTTTAACCATATCGGTTACCGATGAAGCCTTAGTATCCAACTGCTGTGCTATAGCATTTGTACTTATCCCTTTTTCAGCTTTGACACTTAAATGAAATATTGCCTTTAAATAATTTTCCTCTGACTTAGAAAGCATTAATTTGTTTTTTAGACAAATATACGACATAAATTTAGATGTATTTTAATTTATTTTTAGGTAAGTCTAAAAATTTGATTAGTTTTGCAGAAAAATAAATTAGATGAAGATGAAAAAACAATTAACAGTGTTCTTGGTAATGTGTTTAAGCCTTATCAGTTTTGCACAACATGACCATAATGCTATTTATACTATAGAGGGTATAGTTACCAATGATGGAACTCCTATTGCCTTTGCTACGGTATCCATAAAAGGAACTTCAAATGGTGCTGCTTGTGATGAGAACGGAGCATACCACTTAAAATCTACACACGGAGAATTTACAATTATTGCTCAAGCTGTAGGATATAAAAATAGCGAAAAAACCTTTGATTTAGACAATAATACCAACTTAAACTTTGATTTAAAAGAAGACATTTCTAGCTTAGATCAAGTAGTAGTAACAGGGACACGTACCTACAAAAAAAGAACAAATTCTGCAGTTATTGTAAATGTTATCAATAGTCAAACTCTAGAAAACGTACAAGCATGTACGCTATCAGAAGGCTTAAAATTTCAAACAGGATTACGTGTAGAGACTAATTGCCAAACATGTAATTACACACAATTACGTATGAACGGATTAGCGGGTGGGTATTCGCAAATACTTATTAATGGACGTCCAATATTTAGTCCACTTACTGGACTATACGGTATGGAGCAAATACCAACAAACATGATTGATCGTATTGAAGTTGTTCGTGGTGGTGGCTCTGCATTATATGGATCAAGCGCTATTGGTGGTACGGTAAACGTAATTACTAAAATCCCTAGAAAGAATAATTATGAAATTGGGTTTACACATCAGAACTTCAAAGGAACTCCAGAAAATATTCTAACTGGTAATGTTACCGCTATCAGTGAAGACAAAAATACTGGAGCTACATTCTTTTTAAACAATCGTCAACGTAGTGCTTATGATGCTAACGGTGATAATTTTTCAGAATTACCACAACTTAAAAACTTATCTTTTGGTACTAACTTGTTCTTTTTACCAACTGAGAATCAAAAATTAGAAGTGAGTTTAAGTAAACTAAACGAATATCGCTACGGTGGTGAAATGGTTGAAGGCGCTGCGCACTTTGCTTTGCAATCAGAAGAACGTACTCACGATGTGTTTATGGGTAATGTAGATTATCAAATTAACTTTAATGAAGATAAGAGTTCTTTCATTATTTATGGCGCTACCCAACACACTGAACGCGTGCATTACACAGGAATAGTACCTGATAAAGGAGGTGATATTAATCCTGAAACAGGTTTAACCGACTATGAAAATCACTTAATTGACCCACCATACGGAACCTCAGTAAACCTAACTATGCAAGGTGGTATGCAATTAAATCATAAGCTAGAAGAATTTATTGGCGGCAACAACGTACTTACATTCGGGTCCGAATACATCTATGATGATGTTTTTGACAATATTCCTGCTTACAACAATTATACTATTGATCAAATTACAGAAAATTATGCAGCTTTTTTTCAAAGCGACTGGGAAGTTAGCCCGAAAGTAAACTTCCTATCAGGAGTACGTTTAGACAAACATAATTTAGTAGACAATATAATTGCTAGCCCAAGATTTTCGTTTTTATACAAGCCTTTTGGTAAAGCACAATTTAGAGCTACTTGGGGAACAGGATTTAGAGCTCCTCAAGCTTTTGACACTGATTTACACATTGCTTTTGCAGGTGGAGGAGTTTCTAGAATTTCTTTAGCTGAAAACCTGAAAGAAGAACGCTCAAATAGCTATAGTGCCTCTTTTAATTACGACAAAGGAAACGAACATTTCATTGCAGGTTTTACCTTAGAAGGTTTTTACACACATTTAAAAGACGCTTTCACACAAGTACATATTGGTGATGATCAATTTGGCGAACGATTTGAAAAACAAAATGGCGATGGAGCAACCGTTAAAGGTGTTACTTTTGAAGCAAGAGCCAATTTTGATAAAGTAGTGCAAATAGAAGCAGGATTCACCTTACAATCAAGCATGTTTACTACAGCCGTAGATAACTTTGACAATTTAGCTCCTAAAAAAGAGTTTTTAAGGACTCCGAACGATTACGGATACGCAACCTTTAGCTACACACCAACAAAGAGGTTTAATACTTCATTAAACCTTGTGTACACAGGTAAAATGGAATTAATGCATATTATTTCAGATCCTTCAGATTCTGATGAAACCATTGGAGTTTACGGTAAATCTTCTCCATTTACGGAATTAGGAATTAAATCGAGCTATATATTTAACTTAAAGAAAATAGGAGCCGATTTACAAGTGTTTGGAGGCGTGAAAAATATTTTTGATGAATATCAAACGGATTTTGATTCAGGTAAAAATCGTGATAGTAACTATGTCTATGGACCTGGACTGCCTAGAACCTTCTTTGTAGGATTAAAAATAGGTACAGGTTTGTAAATTATTATTTAAAAACATTTATTCAAAAACCGACTGACGAAAATCAGTCGGTTTTTTTATGTAATTTTGCAGCCTTACAAACTACTGAAGCATACCCATGAAAAAAGACATCGAAATACCAAAATCAGAAGGTGTATACATTGCAATTGTATTAGAATATAATACTGAATTTGAATTTGACGATTGGAATGCATATCTCATCAACGATTTAGACACTGATTTAGAAATGGTTTTTGTGGTTACTGAAGGATACGATGCTGACCGTCGAACTTCAAAAATACGCCACGCAATGCCTATTGTCCCTAAAAAATCATATGCTAAAGTTGAACTGATGATGGAAGACGTTTTTACTTTGAATAATAAATTTAGCGTAAGTTATTTTGCAGAAAGTAAATTGTATGATAAAAAATATATTTTCAGACAAAACACTATTAATAAAAAAGCGCTAAGAGATATTCCACACATGGAATCTAAAGGGATTTTAATGAAATAACATATAACTCAATTGCAACTATATTTCTATCTACTAGCTTATATATTCCTAATTATTGGAGTGTCCATATATATTTCAAGAACATCTACATCTGAAGATTTTTTAATAGGTGGTAGAGATCGAAATGGATTAGCAATTTTATTTTCAAAATTCGCAGGAGCCATTGGAGTGAGTACCCTGATAACGTATACAGGTTATGCATACACATTTGGATGGGGACTCTTTGCTATGTCTATCGGCTCTGTTATCGGATATTTAATCTTTGCATTTTGGGCTGCACCAAAAATTAAGCAACTCTCATTAAAAGGTCAATTTTATACCCAAGGAGATCTACCATCATTTGTTACAAAAGACAAAAATACCGCCTTAGTAACCAATCTGACTACAATTGTAGTTCAGTTTTTCTGGGTTGTATTATCGCTTGCAGGAGGTGCTAAAATTATCGCTTTTTTTGATATCTTCTCTTATGAAATTGCGCTACTTATCACTACAGGCGTGGTACTTGTTTACGTACTAATTTCAGGCTATAAAGCCGTTATTATTACTGATATCATCCAAGCTTTAATTATTATTGTTTTTTTAATCATTGTAATTTCCGGTATTATAAACATTCCTGATTTAACCAATATAATTTATAATTCGACACCTAAAAAAGTTACCCTTGGTAGTGTTATAGGACTAACTTTATACGGAGGGTTATCTGTTTTTGGGATGGCTGATAGGTATCAGTTATGTTATTCCGCTAAAAACGAAAAAGCCTTAACATTTGGATTGGGAATGGCGATAATTCCTGTGCTTTTTATATCCTTAATACTATTACTTATTGGTTTATATGTATTTCAACAAATCCCTACGCTTGATCCTGATACAGTGTTCGTATATGCTATGAAACATTTCCTAAACCCTTCTTGGATACCATTATTATTAGTCTTATTTTTTGCTGGACTAATGAGTACTGCCGACACTTCTATTTTTGCTGTGGCTTCTCACAGTATATTTAACACCAAAAAAGAGCATAAAATAAACTCTTTACGCTATGCTACAGTTATTACCGTTATTGGAGCTTTTATAGCAGCATATTTTTGGAGAGATATTGTAGAAATTACGATAGTTGGAGCAGCCTTACGAATGACACTTTCTGTTGCTATGATTTACACAATAAAAAACAATAAAAATAGTGGGCGATTTATAGCAAGTGCTATTGGAGGAATACTCGGTTTATTAATAGGTTTACTAATCTTCGGTCCAAAACCTACCATCGCAATTATGGTACTTGTAGGATCATTACTAGGTCTGATCTATAAAAATAAACCTAAGCAACAACTCATTTAATCCAACTTATCGGTTAGTTTTTTAAATATTTTCTTAGGATTTTTTCCTTCATAAAGAATAGCGTGAACAGCATCTATAATTGGAGTTCTGGCTATTTTTTTACTTGACAAATTTAATTTATGCGCACTTTTTGTAGCATAATAGCCTTCTGCAATCATGCTCATTTCCATTTGTGCAGATTTAACCGTATAGCCTTTCCCTATCATATTCCCAAACATCCTATTTCTACTAAAAACTGAATATCCCGTTACTAATAAATCTCCTAAATAAGCCGAGTCATTAATATTACGCTTCATTTTATGTCGCTTTTTAATAAAACGTTTCATTTCTCGAATACCATTACTCATTAATACACTTTGGAAATTATCCCCATATCCTAATCCATGAGCAATCCCAGCAGCAATGGCATAAATATTCTTCAGCATTGCCGCATACTCCGTACCAATAATATCATCGGATATCTTGCACTTGATATACCAGCTTGATAAAGCATTAGCAACCAAAGTGGCATTAGCCTCACTTGCGCTTGCTATTGTTAAATAAGATAATCGCTCCAAAGCCACTTCCTCTGCGTGACATGGCCCAGTAATTACCCCTATGTTTTCAAATGGAATATTGTATTCTTTATGAAAGTGTTCTCCAACAATCAAACTGCTTTCAGGCACAATCCCTTTAATAGCTGAAAATATAATTTTACCGACTAAAGAAACGGTCAAACTTTGTAATTCTGTATGTAAAAAAGCAGAAGGAATTGCAAATATGACTACATCAGCTTGAGCAATAACTTCATTAATATCAGAGCTTAATTGCAATTTATCGATGTTAAACTCTACAGAACTTAAATAATTAGGATTATGATGCTCCGCAAGCAAATGTTCAATAGCCGATTCACTACGCATATACCAAGCAATTTCCGAGCAGTTTTCGCACAACATTTTTACAATTGCTGTTGCCCAACTTCCTCCACCGATAACTGCGTATTTTTTCTGACTCATATTTTATAATTCGATTGCTTAAAATCAAATCCCTTTCACGGGAATGAATTTGCAAAAATACGAAAAAAATAAGCATTAAAAGCTACTATAAAACCACAAGCTCATGTTCCTTTTCACAAAGGAAGACTTCTGTTTTGTTTTAACTCAATCGCTATGTTTCTACTACGAATACACCAATTAAACCATAAAAATCATACTATTTAATAAATAGAAAAACCTTTCGTTTTTTGAAAATTCGTCTTGCTTTTTAATAATACTCGTGTATTTGTGACTTTTCATTAAAGCATGAGTTTACGTACTCATTTTTACTTTTGGCATAAAAGTTGATTTTACTTCTGTATAAAATAAATACTATGAACTATTTAAAACTACTTATCGGATTATTCACTTTCAGTATACTTCTAACATCGTGTCATGTAGATATTATTGAAGAACCTAATCATTACACTCCTGTAACCGTACATCAGTCATTAGATTCTTATGACTTATGGTATGTTGATATTAATGAAACTATAGGTAACGGTGAAGTTCCTTTTTTACAAAAAGCTTTTACGATTTCTTTTAGAAACGGGACTTTATATGCCAACAATAATTTGGTAGGAATTGGTAATACCGGTAACGGATTTGGTATTGATGTTGGATATTATAACACCTATGATAACATTGTAGAAGTAAGCCATGACCTCAACGGGTATTGGAAACTAGAAGTATTTCATATAAACGTAAACAAAATTGAACTGTACCACAGACCATCAAATACATCTTATTTTTTATACGGATATAGTAAAAATAATTTTGATTATGACTTAGTGTTTTACGACAACATTCATTACTTCTTACAAGAATATGAATCTTGGGAAAAAGTAGCAACTAATGGTGGTTCACCAACAGAATTTGATGCCGAAAATTTCGTGCAGTTTTTAGCTGGGGGGAATAATGATGAATTCAGAAGTTCACAAGATGAAACAGGAACACCAATTAGTAACTTATATTGGGATTATAGCGGTTTGTACAATGTTTCAAATTTTACAGATACTAATTATGTGAAAGCATTGACTCTTGATTACGACTACTTTGCTGATGAATATTTTGAGTTAAGTATTATCACTGATGGTGAAATAGAATTATACCACCCTACTTCAGGAACTGCTTATCGTTTTGTAGGAAGACATTTTATACAGTACTTAAAAACTACTGAAGGAAAAATAGTCGATAAGAAAAGAACAAAAACTGTTTTAAAAGATTTCCATGTGGAATCTAGCAAAAGAAAAAAATGATAAAATAATAAAACCCACTGGTGGGTAAAGATTAGTTTTTAGTTGAGTTATTAAGGAAGTTGCGTACCGCCATATACGTAACTTCCTTTTTGTTATTTCAAAAATTTAAAGGATTACCTCATTTAATTGATAAAGTCTTACCATTATATATCTTTTTAGCCTTAAAAAGCTATCTTGTTTGCCGATCTCAATTAGCAAATACATACATGACCAACTCTAAAGAAAACTCAAAAAACACGTCTATAAAACCAACTCATTACGACACTATAATTATAGGTTCTGGAGCTGGTGGATTATCCGCTGCTATATGTCTTGCTCGTGAAGGCCAGAAAGTATTGGTGTTAGAACAACATGATGTGCCTGGAGGATGGTGTCATAGTTTTTATTTAAATGGTCATCGATTTACACCTGGAGTACATTATGTAGGGTTACTTGAAAAAGGACAATCTACAAACGAGTTATATACCGGCCTGGGTATCGCGAATGATATTGCTTTTTACAGGATGAACACTAAAGCTTTTGAGCATTGTTGGCTTGGTGAAGAACGTTTCGATTACCCAGCAAATTACAATGACTTTATAACAGCGCTGGCTGAACGTTTTCCCGAAGAAGAAAAGAACATCAGAAAATACCTTACAATTGTAAAAAATGTTGGAGACCAACTTAAATTAATCCCAAAAATTAGAGGTTTCTGGCAACAGATTACAATACCATTTCGTACAAAACATATGGGAAAATACTCCCCCTTCACTTTGAAACGTGTCATGAATTGGTACATTAAGGATCCGTTGTTAAAACGAATTTTAGGCATCCAGTTTGGTGATCATGGTTTACCACCTTCAAAAGCTAGTTTTATAATGCATGCAGCCATAATGGATCACTACTCCTCTGGAGGGTTTTACCCAATGGGTGGTGGAGGAGCTTTAATAAAAGCAATGACTAATAAAATAAAAGCACATGATGGTATTGTAAAAACAAGCGCATCGGTAAAACGTATTTTGTTAGATCATAGTAAAAAAAGAAAAAAAGCCATTGGTGTAGCACTAGATTCTGGGGAGCAATTTTTCGCAAAACAAGTCATCTCAAATGCTGATCCTGGAATTACATATCAGCACTTAATTGGAGAAAAAAACCTTAGTAAGAAGCTTCAAAAAAGATTAAACAACACAAAATATTCATGCACTTCTATCATGCTATTCTTAACGGTAGATATGGATGTAAAAGCCGCAGGTTTGGACTCTGGTAATATTTGGTACATGGAAAACAAAGACCTTGATGACGTATATAACGATATGCAGCAAAAAGACATTTTATCTGGCGATGAATTTTCTGGATTATTTATCAGTTGTACAACTCTGAAAGACCCTATTAGTTTCGATGGAAAACATCATACACTAGAAGTAATCACCTTTATAAATTATGAGGTATTTAGTGATTTCGAAAATGAAGAAAAAGAGCGCTCTACCGCTTACTTAGAATTTAAAGAGCAGCTTATTGAAAAATTCTTAAATAGCTTAGAAAAGGTAATTCCAGGAGTACGATCACACATAGTGCATAAGGATTTAGGAACTCCTATCACCAACAAATATTACATAAATTCCACTAAAGGAAATGTATACGGAACCGAAAAGAGCCTAAGATATATAGGACCCTTTGCTTATAAATCCAAAAGTGAAATAGAAAACTTATATATGTGTGGCGCTAGTATTGTGTCGCATGGTGTTGCAGGAGCTGGATATTCAGGAGTACAAACCGCAGCTTCAATTTTAGGTTGTAGACAGGATGATTTAATAAAACCTGATGATTCACAACATTTGAAAATATACGATGCTGAAGACGCTACAAATTATCCAGACTGGATGCTTAAAAAAATGGAAGTAAAAAAAATGCGGCAAACTCTTAAAGAGAGTGTCTCTGATTAATAAAAATCATATTAATTATATTAGTAACACTTATTAAGAAAGTCACGTACAATCATGTACGTGGCTTTCTTTTTACTAAAAAGTTACCTTAACAGATCGTTGATTATAGAGAAAATCCGTCAGTTCGAGTGAAATTAGTATCGAAAATAGGATTTACGATATTAAAAAGCTGTTCTCGATACTTTTTCTTACAGAAAAAACTCGAACTGACGCTTTTAGTTAAATTATTTGCAGCAAATTTTAAACAAGTTATCTTAGTACTTAAATACTGTAGAACAAAACCTTATGAAACTAATTTATACCATCGCACTCTTTTTACTAACAATAAATACATCATTTAGGCAAAACAATAATCCTAATTATAACGAAGCCCTAGCTACTAAATTAGGTGCTGATGATTATGGCATGAAAAAAATTGTGTTAGTTATACTAAAAACGGGGAATAATACTAATGATGACAAAACTAAAAAAGACAGTTGTTTTACTGGTCACATGACAAATATCAAAAAGTTAGTTAAAGATAAAAAACTAATTATTGCTGGGCCAATAGGGAAAACGACAAAACGTATAGAGGAATTTTCATTTTAGATGTACCAACGTTAGAAGAAGCTACTATATTATTACAAACCGACGCTGCCATAAACGCGAAATATCTAGAACCTGAATTATATATTTGGCATGGCTCAGCAGCATTATCAGAATATCTAGAAGCCTCTGATAAAATATGGAAGATTCACCCTTAGTCAATGTCAACTTTTTAATAATAAAAGAAACTAGCTTCGTTTAATACCCTGTAAAAAAATTGAAGCTTATTTTACCTTAGCGTTTTGTATCATTAAAAAAACGAAACGAATGAATCCCTTATTATTATTTGAAAAATGGTTTTCCGAAGAAAAGAACTTTGTGATTTAATGTTGCCTGCTGCTTGTTGTTTATTAATAATAGGGGTTAGATGGCTAGTATAATACTCCTGTAAACTCTTATCAAGTGAAGGAAATGGAATAACTTCGTTTAACAACCAATAAACAATATTGAATTTTATCTTAGCCTTAAATACAATCTAACAAAACGCCTTGCAACACTTTAAATAAAAATCTAATTAATGTATCTTTACGACCTATCTAAAGATGGGAATTATGAAAGACAGTAAAGTGATAAATTATATTAAGGCGGTATTAGAAAACATGCCAAGTGACTGGTTGAGCCTAACAACACATCGATTAGATATTTATGATGAAAAACTGGCTAAAACTCAATTTTTAGCACAGTTTGAAAATTTATTTAACGACAATAATTTTGAATCATCGGCACTAAGTGAACTACCTACTGCTTTCGATTATATTCGATTAGGACATCCATTATCTAGCATATTAGAATGGGCAATTGGTAATTTAAATACTATAGAACATGAAGCGGTAATTAGTTTTTCATCAAAGATGATTCCTGTTTTAGCAGTGCTAAGAAAAAATCTATTAGATAACAAGAACACTCAAATTCTTTACACAGATAATTTACCAGATTGTTTTAATATTGAAGCGCTAAAGAATGTTTATGGTTATCAATTTGATTTAAAAAAAGTTCACATCACAGAAAAAGTTTCCGAATTTAACGGAAGTACCATTTTTATTTCACAAAAAAATGAGATTCATAATTTCGATTTAATACCAAATATCGACTTTTTTATCAATGTCCATACTGAACTTGGAAGTGTTTTAGTAGTAAATGGTGCACAAAATGAAAATTATATCTCCGAAATTCAGCACGTACGAAGAAGAGAGACTATTGCAATGACACCAGCGAATTCTTTGGCTGCATTACAATTTCTAACAGAGCAATCTTCCTTTGCTACTCCCAAAAGCAACCTCAAGACAAACAAAGCATTAGTTTTAGATTCAATTAAAACCATTACCGGCGCATACACAGTACCACTAGTTGCTTCAAGTGGATTATCTATTCAATATGCAATTTTAATGGGGCTAATTCACGATGCATTAGAAAAACATAAAGGAAAGGCTATCAAAATTGTAGTGCCTCCAAACTGTTATGGAGGAACAAATGATCAAGCAAGACGAGTTGCTGCTTGTATTGATAATGTTGAAGTGATGGATTTACCAGTTGATGGTGATAACGATATGGTACAGAGTATTGACATCGTTTTAGCTAAAATTGCTAACGAAGACGCAATACCATACATCATCGCTGAAATTCCAACAAATCCTAGAGTCGAAGTTCCAGACCTCAACCAATTAAGAGCTGTTTTAAGTACGGAACGTACAACTGCAACTGGTGAAATCGCTATCGATCCTGTTTTTATTTTAGATCAAACATTTTGTCCTAATGTTCACTTTTTAGGTGATGATGAAATACTATCAACGGTTAAGGCCATTTCATTTGCTAGTGGATCAAAATTCCCTAGTGGCGGACAGTGTACTGCGGGTTACTGTGTAGGAAATAAAAAGACTGAAGCTTTGATGGAGAAAATAGAATTACACCTGAGCATTTGCGATAACGAAGCTACAAATCTTCAATATGAAATATTAGCCAGACAATTGCCTACAATGAATCAACGGATTCATGATGCGTACACCAACACACGTGAATTTGTAAGCTTTATTAGCGAAACTTTACCTGAAGCAAAAATCAATTTTGTTTCAGAGGAATTGGCAAAACAAGGATTTACCCCATCTGTATTTTCATTAGACCTCCCTACTAAAGGGAATACTGATGAAGAAAGAGAAGCTTATAAAAGAGCGTTGAATTTGAAATTAATCAATTTAATGATTACTGAAATCCCACACGAAAGCAAGTACTGCGTAAGTTATGGACAGCTAAAAGGGTGTTATTGGACGATACCCGCAACATCTACTCAAGGGACAACTAAAGAAGGGGACAAAGATTATATTGCTCGTGTAGCACTTTCTCCTAACATGGATCTTGAACTGCATAAAAAAGTCTTCTTAGATTTCGTTAGAAATATTTAACTAAAAGGGAGGTGGTGAAAGCACTTCCCTTCTTTTTAATAGTATTGGGTGACTTTTTAGATTGACTGACGAATTAGTATAAGCCGAAAAGTTTCTTATACTAGTAGATTCATATAAAAACACCGATAAAGAATTGCAACAGTCTGGGAAACTATAATTTTATTTCCAACTTTAAGTTAAGTTGTTGACTTTCTCAAAAAAACAACTAACTTCGTTTAACAACCGATAAACAGCATTGAAACTCATTTAATCTCACCGTTGTGTGTCGTGTATGACACCTCAATAAACTGTAATAGTTAATTTCATAAATAGAATAAATTTAATATGGAGGTCTTTGGATTAATTTTATTGCTACTTGCTTATTCACTAGGGATAGTGGCGATACTCATACAAGTTATTTGTTACAAGCAAAAAATAGAATATTATGAATCTATCCTGTTATCCGTATCCTTTCTTTTATTAATTATTACAGCCACGGTTTCTGAAGCCGTTATTCTTATTACAGGGCACAGTATTACACCCTATTTTCTACTTGTTGTCATAGCCGTATCAATATTTTTAGGTATTAGTCTTTCACTGAACATCATCATTGAAAGAGAAGTGAAAATTTCTCGTTTTGCCAAGCCTTTTTTATATAGTATTAGTATTGTACTCTTACTGTTTGGGGTATCAAGTTTTTTCTTTGATTTTAAGGATTTATTCGGAATTTTATCTTCCATAATTATATGTTATTTAATTGCCTACGCTATGATTTTTGTGAGAAAGACAAAATCTATGGCTCCCATTAAGCAAAGAAAAAAAATTTCAATTATAATATTTTTGGTAGCATTACCTCTCTTGATACTTTTTGATTTTTTTATTCAAAAAACAGGGGGGATTAGTGTTTCAGATTCAAATATCCCAGTAACACTCCCTGTGATATTTATTATTCTTTCTGGAATAAAAATTTATAATGATGTTAAACGATTGGAAGTATTTAGATTAAATGATAACAAAAAACAACCAGACTTTTCTGCCTATAACCTGACGAATCGAGAAATTGAAGTTACTGAGTTGATCATAAGAGGAGCTAGCTATAAACAAATAGGTGATAAGTTGTTTATTTCATTGCCCACGGTTAAATCACATATTTCCAATATTTATAGAAAAACAAGTGTTAACAATAAGGTGGCTTTAATTAATTTAATAGGCCGATAATTGATACTTAACTTCCGTCCCAACCGGACCGTGCTTTCCAACCCTTCACTATGATTAAAATAATAGGTTGATATTCAGGTAATTACTATCGCTCATACTTTTGTATGATTTAGGTAAGTATAAGGGAAATCATACTTTTTACCGATTGATTTTCGCAAAAACTATGGGGATATTTGCAATAATAATTCTAAAGTATCAGGTAACAAAAAAAGGAAACATTATGAAAAAAAATAATTACATCGCACTAATTCCAATTAGCACGCTTCTGATACTAGGAGCATTCAATATTAACAACTTAAATAATGATACTATATTTGGCCTTCCCCCTGACTTTTTTAAAGGAATACTAATTGGACTGTCAATTACTATAAACATACTGGTCATTGTAAAATTATTAAAAAAATCAAAACAAACCAGCTCGAATCCAGAATAGAGATCGGTATCTAAAAAAGACAACAAATAACATTAAAAACAAATATGAAAAACATCTTGACAATTGCACTAACAGTGCTAACTACCTTAACAACATTTTCTCAAAATTTTGAAGGAAAAATCACTTACCAAAACTCTTTTGTAAGCAAAATACCCAATATGGGGGACGAGCAGTTTACATCTATGATGGGGTCACAGCACGAGTTCTATATTAAGGAAGATAATTACAAATCAGTGACCGATGGAACTTATTATCAATGGCAATTATACATAAATGAAGACAATAAGCTATATAGTAAGTTCTCTAATTCTAAAACAATTTTATGGAATGATAGCCAAATAAATAATGACTCAATTCTAACAATTGCGTTAAATAAAAATGTTATCGATATTCTTGGGTATAATTGCGATGAGATAATCTTAACATGTAAAAGTGGTATACAGAAATATTATTTCACTTCTAAGCTCGCAATGAACTCTGAACTATTTAAAAATCATAAATATGGGAATTGGTATGACTATTTGAAAGAATCAAATTCCCTTCCATTGAAAATTATAATAGACAACCAGCAGTTCACAATGGAAAGTATCGCCATTGAAGTAAAATCAATGAAATTGGAAGATACGTATTTTCAACTTCCCTTAAATGTCGAAACAACAAAAAGCCTCTATTAAAATTAAACGTTTAATTCAGAATTAGAACGAACCACTACAAACTATTTATAAAAATTCATTTCATCAATAAACTGCCACACTTTAATATCTAGTAACGGTCTAATATTTTTTTGAGCAACAATACTTTTACGAATCATGGTCGAAGATATTTCCATAATTGGCGCAGCAACTCTTGTTATTCTTGGGTGATTTTTTAACTGATACTCTACAGTTCCTTCAGAAATCCTAGGATACACATACAAATTGTAATTATCCAAAATAGCCTCATAGTTTTTCCATTTATGAAAGCCTTTTAAATTATCCTCACCCATTAATAAAGAAAACTCATGTTGTGGATACTTTTCCTCTAAATTTGCAAGGGTATAAACGGTATAGTTAGGTTCAGGTAAACCAAACTCAATATCAGAAGGTTGTAGTTTATCATAACTTTCTGTAGCCAAATACACCATTTCTAATCGATGATGATTTGCTAATAGACTACTTTTCTTTTTAAACGGACTTAACGGCGTTACTACCATCCAGACTTGATCTAAATCAGCGTTCTCTACCATATGGTTTGCTATAGCCAAATGCCCAACATGAATTGGGTTAAATGTTCCGAAATACAGTCCTATTTTCATACGCGTGCCCGCCAAGGCAAATATTTTATATCCCACCCAGTGGGTTTAATTTCCCGAGGTTTTCCTCGAACTACAACTATTATTATTAATTCATACCTCGTGCGCTTGTACCGAGGATATTGATTTTAGTATTGTTTAAAAACTATTTCACAAAGTTTGTTTTCAAGTTCAAGGTCAGTTTCGAAAACCTAGAGCCTCTTTTTAAGGAAATTATGCGCTAATTCTTCTGCTTCTTTTAAAGCAACATCTAACTCATCATTTTCAATAATAAAATCAAACTGTGGCGCTGTAGCTAGTTCTATTGAAGCTTTAGCAATACGCATGTTTATTTTATCTTCGCTTTCCGTAGAACGTTTTTTTAACCGAATTTTAAGCTCCTCAATACTTGGTGGCTTTACAAAAACAGACAACGTACGTTCAGGATAAATACGCTTAATATCTATTCCTCCAACAACATCTATATCAAAAATAACATGCTTTCCTTGAGCCCAAATGCGTTCTACTTCTGACTTTAATGTTCCATAAAAATTATCACGATACACTTCTTCCCATTCTAGGAACTCTTCAGATTTTATCTTGTTTTTGAATTCCTTAAGTGACAAAAAGTAATAATCTTTACCATCTACTTCTTCTCCTCTAGCTTCTCTAGAAGTTGCAGAAATAGAAAATTCTAAATTAAGTTTTTCTATCCCTAATAAATGCCTTACGATTGTTGTTTTCCCTGAACCAGAAGGGGCTGAAAAAACGATTAACTTCCCTTTAATCATTACAGTACGTTTAACAATTGTTCTTTAATTTTCTCTAGTTCATCTTTCATTTGAACAACTAATTTTTGCATAGGTGCATAGTTAGATTTTGAACCGATAGTATTAATTTCTCTACCCATTTCCTGAGCAATAAATCCTAATTTTTTACCATTAGAATCTTCTGAGTTTATTGACGTAATAAAATAATCTAAATGATTACTCAAACGTACTTTTTCCTCTGTAATATCATATTTTTCAATATAATAAACCAATTCTTGCTCAAAACGGTTTTCATCAACCTTTTCTTTTAATTCAGCAATCCCTTTCTGTAAACGCTCCTTCACTCCAGCGATACGTTCAGGATCTACAGCAATTACCTCTTCCAATAAGCCTCTAATGTTATCATTACGTTGTAAAAACTCTGTTTCTAAAACCTTCCCTTCATCTACTCTGTAGCCAACAATATTTTCTATTGCTTCTTTCACATGAGTTTCAATTATTCCCCACTCATCTTCATCTATCTCAGCACGTTCTGCCTTAGCAGTATCCGGTAAACGCATAGCCATTTCCAAACATTTTGCTGCAGATGTATCAGGCGCAATTAATTGTAATTGCTTCATGTATTCCCTTACAACAGCTTCGTTTATTTTTGTTGTTGTTTCTTCACCAGTTACTTCAACAAATAACGATACATCAATTTTCCCACGAACAATTGATTTTGCTATCAATCTCCTTAATGGTAGTTCCTTTTCTTTATAATAAGAAGGCATTCTGACATTCATGTCAAGGCTTTTACTATTTAATGATTTTAATTCAATAGTAACTTTTTTGGCAGGAAGTTGCAGTACGCTTTTCCCATAACCTGTCATAGATTGTATCATAGTTGTCTGAAAAATTTGCACAAAGGTACGGAAATTTACAGCGGTTTTTAACCTATTTACAAGTCAGAATATCGGTTCATGAAAATTTACTTATCTTTAAAACTGAATCTGTTTTTATCTGAAAAAGCGATTTCAATTAAACCCTTTATTTGGGTAAACTAATCTTTTAAAAAAATCTTATGGAAAACATTAATTGGCTCGCATTAGTAGTAGCCGCACTTTCAACGTTAATAGTTGGTTTTATATGGTATCACCCAAAAGTATTTGGTACAATATGGATGAAAGAAATTGGCATGACCGAAGAAAGAGCTAAAAATAGCAATATGATCTTAATTTTTAGTGTATCAGTAATATTAGCATTTTTTGTATCATTCTTTATTATGGTGCTAGTGTTTTCAGGAGGTTCTCCTGAACATCCTCATGGAGCAGAACCTTTTATGACATTCAAACACGGAGCATTACACGGCACAATGCTAGGGTTATTTGTAATATTACCTGTAATTGTTACTAATGGATTATTTGAACAACGTTCCTTTAAGTATATGATGATTATCACAGGATACTGGGTAGTATCATTCGCAATAATGGGTGGTATTATTAATGCATGGATATAAATTATTTTTAAAATACAATAAAGGCTTTGCTACACGTAAAGCCTTTATTTATTTCTTCTCTTTAAACGGAAACCGCTGCTCAAATGCAGTTGACCTAACCTTTCTTAAAAAAGGTTTGAACAAAAAATTAGCCACAGATTTTTTATGTCTTACATAACAGATTAGTTCTTGCGGAACTGCCCCCAAAGTACTTTTAATCTCCCCTGCAGTTCTTCCGAAATTAATATAACCCAACTTCCTTTCTATTCCAATTTTAACATAATCGTACAGCATTCTAGAGTAAATAGCATGCTTTTTATTTAAACTGTAATCAATACCTACATAATGTGCGTCTAAAGTATTTTGACTAACAACTCCACTCATAAAACCAACTAATTTATCTTCAAGAAAATATGTTTTAAAGATGAAATTATCCCCTAATATTTCTTTTAAAGAAACATAAGTAGCAATATTTAAAATAGCCCAATTAAAGTTAGCCTTTTCAAATACATTCTTATAAAGTGCTGCTAAAGTAGTTTTATGTTCTAAAATCTCTTCCGTTGTTAAATCTTTTGTTACTAAATTTACACTTTGTTTATATGCCTTTTTTGCTTTAACTCTGAATTTAGATTTAAATGAACTTAAATAATCTTCAAAATCATTCCATTCAGGCTTTAAGTTTAACACCATGTTAGCATCTACCTGTATAGAAGTGTAATTGTATGTTTTTAAATGATTAACTACAGGTAATGATGATGTAAAATAATCTTTCAAAATAACAACATCAACCCATTGTTTCAAATACTTATTTGCACTTAATATGGATTGTATTCCTTTAACTAGACATTCTAGTATTAGTTTTTTATCCTCACCCTTTTTTATAAGTAAGCCATATTCTCCACTTAAAAACGGACTCCCACAAATCATTACTTTTACGTAATTTCTTCTCAAAAGACAGCTTGTATAGTCCATTGCTTTTTGTACAAACTTATTTGTGTTTGATACAAAATTTGTTTGTACAAAATCGAATTCTAATACTTGTAAAATAGCAAAAGAAACTGCCTCATTACCTTTAAACATTACAATGTAAAAAAACTGAATACTATGTGCATTATGCACCTCAAAAGCTTTTAAATACTGCTTTGTAAAATATACGTTATTTGTTTCCGATAAACTCTCCCAAACTAAGTCAGGATATGTGAGCAACCATTCGGTCCGTTGCCTCTTCGCCAATTGCTTTTCTATGCCACCCACTTTCAATATAGCCAGGACACACAGCATTAATTATTATTGCAGGACCAAGAGCACGTGCCATAGCGATTGTAATCGCATTTAAAGCGCCCTTTGAACCGATATAGGCTAGGGATGAACCAATACTGTAGACGCCGGCCACGGAGGAGACATTGACGACCGCACCCTTCCCAGCAGCCTCCATATGTGGCGCAACGGCACGGATCATCTGAAACGCGCCAATGGTATTGACTGCATAAATTTCTTGAAAATCCAAGGCTGACAAGCCCTCAAGATCGTGATGTGGGCAAAATTGGGTAGTGCCGGCGTTGTTAACTAATCCATCTATATGACCCCACCGGTCTA
>NVVR01000043.1 GCA_002733415.1 Kordia sp. | reverse complement strand
CGCTTCTATCCCTCCTATTTTGATTTTTGTTTATTACATTTATAAAGTTATATATTAGTAGCGTATTTTACAACTAAACAAACATACGAGCTAAACGTTATAGCCAATACTAAATTATGAGGATATTTAAATATTGGATTGAACATTCCAAAGATTTATACTTAGGAAATACAAAACAAACATCTAAAGTGTTTGGAGGATCAAACATTTCTAGTAATGATGCCATTAAGGATGCTGAGATTAAATTATTAAAAGCTCAAAAAATAATTAATGGTGAATTAAAAAAGGATGAGGATTACGAAGCTGATATTATAGAAGAAATAATTGAAATAATTGATGATGATAATATCGTTACAAGAAATCGATATGGGGCATTGGTTTTGAATTCAAAAAGGTTAATGTTTATAGATATAGACGATTATTCAAGAACTCTTTTTGAAATTATTTTTAAAAAAAACACCCACATAAAAGAACTACTATTAAAAAGAATAGAAAAAACTGCCAATAAGGGCAAATATTCTGAATTAGGATTTAGAGTTTACGAGACTTTTAAAGGATATAGGGTTCTTATTACTAACAAGGAATTTAATCCTAGAAGTAAAGAATCTAAAAAAATAATGAGTGATTTTAATTCTGATTATTTATACCGTTGGTTATGTATCAAACAAAACTGTTATCGAGCTAGGTTAACTCCAAAACCATACAGAATGAAGCATAAAGCAATTAGAGTTGTTTATCCTAATAGAACTGAAATTCAACAAAAAGATCACTTAAATTGGGTAAAGTTGTATGATCATAACTCACAACAATTCTCTTCTTGTAATCTAGTAAAGGAATTTGGAAAAACCCGAACTAATAGGGCTATTGAATATCACGATAGATTAACTGGAATCAGCAATCATTTAAAATTAGCTTAAAAACTGGCTATAACACCACCTATAAATAATACGGATTTCGGTGTGTAATTCGGGATGTAAGTGTATCTTTACTTTTCCGCCAAACCTTTTAATTTGGCTTTTTTAAAACGACAAAATAAAAACAAAATCGAAAAGCTTATGGCTTGTGGCGACACGAAAATCCGTGGATTTTCTACCCCGTACTATTCATAGCGAAACGTTAGGTGCAAGTCCAAAAAACTGATATGAAAAAAACCAAAAGTGGAAAATATATTGAATGGACACCTATTTTTGACATTAAAAATAGCGGATATTTTACAGGAGTTGATAAAGACGGTAATTGGTTCTCGGATTCAGCTGAAGGTTTAAAATCACTGGATGAAGGAGGCGGAATTGGAATTCTACCAATACTCGAAATGAAAAGAGTCGAATTTGACTCATATCTGGACGAAAAAATCAAATCGTCTGATTTAAAACCTGATTTAAGACTGTCGGAATTAGTGGATAAAATAATACGACTGAGTTTTGGAATTTCGACCTATTGGGCTGAACTCAGAATTGAATGGCTGAACGAATCTGAAATAGATTCGGATTTAAAAAATAAACTAAAATATTTGATTGAAAATAAAGAACACAGTCAAAGTTTCAGACACAAAGCATTTATGAAAATAAAGCGATACGATAGAAAAACCAGCACCTAACAAGGGCTATAATTAATACGGGTTTTTGGTATTTAATCCTAAGTTTAGTGTATTTTTATAATGTCTACCAAATCTTTTGATTTGGTTTTAAAAATGAAAAGATAAAACAAAATAAAAAGTTTTGGCTAAGTGCTAAATTTAAAGTTTGTTACTTTTAATTCCCGTACTAACCATAGCCAAAACGTTACCTGCAAGCTGACAAAAAAGAAATTAGATGAATAAAATTTTTATCCTTTTACTATTAGGAACTTTACTTTCTTGTCAAACACTCAAAAGGAATCAAAGCAATGTGATTACAAAAGACATTGACAACTTTTGGAAAGCCTATGATTTAATTACACAAGAACCAGATAGTCTAATCCAAACCCGATTGATTGATTCACTCTACATTCGAAAAGGGTCTATTGGTTTAGAAAAAATTATGGAAGTTCGAAACTATACTGCAAGCGAATACGTGGAACTAATTAATAGTTATCCGAAATTCTTTGAGTCAATTCGAGCAAACACTCTTAAATCAAAAACATTAACAAGGGAATTGAATAATGGAATAGATAAGTTAGAAGCTGTTTATCCACATTTAAAACCTGCAAAAATCTATTTTACAATTGGTTGTATGCGAACTAGCGGAACAACACGAGATAGCTTGGTACTTATTGGGAGTGAGTTGGCAATGGCAAACAGTCAAACAGACATTTCAGAGTTTAAAGGAGGAACAAAGGAATGGTTAGCAACTTTTTTTGGCTCTGACCCTTTTGACGGATTAGTATTATTGAACGTTCACGAATATGTTCACACACAACAAAATCCTATTCCAAATAATTTGCTTCATATGGTGCTTTATGAAGGTGTAGCAGAATTTGTATCAGTAACTGCTATGGAAGTTCCTTCAAATGTCCCTGCCATTGAATTTGGTAAAAACACCCTTGCGGTAAGAGAAAGATTTGAAAAAGAAATGTTTTATGAAAGGACACCTGATTGGCTTTGGAGTAATTCCCCAAATGAATTTGACGTAAGAGATTTAGGATACTATGTCGGATATGCAATTGCTGAAAAACACTACAATAAATCTCCTAACAAACAACAAGCTATTAAGGAATTAATTGAATTAGATTATAGCAAACCAAAAGAAATTGATGATTTCATAGACAGAGTTGATTATTTTTCAAAAACGATTGAGGAGTTAAAGAAAGAAGACAGAGAGAATAGACCCAAAGTTCTCAAAGTTCAACAATTTGAAAATGGAGCTGAAAATGTTGACCCTGAAATAAAACAAATAACTATTGAGTTTTCCGAAAAGCTTAATGGTTACAATACAGGAGTAGATTATTCAGACTTGGGAGAAACTGCTTTTCCTAAAGTTGCAAGTGGAGAATGGTCTAGTGATTCAACTTCATGGACACTTGAGGTTGAATTAGAGCCAGAAAAACATTATAAATTTTGGATAACAAGTAATTTTAGAACTGAAAGCGGTATCGCCATATTGCCATATCTAATTGAATTTAAAACAAGATAAAATAAAGCCAGCAGGTAACAATGGCTATAATTAATACGGGGTTTGGTGCTTAACCCGAAAGTTTAGAGCTTTTAACTAAGTCCGCCAAATCTTTTGATTTGGCTTTAAAAATGAAAAGATAAAACAAAATAAAAAGTTTTGGCTAAGTGCTTAATCAGGAATTAATTGCTTTTTTATTCCCGCACTAATCATAGCCTAGACGTTAGCAGCAATAACAAAATATGGAAATTGAATATAAAATAGAAGAAAATGACTTTTTAGACTTCCAACTTTTTACCGCGTCTAAATCGGAGCGAATAATGAAGAAAAAAAAGAATGGCTGGCTACTTATAACAATAGGCTCATTAATTTTTGGGATTTATTTCTATTTACAGAACAATTATTCAATGACCATTTATTTCGGACTGTCTACTGTAATCTGGGGACTTTTTTACCCAAAATATTTCAACTGGAGACATAAAAAACACTACGCAAAATATGTTAAAGAAAATTACAATAAACGTTTTGGAGAGGTTGAGAAATTAAAAATAACCGAAGAATACATTTACTCGGAAGACAAAATAGGTGAAGGGAAAATAAAGCTAAAAGAAATTGATGAAGTTAGCGAAACCCAAAAACACTTCATACTAAAAATATCAACTGGAATGTCATTAATTATCCCAAAACGTGAAATAGAAAACGTAGACTTATTGCGCACCGAGTTAAAAATGGTCGGCTTAAATATTATTGACGAATTAAATTGGCAGTGGAAATAAAAAAAAGCTGCTAACAACACCTATAAATAATACGGATTTCGGTGTGTAATTCGAGACGTAAATGTATATTTACAATCATCGCCAAATCTTTTAATTTGGCTTTTATAAAACGACAAAAATAAAAACAAAACCGAAAAGCTTATGGCTTGAGACGACACGAAAATCCGCGGATTTTCTGCCCCGTACTATTCATAGCTAAACGTTAGCTGTAATTTAAAAAAATGATAGGATTCTTAATGAGAAACATATTTTTCAGGAATTTGGTATCACCCTTGACTGATATTGAATTAATTAAAAACGGTTTCTCTATTCATAAACCCTTTACTTGGAAACGCCAAATATTTTATTGGAATGATATTAATGACGTAAGGTTTTCCTCAGACAACACTCAACTTATTCTTAATACAAAACGAAAGATTAAAACTTTAAATAATGACAATATTGGATGGTATGAATTGATTCAAAACATACCCGAAAACTATTCAAATTTCGACTATGAATACGTGAAGTTATTCATGAAATCTTTGAAAGCTTGTGGAGTTTGTGGAATTATTGCTGTGAGAAAAAATGAATGCATCGTTTGCGAATCAATTGCTTGGAATAACGGAATATCAGACAATCAAACTGAATATCTTAAATCTAAACAATCGGATTTATACTCTGACAACTTAAAGGAAGGAATTGAAATAAAAAAAGTAGCTGAACCTGAGCACGGATTTAAAGCCGACAAAAACTGGACGTTATATATAAAAACTACAGCTAACAAAACCTATAAATAATACGTTTTTTGGTATTTAATTCCAGACGTAAGTGTATATTTACTCAATCGCCAAAACTTTTAATTTGGCTTTTATAAAACGACAAAAGTAAAAACAAAACAAAAAGCTTATGGCTTGTGTCGATACGAAAATCTGTGGATTTTCTGCCCCGTACTATTCATAGGTACTGTGTCAAAAAACAAGCTTTTTATATAAAAATTATAGGAAGTCACTAATTCATTTTTAGGACTATCCTGTGCGGTAAGAACTTCTTTTCTTGCCGCTTTTTTTATTTCAAATTCTSCATCGTAATAACTGTTACTTTTCCATAAACTATACATTAAAACCAAYAATTTTCTTTGAACAGCTACTAAAGCTACAATAGSMTTTGCTTTTTTTGGYTTTAGTCGTTCATAAAAGGGTTTTAATGTTGGGTTAACTCTAATTAGCTGTCATTGTTGCATATGTAGGATGGCTCTTATATGCTTATTCCCTTTTTTACTTATCCGACTCTGACCATGATAATTCCCTGATTCTTTCATATCAATTCCTAACGACTGATTTAACACTCCTTTATTATCCATAATTTATTTATTAAAATCATTTTCTCTTTGTCACCTTTGCTCGCTTTTAATACGGTCTTATAAATATTGGACCAAGGTTACTGTTCAAGTTCTAAGAAAAAAAACAGAAGGATGTTTCTCTATGATCCGATATCAATTAGTGAAAATTGTATCTAGCTAAACGCTTCTATCCCTCCTATTTTGATTTTTGTTTATTACATTTATAAAGTTATATATTAGTAGCGTATTTTACAACTAAACAAAAATACGAGCTAAACGTAAGCAAGCATAGAAGAAATTAGAAAGTACTTAACCGAAACAAGTCGACCTTAGAAAAGAATTTCAATGACTTTTAGTTTACTTCAATTATGGATATATGTGATAACTACGGCTATCCTTTAATTCATTACTCCTTTTAATAATATGTCAATTTTGTGTCAACTTATTTCAGGATGGGACAGATCAAAAAAAGCCCATCACAAGACGAGCTTTTTCTTTGAACTTTACTACAATTTAACTAAGCGTATTCGGACACTTTAAAATTATCTAGTTTAATTGATTTTGGTTGCTGTCCACATTCGATTTTATGGACAAAGAAATATCTCAAAGAGTGATAATTACTTGATAGGGAATAAAAATTATTCCACATTTCGCCCAACTCTCTATTTCTAAACTCATCTATAGGTTTTATCATTTCTTGAGTCATTAGCGATTTCTTTTTAGCCATTTTAAATTGAGGCATATCAATGGTTCGCTTAATATCGTTTATACGCTTTCCTAATGCTGTTTCGAATTCTTTCAAACTTGTTCCAACGGCCTTATCTATTAAGCCTATTTTTAAAGCCTCTTGAGTATCAAGTGGAAGACAATCTTCTATTAGCTCTTTAGCCTTATTATCTCCCACTCGTTTTGGTAAAAGATACGTCCAGTATTCAGAGCCAAACAATCCCATTTTCTTATAATGTGGATTTAGAATAATTCCTTTTCGTGCAATTATATCGTCAGCCGCAAGAGCCATAATTACACCACCTGCTCCTGCATTTCCTCGCATCGCTGAAATAATATAATGTGAATCTGTTGTTATTACATCACGCACAAAATCGTCTATAGCTACAATATTGTCCCATGACTCATCTGCAGGATTTAAGGCGTTTTCTATAACATTTAAATGTATACCATTTGACCATATGTCGTGTCCTCCCATCAGAACAATAATATCTGTATTTCGAGCTTTTGCATTAAAATAAGCTTTACGTAATCTTTGGCACTGACTAGTACTCATGGCTCCATTGTAAAAATCGAAATGAAGATATCCAACATTCTCTTTTTCTTCATACCAAATATCTCTAAAAGTTGCCACAGACAGATCATCGTTCATTACGTCACGCGGAACTAATAACACATCGCTAAGTTTGTCATTCAACACTGTAGTTGCTGGTAATTTAAAGTTGGCTGCTCCTCTTTTTTTGAGATGACTTACCCAAATGGCACCATCTCCAGTCGCTATACAAATAGCTTCTTCACGCTTTGCTATGATCAATCCAGGGTCTCCATTGAGACTACCTTCTTTATGTGCTCCAAACATAAAACAAGGGAAAGGTAATATCTCCTCCTCAAGTACTCCAGGATTGCTATCAGCAGCGTTTATTTTAGTTATTATTTGATCGGTTGATAAGTTCCAATCGATTCGTCTGTCTACTCTTTTTACTGGATCATTCCAAGTTCCTTTCACCTCAGGTTTTGTATAATCAAGTTTTTCTGGGCAGAACGTTTTAGATTGAAATTTTGCAACTGCGTCTAAAATTCCAACCAAAGCTGCTTGAGTAACTTCGTGTCTGTACAGATTACTTTTGGAAATGCTACGCATTTCGAAGTTATTGGAAGACCAAATATCTCCAGCATCCATTTCTTCATCTGCTTGTAAAACGGTTACACCCCATTCTGTTTTTTGTGACATAACAGCCCAGTCTAGTGAAGAAGGTCCTCTATCACCTTTAATCCCAGGATGTACAATTAAACAGGTTGTCGATTTCCAAATGCTATCAGGAATAGCTTTCTTTAAAAAAGGAGCAAGAATAAGGTCGGGTTTAAACGCTGACACAGCACTTATCATTGCTTCATTTGAGGTCGCTAACTGAATTTCAACCACATGCCCCTTTGCTGATAATTCGGCCCACGCTCTTTGGCTAAGACCATTATGACTACTTGTAATAAATAGAATTTTCATAGAATGAATAAATTTGGGCAGCAAATATAACAATCCACTTGAATCTAATTTAGATTAAATATAGAAAAACTGAATTATGCTTGAAAAGACATTTAAATCACTGTATTGTTATAGCTATTTTACAAGATCTAGTTATAAGTTTTATATTTGAGGCCGAGTAAATGCAAATTTTACAGTAAGTATTGTTATTTAGATTTAAGAAATGACTTTGCAGAGAAGTGGATGCTCTCCAAATGAAAAATATTTTGTTTTTTTGTTAAGGTAAGAAAGAAATATTTAATAGATATTAAAAACAAATTGCTAACAATGGCTAAAAAAACATAGGAGTTCTTGGTGGTAAATTGAAAGTTTTGAGCTTCAATTAAAAGCCGCCAAACCAAAATTTTGATAATGAAAAAAGAAAAACAATCATAAAACCATTTGGTTTGGCTAAGTGCAAAACTGAGAGGCCAGAGTTTCAAACTCCCCTACGATTTCTTAGCCAAGTCGGCAAACATTAAGAAAATGAAAAAAAACAATCTATTTATCTGGCTTTCATTTATAATGCTGATTTTCTTGCCCTTTTCAATAAATGCTCAGATTACCGATGTTGACGGAAATGTTTACAAAATAATTCAAATCGGCGAACAGATTTGGATGGGTGAAAACATTAACGTTAGTAGTTTCAGAAATGGAGTTCCAATTCCTCAGGCAAAAACAAAAGAAGAATGGGATATCTCGGGAGATACGGGTAGTCCTGCATGGTGCTATTATGAGAATAACCCGATTAATGGATTGACTCTAGGAAAACTGTACAATTGGCACGCTATTAATGACGTAAGAGGCTTTTCGCCTTTGGGATGGCACATACCTTCAGATGATGAATGGACAGAATTAACAGATACTCAAGGTGGTATTGATAAAGCAGGAATTAAAATGAAAAGCATGACGATGTGGATGCACTATAGTAACAAAAGAGAAGAAGGCGCTTTCGAAGCACTTCCCGGTGGGTTTCGTTTGAGGGGAAGATTTTCAAATGGGGGTGTAAAAGGTGTGAGAACTTACTGGTGGAGCTCTACGAAAACATGGTTTAGAAGTCTTTCTTACAATGAAGAAGGCGTAAGTAGAGATTATTGTTCAAAACGCACTGGAATGTCTGTTCGATGCGTAAAAGATAACGCCAATTAAATGAATTAAAAAAATAAGGGAATTGATCAAACAATTACTTGTAATATTCCATTTACCAATGCTAGTAAAACGCTTGATAACAACATCTATAAATAATACGTATTTCGGTGTTCAAAATTGATAGCTTGTGCATATTTACAATTAACGCCAAATCTTTTAATTTACTCACCTCATTTTTATTTAATTTAGAGGTGTTCATGATTTAAAAATTGGGTTTTATAAAACGACAAAATTAAAAACAAAACCGAAAAGCTTATGGCTTGTGGCGATACGAAAATTCGCTGATTTTCTGCCCCGCACTATTCATAGCTAAACGTTATCCGTAATTAACAGGGCTCTAAAATATCCTTTTCCCTTATTTTAATAGTTGCATTTCTGCATAGGAATCATGCTCAAGTGCCATAATAAATCCAAAGGTGCTTTCTGGAACAGCTCCAACTTTCTTTTTTTCCATCTCAGCAGTATATGCCAAATCAACCTTTGAACACCCGAGTTGTTTCGCTCTTTTTACCGTTTGATATAATATTTGTTTATAAGTTCCATTCTCTCGGACGTAATCATAATCTAAACCAACAAGTTGAGCGTTGTAAACATTCTCAATTACCTGACTTAACATTACTGCCACAGGATGCTCTGGACCATCCTTTATATACAGGTGAATAAAATCATAACTTGGGTCTTCATACATTTTTAAAAATAGAGAATAAGGAAGTTCAAAAACTGAAATTTCAGTTGAACGATTATGGACTGTTTTATACAGCTCAAATGTATGCTGTCGGTCACTTTCTAAAACTGGTCGTTCAAAACTCACTTCAAATTGCTCTTCCTTATTTAAAATTTCTTTCCGCAACGAATAACGATATTTTTGAGAGAGTCGTGATAGAAGCCCATCCGTATCTTTCCAAGACATATCATCAATCACACAATTACTTGGGAGTTCCAATTCTAACAACCCAAGCTCCATAAGGTGAGATTCTAACCTCTTTTTCTGAGAAGAACAAAACTCTCGTAGAATGATTTTAGTAACCTCTTTATCCTCTGCAATGTCTTGCAATAACTCTACATGCATTTTTACAGCTTCTTTCCAATCATCGTTTGTATAGTCGATATAAACACTCCTTCCTTTGGTAAATGGAGTACCTGTCATAATCGTTTTAGAAGTTAAATAAAATCTATTGTCCTTTCTTAACTCTTTGATTTTTTCAGAGATGTTTTTGTCTGCTAGCAAATCATCCATCATAAGTGCTAATGAATAAACTGAAGCCAAAATAATATGACCATCTGCATCTCTTATAACATGATAATTGATATCCCAATTGTACTCCCGAGAACTATTACCCTTAAAAACCAATTCTAATTCCTTCAAATTTTGATGCTCATTTGATCCAAACTTCGAAAAAAGTAAATTCCATTCTTTAGAATCAATTTCAGAAATTGTAGAATAACTAGTTGCGTGCAAATTCATAGAAGTCCCATTCTCTCCAGCGGATACCCCATGATTCACTAAAAATGGATCAAGCTTGAATAGCTTGGCTACATATTCGGGAGAACTTCCTTCAGAAAGCAAACCTAAAACATACTCTTTCTTTAGAGTAACCAGCATAGATTCGATCTGCTGAATGCTCAGGTTATTGTTTATCATAAACCTTAAGCCCCCTTTCTTAATTGGGGTCGCAGGATAGCTGGCACTATTAAGAAAAAACCCTTGCTTCTTCATCCTTTTAATAATAGTTCTGATTATCTGAGGAAGCCCTACAGGGATAAAAAACAATGGAGACTCAGTCATTTGATATTGAGGTAATTCAAGTTCACTTATGCGCTGATTTGTGTACTCAATTTTCTTTCTAAGTTCATGCTGAACAGAAGTAAATTCTTGTGATTGATGAAGCTTAGCGGACTCAATCCCAGCCCCTAGCATTGGCGGTTGAATTGGCCCAGAAAAAATCATTGTACTTCCACAATTCTTTACTTTACGAAACATTTCCTCATTTGGAAATATCATCACACCTCCTGAGGCTGCGAATGATTTATTTAAAGAAGTAACAAGTACCATTTTATCATGATGTTTTATTTGACTTCTCACGTATCCAATGCCATTTTTTCCTGTCCAGCCCATTCCATGAGCGTCATCAATGTATAAATGGAATTTCTTGTATTTATTCAGTAACTTTTCAACTCTGTCGAGTGGAGCAAAATCACCATACATGGAATACACTCCATCAGCCATATACCATATTCTGTTTGCCTTCTCGCTAAGTGCCTTTATTTTTAATTCAAGGCTATCCATATCATTATGAGGAATGAGGTGAATTGAAATTTTGTTAGCCTTTAAAATTTGAGCTGTCATCTGAATGCTTGAATGTACTTGAAAATCCAAAATTACAACATCTCCTTCTTCAATGATAACCGGGAGCGCTGCAAGGTGCCCTAACGTTGTACTAGCCGAAACTAGTGCCGGTTTTTCAAACATTTTGCCCAATTCAGTCTCCAACTGATCATAAAGCCCTATGGATAAATAGGTTCTTGAAGTTGAAAATTGTGTTCCAAATCTATCAACCGCTGATTTAACCCCCTCTTTCAAAGCTGAGTGATATTCAAGTCCAAGATAACTGCATGAACCAAAATTTACATATTTAGAATCATCAATACAAATATCAGCTGAATCAAGTTGTTCATTTGAGGTAAATTTTTGAAGAAGGCCCCGATCAACTCCATCCTGAATTATTTTATCTAAGCTATTTAACATAAAAATGGCATCTATTCTTAGCAAACATTGGTTAATTATTTTGCGAGTATAAAAAAATCAAAGGTATAACAAACCGTAGCACTACGGATAACAACACCTATAAAATAATACGGGTTTTGGAGTATAACCCGAGGGTTTGTGTATATTTACATAGTCACCAAACCTTTTAATTTACTCACCTCCTTTCTTATTTTAATTTGAGGTGTTCATAATTTCAAAATTGGCTTTTTTAAAACGACAAAATTAAAAAAAAAGCTTATGGCTTGTGCCGTCACGAAAATCCGCGGATTTTCTGCCCTGTACTATTCATAGCGAAACGTTGTGTGTCATTTAAACAAAAATTGGCCTATTTAACAACTTAGCGCAACAAATCGTGCTTTTTGGAGTTTAAATACAAGTATTTTAACCAAAAAAAATGGCTGATAAATCAAAAATAATATCATGGTTACCCGTCATAATAATTATGCTAGTTGTAGCTTCCATTAGTTTAAATTTTCATTTTTCAGGAAACTATGTACTGGCAGGAGTTGATGGTCCTTATTATCCATTGCAAGTGAGATCAATGATGGAACATTTTCATTTGGGACTGCCAGATATGCCTTTACTTTTCATATTCGAAGGATTAATTGCTAAGTTTTTTTTATTACTTCAACTTGGAACTTCTGAGGAATGCATACTTTTTGCTGTTAAATTAGTAGATATACTTATTCCTCCTTTGGCTGCAATACCGGTTTTTCTTTTATCAAAAGAACTTAGACCAAATAAAAAAAGAGTATACTTTTTGAGCTACTTAATAGTTGGTTATTCAGTTTTGAATTTCACAACAATTCTGAAGTTTGCTAATAATTTTCAAAAAAACGCAGTCGCGGTAGTTCTTATCTTTTTCTATCTCTATTATATTTTCAGAATACTCAAATACTCGAAAAGGCGAGATGTTTATTATTTGTTTTTAGTTCTACTCGCCTGTGTATTAACGCACTTCGGAAGCGCTTCAATTTTACTCTTTATTACTGGAACTATTTTTTTATCATATCTAGGATACAATAAAAAACTCTTTCAAAGGGTCAATTTCAAAAGCATAACAATTTTATTTGCACCCTTATTTTTGATTTTATCAACAGTTGCCATTTTTGATTCTAATCGTTTTGATAGATTGCTTTATTTACCATTTAAAGTGTTTGAATCCCCCGTGTTATTAATGATATTTGACGGTCAAGAAATTGCTAGATACTTGAATCCGATCAATTTTATAGCACCTAACCTATTAGCTATTATTGCTTTAATAATATTTATTGTTTATAGAAAAACAATGGATAAACATGTTAAGGTATTCGGTTTCGGACTTCTTATATCGGCATTTCTATTAGCATCTCCATTAATTGGAATAGAATGGGCAAGCAGATTCTATATGATGAGTTATATTCCAATAGTAGGCATCTATTTGATTTTCTTTAATACCGTAAAATCAAAATGGATATTAGTTTTTCCAGTTTTCATTTTTTCAATATTAATTTGCATTCCTTTAATACTAGGATTTAAGAGCCCGATGTTGCAAAGTATTAGTAACGATGCATATCTAGAATTTAAACAAATAAGAAACAAGATTATATTCAGTAAAAACACTGCTATTGTCGCCCGACAAGATCTAAGAATACTAGGTAGTTGGGAATTTAGAACTAAAGGAATAGCCAATTATTTACTTACCAAAAATCAGTTTAAAAAATATGATGACGTTTATTTCTTACAACAAACTAATGGCATCAATTACACTCAAGAAACACCAGGAAGTATATTGAAAATCCCTGCTGATTCTCATAAAGTATTTCATGGTGACTATTTTGAATTATATAAAGTAAATAGCATTGATTTTATAGATTATGAGCCACTAAAAGTTTCACAAGCACAAGGAATAATAGTTAACATTATAGGGGATAGCTTTATTGTTAAAAACAAAAAAACTGGAAAAACAAGGACTGTAACCATTACTAAAGACACTCATTTTCGACTCATTAATAAATTCAAAAAAATAAGTAAAGGGATGCTTGTCGAAATTTGGGGTGAAGGACGACCATTTAGTTTAACATTAGAAGCTCAAACCATAATTGAAATAAAATAAACATAAAAACAACGCACAACAAAACCTATAAGTAATACGGATTTTAGCGCATAATTAAAGACGTAAGTGTATATTTACATAGTCACCAAATCTTTTAATTTACTCACCTCCTTTCTTATTTTAATTTGAAGTGTTCATGATTTGAAAATTGGCTTTTCTAAAACAACAAACTAAAATCAAAATGTAAAAACTTATGGCTTGTGCAGACACGAAAATCCACGGATTTTCTGCACCGTACTATTCATAGCGAAACGTTACTCAGAATTAAAATAAAAAACTCATTAATACACATATCTGACCGATGGGAAATCAAAAGGGAGGAATCTATTGATGAGGAAATAAAATTCAACAACTTACTTCATATTACTTATAACTCCATAGCAATAAACACATTAAAGGTGATTGTAAATGTAAAAATATGATATATATACAATAAAGTAAAACTAGTTTTACTTTATTTGTTAGAACCCTATACTTTGTTTCAATTTAAAATGTAGTTATAATACTCTTATACTAAGTTTACCTTCTCTTGTGACAAATATGTAAAACCTTATGACATTTTTTTTATCCTTTTATGTTAATTTTTTGAAATTTGATAAAGAATTTATTAATCAGCTGCTATTGCAGCATAACATTTTTATTAATCATGTCAAATTTAACAATTTCGCCTACGCCAACAGTCATTAAGTCTGCTAAAAACACCACTGCACTTCACAAGGATCTTTTGAAGATTGCAGAGAGCGATACTCCTTATCCAAACCCTATCGGAGAAGCCGAGCCATTAATCTCCTTCAACGGCTACTATGCTCTCAATGAAACAGGCTCTTTCCTTACAATTGATACTAACCTACTGGTAAAAAACGGTGTGGCAATTCCTCACGTAGCACTAATCTATTCAAAACATGGTACTGATTCTAATGTGTATCACCTGACCGGACCTGACCAATTCTTCGAATCCATTATTTGGACAGACACTACCTTAATAGCGAAGTCTAGTAAAGGAAGTGTTATACCGAGCTTTACTCTTACGTTTACACGCGAAGACAGCACTAAAGAAATTACTTCTTCGGTTCAGGGCACAATAATAGAACCGGACTTGTCTGTAATTGGAGGGCCAAGTACGACCGTACATATCAATGGAAATAACTACAACAACCCTATTCCGATCGCCATGTATGCCGGCACGTACTACGAAGACAAAGGACAAGGCGATTCGATTCTGAAGATAGGATTGGACAACACACTAGCATACAACTACGACAACCTAGGTGGCAATAGAGGTACCCTTGAAGCGGTGGAAACTTTTATCTACAACCTTAACATGTATGTGTTCACTTTCGGACCGTCAAGTGGGGATATAACTTACAGCATTGTTATGGGTACCTCAGCAACGGGTGGCATGGTGTGCAACGATCTCGTTACGTTTAAAACACCCAAAATTACTATCCCGCGCTCAATACGAACAGTAAAATCTCGCGAAAAAATACCTGCAATTGGGAAAAATAGTTCTAGCGAAAATCTAGCTAAGTTTGCTGGGTTCTACCGTCTTTCTTTCGATGATAATAACCCCAATGGCTTCCTTTCCATCGAAGGAAAGTACCAAACCAAACCAGACGATACACGTGACTATACCGTAACCTTTGGAGTTTCTTTGGATGGCACAACCTCCAAAGTTTACACCTTAGACAGTACCATGAGTTTTATACAAAGTGGAGAGAACTGGGTACTTACCATTCCAAATCCTTATAATGCAGCGGCGGATATTTTAAAGGTCACGTTCACGCGAAAACGCGAAAAGGCCTACCCAGGTGCAGGTAGCTATTATGGTTCCGTAGTGAGTATTTCGGGCAGATATGATGCCATTGGTTTCACTGGAAACACCTTGCTCAACGTGGTACCATTGAAGGGGTATTGTGGCGCTCCGTTGAAATATAAGGCATCATCATCATCAGATGAAACGATGCAGGTAATAAGCGACACTGAGGTAATGTACCATGGTCATTCTTACAAAACATTGACCGTTGTACCTTTGATGTACATCGTAGGCTTTATTGACATTGCGGGAAATGAGGTGATCTTTTCTTTGGGAACGGACGGAGGTAAGGGTATAACTTCGATCACTACAGTTTCACCTGTACCATCTAACGCAGAGGTGAAGCACACAATAAGCAGCGAGGCCAATCCATATGGTATTAAAGTTTACACTGTCATTCCTGATGGAGATTCTGCTCAACCAAAGCACTAACACCAATACGCTTAATTGAAAGAAAAGCCTGACCTTGCGTCAGGCTTTTTGGGTTTATGCTAGTAATCACCCAAGCTCCACCATCTGATCGTTGGTTATACGAAGCAGTCCTACAACAAGATACAAAACAATATTAATCAACACATTATAATTCGTCAACCGTAACAGAGTGGAAATTAAAATTGGTTAGTTTCGACTATCAAATGGCAGAAGCCTTCAACCTTTGTCAAATCATGATGAAACTAGATTATGATTTATTAATCTAAACTGTTCAGCATTATAGTATACACGCACGTTTAACTAATGATAAAAGGGACCTGACCTTTTCTTCCGTAGTCTAACGTAGGTAAAGATGCCAATCATCAGTACTTCCAGATGCTATGCCGAACATCAGGAAGAGGTATTTTTTTTACCTCCGAGTGATGGTGATGTCTCATAATTATATGATAACTGGTATTCAATTACTAAACCCTATAAAATATTCAAATTAGTTAAGCAGACATCAGTAGATATTAAAACAGACTATATTTACCCAAATGCATTACGGCCAGAAACTAATCCTGGATATAAAACACAATATAACAGGAAATAAAAACTATTGCCAACAACACCCCTTAAAATAATACGGATTTTAGTGCTCAATCTGAGAAGTAATTTTATCTTTACTTAATCACCAAATCTTTTAATTTACTCACCTCCTTTCTTATTTAATTTAAAGGTGTTCATGATTTTAAAATTGGCTTTTATAAATCGACAAAATTAAAATCAAAAGCCTATGGCTTGTGTCGACATGAAAATCCGCGGATTTTCTGCACCGTACTATTCATAGGTACTGTGTCAAAAAACAAGCTTTTTATATAAAAATTTTAGGAAGTCACTAATTCATTTTTAGGACTATCCTGTGCGGTAAGAA
>NVVR01000092.1 GCA_002733415.1 Kordia sp. | reverse complement strand
TTTTGAACTAAACAATATAAAAACGAACCAAAATATTTAGCTAAGTGCATAAACCAAAGGTTGTTTTACTTTTGCGCGCACAGTGTTTAGCTAAACGTTGTACATAATTTAAAATGAAGGTCTTAGAAGAAATAACATTCATAATACTTGCCGGATTTGCAATTTATATTTGGAATAAATATGCAGTCAGTAATTTAGTTAAAAATGTAGTTAGAAAAAACCCGAAAAACAATTGGTTGGCGGATAATCAAAGTAGCATGATTAAAGCTTTTCAATCTTTCTATTGGGTAGGCTATTTAATGCTTATAACATCAGTCATATTATCAGCTTTAAAAAATTAAGAAAACATATAACTGAAATGGAATTTGGACTGACGGTAGTAGACAAATTGCAGAGTCAATTAAGGAATTATGATTAAAACACTAACTATGAAATCTTCATGCATTTTTTTTCTATTAGCTATATTAACTTTCTTTAGCTGTAAGAATAAAGAAATCTGTTCTATCAATCAAAACAACGCTGGAAAACAAGTATATGACTTTAATGAAGCATCATGTTTTATCGCCCTTAAACTCAAAGAAAAAGCACCTAAACTGGAATTAATACAAAATGCACTACTCATTGAAGAGAGTTATATGACTAAAATTGGATTAATATCTGATGAAACAATTTCTGAAAATGAATTAGAATCGGATGTTGAATTGAATACTAATAAGTTAGTAGAATTTGCACTCGGAAATGATAACATTGGATTAACTAAAGAAGAGTTGACTAGAATTTATGATAAAGAAATTGAATACCTAAAGTTTATCGGAGTTGTTGACTAATAAAAAACTATGTACAACAACACCTATAAAATAATACGGGTTTTGGTGTTTAATCCTAAGGTTTGTCTATATTTACTTAGTCGCCAAACCTTTTAGTTTGGCTTTTATAAATCGACAAGCTAAAATCAAAACAAAAAGCTCATGGCTTGTACCAATACGAAAAGTCACCACTTCTCTACTCCGTACTATTCATAGCTAAACGTTAGGCAACATATAAAAAGAATGAGTAAAAATTATTTAATAATTATTTCCACACTTATTTTCAACTTCACATTTGGACAAGATTACTCATACAAATCAAAAAAATACGATTTAAAAATATTTGAGTATTTAATGGAAAGGACTAAGACTGACTCAATCACCTTAGATGAATATTTAGAATTCAGTAAACCATTTTCAAAATGGGATATTAGACCAATAAAAACTAGAAAAGTATGGGCTATGGATACTATTCATTCAGCAAGTACAATTCCAAACTTTATTTGGGGAAGTTTTTCAAATAAATATAATTTAAGTAAGGACCAGGCTTCCGATAAAGCTAATGATTTTTTAAAAGAGGCTGTCTCTAATAAAAATAAGAATTCAATGTTTATAATTAAGAACCTAGCAAAATTTAAAGAACTATCCAAGAACATAGTCAAATCTTCAAATAAAGTTTTCTTAAATCAAAAGAGCATTCAACGAATTGACAATATTTATAAAGAAAATAATAGCTATTGGAATTATATCATTCCTAAAGACTCCCCGTTTCCTTTGTCTGATGAAATTTCAATTCTAACAAACGAAGATTTTTCTAAAGAACAAAAAGACATTCTAAAATTACTTTCTCAACTTAAAATCTATACCGCTTATAAATCTGATAAAGGGATTTATTATTTAATCGACGGATTTACTGATAATTCTTATGGTTATTTTTACAACCCAGAAGGAATGATGGAAACTAATAATGACTTATTTGAAATTATGGGCTATGAAGAAATAAGCGCTAATTTTTTCTATTATGTTGCTAATTAAAAAACGTTGCCTAACAAAACCTATAAATAATACGGATTTTGGTGTTTAATCCTAAGGTTTGTCTATATTTATGGTTTCGCCAAATCTTTTAATTTGGCTTTTTTAAATCGACAAAATTAAAAACAAAACATAAAAGCTCATGGCTTGTATCGACACGAAAATCCGCGGATTTTCTGCCACGTACTATTCATAGCTAAACGTTGGCACACATTAAAAAACATAATGTTAATCTAGTGTGAATTTTTCACGTGAGATTTTCACATTGTCATTTTTTTAATATCTTTGTAGAAAATAATTATCATGCTATTAAAGTTTTATTGTTCCAATTACAAGTCTATAAAAGAAGAAGTTTCTTTTAGTATGTTTTCAGGTTCATACAAAAGACATAGTAACCATATTGTCCCATTTAATAACAGTGGAGTATTAAGAACCTCGGCTATTTACGGAGCTAACGGTTCCGGAAAAACAAATCTTTTGTTAGCATTGCAATTCTTAAGAAGATTGGTAGTGGTTGAAAACACAAGAGCTAATCAAAAAATCAAGATTCCTGTTTTTAAATTGTCGAATTGTGAGAATATGCCGACAAAAATGGAGTTAGATTTTCTTCATAAAAATATACGTTTTAGATATTTAATTGAGTTTAAGAACAATTTGATTATTAAAGAAGAACTCTATAAAATAAATGAAGAAAATGAAAATATAATCATTTTTAAAAGATTCAAAGATGACAATAATACTAGATTAACAATTTTTCCAAATAAGAAAAAAACTCAAAAAGAACGATTTAGAGAAGAAATTTATGCAGAAGAATTAAATGATAATCAATCATTTTTTAATATTGGTTTTAATAAAAATATTGAAGATTTTGATATACCTCATGATTGGTTTAAAAAACATTTAAAATTTATTTCGCTTGACGACAATCTACCTGGTCTTGCTTCAACTTTTTTATTAGATAAAGAGTTTTTAAAGTCTTCAAAAAATATAATTAAAAATGCTAAAGTTGGAATTATTGACTTTAAGCTAGTTGATTATTCATTTGATGAAATAAAAAGTTTAGGAGTAGAATTTCCAAATAACATTGAATCAAATTTGTTAGAATCCGATAGTTTGGGAATTGAATTTAATCATGATGGGGATTTATATAGTTCATATAGAGATAATGGAAACCTCCGATTTGTAAAAATATCGACAATTCATGAAAATAAGAAAGGTGAACCAATAGAGTTTAAATTTGCTGAAGAGTCAAAAGGTGTTCAACGATTATTTGAATTGCTTCCAGCTATATATAGAACAATACATAAAGGAGAGGTTTTTATAATTGATGAAATTGAAACAAGTTTTCATCCAATTTTAATTAAAGAAATATTAAAACTATATCTTGATTCCACCCCAACGAATTCAGGGCAAATAATATTTACTACCCATGAATCTCACTTATTAGATTTAGACTTATTTAGACAAGATGAAATATGGTTTTGTGAAAAAACTAAAGATGGTTCTAGTAAACTCTATTCATTAAGTGAATTCAAACCACGTTTTGATAAAGATATAAGAAAAGGTTATTTTGAAGGCCAATTTGGCTTTGTACCATTTTTGGGGAATAGAAAGCAATTAGAATTATGAGTAACAACGATAGAACTGACCAAAGAGAAGAGGGCACCAAAGACCCAATTATAAACCTTAAAGGGTTTATATACAAAAATTACAAAGATATTATTGCTGTTTTCCTAATAGTTTTCTTTGTTTCTATATTAATGTGGAAAGACAAGGTGCTCTCGGAGCGTTTATCTACACTTTTGATAACTTTAACTTCTGGAGCTGCTGGTTTTATATTCGGTAAAAGAGTAGATTAAAAACGTGTGCCAACAACACCTATAAATAATACGGTTTTTGGTGTGTAACCCGAGAAGTATTTTTATCTTTACTTAGTCGCCAAATCTTTTAATTTGGCTTTTATAAAACGATAAACTAAAATCAAAACTTAAAAGCTTTGGCTTTGTGCCGATACGAAAATCTGTGGATTTTCTGCCCCGCACTATTCATAGCTAAACGTTGTACGTCATTTCAAAAGAAATCCAATTAAAATGAAAATTCTTCACGAAACAGAAAAATTAAAACTTGAATTCGAGTATGAATTAGCTCATCTTATTGAAAAGTCAAGTGGTAGAATTTTATTCAAAGATAATTTTTATGGAGACCCAAATTGCGGAATTATTGATTCGGAAAATAAATGGGCAATAATTGGTGGAATTCACTTAACTCTTTGGACTCCTAGCGAAACTAAAAAATATCGGAATGAATCCTTTGAGCGGATCCATTCATTGAGAATAAAAGACAAAGAAACTGTTGAGATTCTGACAGACCCCTGGAGCGAGAAATCATCTGTTTGGGAATTAAATGTAAATAATTCAAAATTAATTAAAACTAAGGATTTTACAGATTACATAAATAAAGAATACACTGAATCTATAAAATGGTAAAAACGAACGTACAACAAAACCTATAAATAATACGGCTTTGGTCTTTAATCCGAGAAGTAAGTTTATATTTACAATACCGCCAAATCTTTTAATTTGGCTTTTATAAAACAACAAAATTAAAATCAAAACAAAAAGCTTATGACTTGTGGCGACACGAAAATCCGCGGATTTTCTGCACCGCACTATTCATAGGTACTGTGTCAAAAAACAAGCTTTTTATATAAAAATTTTAGGAAGTCACTAATTCATTTTTATGACTATCCTGTGCGGTAAGAA
>NVVR01000091.1 GCA_002733415.1 Kordia sp. | reverse complement strand
TAACTTTTGAAAACATGCTTTCCCCACAAAATACTTTTTTATCTTTTAAATCAATACCATATAGTCCGCCAACTAGCTTGTTATCTTGCCAAACCTCTACAGAAGTTGCAAGACCTTGTTTGTGTAATTTAATATATGCTTCAGTCATGTCATTGGTAATCCAAGTATCGTCCTGATCGTCCCTTTTTATTTGTGCACATTGTTGAATAACAGCCTCAAACGCTTCGTTAAATGTAATGCGAAAGAGTTGTTTTCGGAGTATAACTTTCATGCTTTTAGATACACGTATCTCTTTTGGAAACAACACCATTCTCGGATTTGGTGACCACCATAATAAAGGTTCACCTTCATTATACCAAGGGAATATTCCGTTACTGTAAGCATGTATTAAGCGTTCGGGTGATAAATCACCGCCAATAGCTACTAAGCCATTTGCATCTGCTTCAGATGGATGCGGAAATATTATTTTGTCAGATAGTAAATACATATTTATAGGTTTTAAAATATTAGTAAGCCTATTATGTATACTATTGATCCTACTAGCATTAATAATAAAGTATATGGTAGAATTTCTCTAGCTTTTAGTTTGGTAATCCCTAATAAAGGTAATGCCCAAAATGGTTGTAACATGTTAGTTATTTGATCTCCATAGGCTAATGCCATAATAGCTTTTGGTAATGGAACCCCTAATTTTAATGCTGACTCTAAAACTATTGGGCCTTGAATTACCCATTGACCTCCACCACTAGGAACAAATATGTTAACTAATCCTGCGCTCATAAATGTAAAAATGGGTAAGGTGGTTTCTGTAGCAATTGATACAAAGAAATCTGAAATTTGAGTAACCATTCCTGTTGCAGTCATGATGCCCATAATACCAAAATATAAAGGAAATTGAATTACTATACCAGCAGTTCCTTTTATAGCCTCTTCTAAAGCTTTAAAGAAGCTGCTGAATTTACTATGAAAGATTAAGGATAAACTTAGCATTAATAAATTAATAGCGTTTAATGTGAAGTTTAATTGTAGTGCTGCAGCACCATATTTAAAACAAAACACAGTGAATAACAGCCCCCCAAATATCCAAGCTAGTACTTTGGAGTGATCTAGTTTTTCAGCTCCAATTAAATCATTTGATTCGGTATTGAATTTATATTCGGGTAAATTTAATTGTGTTGGAGTAGTTTTTTTAGCTATGAAATATAAAAATAATGGTATGACAATTATTAAAGTAGCGAACAGTATTAAATTCCAATAACTAAATATTGTGCTACTTGTAGCAATTACATTTGGCAATTCAGTAAGATTACTAGAAGATGTATTTGCTAATAATTCTTTGATTCTTCCATTTCCTGCTGCATCTAATGGAGCAGAACCACTCATTCCAGAATGCCATATCATTAATCCTACATATCCTGCCGCTCCAATTATAGGATAATTGATAGGTATGTTGTTTCGTTGTGCGTATTCTGCAACTTTACGTGCTAAAATTGCTCCAAAAATTAATCCTAAACCCCAATTTAAAAAAGCGACTAACATTGTTGTAAAACTAACTAAAACAACTGCTGATGCCGTAGATGTTGTAAAAACGACTATTTTATTGATGAGCTTGTCAATTGGTTTACTTAATACTAAAACATGTCCAAGTACTAATATTAATATCATTTGATAAGCAAAAACTAATAGTTTGCTATTCCAAATTCCACTTTCCCAATGCTTTAATATGGAAACAAAATGATTGTCAGTAGGAGCTTCAGTAAAAAAATAAGCCAAAAAAATAGTCAGGAATGTTAAAAGTACTGCAATAGTAAAAGGGGAAGGTAGCACCCGCTTAAAGATATTTTCTATGGTTTGGGTAAAGTTCATGAGCTAAATTTTACTACTGAAAATTACGAATAATTTATAAAGATAGTAGTATGTAAATTAAAAGCCATTTCGAAATTTATCGAAATGGCTTTAATGAATTATAATTTTTAATATGACTTAGAAAGGTAAATCGTCGTGATCTTGTTCTTTTAAATCAGTTGTAGGTTCAAAAGCATCTACTGGTGCAACTGGAGGCATTCCAGGAGCTCCACCTTGAGCTGCCATTAAGTTTTCAATTCTCCATCCTTGAATAGAGTTGAAATATTTAGTTTCTCCTTGTGGGTTAACCCATTCTCTACCTCTTAAGTTGATAGAAACTTTAACATCTTGTCCAACTTGGTATGAGTTTAATAAATCACATTTATCTTGAACAAATTCAATCATAATAGATTGTGGGTATTGTTCCTCAGTAGTTAATACTACTTCTCTCTTTCTAAACCCATTACTTCCAAAAGTTTGAGTTTCTCCTACCATTTTAATTTTCCCTTGTACTTCCATTATTCGTGTATTAGTATGTAATATTTTCAATGTCAAAAATAGTTAAAATTGAACAGTTTAACCTCTTTTGATTGTTGAAAAAGTTACTATTTGTAATTATTTTATCAACAATATTTTCCATGCGGTTGCAACATCTCCTTTTTCAAGATAGTCATGTGCTTTTTTATGCATGTCTTCTTGGCTTGCATCTAAAATATGAGCACAACGCTCCATAGTTTGTTTTTTAAATGCTAAAACATCTTTATTAGAAGGTATTTCTTCTATATTGCCTAGCATTCCTAAATCATTTCCAGTTAGTATTTTACTATTTTTAATGTGTTTAGGTATGGCATCTATACCAATACCTAGATTAGCAATTGGCTTAGGGATTTCAAAGAACCCTTCCTTAGCTCTACTATAAAAACTGCCTCCAGCTCTTGCTACTAAGTCAATTTTATGTTGATCAATTCTTCCGTCATCATCTAAAATTTCTTCTTGAATATGAACTTTAACAACTTCACAGATAATCATATTTCCAGCACCTCCTTCATCACCTAAAGCAACAACTTCTTTTACAATACATTCAAATTGTACAGGGCTTTCTGCTACACGAAAAGGGGCTATTTTTTCTGATTTCAACATGGTGAAACCAGCTTTTTCAAATTCATTTACACCTTGCGCATATGCAGTACTTGCTAATGACATTTGGTGAACCATATCATAATTAACCACGTTTATAACAACTTCTTTGGTAGCAATGCAATTATCCAGTGTGTGTTTAGTAGTGTTGTCCTTAACACTTCTTGCTGGAGAGAAAACCATAATTGGGGGGTTTGCACTAAATACATTGAAAAAACTAAATGGTGCTAAATTTGGATTTCCGTCCTTATCTACTGTACTTGCAAAAGCAATAGGTCTTGGGGCTATACTCCCTAATAAATATCCATGCAATTTTGCTACAGAAATTTCGTTTGGATTTATTGATAACATAGTTCTAATTTTGAATATCAAAAATAACTATAAATGGTCTAATAAAAAACCTTATTTTAGTTACTTAAACTATTTTGTAAATGTTTGAAAATAAAAATTTATTTCGTTGGGTGAGTATTTTGATTTCCTCAATATTAGTATCCTTAATATTATGGAATACTTATACTTTTTTTCAGAATTTTAAAGAAGAAGAGCGTATAAAAATGAATATCTGGGCACATGCTTTTGATGATGTAAATAATAATGATGATTTAAATGCGGTGATAAACGAATTGTCCTTAGAAATCTTACAAAGCAACCATACGACTCCTATGATTATAATGAATAACAAAGGAGAGTATGATTTACAGAATATTAATAACTTAACGAATCAAGATTCTTTAAGAGTTAAAAAATTAATCAATCGATTTAAAGAAGAAAACACTCCTATTGAAGCAAAGTTTAAAGGCAAAGTGTTACAGACTATTTATTACGGAAACTCTTCCTTAATTAATAAACTAAAATACTATCCGTTGGCATTAGTATTGATATTGTTTTTATTTGGAAGTGTTGTGTTCTTCTTCTATAAATCAACAAAAAATGCAGAACAAAATAAACTATGGGCAGGTATGGCTAAGGAAACTGCGCATCAAATAGGAACACCATTATCATCTTTAATTGGTTGGATAGAGATTTTGAAAATGGAAAACGTGTCAGAAGATACATTACAAGAGATGACTAAAGATGTTGATCGGTTACAAACGATTACCGAGCGATTTTCTAAAATAGGCTCTACACCAAAATTAGATAGAAAAAATATTGTTACAGAAACAAAACAAACATTTGAGTACTTACAATTACGCTCGTCAAAACTTGTTCAATTTTCTTTTGAAGCAAAAGAAGAGGACATCTATGTAAATTTAAATTCACAATTATATAGTTGGACTATTGAAAACTTAATAAAAAATGCTATAGATGCAATGAAAGGAAAAGGGGAGTTGTTAGTAAAATTACATCAGCTAGAAGATGTGGTGTATATTCAAGTTCAGGATACAGGAAAAGGAATTGTAAAATCACAATTTCACAAAATATTTGAACCTGGTCATACCACTAAAAAGCGTGGTTGGGGGTTAGGATTATCGCTTTCTAAGCGAATTATTGAAGATTATCATAATGGTAGGATAACCGTACTATCGTCGGAAATTGATAATGGAACTGTTATTCAGGTTAGCTTAAAAACGGTAATCTAATTTTAGATTACCTCACTAATTTGAGTTGCAATATTTTTAAAATCTTCAGAGGATAGATTTTGTTTGTTGATAAAACGCGCATCTTCCATAGTTGTTAACGGAATTAAATGTACGTGTACATGAGGTACTTCTAAGCCAATTACAGTCATACCTACTCTTTCACAGTCAATTACTTTTTCAATCCCTTTTGCTACTTTACGTGAGAACTTCATCAATTCAACATATTCATTCTCATCCAAATCAAAGATT
>NVVR01000090.1 GCA_002733415.1 Kordia sp. | reverse complement strand
TCTACAGTTCTCTGTTAAAGATGCTATTTTTTCTTCAAATAATTCCCATCGTTCTTGTTCAAGTATAGCTTCACTATTATCTTGATCTTCACTTACTAGTTCAAAGACCCCATCATTTCTTACCTCCTTTTGGCGATTATTTAACTCTCTGCGCCATAAATTTTTACATGCAGTAAATAAATAAGCTTCAAATGATGAGTTAATTTCAAATTTTTGGACTTTAACTCTTGCGGTTAATTGATAAAGTACTTTTTGAAATACTTCTTGTGCATCTTCCTGTGTTCCTTTATTGTTTTTCACAAATGAAGTAACTTTTGGAAGCATCTCTTTATATATTTTCAGAATGAGTTTCTCGTCTCTATTCAGAAGTGCTTGTAAATAAATATTAGAATTAGATTGTGTCATTAAAAAATAATATAGATTTTTGGGGGTAAGATTTATAAAGAACCTGAACAGAAGGTAAATTTAAGCATTTTGTTTAGATATAAAAAAACCAACGATTATGAAGATTAAATTATTTACACTAACAGTAATGTTAGTACTATTTAGTTGCTCTACTGATGACACGCAACTAACGAGTAATGACAAAGATCAAAGATTTCAGTTAAAAAGTATTGTACCAGAATCTTACATTATTATAGATAGTGAAAATCCTATGAATGGTTTATCGATTCTGTCAAAAGGTATTCCAGTGACTTACACTATTATAAATAGGGAAGTTCTTATGAATTCTATAATGATACAGATGTTATTAGATGCTGCAGATAATGATACTGCAATTAATACTGCCACTGTTAAATTTTCTTTTCGTATTTCGGAATCAGAAAAAGAAACTATTAGAAATCGTTATTCTGAGCAATATAATATTACTCATATTATTACGGACAGAAGTGATACAGAGATATGGATTTATTCGCCAACGGGACATCCCAAATCTATAAACGAAGCTGCATCACATGATGAAGAATTAGATTGTGTTGTATGTTAATAGTTATTATATTGGGGGTGTTTAAGAGCCCCCAATACAATGATTAAATTAGTTTTATTTTATTTCACTTTACTTAGTTGTTTTTTTGCCTTTTCTCAAAAGGAAACATTAAAACACATATTTTCTTCTAAAACAACTACCAAGCAAGAGAAAATACTTGCCGTAGACTTCTTATTAAGCCAACCTAATCTTTCAAAAGAGCATAAAACGTTTAACTTCACCAATTACGGTAAATGGCTTTATAAAAATAAAGAATACACCAAGGCAATAAGCATAGCTCAAAAAGACTTAAAATTTTCAAAAAAACATTTTAAGGACAGTATTTGTTTTATTAAAGAAAAATATTTTTTACTAGGTTATTACCTTTATAAAAATAATGATTGTAAATACGCAATTGAAATATTAAAAGAGCCTGTTGTTAGTTTACATAACAACTGTAAATATGCTATTAAAATTTATTCAACTTTAGCAAAATGTTATAAAAAATTAGGTGATTATCATAAAACTATTGCGTATCACCAATACGTTTTAAACGCATTAAAACAGACTAAAAATCACAAAAGCAAGGTTAGTAATGCAATAAATATTTCGCAAGCCTATACCGCTCTTGGAGGAAAAGAAAATATAGAAAAAGGACGTAGTTTTTTAATATATGCAGATTCTTTATCGAAAAAAAACAATTTAAAATATTCAACCCTTTTAATTATAGTTACAGCCTTAGGAGAATCTTATAATTTTGATGAAACACTAGACATAAAAAAAGGATCTTTTTATTTTGATAAAGCATTAGAGCTAGCATTAAAAAAGAAAGATTCTTTAAAAATATCATCAACCCTTAGTAAGAAAGGGAATTTGTATAATACAACCAATTTAAATTTGGCAATATATTACCAAAAGGAATCAATACGATTTATACCAAGAGAGCATAAAACGTCAATTCTTTTTAATTATGGTAATCTAGCGTATTGTTATGCACAAAAAAAAGAGTTCATAATTAGTAATGAATATTATATTAAAACCGTAAAATTATTAACAGGAGAAGATATTCATAAGCTTTCAGTAAATAAAAAGGCAGTATACAACTGCTATGATAAAGAAAACTTATTTATAACCCTAATCGATTATACAAGCTCATTATACAAACAATATTCTACTAAAAAAGACAATAAACACTTAAAAAACATTCTATCAATTTATTTTTTGGCTGAAGAATTAATTGAACTTATAAGAATAAACAGTTCAGAACTTAACTCTAAACTGTATTGGCGTAAACAAGCTAATAAATTATATACCAATGCTGTAAAATCCTGTTTTGCTTTAAATGATAAAGAGCAGGCCTTTTATTTTATGGAGAAAAATAAAGCTTTAATTCTATTGGAGGATTTGCATTACCAAAAAATGAAGGCACAAGCCAATTTACCAAATGAAATAATAACACAGGAAAAAGAATTGCTCACAGAAGTATATGTGTTAAAAAAGCGTTTAAATGAAAAAAATAACGATTCAGGAATTCAGAATGTATTTTTTAAAAAGAAATTAGAGTTAGAGAAGTTACAAGATAGTATTGGCAAATTATTACCAAATGCGCTAAAGCTTAAAACAAGTTTAATTGCTACATTAAAACAAGCACAAAAAAATTGCAAGGCAGATGAAGCCGTATTAGAATATATAATTCACGATAACTTTGGATACGGTTTGTTGATAGAAAAAGAGAAGTCTTGTTTGTTTGAACTTAAATCTATGAAGGATTTAAAAAATAATATATCTCAAATAAGGGGAAAACTTTCAAAGCCTTTTTACACAAAAAAAGATTTTAATGATTACAATTCATTAGCTTTTAAAACATATCAGCAATTATTCCCTACAAAAGAAATACAAGCTATTATAAAAAATAAAAAAACCATTGTTATTCCTGATGGTTATTTATCTTTTTTACCTTTTGAAGCATTGGTGAGTAATAATAAAACCAATACTTTTTTAATTGAATCGACAGAGATTAGTTATGGATTATCGTACTCTTTTTTACATAATAATTTAAAAAAAGAAAGGAAGGAGCCTTCTATGGTTGCTTTTGCTCCAGAGTGTTTTGAAAACTATCAACTGGCTACATTAACTAATAGTATTCATGAGGTAACTGCCATAAACAACAGCATTACTTCTTTAATATTTATAAATAAAAAGGCTAGCAAAGCTAATTTTATAAAAGAGCTGCCTAAGCATAGCATCATTCATTTAGCTACTCATGCTGATGCATATGATTCTATTACGCCATGGATAGCTTTTCAGGATAAAAAACTATTGCTAGAAGAGTTGTATTTAACTAAAAATAATGCAGATTTAGTGGTGCTAAGTGCTTGTAAAACGAATGATGGGAAATTAGCAGAAGGAGAAGGAGTGATGAGTTTATCGCGGGGTTTTTTTCAAACAGGAACGAAAAGTATAGTAGCCTCTCTTTGGAATGTTGATGATAAAGCTACGGCTAATATCATTATCGATTTTTATAAAAATTTAAAAAAGCAACAAACTAAGCCTGAAGCACTACGAAATGCCAAATTAACGTATTTTAAAAATAATTCTCTTTCTGAAAGTTCGCCTTATTATTGGGCGCCTTTAGTCTATTTAGGCAAAAGAAACACCATTGAATTACCGCAAAAATATTACTTGGGGTACTATATCATCAGCTTAGGAATATTATTATTAGGAATTTTTTATTTTTTATTTAAAAAAAAGGTAAGAATCTTTTCATTCTTGAACTAAGTGTCAAAGAGGCAAAATTAATAGCCTATTTGATATGGATAAACAGGAAAATCATCTCGAAAAAATATTACAAAGTTATCTTAAGAAAGAAGGGTATGCGTTAAATCAAGATGACTTTAAATTACAGTTATTAAGTAATCCTAGTGTAAAATCCATTACAGACACTTTAGGATTATTTTAATATTGATAATGTAGCCGCTAATGTACCTAAAGATGCTTTAGCTCAGTTGCCAAATTTCTTTTTAGGTGTTTTAGAAACAAGTATTGTTCAAGTTGAACAAAAAAAGAATTCCATAAAGCTTTTTAATATTGATGGAACTAAGGAAACAGTATCTATAGAAGAATTTAAAAAATCTTGGAATGGTGCATTAATAGCCATAGAAAAAAACACTTCATCCGCTAGCAAATCACTATCATGGCTAAGTTCACCAATAACATTATTAACACTTTTAACCTTAATAGCATTTACGAGTTCTATTGTAAACTTTAATATTACTGCAGTATTGTTTTCGTTATTAACCAGTTCAGGTATTTGGTTAAGCTATTTTATAGTTCAAGAAAATTTAGGAGTGTACAATCAATCCACTTCTAAAATATGTAATTCTGCTAAACAATACACGAGCTGTTCTTATGTCATCAACTCAAAAATGAGCAAAGTATTTAATCTGTTTTTATTAAGTGATATTTCTATAGTTTACTTTGTAGGTTCTATATTACTATTGATTGTTTCGGGTTTTCAAGCCAGTTTTTTTACACTACTTTCAATACTCAGCATTCCTGTGGTTTTATATTCTGTTTATCTCCAGGCTTTTCAAATAAAAAAAAGGTGTCCACTATGTTTGTGTGTTGCTTCAATATTTGTTGGACAAGTAATTATAACGAGTATTAGTTTTGTGGATTTACAAGTTTCCACAGCTTACTATAGTACAGCCTTAATTATTTATGCTACGACCTATTTAATTTGGTTTAATACTAAGAGATTACTTTCAAACACACTGCTGTTTAAACAAACTAAAACGGACTTTTTACATTTGAAAACTCGTTGAAAAGCAGTGTTTTCATTAGCGTAGTTAAATTTTTCTACAATATCTTTATAACTAGTTTTTTTGAAGTACAATTTT
>NVVR01000089.1 GCA_002733415.1 Kordia sp. | reverse complement strand
TTTTGAATTGTTAGTTATTTGAACAATTGCCCAATCTTTATTTGGTAAATTTTCTATATCCCAAACGTTACCATATTCCCATGTACCTTCTGTAGTCCATGTTCCAGAAGCATTTGCTACATAAGGGATTGGAGCTGTTCTGTTTTGCACCGTTGCTACATTATAAACCGTTGCTAAAACTCCCGATCCAGAAGTATCGGTGGTTATACCAGCTACTACTGTGTTCATTTCTAAATACAATACTAAATTACTCCATGATAGTGATCCGCCATCTATATCTTTAGGTACAATACTTCCATGAACATTACCACCATTATTCTGAATTGGTTGATAAATCTGTTCTCTTAATTGTAGTTCTGTTAAAGCAACATCATATACACGAGACTCTTGAATGAAACCACTGAAATAATTATTATCAAATTCAGCATCCTTACCAATTGCATAACGATAGGTATTTGTATCTAAATTAACCCCTCCAGTAGCTACACTTACTTCTTCAACTCCATTAATATATAGTTTCAAATTAGCACCATCATAAACAGAACATACATGCGCCCATAAATCTTTTGGAATTGTTGTAACTGTTGTTGCCGTAAAAGTTCCTGTATTGGTAACTACCGTTCCGCTAAGACTTCCAGCGGCATTAATCCATAATTTATTATTAGGTTGTCCCATTACCATTCCATCTCCACCTGTAATGTAACTATAGTCAACTCCATCAATCCATATATCCCCATTATTTCTAGTAAATGTTAAAGTGTTTGTCGCTTGACCAGTTGTGAATATAATATGACTAATTACATCACGAGTTCCTCCATTAAAAACTAAATTGGTTACTCCATCAGAAATGGTAACGTTTCCTGGATTAGTATCTCTAGATAAACTAACAGTGATATTAGTTCCAGCAGGTACTGTATGATCTAAGGTTAAAGTTAGATTTGTATTTGTATTATTAATCTCGGTACAATTAATGGCATTAGCTACAGATCCAGCTACAGATATTACACCTGTTGAATTTATACTATTTAAACCACCTACAGCATTATTCCCGTTACCATTAACTGCCATAGGAATACCGAAATTCGTATCTAAATTCACCCAAGACATTTGAGTTGCTGCTCCATACCCTCCCATGAAAGAAGCTGCATCAATAAAGTCATTATTACCATCAAAATCAATATCAGTTGCACAGCTTTCAATAGCCACAGTTGTAGACTCTGTATCAGTAATCACAGAACCATCACACAAAGTATAGGTTACTTCTGCTGTATACGTTGTAGTTGTAGTTGGACAAACATTTAATATTGGTACTGTACTTATTACTGCACCAGTAGCGGTTGGTCCTTCATACCAAGCCAAAGTAGTTATAGAGGTCCCATCTGGAACAAAACGCCACGCTTCATTAGTGGTAGTCCAATCAGCATCTAATCCGTTTCTATTAGCAGGAACTACTGCTTGTGTAGCACCAACATTTTGAACACCTACAATGGCATTACCATCATTCCATGTACCATCAATATTTTTTTCTTCAATATATACTTCAATGATATTGGTATTTTCATATAACACCATCATACCTGTATATAAAAGGGTATTATTTGAAAACATTGGAACATCATGCCAAGCTACTACTAATGCTCTACATCCTGTATTTAAGGTAATTAATTCATAACCTACTTCTCCCCCTATTGAAGGATCTAAATCATGGTAGACTCCATAAATAGTATTTTCAAATAAATCACCTACAACACTTGGTAAACTATTAGCATAGCTATATCCAGCAGATCCTCCAGGTGTATTATTAGTTGTATCAAAAGTTATGGTACCATTAGAGCCTATTAAGCATTGATTATAGGTATTCCCATAAAAACAAAAATCAAAAGGTAAGTTTACTGGTGGCGACCATATATCATCTGTACCTACACTTACTGGTACTTTTAAACAATCATACTGGTATGGCGGTGCATAAGGAATTGACTCTACTCTATAGTCTGAAGTGTCTCCCAAAACTAAAAAGGTAGCCTCAATATCCGTACAAGTAGATCCTGCTACACAACTAATAGGTGTCGGGTCTACATTTCCTAAGCCCAATCCTCCTGAAATTACTGCTGCACAACCTGCAGTTGAAACTCCACTTCCAGACCCCTGACATGCAGCTGGACTTGCAGGTGTTACACAACTAATATCAGCTAACCAACCTGATCCTGTAAAAGCATTATTATTAGAATTAAAAGTTATGGTTAAACACCCACTTGTATTATTTGTTGTTGCTGTAATGGTAAACGGCATCGTTACACTAAATCCATTATAAGTAGCTATTACGGTATTATAATCTACAACATTACCATCATAAACAACCATATAGTCTTCACTATCAGTTGCGAAACTGCTAAAATCTAATTGCATCGCTTGTCCTGGAGTATCAGGACAGAAAGTAATAGTGCTGTTTTCATTATCACTATAATTACCAAAATAACCAGAATCTGCAAATTGTCCGGTACAGGTATTTATTGTAGCCGTTTGCATTAAATAAGGAGGTGTTACTGGTGCAACACAAGAAATATCAGCCAACCAACCATTTCCTTCCCATGTAGCATCGGATACAAATTCCACAGTTATACAACCTGTTGCGTTTCCTGTAGTTCCAGCAATAACAATATTACTCAATCCCCAAGTCCCACTAAAGGTAGCTAAAACAGTTGCTCCTGTAGAATTACCATCGTATATGGTTAATGTATCCGTGCTATCAATTGAAATATCAGAAAAATCTAATTCTATTACTTGACCAGGAGTCGAAGGGCAAAAAGTCATTACATTATTTTCATTGGCAGCATAATCGCCAAAATAACCAGAATCTGCAAATACACCAGAACAAGTACTTACACTTGCCGTTTGCATTAAATATGGAGGAGGCACTGGTGCTACACAATCGATAGTCGCATACCAACCAGCTGATTCCCAAGTAGCATCAGAAACAAACTCAATTGTAAGACAACCTGAAGCATTTGCTGTTGTGGCTGTTAAAGTAATATTAGTTAACCAAGCTCCATTATTAAAAGTAGCTAAGACAGTTGCTCCAATAGAATTACCATCATAAATGGTTAACGTATCTGTGTTATCAAGGTTCAAGTAGGAAAAGTCCAATTCAATAGCTTGTCCAGGAGTATCTGGACAAAAAGTCATTACATTATTTTCATTAGCAGCATAATCACCAAAGTAACCAGAATCTGCAAATACTCCTGAGCAAGTACTTACGCTTGCAGTTTGCATTAAGTAAGGTGAGGGTATTGGAGCTACACAATTAATAGTAGCTTCCCAACCACCAGCTTCCCAAATACCATCAGAAACAAATTCGACAGTTAAGCATCCAGAAACGTTTGCTGTAGTTCCTGTAATAGTAATATTATTTAACCAAGCTCCATTATTAAAAGTAGCTAAAACTGCAGCTCCTGTTGAATTACCATCATAAATGGTTAAAGTATCAGAATTATCGATACTTATATTAGAAAAATCTAATTCTATCGTTTGTCCACCAACTGTTGAACAAAAGGTAATTGTATTCGATTCGTTTGCATTATAATCACTTCCTGATCCTCCTGAATCAACAAATGTACCAGAACAAGTGTTTTGAGTACCAGTATCAATACCCATTGTATATGTTTGGGAATAGCCCAATACTCCTAAAAATAATAAAAATATAAATAATAATTTCTTCATTTTTTATTGAATTTATTAACAATCTTAAAAAAAAGAAAAAGGAATCCGTTCACAACCATCAATAAATAGATAGGCGCCTTTATTTCAAACCACTGAAATTAAATATAAATTATATGCAAATGCATAAAAGTTGTAAACGATTTTATTCGATTCTTAACAGAATATTAAAAGTGTTTTGGTGAAAAATTGAATGTGAAGTTTTTATTTTTTGACACAGCGATGGCTGTTCAACTATATAAATATAGTTTGATTTAATCAGGTTCATAATGTAATTGTATCTCGGGTTAATAATAATTCTGACGAATAAACACATGTTTATTTTATTCCCCAAATAATTTTTAAAATTTTAGATAAAACGACGCGTATTAACGTTTAAAGACATAAATTAACACTTCGCTAAACACAATAAAAACCCCATAAAACCCATAGGATACAAAACGTTAAGCGACTATTTACTTGTGTAAAAATAGTAGAATGTTTATTCATTAAATTTTTCGACAAAAACGAAAAGGTCAGCTCCCCAGCTGACCTTTTCTCCCGAATTAATATACTTTAAAACCCAAATTAAAGCATGAAAAAAATCTTAGTGTTATAATGGCCTCTTCTATTATTGAAAAATTATATTTCTAAGTATTGTAGACTGCAAAAATACATTCGAAACAAGAATTTACTCTCAAAAAAAACTCACAAATAACTCATCACAAGTAATTAAAATCTCATTTATTACCAACAATAGGACTCTCCTGTTTATATTAAACTAAAAGGTCAGCTCCCCAGCCGACCTTTTTACCCAAATAATTACATGTTAATTTACCCGAAAAACATGTAAAATCTTAAATATTATTTATTCTTTGTGACACCATAGTAACGCAACACTCTCTTTTTTTCTTTCCTTTTTATTATTAGTATTACGAGTCCTAAAGAAAAAAAACTTAAACCAATACAGATGTAACTCATTGTCAACATAGAAAACTTATTTAATGATTAATTTCTTAGTTATTTGTGTGCCATTATTATAATCAAAGCTTACCAAGTATACTCCTGAAACAACATTCACGGGGATTTCAATTGTATTAACTTCAGTAAATACATTGTTAACTTTTACAACCTCTTGTCCTGTTATAGCGTATATAACAATGTTTTTAGCTGTAAATTCTGATGGATTACTAATTTCTATATTTTTAGTACTTCCGTTATAGAAAATAACTAGGTTATCAGAAATTACATCAGTTTCTTCAACTGTTAATATTTCTGCTTCTTTGAATACTACATAAAAA
>NVVR01000088.1 GCA_002733415.1 Kordia sp. | reverse complement strand
AAGTCGTAATTTCACAACAAAACTAAATAATATACAGACTATCACCATCGAAAACTCACAAATATGAGTTAGCTTAAATCTGAGGTTATTAATTTTAAAAACTCATTTCTAGTTTCTTGATTTTTAAACGCACCTGTAAAACCAGAAGTTGTAGTAGTTGAGTTTTGCTTCTGCACACCTCGCATCATCATACACATATGTGACGCTTCTATAACTACCGCTACTCCTTTTGGGCTTAAAGTATCATCTATACATTTTAAAATTTGATCTGTTAAACGTTCTTGCACTTGTAGTCTACGTGCAAAAACATCTACTATCCTTGGTAACTTACTTAGGCCTACAATATGCCCGTTAGGTATGTAAGCAATATGTGCTTTTCCGAAAAACGGTAACATATGATGTTCACAAAGCGAGTATAACTCAATATCCTTTACAATAACCATATTATTATAATCTTCTTTGAACATAGCGCTTTTTAAAATTTCTGCAGCATCAAGGTCATACCCTTGCGTTAAAAACTGCATTGCTTTTGAAGCACGCTCAGGAGTTTTTAATAATCCTTCACGAGTTACATCCTCTCCTACCTCTTTAATTATTTCACTATATCTAGCTTTTATTTCAGCGGTAGTTTCCTCGTCGTATTGATCAAAATGCTTGTATCCCATGATAAAATTTATTCTTATAAATTCAGGGCACTAAATTAATCTAATTTCTATAATTAAAACCATTAATGTTCGATAAAGAATAAAGACCGCTTCGCTATTAGAAAAAGGAACAAAGACCCGTACATAAATAGATACCGAACAGTTCGTTAATAATTAACGATGATAGTTGTGTTTTATGTTTTTCAAAAAATAAGTTCTCGTTAAAAAAAGAGAATAACCCGTTAAATACCTAAGATTATAATAGCTATAAATGATTTTAATCGGACAACAACTAATTAAGGTATTTATTCTTTTATAGCACCGTCTTTTTTAACAATAGTTTTAACTTTTATTTGTGACCCATCTGCCTCACATAATTGTAATTTTGTCAATATAATATACTCGGAATAAACCTACCAGGTATAAATTAACATTATAATTTTTCGAACGAGACGGGCCTAAGTATATTAAACCCACTGATGAGAATCAATCACAATAAGTATGAAGTCACTAGTATTTCCTTTAATTTTACTATCCTTTTTATATAGTAATGCACAAGATTCTATAAAACAAAAAGAATACAATACTACTAAAATTACTGAAATACCAAAAATTGATGGTGTATTAGATGATGCTATCTGGGACACCCTTCCTGAGTTAGGGGACTTTACCATGTTTGACCCAGAAAATGGAACTCCTGAACTAGACACTCATAAAACCAAAGTGAAAATCGGTTATACTGATGAAGCTATATATGTTGCGGCATACATGTACGATAATGAACCAGATAAAATTTTAAGACAATTTAGCCAACGTGATCAATTTTACACCCAAGCTGATTTCTTTGCTGTAATTCTCAATACATACAACAACAGCATAAATGAAACTAAATTTTTAGTCACTTCTGCAGGAACACTTGCTGATGCAACTAGTGAAAACGGGCGTGATGATTGGAGTTGGAATACTGTGTTCAAAGCAGAAATTAGTTTTGACGATAAGGGTTGGTATGCAGAATACCGTATTCCTTATTCAGCGTTGCGTTTTCCTAAGAAAAAAGAACAATTGTGGGGATTACAATTTTATAGACAAATAAAACATTTAAATACAAGTTATTCTTGGAATTATATTGATAAAAGTACTGGGAATGAAAGTCAATATAGCGGTTTATTAACTGGTATAAAAGACATCTCCCCACCTACCAGGTTAAGTTTTTACCCATTCGCTGCTGTTAACCAAGAGTTTTTTGACGGAAGTAATGAAACAACTTTTAGTGCTGGTATGGACATTAAATACGGTATTAGTGACAGTTTTACGCTAGACGCAACACTTATTCCTGATTTTGGACAAGCAAAATTTGATGATGTAACCTTAAACTTAGGTCCATTTGAACAAACCTTTTCTGAAAACAGAGCATTTTTTACTGAAGGAACCGAATTATTCAACAAAGGAAATTTATTCTATTCGAGAAGAGTTGGTAATACACCTTCTGCTTTTAGTACTGCTTATAATAATTTAGGCGATAATGAAACAGTATTAGAAAACCCTGAAAGCGTAAAATTATTAAACGCTATAAAAGTATCTGGTAGAACTAAAGATGGTTTAGGTATTGGGTTTTTCAACTCGGTCACTCAAAAAACAGAAGCTGAAATAGTTGATGAAGTAACTAGAGAACACAGGAAAGTTGTTACTGAGCCAACTACTAATTATAATGTATTTGTTTTAGATCAGCAATTAAAAAACAGCTCTTCTGTATCATTAGTAAACACTAATGTAACTAGAAACGGTCATTATAGAGACGCTAATGTTTCGGCATTATTATTTGGAATTAACAATAAAAAAAGATCCTTTAAATATAGCGGTAAAGCAGTAATGAGCTATGTGAATGATATTGACAACAATAAAGCAGGTTTTTCAACCAATTTTGATATTGATAGGACAAAAGGTCGCCTTCGTTACTCCATTTCAAATAGAATAGCCAACAAAACCTACGACATTAACGACTTAGGAATTAGCCAACGAATAAATTACAACAATAGTAACTTAGACCTTTCATATCAAAGTTTTGAACCTACAAAAACGTTTAATAAATATCGTATAAACGGTTGGTTCAATCACAACAGACGTTTATTACCTGATGTTTTTGTAAATAACTCCTATGGTGTTGGTTTTTTTGCAGCTACAGTTAAAAGGTTAGCCTTTGGCGGACACATAAGAGGAGGCAGTAAAAGAAAAGACTTTTATGAACCTCGTACAGAAGACAGATACCTGGAACGTCCAAAAATGGTAGGAAGTAACATTTGGGTTTCTACTGATTTTAGAAAAAAATTCGCAGTAGAATCTAATATAAATTACTCAACATTTATCGACAGTGAGCAAAAAGGTTTATACATGCGTATTGAACCTAGATACCGTTTCTCAAATAATTTTTCTCTTATTTACGCAATCAGTCGTTGGGTAGGTAGTAACCAAACCGGCTATGTAAACACCGTTGGCGATGACATTATTATAGGCCAACGTGATGTTAAAAATTTAGAGAACTCTATTACTGCAAGCTATAACTTCAGTAGTAAACAAGCAATAAACTTCAGTTTGCGTAACTTCTGGTCAACCGCAAGTTACTCTGATAATAAATACGGAAGCTTAAATATTGACGGTACTTTGACTCCTTTTAATTACGACACAGTAAATAACGATCATAATACCAACTTTAATATCTGGAATATTGATTTAACCTACAATTGGCGCTTTGCTCCAGGAAGTGAAGCCATACTTTTATATCGTAATAAAATATTTAATCAAGATGAATTTTCGGAACGCAACTTCTCGGATAGTGCCGACGAACTATTCAGGCAACCAATACAACATAATGTTTCTTTAAAAATCGTATATTATCTTGATTACAATAATATAAAAGGTTTACTTAAAAAAACTTAAAAAATATTTTCGATCAAAAGCAGATATTTTAGACTAACCTATAACTATTTTCAAGCAAGCTTCTTTTTACCGAAGGTTATGGTGTTTTTATCGAAAACACCAATATTTTAGGCAACTTAATTAGTAATTACCCTATCTTTATAGTAGAGTAATCAACCCTCTACCCCCCCCCTATAAAAGCTACTTTTTTTATATTAATTTAAAATTGTATGCTTATGACTATTAATATATTCTTTCGTTACTCAATTCTTTTATTAACCTGCAATTTATCTGCTCAAGTAGGCATTGGTACAACCTCTCCTACAAGTACGCTACATATAGTAGGATCAATTGATCCTTTACGCTTAGAAGGTGTTCAATATGAATCGTTAGCCAATATAAATCAAGCTAACAATACCACGAAAACCTCTGAGGTTTTAGTATGCAATTCATTAGGGGTATTCAAAAAAGTAAAGCCTGAACATTTAGATGTTGAAGCTTATGTTTCAATTAATGAATTTTTACGATCAGAACCCATTATTATTCCTCCTTCAGGAAATTTCAAGGGAAATGTTGTATATATTGTTCCTAGTGAATATGACGGGTTTATTGTTGAAAGTGTTACCTACAGAGTCATGTCCACAGGCGATAACTTTACAGCCGGGTTAGCAAAAGATTCCAATGGTATTGAAACTAATTTAGCCCTAACTTCAACAATAGGCGCAACATATACTTCTACGATAGTTGGAGGAGCAATTTCAGTAACAACTGGAGATGCAATTTACACAACTTTAAGCGGCACTACACCAGCCAGCCAGCCAAAAGGATTAAGCTGTACGCTTAGATTAATAAAGCCATAAACTAGAAACTTATGAATTCATTAAAACTTACCCTTCTTTTAGTTTCTACAATGTGTTTTTCACAAAATAGAAGCACCACGACTTTAAGGCCACACACCTACAAATCCTCTTGTCAAGCAATTATAGAGTCCGACCCACCAACTCAGATATCAAATTTATATGCGCGCTGGGATTCATCTTCTCCTACAAATATTTTAGATGAGAATAATGTAGATGCCACACAACCTGCTTTTACTGGAAAAGTTAGGTATTGGAGGGATATTTCTGGAAACAACAATAATTTAGAATGTATTAGAGTTAATGGAAGTTATAACTCTTCTGATTTAGCGGATTATATTCCATCAAACGTAAACTCTCCTATTTATTTAAAAGATTCTGAAATAATTTCAAACTCAGAAACTGTTCCAAAAGAATTACGGTCAAACACTGGATTTCTAATAAATTCTGATTTTACTTTTGTCTTCGTTATGAAAGCAAATAACGCAGTAATTAATGACTTTAATTGTTTTATCTCATCCGATAATGATTCTGATGATAATGAAAGTTGGCAATTTGGTTGGCCAAGAGCTACTGAGTTAGATTTTGAAACAGGTATTCCTGTAGGAAACAGCCCTAAAACATTTTGCATTCTTGGTAAGTCTAATAATT
>NVVR01000014.1 GCA_002733415.1 Kordia sp. | reverse complement strand
TTCCTGATTCTCCCATCCGTCACCTAGGTCTGATTCTGTAGTATATAGGCATATTAATCTTCCGTTATGGAAATACCCGTACCCTTGAGGTCTCTTCCCGTCATGCTCATGGATTTTCGGAAGCCCTTTAGGGAATTTGAATGCAATATTGAATATTTTATGTTTAGCAGGTAGTTCGGTTAACTCTTGGTTTGGAAATATTTTTCTTAATTCTTTTCTGACGTAGATGTCCATACCGTAATTGTCGTCAATATGTAAAAAACCACCAGAATTAAGGTAATTCCTTAAGTTTTCAGCTTCTTCAGTAGAAAAATGAACGTTTCCGTGCCCAGTCATATGTATAAACGGATATTGAAATAATTCAATACTTCCGGCATCAACCGTTTGTGGTTTGCTTTTTATAGTAGTATTGATATTAGTATTGCAAAATGCAATAAGATTTGGTAGTGCGGTTGTATTGGCGTACCAATCACCACCACCATTATATTTTAAAATAGCTATTTCTTGTGAAAAAGATAGTGCTGATAAGGATAATATGATATAGGTGATTATTATTTTCATAATTTAGAATTAAACTATAATGTTACTCAAAGCTATGGTGTGACAGGCAGCGATCCCTGCTGTTTCAGTGCGTAAACGTGTGTTTCCTAAGGCTACGGGCTTGAAATTATTGTGTAATGCTAATTCAATTTCTTTGGCTGAAAAATCTCCTTCAGGTCCAATTAGGATTGTATAGTTTTGATTTGGAGATATTAAGGATTGCAGTTGTTTTTTTTCTTGTTCTTCACAATGTGCTATATAGGTTTGTCCGGTAAACTCTTGATTGATAAATTGTTTAAAACTTATTGCATCATTTAGTTTTGGTAACTGCATTTGTAAGGATTGCTTCATGGCGCTTTGGATAATTTTCTCAAAACGATCCTTTTTAATTACTTTTCGCTCAGAATTATCACAAAAGACAGGTGTGATTTCATCAATACCAATTTCAGTAGCTTTTTCTAAAAACCATTCCATTCGATCGTTCATTTTGGTAGGAGCTATGGCAATGTGCAGTTTGTAGTCATGACCTTTATGTTGTTCAATAGTATTTATTTGGACAATACATTTTTTAATGTCGGCAATAATGATTTCTACAGTGAACAAGTATCCTTTTCCATTAGTAATGGAAAGAATGTCGCCTTCTTTTTTTCGCAATACCTTAGCAATATGTTTGCTTTCTTCTTTTGAAAAAGTGTATTGTTTGCTGTCAGAATTAATATCAGGGCTGTAAAATAATTGCATTAAATTTCGTTGAGTTTATTGTTTAGCGTATTCAACACCTAGTTCTGTGAAAAATAGTAAATCTTCTTCTGTTTTTAGAGCTTCGGGTAAATCATATAAAAACTCTTTCATTGTTTTTTTTTGTAAAATCCATTGAATGATACTTTTTTGGACTAATAATTCATCCATTTTAGATGAAAGTAATTTAATAACAAGTTTTTCGTTAACAACTCCGATGGTCATTTTTCCTTTGTATAGGAAAACAATACCTCCAAACATTTTCTTTTCAGTAAACACTTTTGGAAAAAGTGTCATTGAAGCGCGAATTCGAATTGCAAGTAATTCGTTATAGGCCATTTGTTAGTTGAAAACATTAATTAACCGTTTATTTTTATCTTTTTCAAAAGTAATTTTTAATACTTGCAATAACCTAATATTCTTTTGCTGATGTGTTTTATTGATGATGTAATGTTTTTTTGTTTCAGGTAAATCTAAGTTAAAAATAGTATTGGCGTTATTTTCTTTTAATGAATTGATAAATTCTTCTGAGGCTTTATTTGAGGTAAACCAGCCTAAATCACCTCCTTTTCGAGCGTTTCTATCCATAGAATATTTTCCAGCTAAATGATTAAACTGTTTCCCAGAGTTTAATTTTGACATAATAACAGTATGCAAACTATTTATTTGAGAGATTGTTAATTTCTTTCCGTCTAAAAAAATGTAACTAGCTCGGTAGTGTAATGTTGGAGTAATACTAATGATTTTATACAATGTATTGGCGCTTTGCTCTTCAGTTTCAAAACTGGCTCCTACGTTTTTACTAAATAATTTTTTGGATAAGCTATTGTTGTGTTTTTCTTCGTTGTAAGTATATACTTTTGCTTTTAATTTAGGATTATCCTTAATGAATTGTTTGGCCGACTTTATATCCGTAACTAATTCTAAATCTGTTTTTAGTTGTTTTATATCCGTTTGTGAAAACGAAAACGAAAAACAAAAAAGTAAAACGATATAAAAATATTTTTTAATCATAAAAATGGTATTAGATTTTAATCCGTGGATTTGCGGTTGCTTGTACATTAGAAAAATCTTTTTCAAGATACTTTAAATATCCTACAATTCCAATCATAGCAGCATTATCTGTAGTGTATTCAAATTTTGGTATGTATGTTTTCCATCCAAATGTTTGCTCTCCTTCTTTCAAGGCCTTTCTGATTCCTGAATTTGCAGAAACTCCACCACCAATAGCAATTCTGTTAATCCCAGTGCTTTTAGTAGCCTTCTTAAGTTTATCAATAACAATACCAATAATAGTGTATTGTAAAGAAGCGCATATATCATTCATATTTTCTTTAATGAAATCAGGGTTTTCGGCTACCTTTTTCTGGATAAAATATAATACAGAGGTTTTTAAACCACTAAAGCTAAAATTTAAATCGGCTACTTTTGGTCTAGGGAATTGAAATGCTTTTGGATTCCCCAAGGCAGCATTTTTATCGATAAATGGTCCTCCTGGGTAGGGTAAACCCAATATTTTCGCGCTTTTATCAAAAGCTTCCCCAATTGCATCGTCTATAGTTTCGCCAATTACGATCATATCAAAATAACTATTTACTTGAACAATTTGAGTATGCCCTCCGGATATAGTCATTGCTAAAAACGGAAATTCTGGTTTTTCTTGTGAATCTTCATCTATAAAATGAGCTAAAATATGCGCTTGCATATGGTTAATAGCCAATAAAGGAATTTGTAAACCTTGGGCAAAACCCTTTGCAAATGAGGTTCCTACCAATAATGAACCCATTAATCCCGGTCCTTGTGTAAAAGCTATGGCTTTTAGCTGTTTTTTATCGATATTTGCTTGGCGTAATGCTTGATGTACTACCGGAACAATATTTTGCTGATGTGCTCTCGATGCTAATTCAGGTACAACACCGCCATATTTGGTGTGAATATCTTGATTAGCAACAACATTACTGAGTACTTTGTCGTTACAAAGTACGGCTGCACTTGTATCGTCACAAGACGATTCGATAGCAAGAATATAGATATCTTCGGATTTCATAAATTAAGGCACAGAGTTTGTTAATAAAAAGCAAAGTTAAAACAATAAAAACTATCAAAAAATTAAGAAAAATACTATTTAGAATTCTTATAATTCTACTCTTGTTGTTTTTATTGTTGGGGATATTAGTATCACTACCTTATGTGCAAACACAATTAGGTAAAAAAGTAACTAAATCAATTAATAAAGAGTACAACACCAATATCAACATAGGGAAAGTTGGTATCAATATTTTTTTTGGGGATGTTGCTTTAAAAGACATTTATATTGAGGATCATCATAATGATACACTTGCTTATATAGGCTCATTAAACACTTCTATACTTGATTTTAAAAAAATAAGTGAAGGTGAATTATTATTTGATGCCATTGAAGTTGATGAATTAAATTTTATTATAAAAACCTACAAAGGAGAAACGGATACGAGTCTGGATGTGTTCATTGCAAGGTTTGATGAAAAGAATCCAAAACCAAATAAACCGCCATCAACGTTTTTAATGATGGCAAAAAACATTGCCATAGAGAATAGTAGATTTCGGTTTATTGATAATAATATTAAAGCGCCTAAAATATTAGACTTTACAAAGTTGAATATACACGGTAACACATTGTCTATTAATGGCCCAAATGTAAATGTATTGGTAACTGACGCAACGATGTTTGATCATAGGGGAGTACAAATTAATCAGTTAGCTACTAATTTTTCATATTCACTTACGCAAATGCGATTTGATGATATTAAATTGAAAACAAATGAGTCTGAATTAAATGGAGATTTAGTTTTTGATTATAAGCGTTCTGACTTTTCAGATTTTAATAATAAAGTAAAATTAAAAGCTGATTTCACAAATTCTAAAATTTCTTATGCGGATTTAAATGCTTTCTATAATGAATTTGGTTCTGATGTAGCTGTTTTTTCTACTTCAGTGAGTGGAACATTAAACGATTTAAGGTTGCCAAACCTTAAATTAAAAACATTAAATAATACAGTTATTGATGGTGATTTAAACTTCAAGAATTTATTATCAAAAAATGCTGATGATTTTAAATTAATTGCAAACTTCAATAATTTAAATTCAACATATACTGATTTAAAAAAGATGTTACCAGGGATACTAGGGAGGTCGCTTCCGTCATCGTTTAGGAATATGGGAGTGTTTTCTGTAACTGGTATTGCTGTAATAACTAATCAATATATCGATACAGATGTAATTGTAGAAAGTGCTATTGGAACTATAAAAGCAAAAATGTTACTCTCAGATATATCAGCTATTGACAATGCAAAATATCAAGGAGTAACCCAGTTCACAAAATTTGATTTCGGAAAATTATTACAAGATAATAGTTTTGGCCCAGCTACATTTCAAGCAGAAGTAGATGGGCAAGGGTTTACTTTAGCGAATTTAAATACATTGGTAAAAGGAACTATTACAGCTATTGAGATTAATAATTACACCTATCACAATGTGTCTGTTTTAGGGAAGCTTCAACAAAAAATATTTAATGGTAATTTAGTTTCTAAAGATAAAAACTTACAAATGACCTTTGATGGTCTGATAGATATGTCATCAAAAATTGATGTATACGATTTTAAAACATCAATTTCATATGCTGATTTTAATAAAATCAACTTAGTAAAAAGAGATGCTATTTCTATATTTAAAGGAGATATTGAAATGAAAATGAAAGGATCAAGTATAAATGATGCTTTTGGTGAGATTTTATTTAAAAATGTAGATTATAACAATCAAAACGATAAATTTCACTTTAAAAATTTTAAACTAAGCTCTTCATTTGACGAACAAAACATTAGGACGATTACAGTAAATTCACCTAATGTTATTACAGGTAAAATTGTAGGTAAATTTAAATTTGAAGAATTACTGTCCTTAGCCGAAAACGACTTAGGAAGTATTTATACTAACTACAATCCGATTAAAGTCTCCGATGATCAGTTTTTTGATTTTAATATTAAAATTGAAAATAAGCTTGCTCAAATATTTTATCCGGATATCGTTATAGATAAACAAGTGATTTTTAAAGGGAGGATTTCTAGTAATGAAGAAGAATTTAAGTTGAATTTAAAATCGTCTAAAATTTCCTATAAAGAGAATGCATTTGATAAGGTGAATATTCAGTTGGACAATGCCAATCCTTTTTATAACGCTTATGTTAGGATAAAAGAAGTCAAAACTAGTTTTTATGATGTTTCAGATTTTAACCTGGTTAACAAAACAATAAGTGATACACTATTTTTTAGAACAGAATTTAAAGGAGGGAAGCTACGAAATGATGATTATAAGTTAAACTTGTATCACACTATTAATAAAGATAATAAATCGGTTTTTGGTTTTAAAAAATCGAAAATAAAAATTAATGATTATGAGTGGTTTATCAATGAATTAAATGATAAACGAAGTAAAGTAATTTTCGATAAAAAGTTTAAGGACGTAAATTTAGAGCAGTTTATAATTAGTCATAACTCATCGTTTTTAAAGTTATATGGCGAGTTACACGATGATGATGAAAAAGATATCAATTTAGAGATTAATGATGTAAAGTTGTCTAAATTACTACCCGAAATAAAGCACTTTAATTTTAAAGGTATTGCAAACGGTAAGTTGAAGTTGTTGCAAGAAAAAGGAGTATATAAGCCAACTGCCAGAATTTCAATTGCTGATTTTAATATCAACAATCGTAAGCTAGGTTTATTTAAGTTGGATGTAGAAGGAGATGATCAGTTTAAGAAATATCATATTAGTTCGAGTATTGAGAATGAAAGTGTAAAATCACTAAACGCTAATGGTTATGTTGATTTTATTACTGAAAACCCGTATTTGAATTTGGACATCGATCTAAATCTATTAGACCTATCATTTTTTAGTGATCTAGGAGCCGATGTAATTACAAATATTAGAGGATTAGTTTCAGGTAAAACAAATCTTTTTGGAGATTATGATAACCCTGATTTTATTGGGACTTTATTTTTAGACGAGGCAGGATTGAAAATACCGTATTTAAATGTTGATTTTGATTTTGAGAATAATGCAAAAATCAATTTAAAAAACAGACGTTTTATTTGTGATAATATAGCGATATTGGACACTAAGTATTATACTTCTGGTCGTTTAAACGGTTTTGTAGCGCATAATTATTTTACTAATTGGGAATTAGGATTGAAAATATCAACGGATAATTTATTGGTGCTAGATAAAAAACAAGAAGAAGAATCATTGTATTATGGGAAAGCATTTATTTCAGGAACTGCCGAATTACTTGGTCCTACAAGTGAACTATTAGTTAAGGTAAATGCAAGTACAAATAAAGGAACGGTATTTAAAATACCAATTAATGATTCTGAAGCTGTTGGTGATAATTCATTTATAAAAACAGTTTCAAAATACGACAGGTTGAATCAAACTCAAATAGACGCTAATTTACCACATGACATTAGTGGTTTGGAGTTAGAGTTTGACTTAGATGTTACACCGGATGCTGAAATTGAAATAGTACTTGATCAAGAGGCAGGAAGTGTATTGAAAGGGAGGGGGGCTGGCTTGATGCGAATTGAGATAAATACCAACGACAAGTTTAATATGTATGGTGACTTTATTGTGAGCGATGGAACATATAATTTTGTGTATGGAAACAACTTTTTACAAGGTGGATTCATCGAAAAGCGTTTTAAAGTAAAACCAGGAGGGACGATTAACTGGGATGGAAATCCGTATAAAGCACGTTTGAATATGGATGCCGTGTATAGTACTACAGCTAACCCAGCAATATTGTTAGATAATCCATCTATAAACCGTAAAATACCAGTAGATGTAGTTATTAGTTTAAATGGAGGCTTGATGCAACCAGATGTTAATTTTGACATTCAGTTTCCAAAAACAAATTCAGTTGTAAAGTCAGAATTACTATATAAACTAGATGATAAAGAGTTTAGGGATAAACAGGCATTGTCACTAGTAACAGCAGGTCAGTTTACTGGCGCGTATGCGTATGGGCAAGGGGCAGTTACAGGTAATTTAGTTGAAAGAGCTACAAGTTTGGTTAATAATATGCTTAATAATGCTGATGATAAGTTTAAAATAGGGTTGAATTATGAGCAAGGAGAAAATAACCCATTAGAAGAACAACGAATTGAAGATCGTTTAGGTTTTACAATTTCTACTAAAATTTCTGATAGAATTTTAATCAACGGAAAAGTAGGTATCCCGGTGGGGGGAATTAGTAAAACGGTAGTTGCAGGGGACGTTCAAGTAGAGTTTTTATTAAATGGTGATGGTACACTTCGAGCAAGAATATTCAACAGAGAAAATGACTTGTCTCAAACTGCAACAGCAAACAATGAATTAGGATATACACAAGGAGTAGGGATATCTTATAAGGTAGATTTTGATACTTTTGAAGAACTTATTCTGAAAATATTTAAAGGAAAAAAGAAAGTAGCAGCGCAAAAAGCTAAAGAAGAGGAAGATCCTAATAGTTTTATAAAAACGAAACCTAAAAAATAGTACAGTAATTGGTTGAATAGTTAGTCAATCAATTACTGTATTGCAATAGGTGTACCTTAACTAATTTTTTTCCAATTTTTAATCAGTAGTAGTCCACATACTAGAGTTAGTATTGCTAAGCCTGATGCAAGTACTGTTTTTCCGTAGATAAAATATCCAGTAGAAAATAAAAAACTATAGGTACCAATAACCCCTAAGAAGAAAGCGAGTACTTTATAGCCGATATTATAAAACTTACTTTCTGAATCAAATATTAAAGAATTGAACTTTTCTAGTGTATTTTCATCAGTTGGTTTGGTAAGTAAAGTAACAATAACCCAACCTAAAGTAGTTATTATCACTCCAATAACTAATTGCCAATGTCCTTCTAGTTCAAACCAAGGAGTGTCTAGTTTACCATTAACAAAAAATACTAAAGCTATGATAAATGAAATAACCATTGCAGCTATTTCACTATACGGATTGATGCGGTCCCAAAACCATCTTAAAATAAATAACAATCCTGTACCAGCTCCAATTTGTAATAATAGTTGAAAAACTTCTTGTGCATCACTTAAATATTTAGAAAGTAACCCAGCGAAAATCATTAAGATTACCGTGGAAATTCTTCCAACAAGTACTTTTTCTTTTTCGGAACTATTAGGCTTTAAAAAACGAGCGTATAAATCATTAACAATATACGAGCTACCCCAATTTAATTGAGTAGAAATAGTACTCATAAAAGCTGCTATTAATGAAGTTAAAACAATACCGATTAATCCAGCAGGTAAATAAGTCATCATTGCTGCATACGCTACATCGTGTCCTTGCATGTTTTCTGATAAATCAGGAAATGTTGTATTGATACTCTCTATGCTTGGGAAGATAACCAGTGAAGCTAATCCTACAATAATCCATGGCCATGGACGTAAAGCATAATGTGCAAAATTAAAAAATAAGGTTGCCCAAGTAGCGTGTCTTTCATCTTTTGCAGCTAACATACGTTGTGCAATATAACCACCACCACCAGGTTCTGCCCCAGGATACCACGTGCTCCACCATTGTACAGCAAACGGAATAATTAGTAAGGTAATTACTGCTTTTGAATCAGAGAAATCGGGTAATATATTTAGCTTGTCGCTTACATTTTGATGTGTTAACAAAGCTTCTAAACCTCCTATTTCGGGTAAGTCTATAATATAAATCGTTGCCCATACGGAACCAATCATAGCAATTATAAACTGAATAAAATCAGTAATTAACACCCCTTTTAAACCTCCTAAAGCGGAATAAAAAACTATAATAACTCCTGATATAACCAACATCGTATCTTGATCGATCCCTAAAAGAATATTAGCGATTTTAGCTCCGGCTAAACAAACTCCAGCCATGGTAATGATATTAAAAACAACTCCTAAGTATATAGCTCTAAATCCTCTTAAAAAACCTGCAGATTTCCCTGAATAACGTAATTCGTAAAATTCTAAGTCAGTATTAATTCCAGATTTCCTCCATAGTTTAGCATAGAAAAATACTGTCAGCATTCCTGTTAACAACATTGCCCACCATACCCAGTTACCAGAGACACCATTTTCACGAACCAGTTGCGTAACTAATCCTGGAGTATCAGCTGCAAATGTTGTCGCAACCATTGAAAAACCTAATAACCACCAGGGCATATTTCTTCCTGAGAGAAAGAAAGACTCACTGCTTTTTCCAGATTGTTTTGCGACAAGTACCCCTATGAAAAGTGATAGAATGAAAAATCCGATGATAATAGCGTAATCTAAAGTTGCTAATTGCATAAATGTGCTGATAAAGTGTTAATATTTTGGTTAAAAATAATCAAATTTAAAAAATGTTCTGTACTTTTAAATTGATATTTGTTAACAAACATTTTTGAAATAAATTAATGGCTAAAAAAATAAAAAAAATAGGTGTAATGACTTCGGGTGGTGATGCTCCAGGAATGAACGCTGCAATACGTGCTGTTGTTAGAGCATGTACTTATTATAATATTAAATGTATTGGATATTATAGAGGGTATGAAGGAATGATTGAAAATGACTTTATTGAGCTAACGTCAAGAAATGTTAAAAATATTATCAATAAAGGTGGGACTATCTTAAAGTCTGCTAGATCTACAGAGTTTAGAACTGAAGAAGGTAGAAAGCAGGCCTATGAAAATTTATCAGTAGAAAATATTGATGCCATTATACTTATTGGAGGAGACGGTACTTTTACTGGTGGAGCGTTATTTAGTAAAGAGTACGATATTTCTGTACTAGGAATCCCTGGCACTATTGATAACGATATTTTTGGCACTCAATTTACAATAGGGTATGATACAGCTTTAAATACTGTTGTTGAAGCGGTGGATAAAATTCGTGATACTGCAAGTTCTCATGACAGGTTGTTTTTTATTGAAGTAATGGGCCGTGATGCAGGGTTTATTGCTTTAAATGCAGGAGTTGGTGCTGGAGCAGAAGAGATTTTAATACCAGAAGAGGATCAGCCATTAGAAAAGTTGATAAAAAGTTTAAAAAGAAGTAAACGTAATGGAAAAACTTCAAGTATTGTTATTGTGGCAGAGGGGGATAAAACAGGAAAAAATGTTTTTGAATTGGCAGATTATGTAAAAGATAACATGGAAGACTATTCGCCAAGAGTTACTGTGTTAGGACATTTACAACGTGGAGGAAGCCCAAGTTGTGCTGATAGAGTTTTAGCTAGTAGATTAGGTGTAAAGGCAGTTGAGCTTTTATTAGAAGGAGAAAAAGATGTAATGGTCGGAATAAGAAATAACCAAATTGTGACGACTCCAATTGTTGAAATAACGCGATGTAGAAATAGTATCAATAGAGAGTTACTTAGAATTTCAGATATATTGTCAGTATAATATAAAAATACGTGCCCTCAGTGACAAACACAAGGTATGAATTAACTAATAACATTTTCCGAACATGGTAGCTTCGGGGGGATTAAGGCTACAGGAGGGATTAAAATTGAATAGTTATTCAATTTTAAATCTTTTAACAAAAAGAATATGATAAAAATAGGAATAAACGGATTTGGAAGAATAGGACGCTTAGCTTTTAGAGCGGCAATGCAAAAAGAAAATGTACAAATAGTAGCAATAAACGATTTGTTAGATGTTGATTATCTAGCGTATTTGTTGAAGTATGATTCAGTTCATGGACGTTTTAATGGAACAATTGAAACTAAAGACGGGAAGATTATTGTTAACGGAAATGATATTAGAATTACTACTGAGCGTAATCCTGAAGATATTCAATGGAATGATGTAGGAGCGGAATATGTATTAGAGTGTACAGGTTTTTTTACAACTATTGATAAAGCAAATGCACATTTAAAAGATAAAGGAGTAAAGCGAGTAATTCTTTCAGCGCCATCTAAAGATGCGCCTATGTTTGTAATGGGTGTTAACCATACAGATTTAAAATCATCTGATAAAATAATTTCTAATGCTTCATGTACAACCAATTGTTTGGCTCCGTTAGCAAAAATAATTAATGATAATTTTGGATTGTCTGAAGCATTAATGACCACAGTTCATGCAGCCACATCTACTCAGAAAACAGTTGATGGACTTTCTAGTAAGTGGACTAGAGGTAGGGCGGCAATGAATAACATTATCCCTACTTCTACAGGAGCAGCTGTTGCGGTAACTAAAGTAATTCCTGAGTTAAAAGGAAAAATAACTGGAATGGCTTTTCGCGTACCAATTGCTGATGTTTCTGTGGTTGATTTAACTGTGAAAACAGAAAAAACTACTTCTTTAGCGGGAATTATAGCTGTTATAAAGAAAGCTTCGGAAAACGAATTGAAAGGAATTGTTGGTTTTGAAAGTGACCCAGTAGTTTCTCAAGATTTTGTGAGCGACACACGTACTTCGATTTTTGATAGCCAAGCATCAATTGAACTTAATGGGAATTTTTTTAAATTGATTTCTTGGTATGATAATGAATTTGGTTATGCCCATAAATTGATTGATTTAGCAGTGTATTCTGCTAGTTTAGATTAGCCTATATGGTAGGTAAAACTCTTTCCTTGACGGTGTTGAATTATTGTATATCTGAAGTGATAGCCGTTACGATGAAGAGGAGTTTATGTGAAAATATATAGTATATAATGTCATTTCGAATATGTTGAAGGAATCAGTTTGATTAAAAATAGACAGATTTCTTTGCCCGTAGTGACAACTAAAATAAGGTATGGTATTAATAGCAGATAGTGGTTCTACAAAAACCGATTGGGTGTTGATAAGCACAAAAAAAAAAATAGTAGTGAATGCTACTACAAAAGGGTTGAACCCTACGGTTTTTTCAGAATCGGATTTATATACTACTGTTACGGCCAATATAGCTGTAATGGAGTATGTTGATGATATTTTAGAAGTATATGTTTATGCTGCTGGTTGTGGTACTGAACGTCCAAAGAAAAAATTATTCATATTATTAGAAGAGATTTTTCCAAAAGCTAGTATTGTTGTAAAAGAAGACATTTATGCAGCGGCTTTTGCTGTGTCCAATGGAAAGGAGGGAATAGTTTCTATTTTGGGTACTGGTAGTAATTGTTGTCATTTCGATGGCAAAACTGAAATTACAAGTAAAATTCCGTCTTTGGGATATATGCTTATGGATGATGCTTCGGGAAGTTATTTTGGAAGGATTCTGCTTAGAGATTATTTTTATAATAAGATGCCCAAAAAGTTGCATGATATGTTTCATGATGAATTCAACTTATATCCTGATGATGTTAAGCTCAATTTGTATCAAAAGTCACATCCAAATGCTTATTTGGCTCAATATGCTTCTTTTTTAATTAAACACAAAAAAGAAGAGTATTGCTCGCAAATTATTAATAAAGGGTTTTCTGATTTTATTGAAAACCAAATAACACAGCATGATAGGGTGTATGATTTGCCGATACATTTTGTCGGGAGTATTTCCTTTTTACTACAAGATGAATTGAAGAAAGTGTTAAAATCATTCCGACTAAATACAGGTAGTTTTATTCAAAAGCCAATTAATGATTTAGTAAAGTATCATCTCAAGTAATTAAATAAAAAAGTGACTTTAAACAAATAAAAAACGTCATTCTTAAATAGACTTAGAATGACGTTTTTTTTGATTAATCATGTGAATGAGAAAGTGAAATGAGTTCAGTTTGATGAAACGTTCACTTTTATAGAAAAAGTTGATAGTATTGTTGCCTACTATTTAATAGCAATCATTGATATTTCTACATTTACATTTTTAGGTAAACAAGCTACTTCAACAGTTTCTCTAGCAGGTGCAGTTACCTCATCAAAATATCTTCCGTAAACTTCATTTATTTCAGAGAAATTATTCATATCAGAAATGAAAATTGAGGCTTTAATAACATTCTCAAAAGTCATTTCAGCAGCTTTTAATACGGCTTTCATATTTTCCATAACTTGTTTTGTTTCAGTTAAAATATCATCTAAAACTAACTCCATTGTAGTAGGATTCAAAGCTATTTGACCTGAGGTGTACAATGTAGTTTCATTTACTAAAACCGCTTGGTTATAAGGTCCAATAGGGGCTGGCGCATTGGTTGTGGTAATTATTCTTTTTGTCATTATATATGAGTTTAGGAGTTTCAAAAATAAATGCAAGCATTTATTTTAAATATAAATTAGTTTTTGACTACTGACTACTAGTTTATTAACTTATCAGTTTCTCTTTGTTTATCCCATTTTATGTCGCTTAATACAGATGATTTTATCCCAATAAAGAAAAACCATGATTTGTTAGCGCTAAAAGGGGTCCAATTAAAATTCATTTTCCAACTTAGTAAGTCTCTTTCAAATCTTAGATTTGTATGTGTAATTCCTTTTCCTTTAATATCGTAACCTGAAGAAACTCCAACTTTCCATCTGGGTGAAAGTTCTACATCTCCTGAAAACATTAGTGAGTTACTTGATATTTCGCTTTGTCTAGCGAAGTTATTGTAGGCTACAGAGTATGCTAAACGTAAACTCCATGGGATTTTATAGTTGAATAGTTTTACATCTTTTTGTTCGTCATCTTCATTATCATCAAAACTAGATTTACTTAAATCATTATTATTATTTCCTAGTAAATCTTCAGTACTATTAAATGTAGTAGTGCTATTTGTGGGCTTATTATTAGTGTTTCCTTTTTCAAAATCTTTATTAGAAAAAGAGTAATTTAGGGTTAAATTGGCATTTGTCAATCGGAATAAACTACCATTGTTATTGATGTTAAATTTGTCTATTCTAGTATTATTATTGTCCAAAGCATAAGGGTCTAATGTCATATTAAAGTTGATACTTAGTTTATCTTTTGCTAATTGAGTTCCTCCAGAAACACTTACGGGACTAATTTTTAAAGAATCTCCAGCAACGTTATATGAACTAGAAAAATTTAGGTTATTTAAAATACTTACTTTTCTGTAACTTACTTCGGTAGAATCAGTCATTCTATCTCTAACTTTTGCTTCAATTGAATTTCCTATTCCAAAACCAATAGCGCTAGAATATGTTTTGCCAGGCGAGCCATAAATAGAATTTTCAAACGGACTATATTCAACATCTTCTACTATATCTTCTACTGTAGTCCCATTCGCGGTAATTACATTTTTCTTATAGCTTTCATAGTACTGGTCAAAAGCTGGGTTTATACTATAGCTAACACTTGGTCTTACAACATGTCGGATAGCTTTTATTTTTTTATCAGTACCTTCTTTGTCAAAATTATACATACCATATAAAGTTGTTCCTAAACTAGACGAGAAGTTATAAGTTCTGTAGCTAGCAAAGCCTTTATCAATGGTTGTAATTTCTTCTAAATTAACTTCATCATAATATTTATTAATTTTTTCAAAGTTCCATACTTCATTATAAGATGCTCCAGTTGTTAAACTAAGATATTTTAAAACTTTAAAATTTGTGCTAATAGGAATTGAGTGTCTGATACCAAATTTAGCATCATCAAACATTTCGCTTTTAAAGAAAAACTCGTCAGTTGTTTTAATTCTGTTTTCTCCAGCAAAAGAATATTGAAAGTTGATGTTCTGAATAATTCCTTTTTTACTTCCAACCTTCGGCTCAAACGGATAAATTCTATTGATACTTCCTTGGATATTAGGAAGAGTCATGTTAATCTCCTGTGTGTTAGTGTTTTGCGAATGAGTGGCAGTTGTTGAAATATTTGCGCCTAACTTGCCAGGGAAACTTTTACTATACGATATAGAGGAACTTAAAGTATTTGTTAATGAGTTGGCAGTATTCTGTTGGTTATTTGATTGAGTATAATACGTACTGCTTCCTAAATTTACAGATGCAGAAAACCTTGAATTAGGGCTTGACTTAGCATCTTGACTGTGTGACCATCTTAAGTTATAGATGTTTGTTTTGCTGTAATCAGGAAAACCTCTTTCGCTAGTAATTAAATTTTCTGCTCGATACCCAAATTGACCACTAAACTTATAATTTACTTTATAATCAGAACTTATGTTGTAACCATAACTTCCGTTAGTGTAAAAATCTCCGAGAAGTGTTAAGTCAAAATAATCACTTACAGCAAAATAATATCCTCCATTTTGAATAAAATATCCACGATCATTATTTTCACCAAAAGTTGGAATGATAAAACCAGATGCGCGATCTTCTGTTAATGGGAAATAAGCAAAAGGAATTCCTAATGGAGTAGGGATGCTATAAATAAACATATTGGCAACACCACTTATAATTTTCTTTTTAGGAACCAGCTTTGCTTTCCTAACTTTTATGTGATATTCAGGGTCCTCTAAATTTTTAGAAGTAGTAAGGATTAAATCCTTGACATAATAAACAGAATCATTTTCCTTTTTGGTTATGGCAGCTTTTAAGTTCATACCAGTTTGTTCTGTTCTGGAATTGAAAATTAACGCTTTTTCTGTGTCAAAATTATATCTAATAGAATCTGGCTCTACAATATTGTCACCTTGTTTAAAAATAGGAGCTTGTGTATAACCCGTTGAATCTTTTATACCATAAGCATAAATTTCATTTTTAGCATAGTTGATAATAATTTTACCAGCTTTTATGTTTACATCGGTATAATTAATTTCCGCTTTATTGTATAAATACATTAGTTGCTCACGTCTGTTTACTTTTATATAGTCTGTGGCTTTATACTTTACAATATCGGTAAGTGTTTCGGTTAGTTTTACGGAGTCTTTTGGACGAATTGTATCTACCTCTTTATTATTTAAATCCTCGAATTTTGAAGATAAAGGCATACCTGTTTTTAAAGGTTTGATTGTTAAAGAATCTGATTTCACAACAATTCCCTTAGAAGGCAATTCTTGTGCGTTAGCAAAATTGTTAATAAACAATGCTAAAAATGTTATTAAAAGTATATGTGAGGGTTTCAATTGCACCAATGTAAATTCTATTTTTGTAAAAGTATGGCTTAGTTTTTGGAGTGTCAAACATACGATATATTTTTAGTGTATATTTTAAATTTTAGAAAATTTTAACCTCGTAATATAGTTTCGTTTTAAAAGGTTTATATTAAACTAAAAATAGCATATGAATTTAATGTTCCCAATAGTGTATTTGGAATATAAAAATATAAACAGAATTACTTAAAAGTTAATATAAGGATGCATAAATTTAATTGTTTGTTACTACTTATTGGGATACTCTTTTTTTCTTCTTTTTCCTATTTAGAAGAGACCACGCCAGTAAAAGATAAGTTTGTAATTGTACTGGATGCTGGTCATGGAGGGAAAGACCCCGGTAGGCCTACGAAATTGGGGTACACAGAAAAAGCTATTGCTTTAAAGTTAGTTTTAAAAATAGGAGAAGCCTTAGAGAAAATTCCTAGTATAAAAGTTATTTATACCCGAAAAACCGATGTTTTTATAAAGCTACGTGAAAGGGCTCGTATAGCGAATAAAGCTGATGCTGATTTATTTGTATCAATACATTGTAATGCACACAATACTCAAGCGCATGGTACTGAGACATTTGTTGTTGGGGCTTCAAATTCACAAAGGAATTTAGACATTGCTAAAGAAGAGAATGAAGTTATTTTTCTAGAAGATGATTATTCAGAAAACTATGAGGGTTTTGATCCAAATTCACCAGAATCAATTATTGGATTGACATTAATGCAAGAAGAGTATGTAGATCAGAGTATCATGCTGGCAAATTTAATAGAAACTAATTTTGCTAAAAAAACAAAACGTAAGAGTAGAGGAGTTAAACAAGCTAGTTTATGGGTAATGCACAATACCTACATGCCAAGTGTTTTAATTGAAACGGGATTTATCACGAATAAAAAAGAAGGTGCGTATTTAAACTCGAAAAAAGGACAAGAGGAAATTTCAAATTCTATTGTTGCTTCAATATTGGAATATAAAAAGAATATAGATCAAGGTTCAGAAGAAGACATAATTATACAAGAAAGTATTGCTAATACTACAGTATATGCCGATGTTGTTTTTAAGGTTCAGATAGCAGCAAGTTCAAGAAATCTTGCGTTAAAATCATATAATTTTAATGGACTGAAAGAACTATCAAGAATTAAGCAAGGGAAGTTGTATAAATATTATAGTGGTAGCACTAGTGATTATGATGAAATTAAAGCAATTCAAAAAATAGCAAAAACTAAAGGATACCCTAAATGTTATATTGTGGCTTATAAAAACGGGACAAAAGTTAATCTAAGTGCTGTTTTGAAAAAATAATACAATTAGTATTAGTAAAAAAAAAGGGAACCATATTTAGAGTGATTATAATTAAAATAGTGTTAATTTTGTATGGAATCTAAACACAAAATACTTTGAAAATTTCAAGAGAAATTAAAACGGCAATTCTTGTTATTGGTGCTATTGCACTGTTTCTTTTTGGCTTTAGCTACTTAAAAGGACAAGATTTATTCAGTTCCGATAATGTTTTTTATACCGAGTTTGATTATAACGCATTAACTATTTCGGCACCTGTAACTATTAAAGGGAATAAAGTAGGTAAAGTAGAAGCGATAATGTATGACTTTGAAACGGGTAAAACTAGAGTTTCTTTTTCAGTAGATAATCGGTTCAAATTTTCCAAAAACAGTACCATCAAATTATATGAATTAGGCTTAATGGGGGGGAATGCCATAACTATAATTCCTACTCTAGATTTAGACTTTGCTCAGCATCAAGACTTTTTAAAATCACAAGTAGAGGAGGGATTAGTGAAAAGTTTAACTAGTAATTTTTCAGGGTTAAGCACCGGTTTAGATCTAACACTTAAAAAAGCTGATACACTTCTTACAGGCTTAAATATGTTCGTAAATGATGATTCAGAAAAAGGATTAAAAAGCGCTATAGTTGAATTGAATAAAACATTAAAATCTTTCCGAGGTTTATCACAATCAATCAATAACTTAATTGCAAAAGACAATAGCAAGCTAAACTTAATGCTTTCTGAGTTTGAGGAAACTGCAAAGTCCTTTAAAGGGCTTTCGGATTCATTACAGCAGGCTAACTTAGGACAAACAATAGCCGGTTTAGATAAAACACTAAACAAGCTTAATGGTGTACTTACTGGAATAGAAGAAGGTAAAGGAACTATAGGAAAGTTAATGAATGACGAAAAGTTGTATGATAATTTTGAAGCAGCAGCTAAGGAATTAGAAGAGTTATTACAAGATATTAAGTTACATCCAAAACGATATTTTAGAATACTTTCAAAGAAGGAGATTCCGTATAAAAAAAGTGCTAGTACTGAAGTAATAAAATAATCATATACAGTATAAATAAGATCAACTAACTATGCAATACATTGACAATATTTTATTTGTAGCAATATTAAGTGCCGGATTATGGTTTTTTGCTAAAAACATAAAATCACTTATCAGAAATATCAAATTAGGAAAAGATATTGATAGGACTGATAATAAATCAGCTCGTTGGAAAAATATGGCTAAAATTGCTTTAGGGCAAGGGAAAATGGTTCGTCGTCCTGTTTCAGGACTATTACACATAGTAGTGTATGTAGGATTTATATTAATCAACATTGAAGTATTAGAAATTGTGATCGATGGTATTTTCGGTACACATCGTATTTTTACTAAAATTTTACCCGATTCAGTTTATGGTTTTTTAATAGGAAATTTTGAAGTATTAGCGTTTTTAGTACTTGTAGCAGTAATTATATTTTGGATTAGACGTAATGTAATTAAGATTACACGTTTTTGGAATAATGAGATGAAAGGCTGGCCAAGATCCGATGGAAATATGATTTTATATTTCGAAATGGTTTTAATGACCTTGTTCTTAATAATGAATGCAACTGATATTCATTTTCAAGAAATGAATACAGGTAATATAATTAGTCAATATATCGCACCTATATTTTCAAGTTTGGAAGAAGAGACAATTCATGTGATTGAAAGAGGTGCTTGGTGGTTACATATCGTGGGGATATTAATCTTTTTAAATTATTTATATTACTCAAAGCATTTACATATATTATTGGCGTTTCCAAATACATTTTTCGCAAACCTGAATCCTAAAGGACAGTTTACAAATGACGCAAATGTTACTAAGGAAGTAATGATGATGATGGATCCAGATGCTGACCCGTACGCGATGCCTGCAGAAGGAGCAGAGGAAGAGGTGGCTACTTTCGGTGCCAAAGATGTAACGGATTTATCTTGGGTTAACTTATTAAATGCCTATACCTGTACTGAATGTGGACGTTGTACTAGTGAGTGCCCAGCGAATCTTACAGGTAAAAAATTATCTCCTAGAAAGATAATGATGGATACTCGTGATCGTTTAGAAGAAGTAGGGAAAAATATAGATGCCAATAATGGTGAGTTTAAAGATGATGGTAAAAACTTGTTCGATTGGATTACTAAAGAAGAAATTTGGGCATGTACTAGTTGTAATGCCTGTGTAGAAGCTTGTCCGGTAAACATTGATCCTTTAAGTATAATAATGGATATGCGTCGTTATTTAGTAATGGAAGAAAGTGCAGCACCAGCTGAGTTGAATAACATGATGCAGAACGTAGAGAATAATGGTGCGCCATGGCCATACAATCAAATGGACAGGTTAAAGTGGGTTGATGAATAGTAGATAACCTGAAATTGAAATATAAACTAAATTCGAAATTAAACTCGAAGCTGGAATGTATCAACGTCAGTTATAGTGATTTTTTGCTACATATTTATAACAAAATTTGTATCGAGAACTTGTTGTTGAGAGTTTTGATTTAAGAAGTATGAGGAATTGAAACAAATGTCTGTTCGAGCTTAGTCGAGAATTAATAAAAATAAAACATCCGCTTGAAGCCCTGTGCTTAAAGCCTAAAGCTATAAAACATGAGTGAAGCATTAAAAGTGCCAATAATGGCAGATATGATGACAGTAGGGACAACGCCAGATATTTTATTTTGGGTTGGTTCAGCAGGTAGTTTTGATGATAGAGCAAAAAAAATAACACGTGCTTTTGTAAAGTTATTAAATAAAGCAAATATAAACTTTGCGGTATTAGGTACAGAGGAAAGTTCAAGTGGAGATGCTGCCAAAAGAGCAGGAAATGAATTTTTATTTCAAATGCAGGCAATCACTAATATTGAAGTGATGAATATGTATAAGGTTAAGAAAATAGTTACTTGTTGTCCACACTCATACAATACAATAAAAAATGAATACCCTGAATTAGGTGGTAAATATGAAGTATATCACCATACTGAGTTTTTACAACAATTACTTAAAGAAGGGAAGTTGAAAATATCTGGGGATACTTTTAAAGGTAAAAAAGTCACTTTCCATGATCCTTGTTATTTAGGAAGAGCAAATGAAGTGTATGAAGCTCCTAGAGAGTTAATTAAATCACTAGGAGTTGATTTAGTTGAAATGAAGCGAAATAAATTAAACTCTTTATGCTGTGGTGCTGGGGGTGCACAAATGTTTAAAGAACCAGAGCCAGGAAGCATGGATATTAATGTATTGCGTACGGAGGATGCTTTGGAAACTTCAGCGGAAATTATCGCTACAGGTTGTCCTTTCTGTAATACCATGATGACAGATGGTGTAAAAGCTAAAGACCAAGAAGGGAAAATACAAGTATTGGATGTAGCTGAATTATTAGCTAAATCATTATAATTTAAAAAAAATAAATATATCTTAAGAAGATGAAAAAAATTATTGCACCGATATTACTTTTATTATCTATAAACATGTTTTCTCAGGAATCAATTATGGATAAGGTAGCAAATGCTACTTGTGAATACTTACAGCAAGATGAAATAAAATCTTTGACATCAGATGAAATGACAGCAAAATTAGGGTTATTTATGCTCTCGTTTTATTCAGATCATGAAAGAGAATTTGAAAGCGCTGGAGTTAAGGTAGATTGGAATAGCGGTAAATCAGGGGAAGAATTTGGTCAAAGTATTGGGATTAAAATGGCAGGACTTTGTCCTGATATCTTAATGCTTTTAGCTGGAAGTACAAGTGATACTGATGACTATGAAAGTTTTGTTATTGAAGGTAAATTAAAATCGATTACTGGAGATGAATTTAGTTATATAAATATAAAGGATACTTTAGGTAAGTCTCAAAAATTTTTATGGTTAAGTAATTTTAAAGGATCAGATAGATTAATTGATGCTGATAAAATTAAAGGTATAAAGGTTAATGTAACATATAAAAAGACAGAATGTTATTCTCCTAAATTAAAAGAGTATATAATTGTAAAAGAGATTGTTGAAATTGAATATTTATAGATTATGTTAGTAGAATTTAATACATTACCGGAACACTCAAAAATATGGATATATCAATCTAATCGTCGTTTTACGGAAGAGGAATTAGGCCTTGTTTCTGATAAAACAAAAGTGTTTTTAGAGCAATGGGCTGCACATGGGACAGGATTACAAGCAGGCTTTGAATTAAAGTACGAGCGTTTTATAGTTATAGCAGTTAATCAAAATGAACAATCAGCTACAGGTTGCTCTATAGATGCTTCTGTACGTTTTATACAAGAATTAGAACAAGAGTTTAGTGTGGAGTTATTGGACAAAATGAATGTAGCCTTTAAGCAAGGAGATTTCGTGAATTTTAAAACCTTACTAGATTTTAAAAAAATGGCTAAAAGTGGAGCCATTGGTAAGAAAACAATTGTATTTAATAACTTGGTAACCAATATTGAAGAATACAATGATAACTGGGAGGTTCCTGCTCAGGAATCTTGGCACTCAAGGTTCTTTAAATAATACAGTGATTTCATTTCACCACTAGTTTTTGTTATTTCACCACAAGAAACACGTGATTCACATCATAAAAATGGCACGTTACCCGTTTTTTAACGAATATTTAAGCTTTGTGACGATTAAATTATTGTAAAGGGTTGATTTTGAGTATATTTATACTAAGCAACATTAAACCCTTTAACTATGAAAAGAGATTATTCTACTTTCGTTCAGTTGCCTCAAAAAACTTCACAACACGCTGACTCCCAAGTCAGTATGGTTAAAAATATTACACGATTAATAGGTGTAATAAAAAAAAGCATTAAAAACTACATCCTTATTGTTTTAATAGAACAAAATGTAGAAGCTGTTTTAATTAAGTTTAAATACAGGATGTTTTGTAATCACCATTCTATTTTCAAACAGAGTTAATTTAGAAATTACTTAGTCTAAATTATTAAAGAATCAGCTTGTATTTCCAATTTCGGATTTCAAGATTGAATATCATACAAATAAGTTTTGTATTTGATAAGGGATTCTATTGCTATTTTTTAAACCTCTTTTGGGAACTACTAAAATTAAACATCATGAAAAAATTACTATATATATTCATTATAATACCTTCTTTTCTTTTTTCACAAGTAGGAATAAATACGACTACACCTGGGGCTATTTTAGATATAGCAAGTACCAAACATGGGGTTTTGTTTCCTAGAGTATCCTTAGAGTTTTTAACCCAAGAGGCCCCGGTACTTAATCCGAAAGGAGCTGGTTTAGAGAATGGTACTTTAGTATACAATACAGCTACTATTAATAATGTAAGTCCAGGGTATTATTATTGGGAAGTAAATCAATGGATTCGCTTTGCAACCAATAATCAATATATGAAGTTTACTACCGTATCATTACCTAATCCTTCATCAGAAAATAATAATTGTGACTTCCTTTTGCAAACAACTAACTACACCGCTAATGTGTTTAGGTTGTTGCATAATGGTGCTGAATTAAGTGGAGTAAAAGAGGGGACTCATGGTAGGGTAATATATTTGTATAATGGCGATGAAACTGAGGATTTAAAGCTGTTATCAGAAGGAGGGTCCAGTTCATCAAATGTAAATAAGTTTTCATTGCAAAATGATGTGATCTTAAAGCCTGGAAATTCTATTGTAATTTTTTATGATGATTTATATCTGCATAGATGGATAGTTGTTCGATCTGATAATTAATAATAAACACTAAAAATATTTTTTGAATAATAATAGTAATAATAACAAAAAGATGAAAGCTTCAAAAAAAATAATACTTATAATAATTACCTTTTTTATTCATAGTTTCTTATACGCACAAGTAGGGATAGGTACTACTGAGCCAAAAGCAAGTTTAGATATTTCGGTGCCTGATCCTGCAAATCCAAATTCAAATCATGGATTATTGGTGCCAAGAATAACTAATTTCCCTGTTGTTAATCCAGCTTTAGCGCAACAAGGAATGTTGGTGTTTATGAATAATGATGCTGCATTTGCAGGAAAAGGATTTTATTATTGGAACATGTCTAGTGTTAGCTGGATTCCTTTAGGTGAAAACAAATGGGGAGAAGGAGTTAATACTAATGGAGACGGTTTAATTTATGCCGTTAATGCTAATGATAACGGTACTAAAATAGTGGTTAAGGATGATGGTTATGTTGGTATGGGGACAGATGATCCTTTAGCTGAATTACATGTATTGGGATCAAGAAGTACAGCGGGGACTGATGTAGAATTGACAATTGAAAACTCTGTATCTGAAGCTGAATTACAATTGATTCCTGGCGGGGTAGGGAGTTCAATATATACATTTGTAGCAAATGATGATGCTACTACTGGATTATCAATATATGAGGGAACTGAGGAAAAAATTCAAATTAAAGCAGGAGGAGATTTAAGAATAGATGAGTTAAAAAGCACTAAGAATTTAGGCGTAGTTTATCCAGCTTCAGTATATGTAGAGTCTGATGGAACTTTAAAGGTGAAAACTGCCTATAGTAGGTTAGATGACTTAACTGTAAATAATACAGATTTTGTTTCTGCTACAAAAGACTATGCTGAATCAATAACTGCTAATGGTACGGATACATCAGATGCATTATACACACATACATTAACGCCAACACAAGACATCTTATTAGAAGTTAGTTATCATGTGGCAGTTAATTTCAGTAAGTATGGAACCTTAGCAGATCCAATAGCAAAACAGCATAACACAAAATTATATGGAACTATTGTTAAGCTTGATGGAGTAGATTACACTTATAAAACAGGAAGCTTTATTGGGAATAGTGGATTAAATGGAGCCTTTATTGCTTCGGATCATTTGTATATTCCTTTAGTGGCCGATGGTAGTACTTATAATATTACAATTCATGGATATGTTAAAAATGATAGTGATGATTTAGCTAGTGGGATAAGAGCCACTTTTGGAGGGGATATAAGAGATCGTTTACAAATTATGGAGCATAAATAATTTAGAACTCTTGGAGAGAATAAACTAATCTAAATCACTAAAAGATGAAAAATATAACATATATACTATTATTAATTTTCACCATACACACTAATGCACAAATTGGAGTGTATACAACATCACCTCAATCATCATTAGATATATTGGCGAAAAACGAAGCTACGCCAGCTTCTGATGAAGGGGTGTTAATACCTAGGTTAACAAGTTTTCCGGTAATTAAACCAGGTACAGAGCAAAACTCAATGCTTGTTTATATTGATAATACTAGTGTTCCGTTTGGAGAAGGATTTTATTATTGGGATGGAGTTCCAAAAAAATGGAGAAAAATAGGGAAATCTTTGTGGGGTGCAGGAACTAATGCTGCTACAGACCCTTTAATTCATTCATTAAATGTTGGGGCACAAAGTATTGCAGTAAAAGATGACGGTTTTGTGGGGTTTGGTTCTGATAACCCTAATAGTGAATTGCACATTTCAAGCGATAGGATTAAGGCGTTACCGGGTGTTTTACCTGAGTTGATAGTAGAAAATAGCATTGATGATGTTGAAGTTCAGTTAAGGCCAGGGGGGATAGGTAGTTCAAGTTATACTATTGCTGCGAAATCGAATACTACTGATGGGCTAAATATATATGAAAATACACAAGAAGAAATACAATTAAAATCAGGAGGAGATTTTCGAGTAGATAATTTAGAAACTGCTCAAAATATAGGTATAGTATATCCAGCGGCATTATACGCAGAATCAGATGGTACAGTGCAAGTAAAAACACCATACAGTAGGTTGGACGATTTAAAGGTTAATGAAAAAAACTTTTCTAGTTTAGAAATGTGTGAAACTATTACTCCTTATGAAGAAGTGTTTTCAATTTCATTTTATACATATACAACAACACCAACTCAAGATGTGTTATTAGAAATCAGTTATCATGTAGGAGCTTCTATTACTGCTTTTGGAGGAGGAATACCTGATGATCATGATACAAGACATAATAGTAAAATATATGGGGTAGTATTACGAGTAAATGGAGTAGATTTTACAACAATGACAGAACGTATGATTAGTAATGAGGGGTTGAATGGGTATTTTCACATGTCGGATCATATATTTATACCCCTTACTGCAGATGGAACCACATATATAATTACACTACATGGTTTAGTGCAGAATGATGTAGATACAGATGCTGGAATAAGAGGTGAGTTTGGTGGTAATCCAGATGATAGAATTCAAATTTTAGAAAAATTATAGAAAGTATTATTATTGATTTAATGTTTAATGTTGCTATTTAATATAAATCAATAATAATTAAACTCCATTTATTTAATAATTGGAGTTTTTTTATGAAGTTATTATTGATAAACTTGTTAATATTCAATTCTGAAACTCTTTTTTCTCAATACTAAAAATACTATCTTTCCTAAAAATCTTAAAGCTGCTTTGAGGCAGTTTGGTATGGTTTTTTATACTAGTTAGAAAAGAGACGTTTTTATGCAGTACAGAATGATTTTATTAGCACTTATAATCAATTGTTTAGGGTTTTCTCAAGAGATAAACCCCTTACAGACAAATGATGCAGTAGCCCAAGAAAAATGGGTTGAAGTATCATATAATTCCATGACTTTAGATGAGAAAATCGGTCAATTATTTATTGCTGATGTTTGGTCTGGGAAAGAAAAACTACATACCGATAAAATTAAAAAACTAATTAAAGAAAATCATATTGGTGGGGTGATGTTTTCTAAAGGAGGCCCTTATCGTCAAGCAAAGCTGACAAATGAATATCAAGCACTTTCCAAAACAAAGTTATTAATTACCCAAGATGCTGAGTGGGGTTTAAGTATGCGTTTAGATTCTACCTATGCTTTTCCGTGGAATATGACCATGGGTGCAATTAAAGACAATAGTCTTATTGAAGAAGTAGGGAGACGTATTGGAGAACATTGTAATCGAGTAGGAGTACATATGAACTTTGCTCCGGATATTGATATCAATACCAATCCGAATAATCCAATTATAGGGAACCGTTCTTTTGGTGAAGATAAAATTAATGTGGCCAATAAAGGAGTTGCATTTATGAAAGGGATGGCTTCGGCTAATGTATTAGGGTCTGCAAAACATTTCCCAGGTCATGGTGATACTTCTCAAGATTCTCATAAAACATTGCCGACAATTGATTTTTCTGCAGAACGTATTGAAAATGTAGAACTATACCCATTTCGCAAAATAATAGAAGCTGGAGTAGCGAGTATCATGGTTGCTCATTTAGATATTCCTAGTTTAGGAACAAAAACTGGTAGGCCTTCATCTTTGTCAAAAGAAATTGTAACTGATTTGTTAAAAGAAAAATTAGGCTACAAAGGGTTGATTTTTACTGATGCTTTAAATATGAAAGGGGCATCAAATTATAAAGAACCAGGAGATGTTGATGTTGCTGCTTTTATGGCTGGAAATGACATCTTGTTAATCTCTGAAGATATTCCCAAAGCTATTGCTAAAATTAAAAGGGCTTACGAGAAAAAGAAGATTACTGAAGAGCGATTAGCACATTCAGTTAAGAAGATTTTAATGGCGAAATATAAAGTAGGACTGAATGATTATAAACCTGTTGTATTAGAAAATATTCATTCCGATTTAAATACACGCTCAAATGATTTACTGTATACCAAGTTAATAGAAAATGCAATAACGGTAGTAAAAAATGAATCTGATATATTACCAATACAAGATTTAGCAACTACAAATATTGCTTATGTAAAATTTGGTAAAGATGGCCATACACCTTATTTAAACAGGTTAAAGCAATTTGCAAAAGTAACTGAAGTGAAAGCAAATCATTTAGATGAGTTAATTACAAAATTGAATACTTATAATTTGGTTATAATTGGAGTTCATAAATCAAATGCTAATCCTTGGAAATCATATAAGTTAAATGATAAAGAGTTGACTTGGATATATGAAATAGCTAGGACTAACAGAGTTGTGTTAAATATATTCACTCGTCCATATGTGTTACTAGACCTAAAAACAACTACAAATTTTGAGAGTGTAGTAGTTTCTTATCAGAATAGTAAAATAGCGCAAGAAAAGTCAGCAGAAGCATTATTTGGGGCGATTGATATAAAAGGAATATTGCCTGTTAGTTCTAATGAAGTTTTTCCCGTGAGTACCTCTATTGAAATAGATAAAATAAATAGGTTAGGGTATGATTATCCTGAGAATAAAGGGTTAAATTTCAAGAAGTTTATAAAGATTGATTCAATTGTAAATTACGCAATTACAGAAAAAATGACTCCAGGGGTGCAGTTATTGATAGCAAAAGGAGGAAAGATAGTTTACAATAAAAACTATGGATATCATACTTATGCTAATAAGAGAAAAGTGAGTGATAGTACCTTGTATGATGTCGCTTCACTTACAAAAATTTTGTCAACATTACCACTAATGATGGAGTTAGAGGAAAAGGGAGTGGTTAGCTTAAACTCTAAATTAGGACTAATGATTCCTGAATTAGCATCATCAAATAAAAAGAACATAACTGTGAAACAAATGTTGTCACATTATGCTCGTTTAAAAGCGTGGATTCCTTTTTATAAAATCACATTGGATAGTATTTCGAAAAAACCATCAAAAGAATTTTATGCAAAGAAAAAATCGGATAGTTTTCCCTTTCAAGTAGCAAAAAACCTATATATCAATAAAGCGTATCAAGATTCAATTTTCAATAGAATAAAAAACACTGATTTACGCAGAAAGTGGAAATATAAGTATAGTGACTTACCATATTATTTGTTAAAAATATATATTGAAAACCATTATAAAACCGGTTTAGATGAATTGATTCAGAATAGGTTTTACAAGCCTTTAGGTTTGAGTGCTACCTATAATCCGTTAAAAAAATACCCCTTAGCGCAAATTACACCAACTGAAGAAGATTCATATTTTAGGTATCAAAAGGTACAAGGATATGTGCATGACATGGGTGCTGCTATGCAGGATGGAGTTGGAGGTCATGCTGGAGTTTTTGCTACAGCTACTGATGTTGCTAAAATTATGCAAATGTATATTCAAGGTGGGAATTATGGTGGTAAGGAATACTTAAAAGCTTCGACAGTTAATAAGTTCAATACTTGTTACTATTGTAATATTGATGTAAGAAGAGGGGTTGGTTTTGATAAACCACAATTAGGTAAGATAGGTCCTACATGTGATTGTGTGCCAATGAGTAGTTTTGGGCATTCTGGCTTTACAGGGACTTTTACATGGGCAGATCCGGAAAATGAATTAGTGTATGTATTCATGTCTAACAGAACTTTTCCTGACGCAACAAATTTTAAATTAGTACGTCAAGATATTAGATCGGAAATTCAGCGTGTTATTTATAATGCATTAGAAATTGAAGCACCAAAATTAGTAGATAGTGCTAGTGTGAGAAATTAAGAAATCGAAATCGAACTTGATCCTGAAGTTGAAAAAGGAGAATTAATTCATAATATAGTAATAGATTTTAATATTTAAATCTATCAATTATTAAATTTTAAAAATGAAAATAGGCATAGTTTGCTATCCAACATTCGGAGGAAGTGGCGTAGTAGCTACAGAATTAGGAATTGCGTTGTCAAGGCGAGGACATGAAATACACTTTATAACTTATAAACAGCCTGTACGGTTAGATTTATTGGGGAGTACTATTCATTTTCATGAAGTAAATGTTCCTGAGTATCCGTTATTTCATTATCAACCATATGAATTGGCTTTATCAAGTAAGTTAGTAGATATGGTTAAGCTGCATAGTATTGAAGTATTGCATGTACATTATGCTATACCTCATGCGTATGCAGCATACATGGCAAAACAAATGTTGGCTACTGAAGGGATTCATGTACCTATTGTAACAACTTTACATGGTACTGATATAACCTTAGTAGGGAGTCATCCTTTTTATAAGCCTGCAGTTACCTTTAGTATTAATGCATCAGATGTGGTAACCTCGGTGTCTCAAAGTTTAAAAGATGATACCTTGCGTTTATTTGATATAACGAATGAAATAAATGTAATTCCTAATTTTATAGATGTTAAAAAGTACGAAGCAGCAAAAGAAGCAGATTGTCAACGTCATTTATTAGCTAATATTTCGGAGCGTATTGTAACTCATGTGAGTAATTTCAGGAAAGTAAAGCGTATTGATGATGTAGTAAAAATATTCTATAGGATACAAAAACAAGTTCCTTCAAAATTAATTATGGTTGGTGACGGGCCGGAACGTAAACCTGCTGAGCAACTAGTTAAAGAACTTGGTATAGAAGAAAATGTAATTTTTCTTGGAAAGAGTAATGAAGTAGATAAAATATTATGTTTTTCTGATTTATTTTTATTGCCGTCAGAAACAGAAAGTTTCGGATTAGCAGCGTTGGAAGCCATGGCTTCTGGGGTACCAGTGATCTCAAGTGATACAGGTGGAATACCAGAAGTAAATATAGATGGTGTTTCAGGGTATTTGGCAAATGTGGGAGATGTTGATGCTATGGGAGATAAAGCAATTGAAATATTACAAAACGATCAAGTTTTATCTCAATTTAAGCAGAATGCTAAAAAAATTGCTAAGAAATTTGATTTAGAAGCTATTGTTGGAGATTATGAGCAATTATATATGAATGCAATAAATTTATAATAACATGAAATAAGAGGGCTATTACTTATGATATTGATGGTCGTAGCTCTTCTGAAAATACAGATACACCTGTAGAAAAAAAGCGATAAAACTTAGTTTTATCGCTTTTTTTTGAGTTATTAATATTCTTTTTATTGCAATACCATATCCGTACTTTCAAAAATCTTATCAGCTGAACTAGCAATAAAACCTTTAAATAATTCGCCATTAGCCATTGGGTGCCTGAAAGCAAATTCGTAATAACAAGAAGTTATTTCTTTAGCGCCTTCTTCAAAATCCACAATAAATTTATCAGCTAAAATACTAGATTGTTCTAAAAACTCTTCTGGAGTACCTTTAATTTCTCCACCAGAAGCATTTAATTCATGACCGTTTTCTTTTAAGAAGTTGTTTACTTCAATAATAGTATTAAAAGTATCTAACTTGTTAATATCTACTGTAAAGTGGTTAGCGCAGAATCCGTTTACATATAACCATGCAGCATATTCTGATTCGTTTAGTAGGGTGTTGTATAGTTCAAAATTAGGAGTATCCCATAAACGACCTTTAAACACTAACTCTTCAGCAGAAACAGTAGTAAAGTCGACAGTATCTAGGGTGTTTTTTACTATTGATTGTAGCTCAATAGATAATTCTGAAGTTAATAACTGACTAATGAATACTAAAGGAGCATTCTTATCAGTTTTATGAGCAAAATGTTTTGCGTATAATTTCTTTTTTTCAAAATGATAATCAGCAACATATTCGTAACCATTGTTTATAAATGTAGTCGCTAATACGTCAATGTTTACTCTAGGATCATCAAAAGTTCTAAACGCTACGTGGTCATTAGCAATAGTACTATTCCCTTGAGTTTCAAATAAATTTTTCACTTTTTGTGCAGAAGGAGTGCGTTCAGTGTACTCATTCCATAATTGATCAAATAATTGTGTTGTTGTCATCATATGTATTATTTACACTGCAAAAATAAGTCAAATTAATTTTTTAAAATCTAAATATTGGTTAATTTTGTGCTTTAGAGTGTAGTATTTTTAAAATACGATTAGTTCTGTGTTGTAAAAATGTCAAATTAATTATTTATATATTAAAAACACCTTATAATGAGTCAACTTGATTATACAGATAAACAAATTCTATTAGCTTTAAAGGCTGATGCACGTAAAGCGTTTTCTAAAATAGCCGACGATTTAAAGATTTCGAATTCTTTAGTACATCAGCGTATAAAAAAAATGAAAGAAGATGGTGTAATTATTAAAGCTGATTTAATTTTAGATGAGAAAAAAATAGGGTATAGCACCAAATCCTATGTTGGAATTAGACTTAAAGAGGCTCGTTTTGCTGATAAAGTAGTTGAAAAACTAAAAGATATAGTAGAAGTAACAGAATGTAACTATGTGTCGGGTAAATATGCTATTTTTGTACTCGTATATGCAAAAGACAATGACCATTTAAGAAGTGTTTTGTATGATCAGATACATGAAATAGAAGGAGTAGGTGGTACCGATTCTTTTATTTGCTTTAGTACTAATTTTGATAGATCTGTACCCGTAACTTTAGGAGAGAACTAATGAAAAAGAATTTAGAACAATTAAATAATAAATTATCTGGCGATGTAAAATTTGATAATTTACACCGTGGTATGTATGCAACAGATGCATCTGTATACCGAAAGTTGCCTTTAGGGGTTGCTTATCCTAAAACTATTACCGATTTAAAAGAGTTAATATCGTTTGCTACCACAAATAAAACCTCTTTAATACCTCGTACAGCAGGTACTTCTTTAGCTGGACAATGTGTAGGAGATGGTTTGGTGGTAGATGTTTCAAAATATTTTACAGAAATCATTTCTTTTGATAAAGACAAGAAGCAAATTACCCTGCAACCTGGAGTTGTTCGTGATGCTTTAAATGTATATTTAAAACCTTTTGGGGTGTTCTTCGGACCAAATACGTCTACTTCTAACAGGTGTATGATTGGGGGGATGGTTGGTAATAATTCTTCAGGAACAACATCAATTCAATATGGTGTTACTCGTGATAAGATAGTATCAATGAAAACGATACTATCGGATGGTAGTGAAGCGGAGTTTAAAGCAATTAACAGAGAAATTTTTCAAGAAAAATGTTCCTTAGGTACTTTAGAAGGGAAGTTGTATCAGGAGATTTATAAAGAATTATCTGATGAAGCTGCTCAAAATGAAATAGAAGCGGAATTTCCTAAACCGGAAATTCACCGTAGAAATACTGGGTATGCCGTAGATGAATTGTTGTGGTCGAATACTTTTGGTAAAAGAGAACGCAATTTTAATTTCTGTGATTTATTATCAGGAAGTGAAGGAACCTTAGCATTTACAACAGAAATCACACTACAATTAGACGATTTACCTCCTACAGAGGCAGTAATGGTAGCCTCGCATTATAAAAGTATAGATGATTGTTTAAGTGATGTTGTAAACACCATGAAACATAATTTGTACACTTGTGAAATGATGGATAAAATCATTTTAGATTGTACAAAAAACAATGCGATACAATCAAGGAATCGATTTTTTATAGAAGGCGATCCTGCGGCAATTTTAATGTTGGAAATAAAAGCGTCGACAATAAAAGTGGCAAAAGAAAAAGCACAACTATTAATAACTGATTTAGAAAAAGTAGGATTGAGTTATGCGAATCCTATTTTAGTGGGTAAAGAAATCAATCAAGCCTTGGAATTGCGTAAAGCTGGTTTAGGTTTGTTAGGGAATATGGTAGGCGATAGAAAGGCGGTTGCTTGTATAGAAGATACAGCAGTAGCTTTGCCCGATTTAGCTAATTTTATAGCTGATTTTTCGGTGTTAATGGATAAATATCAGCAGAAAGCGGTGTATTATGCGCATGCTGGTGCTGGAGAAATACATTTACGTCCAATTTTAAATTTAAAAGAAGGTGAAGATGTAGGCTTGTTTAGAAAAATAACTACTGAAGTTGCTCATTTAACTAAAAAATATGGCGGGTCGTTCAGTGGTGAACACGGTGATGGTATTGTTCGTGCTGAGTTCTTGCCTATTATGATAGGAGAGAAAAACTATCAGTTATGCCGACGTATTAAAGGACTTTTTGATCCGAATAATATTTTTAATCCAGGGAAAATTGTTGACGCTCCAAAAATGGACGAATCGCTTCGTTATGAGATAGATAGAAAAGAACCTGAGCTAAAAACACTGATGGATTTTTCTGATTCTGAAGGCTACTTGCGTTTGGCAGAAAAATGTAACGGTTCTGGTGACTGTAGAAAGGATGTGTTTGCTGGTGGAGCAATGTGCCCCAGTTACCGAGCAACTAAAGATGAAAAAGATGTTACCCGTTCGAGAGCGAATACACTGCGTGAGTTTTTAACCAATTCTGATCAGAAAAATAAATTCAATTCTAAAGAAATTAAAGAATCCTTAGATTTATGTTTAAGCTGTAAGGCTTGTGCAAGTGAATGCCCTAGTAATGTTGATATAGCCGTAATGAAATCGGAATTTTTATATCAATATCAAAAGGAAAACGGATTCAGCTTGCGTTCAAAGTTATTCGCATACAATACCAAAATGAATAAGTTGGCTTCTAAAGTACCAGCTATAAGTAATTTTGTGTTTTCTAACTCAATTACTGCAGGTTTGTTAAAGAAAATGAATGGTGTAGCTCCTCAGAGAAGTTTGCCATTGGTTTCAAAACCTTCTTTAAAAATATTAAAAAAGAAAGATCAAAAATTAAGTAAACCTATAAAGTCTGTTTATTTATTTGTTGATGAATTTACTAATTATTTAGATGCTCAAATTGCGTTTGATACCTATGATTTATTAACAGCATTAAATTATAAAGTACTTTTTGTAAATCATGAAGAAAGTGGTAGAACATTTATTTCAAAAGGTTTTTTAGAACAAGCAAAAGAAGTAGCTACAAAAAATGTTGCTAGTTTTAAAGGGAAAATTTCTGGTAAAACACCTTTAGTAGGAATTGAGCCTTCTGCTATACTAACATTTAGAGATGAGTATAAACGTTTGGTAGATGATAAAGATGCAGTAACTGAAATAGCCGATAATACTTTTTTAATTGAAGAGTTTTTAGCGAATGAAATAGTCTTAGGTAATATTTTTTCGGATCAGTTTACAAAAGAGCCGTTGGCTCTGAAGATTCATAATCATTGTCATCAAAAGGCATTGAGTAATCAGAAGGTAACATTTGATATATTGAACTTGCCTGAAAATTACAAACCAACAATTATCACATCGGGTTGTTGTGGTATGGCAGGGAGTTTTGGATATGAAAAGGAACACTATGAAATTAGTATGAATGTCGGAGAACAAACGCTTTTTCCGTCAATACGAAAGACTTCAGAAGATGTAATCATAGCTGCTAACGGAACAAGTTGTAGGCATCAAATAAAAGATGGAACACAACGAGTTGCGCTCCATCCGGTAAGTATATTGTTACAAGCTTTAAAAGCTTAGTTGATTGTGTATGAGGTGATTTCCTGATCTGTAATTATTGTTGCTGTTTCAGGAATAGGTATCGTTACTGGTAGTGCAGATAAGTCTTCTAATGTATAAGTAGTCGTGCTTTTTGAGTCAATTAAACCAATATTGGCAGCATAATAATTGTTTATAGTTAATACGTCTTGTGTGTCAATTAGTGTAATTGTAATTGGAACACCTACATTTATTTCTGTGGTAACTTTAATGCTTAAAACAATGTCTGATTTAATAATGTCATTAAAAGTTTCTGAACCTACGGTGTGAGTAGCTAAGGTTCCTTGTTGTACCGTTTTAAAAGTATAGGTAATATCAAGGTCAAACCCACCAATATTTTGTGTAGTATCTCCTGATTGAGTACTTAATATAGTTCCAGCTGATTTACTTTCATCAATTAATTTTGTGTCATCTAAATTGATAACGATATCAGTTCCTCCAAAAGCGCTTAAAGGTAATGTAAAGTCTCCTTTCATGTAGGTAATACCATTTTGTGCTCTAAAATAGTTTTGATCGTATAGTTGAGTCATTACGCCAGAACTTCCTGCACTTGAGCTCATCCCAAAATATTCATTAGTATCAATGATTGTAGTTTCGTCAACTAAAATTTCATCAACGGTATCAGTAGGTGGGTTGGTGCCATCATCAGTAGTTACATCATACACCCATTCATTTCCAAGGCTAAGCGTAAAGTAATTATGAATAACATCAGCTATAATACCATCAAAGTCATCATCACTATTTGATACATATCCATCTGGTTGAGTACATGAAGATATTGATACATTAGGGTCACCTAATCCATCTGAGTCTGCATCTGCGTACCATAATGTTTCAGTACAAGAACTAGCATCATCATCGCTAGAGCAGGAAAATATTGTTACAGCTATGAATAAAATAAACAGCTTGGTTGTTTTAATGGTAGTAAATTTCATATTTTTTTTTTTAGTTTTGTTTAATTATTATTAAGACGATTAATCTTTAATTTTGTTACAAAATATTTTGTAAACATAGTATATTTTTTTGAAAGGAAATAAATAGTAAAGCACAGTGTATTTTTTTACATTTGTTTAAAAAATAGAGTAATGTCAGGAAATACATTTGGAAAGTTGTTTAAGCTTACCACATTTGGGGAATCACATGGTAAAGCACTTGGAGGAATTATTGATGGATGTCCTGCAGGGATAACTATAGATTTTGATGCTATTGAAAATGAGATGAATAGGAGGAAGCCTGGGCAGTCAGCTATCGTCACTCAACGTAAAGAACCAGATTCAGTAGAGTTTTATTCAGGAATTTTTGAAGGGAAAACTACTGGTGTGCCAATAGGATTTGCCATTCATAATACCAATCAGAAGTCACATGATTATTCACATATAAAAGATAGTTATAGACCCTCTCATGCTGATTATGTTTTTGATAAAAAATATGGTCACCGTGACTATAGAGGAGGAGGAAGAAGTTCTGCTCGTGAAACTGCTTGTAGAGTTGTAGGAGGTGCTATTGCGAAACAATTATTGTCTGATATTAAAATAAATGCTTTTGTATCGTCTGTAGGCGATATATTTATAGATAAGCCATACCAAGAGTTGGATTTTTCTAAAATAGAAAGCAATCCTGTACGTTGTCCTGACCCTGTTTTTGCAGAAAAAATGGAAGCTCGAATAAAACAAATTCGAAAGGAAGGGGATACTATTGGAGGAACTGTTACTTGTGTAATACAAAACGTTCCTGTAGGATTAGGTGAGCCAGTTTTTGATAAGTTACATGCCGATTTAGGAAAGGCAATGCTATCCATTAATGCAGTAAAAGGCTTTGAAATAGGTAGTGGGTTTTGTGGTGCTAAAATGAAAGGTAGTGAGCATAATGATTTGTTCAATGCTGACGGTACAACCAAAACAAACCTTTCAGGAGGAATTCAAGGAGGAATTAGTAACGGAATGGATATTTATTTCCGAGTTGCTTTTAAACCAGTTGCTACCATTATGCAAGAGCAAGAAACTATTGATAAAAGTGGAAATATGGTTAAAATAATGGGGAAAGGCCGTCATGACCCATGTGTAGTTCCTAGAGCTGTACCAATTGTTGAGGCAATGGCTGCTTTAGTTTTGGCTGATAACTATTTAATTAAAAGAACAAATAGAGTTTAAAATATGAAAAAGTTACCACTATATATAAAAATTGTTTTAGGGATGGTTTTGGGTGTTGTATTTGCACTGATAATGACAAATTTTGATTTTGGAAAAGGATTTATTCAAGATTGGATTAAACCTTTTGGTAAAATATTTATCAGTTCGTTAAAACTCATAGCTGTACCGTTAATTTTGGCTTCATTGATAAAAGGAGTTTCGGAATTAAAAGATATTTCTAAGCTTTCTAAAATGGGAGGAAGAACAATATCAACATATATTTTTACTACAGTTTTAGCAGTTTCAATAGGGTTGGTAGTTGTAAATGTGGTTCAACCTGGGAAATATATTGATGAAGGTACTAGAACTGAGCTTATTGAGAGTAATCAAGAACAAGCAACTAGTAAAATTGAAGCGTCTGTTAAACAAAAAGAATCCGGACCTTTACAAGCTTTGGAAGATTTGGTGCCATCAAATATATTTGAAGCAGCAAGTAGTAATCGTAATATGTTGCAAATAATCTTTTTTGCAGTATTTTTTGGAATAGGTTTAATTCTAATACCAGAAAAGAAATCTAAGCCAGTAATAGACTTTTTCGATGGTTTTAATGAGGTGATTTTAAAAATGGTCGATCTAATCATGCTTGCGGCACCATATGGTGTTTTTGCACTGTTAGCGGCACTGATAGTAGAGTCGCCAAGTATCGCATTATTTAAAGCTTTAGGGATGTATGCATTGTGCGTTGTGCTAGGGTTGATGTTAATGATTGGTGTATACATGGTTATAGTGTCAGTTTTTACTAAAAAGAATCCAATATGGTTTTTAAGAAAGATTGCTCCTGCACAATTATTAGCATTTTCAACGAGTAGTAGTGCGGCTACTTTACCTGTAACTATGGAAAGAGTTACTGAGCATATTGGGGTAGAAGAAGAGGTGGCTAGTTTTGTATTGCCAATTGGAGCTACTATTAATATGGATGGAACAAGTTTATATCAGGCAGTTGCAGCAGTGTTTATCGCACAAGCTTTTGGTATGGAGTTAGAATTGTCAACACAGTTAGGTATTATTGCAACAGCAACCTTAGCGTCTATAGGTTCAGCAGCTGTTCCTGGTGCTGGAATGGTAATGTTAGTTGGTGTACTTGGTTATGCTGGGATTCCTGAAGCAGGTTTGGCATTAATTTTCGCAGTTGATAGACCATTAGATATGTGTAGAACAGTTGTAAATGTAACTGGTGATGCTGCGGTTTCTATGTTAGTAGCAAAATCTGTTGGTAAACTAGGGGAGCCTAAAGTGAAAAATTGGGATGACAATTATACAGGTGATATCGTATAAAATTGATGTCTAATAAGGTTTTCTTATGATAAAATGGTAAACAGAAGAAAGTGATGAATGAGTCACTGTCATTCGTAAGTTTTAAGCAAAACTTAATTTAGTATCAGATTGAGCTTGTCGAAATCCATAAAACATCAGTTTTCATAAGACTTCGATAAGCCACCATTGACGGATTTACGTTTTTGTCGTAATTTCTAATTATTTTCATAGAGTAAAACGAAAATAATTTTGTATCGAGAACTAGTACTTCTCGATACAAAATTATTTTTTATTGCATTCCAAATAATGTCACGTCGAATTGACGTGACATTGTCATTATCTCCGCTAGAGATTTTTTTTGTCCAATGCCTCAGTTTGACAATTATTTTTATTATTAAAAATTAAGCTCATCTCTTTTAAAGCGAACAAAACACTATTAATTAACGAATTTATTTTAGTGTAAATTAATAAACTTTCTGAGAAGTAGTGAAGCCTAGTATTAAATTCCTTTTATTAAGGTGCAGTCTGATCTTTAGCGTAATTTAATACTTCTCCTTCTGATTTAGCAATAAGAATAGATCCACAACTATCACTCCAAACATTCACGGCAGTTCTGAACATATCAAGAATCCTATCAACGGCTAATATTAAGCCTATTCCTTCTAGGGGTAGACCAACGGCTGTTAACACCACAGAAATCATTACAAGGCCTGCCATAGGTATTCCAGCAGCACCAATAGAGGCTAATAGCGAGGTCGCTACTACAATAATTTGTTCCACATAGCTTAATTCAATTCCATACGCTTGCGCAATAAACATTGCTGCAATACATTCATATAGGGCTGTACCGTCCATGTTTATGGTTGCTCCTAATGGTAGTACAAAACTGGTTACTTTATTGGAAACACCTGCTTTGTTTTCTATGGCTTCCATAGTTAAGGGTAATGTTGCTGAAGAGGAAGAGGTGGAAAATGCGGTTAATAATGGAATAGACATTGATTTTAAATGTAATAGAGGATTTATTTTTCCGTAAAATTTTAATATCAAAGGAAGTATAATTGAAGAATGGATTATAAGCGCAGCAAGTACAGTTATCATGTATAGGCCTAATCGTTTAGAAATACCAATTAATGCTTCGGAATCTCCTGATTGCTCTGCTACAGTAACTGCTACGATACCTAAAACACCAAATGGAGTAAATTTAATGATCAAATTTGTGATTTTCATCATCAATTCAAAACCAGCATTTACTCCTGTTAGTAAAAAGTTTTTATTTTTCTCATTTAATTTTGAAGTAAAAAAACCAATTAATAGTGCAAAGAAAATTATAGATAGCATTTGATTATTTACTAATGCTTCAAAAATATTTTCAGGGATAATATTGACTATGGTGTCGCCAAAAGATTCAGTAGCAATACTCAAACCTTTAACTTCTTGCACTAAACCTAAATCGGCACCAACGCCAGGTTGAATAAAGTTAACCATAAATAAACCAGTACTTATTGCTAAAACACTTGTAAGTAAATAATAGGAGATGGTTTTAAAACCTAGTTTTCCTAAATCCCCGCTACTTCCAATATTTGCAACACCTGAAGCTATTGACGTTAGGATTAATGGTGCAACAACCATTTTTAAACTTTTCATAAATATATCTCCCATCCAGGCGACATATATCACATAATCTGCTAAAAATAATCCGTATGTTATTGCTAAAATTATTGCAATGAGTATTTGCCAATGAAGTTCAATTTTTTTCATATATAAAGATAAATTGTTAGAGTAATATATGCCTTATGTGAAAAAAGTGAAAAGTGTAAGGGGACTCATCTTTTTTACAATAACTAAGATAAACATTTTCAATGAATTAAGAATGTTATAATTTAAGGGAAGAAGAAATGAGTCTTTTTATATATGGTAATTATTGATTGGTTTATGTGAAGATAGGTGTGTATCGTTAATTTGTTTTCAAGGCATAAAAAAAAACCAGCATAATGCGCTGGTTTTTATAATAATATTTTACTCTTTCTTAGTTGAAGAAATATCCTACAGAAACTTGCATAACTGCATTAGCTGCTTTGTCATCAAATCCTTCAAAATCATAAACGTTTGATAATCCTAAGTTGTAACGTAAAGCAAAGTTTAAACCAGATTCCATTTTGTATCCAGCACCAAAGTTGAGTCCAAAATCTATTGTAGAAAGACCGTCATTTGCATCTTCACCATCATATTTAGCTGACATTAATAAACCAACTTGTGGACCTGCTTCAATACTAATTTCTTCAGTCACAAAATATTTTGCCATTACTGGTACATTAATGTAGTTTAAGTTAAAACTAGCATCATCGTCCTTAGTACCTTGTATAGAAAATAATAATTCTGGTTGTACAGCAAATTTATCGCTAAAAGAAATTTCTACCATTCCACCAACGTGCGCACCAATTAACATAGAGTTGTCTTCAACATCACCTACTAAGTTAGCCATGTTTAAACCAGCTTTCGCACCAAAAGTTACTTCTTGTGCGTTTGTTGTAAAAACAAATGCACATACTACTAAAGCAGATAATAATAATTTTTTCATTTTAATATTTTTTTAAGTTAATCGGAAGCCAATATAAGATTTTTATAAAAATTAGGGAGGAATCTATGGGGTTATTTTCATTTTGGAATAGAGCGCTTCAGTAACTTGTTGATTATTAGTTAATTGGATGGTTGTTTGTATGGGTCTAAATAATTTTCAATGTGATAAACATAACTTTAGGGCAAAAAAAACCAGCGCATTGCGCTGGTTTTAAAATATATTTAATTCTAACTAACTAGAATTTGTAAGCTAAACCTAAACTTAAGTCATTAGTATCTAAACCAAAATCAACTGAAGTTGACGCTTCAGCACCATCCCAGTCACCTTTTGCTGAACCATATCCTAATAATCCCCAAGATGCTTCAATAGCAAAGTTGTTAGATATGAAATAGCAAATACCTGGAGAAAGACCTAAACCAAATCCGTTTACTTTATCGTCACTAGGCATAGATTTAGTAGCGTACTCAGCTCCTAATTCAGCAAATAAAGAAAATTTAGACGTCGGAGTAAATAAATATCTACCCATAGCTCCAACAGTTACAGTGTTAGTGTCGGCTGTATCATCTCCTTCGTTAACTTCAATTTTACCAGAAGCATAACCAGCAGTTATTCCTACTGCAATGTTGTCAGAAACAAAATAAGAAGCTCTAGGATTAAAATTAAAGTCATTTTCTTGGAAGTTTCCTTTTGAACTGTACTTGTCAGAGCCAAGTCCGAAAGAACCAGAGATCATAATATCTCCTTTTGATAAATAAGGAGCTTCAGTTTTTTCTTCTTGAGCGTTAGCAAATGTGAATGCACAAACTGCTAAAGCAGATAATAATAATTTTTTCATTTTAAATTTATTTATAAGTTAATCTAATACAAAAGTAGAACTAATTACTTAATGATAAAAAACAAAGCCAGTTATTTAAGTGTGTGTAATTGTGTAGTATAGTAAACATATAGGGTACAAGTGATTAGCATCAGGCAAACTGTTTGTTTTTAACGAGTCTAAATAAGCGGGATTCGTTTAAGAGTAAATAGTATAGTTAAACAGTAGGAATTGGTGTTTTGTGTTAATTTAATTACTTTTGATAAATACTAATATTATAAATGTATAGCATGAAAATCATTATTATTAATGGTCCTAACTTAAATTTGTTAGGGAAACGGGAAACGAATATTTACGGAGATTTATCTTTTCAAGAGTTTTTTGATGAGCTTAAGGAAAAGAATCCAACTATTAAATTATCCTATTTTCAATCTAATATAGAAGGAGAGTTAATAGATAAGATACAAGAAGTTGGGTTTGATTATGATGGAATCATATTAAATGCTGCTGCGTATACGCACACCTCAATTGGTATTGCTGATGCTGTAGCTGGAATTATTACTCCAGTTATTGAAGTTCACATATCAAATACATATTCAAGAGAATCGTTTAGGCATAAGTCGTATTTAGCGCCCAATGCAAAAGGAATTATTACAGGATTTGGTTTGCAAAGTTATGAATTGGCATTGCAAAGCTTTTTGTAAATCATTGAAAATGAGTTTTGCTCATTTTCAAGAGTGAAAAATGATCACAAAAAAGTCGTTTTGATGTATATTCAAAACGACTTTTTTATTTTACCTGATACCTAATTAAAGGTGTATCACTTCATCATAAGCAGCAGCAACAGCTTCCATAACCGCTTCACTCATAGTAGGGTGAGGGTGTATGGTTTTTAGTACTTCATGACCAGTTGTTTCTAATTTTCTACCTAAAACAGCTTCAGCAATCATATCGGTAACTCCAGCGCCAATCATATGGCATCCTAACCATTCACCATATTTAGCATCAAAAATCACTTTTACAAATCCTTCTTTAGTTCCAGAAGCACTTGCTTTACCAGAAGCAGAAAAAGGGAAATTACCAACTTTAATATCGTAACCAGCATCTTTAGCTTGTGCTTCCGTCATCCCAACACTTGCAATTTCAGGTGAACAATATGTACAACCAGGAATATTTCCATAGTCAATAGCTTCAACATGTTGTCCAGCAATTTTTTCTACACATAAAATCCCTTCTGCAGAAGCAACGTGTGCTAATGCAGGTCCAGGAGTAATATCTCCAATAGCGTAGTATCCGGGAATGTTTGTTTGGTAAAAATCATTTACCAATACTTTATCCCTATCAGTAACAATACCAACATCTTCTAAGCCGATGTTTTCAATGTTGCTCTTAATTCCAACAGCAGATAATAAAATATCAGCTTCTAAAATTTCTTCTCCTTTTTTAGTTTTAACGATAGCTTTAATCCCATTTCCAGAAGTATCTACCGATGTAACTTCTGATGAAGTCATCACTTTAATTCCTGATTTTTTAAATGACTTTTCTAATTGCTTAGAAACAGCAGCATCCTCAACAGGAACTATTCTTGGTAAAAACTCTACAACTGTAACATCTGTACCCATAGCGTTATAGAAGTATGCAAATTCAACTCCAATAGCTCCAGAACCTACAATTACAATCTTTTTAGGTTGTTCAGGTAATGTTAACGCTTCACGGTAACCAATAACTTTTTTCCCATCTTGCTTTAATGCAGGTAATTCTCTTGAGCGAGCCCCTGTTGCAATAATTATATGATCAGCGCTGTATTCTGTAACAGTTCCGTCTTCAGTAGTAACATCAACTTTTTTCCCAGCTTTTACTTTTCCGAATCCATTGATGACATCAATTTTATTCTTTTTCATCAAAAACTTGATACCGTTACTCATCCCTTCAGCAATGTTTCTACTACGCTTTACAACTTTAGTGAAATCTTTGTCAGGGTTTTCTACAGATAAACCGTAATCTTCAGCATGTTTAAGATATTCAAATACTTGAGCAGATTTTAATAATGCTTTTGTAGGGATACATCCCCAGTTTAAGCAAATTCCACCAAGACTTTCTTTTTCAATAACAGCAGTTTTAAGCCCTAATTGTGAAGCTCTAATTGCTGTAACGTAACCACCTGGTCCAGAACCAAGAACTATAATATCATATTTACTCATTATAATGAATTTTTTTAGTCAGAATTTTAATCGCACGAATTTACAAAATGAATTTGAATTTTTAGTGAATGCTTTTAAAAAATGAAAGCGCTAACAGTTTTAAACTGTTAGCGCTTAATGTGAAATTGATTTGGTATTATAATCTTACAACAACAAAACCTCTTCTAGTTTTTTTATAATATTTATTGTTCCATTTATAGTATTTGTTACCTTTTACAAAAACTACTTTATGTCCTTTCGGAGCAACTCTTATTACTGTTGTAGTCCTGTGAATAGGTTTTCGTTGGGTTCTAGTTACACAAGAAGTTGAACAAGCTATAAATAATACTAATGTAATAGTGTACATAAACCTTTTCATATAGTGATACCTTTTAATGTTATACTTCTTAGACTTAGAAATTATGAAAAGGTTTAAAATAGTTATTAAGTTATTCTTTATTCCGTTGGATAAAAAATCAATGATACAGAATTTACGCAATACCTTTTACCAGTTGTTTCTTTTGGCCCGTCATTAAAAACATGTCCTAAATGTCCGCCACAAGTTGTGCAATGAATTTCAGTGCGAGTATATCCTATATTTATGTCTGAATCATAACTAACATTTTCTTTAATAGCAGTATCAAAAGACGGCCATCCAGTTCCGGAGTCAAATTTGTGTTTTGATTTAAATAAAGGAGTATCGCATCCGTTACAATGATACAAACCGTCTTTATAAAATTTATTGTATGTTCCTGTGAATGCTCGTTCCGTACCTGACTCTCTTAATACATAATATTCGATAGAAGATAATTCATTTTTCCATTGAATATCAGTTTTCTGAATTTTTACATCTGTATTGTTTTTTTGAGCATTTGACTGACAACTCAATAATAAAATTATAGGTAGTATTGTGAGAATTTTTTTGAGCATCATTTTTTTATTTTGGACGAAATGTTTGTTTATAGCTTACATTTCTTTTATCTGGAATCGTGTTCTTGCATATTTTGAAGATAGCAAAGAGGGATAATTGTGGTATATTTGTTGATTGATATAAATTATAAACACCAAAATTAAATTTTGATATGAATTTAAAAAAAATAACAGGATTACTCTTGTTTGTACTAGTGATTTCAGCATGTAAACCCAATCCGTTTACAGGAAAAAAAATGCTAAATATGTATGGAAATGACCAATTGTTTCCGATGGCATTTCAGCAATATGATCAGTTTTTAGATGAAAATAAAGTAATAACGGGGACTAAAAACTCAGAAATGATTACTCGTGTAGGGGAACGTATTGCAATAGCTGCTGAGCGTTGGCTAAATGCAAATGGATACGAAGGATATTTAAAAGATTATAAATGGGAATACAAACTTGTAGATGACAAAACAGTTAATGCTTGGTGTATGCCTGGGGGAAAAATTGTTTTTTATACAGGTATTTTACCAATTGCAGAAAATGAAACAGCAGTAGCTGCAATTATGGGACATGAGGTTGCTCATGCATTAGCAGATCATGGTGGACAACGTATGACGGCGGGCGCTTTACAGCAAGCAGCTGGAACTGCAATTGCTGTTGGAACACAAATAGGGGGTGTAGATCCTCAAAAACAACAATTAATAATGCAGGCTTATGGATTAGGAAGTCAGGTAGGAGGTATGTTGCCTTTTAGCAGAAGTCATGAAACAGAAGCAGACAAAATTGGCTTAATCATGATGGCTATTGCGGGGTATAATCCTGATGAAGCTGCAAAATTATGGGTTCGTATGAAAGCCAATAGTGGGGGAAAAGCTCCACCGCAAATTTTAAGCACACACCCATCTAATGATTCAAGAATTGCCAATTTAAAAGAACTAGCACCTTTTGCAAAGTCAGAAGCAAAAAAATTCGGAATTAATTCTTTTAGACCTATAGGAAAGAAATTAAGTATAAAATAAAGAAATAATTAACGGTTTGTGTATAATAATATTCAATTGCTAATTGAAGGGGAGCTTTTAAAATAAAACCCACTGTGTGAGAAAATATTATTGTATTTTCGAAGCTGCTCAACTTAAGTTGAGCAGCTTTTTTTTGTTTATATAAATATTGAATTTAATGAAAAGTTTTAAGAAAGGGAGTAAAAAATTACTAAATGCATGGGCGTTTTATGATTGGGCTAACTCAGTGTATAGTTTAACGATAGTGTCATCAATTTTCCCTTTATTTATAGGAGCATATATCAAATATCAAGGAATAGATAAAATTGCAGCTTTTGGTATTCAAATTTCTCATACGGCATTAATAACCTATATAACTGCTATAGGTTTTTTAATAGTTTCAATTATTTCTCCAATATTATCTGGAATAGCCGATTTTAAAGGGAATAAGAAATCATTTTTGCGCTTCTTTTGTTATATGGGATCATTATCTTGTATAGGGTTGTACTTTTTTTCGCTTGAATATATTTATATAAGTTTATTGTTTTATGTATTGGCTTTAGTTGGATTTTGGGGAAGTTTAGTGTTTTATAATTCTTATTTGCCAGACATAGCGCATAAAGAGCAGCAGGACGCAATTAGTGCAAAAGGGTATTCATTAGGATATATAGGTAGTGTTATATTATTGTTGATAAATCTAGGAATGATTCTTTCTGTACCTGAAGAGGATGCTTTGCAAATGATGCGGTATTCTTTTGTATTAGTAGGTATATGGTGGTTTGGGTTTAGTCATTATACATATAAATATCTTCCCGATTTTGTGAATTCTAATAAAATTTCTAAAGATGTATTATGGAATGGTTTTAAGGAGTTAAAAACTGTTTGGAAAGAATTGCAAGGACATTTAAAATTAAAAAAATACCTAATTGCTTTTTTTGTATACAGTATGGCGGTACAGACAGTAATGTTAGTGGCATCTTTTTTTGGAGAAAAGGAAGTAGCTTGGGCAGAAAATGGGGTTGATAAAACAATGGGGTTGATAATTAGTATTTTAATCATACAATTAATAGCTATTGTAGGTGCGTATTTAACGTCGTATGTTTCTAATAAAATAGGGAATATTCAAACATTAATTGCAATAAATGTCATTTGGGTTTTTATTTGCGTTTTCGCATATTTTGTAGTAACCCCAAATCAATTTTTTATTACCGCAGGAGTGGTAGGGTTCGTTATGGGAGGGATACAATCCTTATCACGTTCAACCTATGCTAAGCTTTTGCCAGATACAAAGGATACGACGTCGTACTTTAGTTTTTATGATGTTTCAGAAAAAATTGGAATTGTTATTGGTATGGGGATTTTCGCTTCAGTTGAAGTAATAACAGGCTCTATGCGTAATGCTATTTTGTTTTTAGTAGTATTCTTTTTAGTAGGTTTAGTACTTCTTTTTAAAGTTCCTCAGAAAATTAAATAATTTTCTTTATGTTTGTGTGATATTGAAAAATAATAATATGAAATCCATTAAATCTACTTTTATACTAGCTATTCTTGCTGGTTTTACATTTATCTCTTGTGATAATGAACCTCTTACGGGAACTTTTATTGATGAATCTGGTGTTATAACAGATACAACTGATACAAGTGGAGCAACAACAACAGCAATAATTTTAAAACCATTCTTTGCTAAAGTAGAAGGTATTGAATTTTCAGAATCGATAATAGAAGCGTTTATTTTGAATGATAAATTATGGGTGAGAGGAACTGATGCTGAAACGAATAAATTAACCATAGGCCTTCCTGTTGATGTTGCAGTGGGTACTTTTGAAATTGATCCTACTAATTATACAGGTGTTTTTTCAGATAATGTTGCTCCAGTATTTTTAGCCAAAGCAAATACAGGGTCAATAACAATAACAACACATGATACAACTGCTAGAACAATTACTGGTTCTTTTAATTTTATAGCAACTCCTTCTGGTAGTACAGTACCACAATACGACATAACTGAAGGAGAATTTAATGTAAGTTACTAAAACAAAGATCCTTAGTTAAAGGGTGCTAAGAATAAAGATTGATAATAACATTTTTTCTTTCGAGAGCAACTTCGGGAAATTAACTCCACATGTGGGATTAAAAAATATAATGATGAAAACAGCAAATACAATTTTAAAATTATTTATTGTGTCTTTAGTATTAATGGCATGTAATACAGAAGACCCTGCAGAGTTAGATGCTTCGCTGCATCAACCTGAAGTTGAAACACCAGCAGAGTCAGCAGGAACGTTTACAGCAAAAATTGATGGGACAGAGTATATTATTGATGTTGCAACTGCGGTTTTAGATTTAAATGTGCAGCCAGGGGTTGTTCCGACTATACTAATTACAGGTAAGAAAGGAACAGAAACAATTACTTTGCGTATGCCTTCAACTATAGGGACAAACTCAGGAATTAATCCTAATATTTTAGGAGGAGCTGCTTCAACTTATGCAGCTTTTTACAATACAGATGTTTCAACCGTTTCGGAGGCTACAGTGTTGAGTGATTTGCATATGACAATTATTGAAGGTTCAATTGAAACTGATTGGATAGCAGAAAGTCCAAGTGCTGTAATTAATGGTGGGGCAACTACTATAAAAGGAGTAAGAATTCACAGAGAAGATATTAATGATGATGGTGATTTAGAATCGTTTACTCAGTCTGTAGAGATGGTTATTCAGGCAAATATTTCTGGTTCTTATGTATTTGGACCTACAAACATTGCGAGTTATGGTGTTGGTGGTGCAGGTGGAGATATTTTTAAAGCGGATGCTACAGTTGATAATGGAGCTGTTACTTTGGAGTTTGATGATGTTAATAAATTAGTTTCTGGATCATTTAATTTTTTTGGAACTGAAAATTATACGCAAATAGGTACAGCTCCTACAGGTGATGATACTGATGGTGATGGGATGTTTGATGATGTAGAGACAAGTTTAGGGTATGATCCAAACAGTGCTTGTAGCCCAATTATGCCAGAAGGGTATGTGGGTTACGATGCAACCAATGCTATTTGGATGACAACTGATTGTGTTAATGATCCTGCTGTTTTAACATATAATGATATCGTAACTGCTGGGAATGATCCTTATGCAGGAAATACTGATACTGATGGTGATGGAGTAAGTGATGCTCAAGAAGTGATAGATGGTACTGATGAGAATGACCCATGTGATCCTGCTCAAAATCAGTTTTATACAAATTATTCTGGAACAAATGCAACCTGGATGGCTGCTGATTGTGACGGTGACACAATTATTAATGGAGATGAGTTAAAAGGTCCAGATGGTGACATAGCAACTACGGCAGATAATACTAATCCTTATTTTAAAGATTTCTTAACGAAAGAGTTTTCTGCAGGTTCATTTACAAAAATACCTTATGCACAACCAGCTGTAAAAAGAGGATTGAATATTTCTACTCATGATACTGCTACAAAGAAAATAGTAGGAACGTTTAGTTTTATTTCTGCTTCTTTGGGAGAAGAAGATGTAAGATGGTATGTAGTAACTGACGGTGCTTTTGATGTTATATATACGGTAATTCCAGTTACTGAATAAAAGAATATAATGCAGATATTAAAAAAGCAGCCATATGGTTGCTTTTTTTGTATTTGAATTTGAGCAATGGCATATTAATTGACTTACAGTAGAATATAAATGCTAATACTTGTGCTTAACTAATGTAATAGTAACATGTATAGTGTTTTATAAGTGATAACTAAAAACAAAGCATTCTGTGAAAATGACAGAATGACAACTATAATATATGAGTAATTCAGAATTTTTAAATATTGACAGTTTGTCATTACAAGGAATGGAAGACGATACGGAGTTTATTCCGTTGATGACGAGTGAGGATGAAGAAGAAATTGCCAAGGAGGAAATTCCACAGGAATTACCAATTTTGCCTTTGCGTAATACGGTGTTATTTCCTGGGGTTGTTATTCCAATTACTGCTGGTAGAGATAAGTCTATTAAATTGCTAAACGATGCGTATAACAACAAACAAGTAATTGGTGTTGTTGCGCAAAAAGATGCTTCTGTAGAGAATCCAGGTATTGAGGATATAAATACTACTGGTACAGTTGCTAGGATTTTAAGGGTATTAAAAATGCCTGATGGGAATACAACGGTGATCATTCAAGGGAAAAAGAAATTTTCAATTAATGAAATTGTAAGTGATGATCCATATTTAATAGCATCCGTAAATGAAATACCTGAAGTGAAACCTGAGGTGGAAACGGAAGAGTTTAAAGCGATAATTGATTCTATTAAAGAGCTTTCTTTACGTATTATCAAAGAAAGTCCGAATATTCCTTCTGAAGCTGGTTTTGCAATTAAAAACATTGAAAGTAATGCTTTCTTAATCAATTTCATATCCTCAAATATGAATTTGAATGTTAAGGACAAGCAAACACTGTTAGATATTAAAGACCTTTCAGAAAGAGCAATGGCAACATTAAAGCATATGGATATGCAAATGCAAAAATTGTCTCTAAAAAATGACATTCAGTCAAAAGTACGTAATGATTTAGATCAACAGCAGCGTGAATATTTCTTACAGCAACAAATAAAAACAATCCAAGAAGAACTAGGAGGTGTTTCATATGAGGCTGAAATTGAAGAAATGCGTGCAAAGTCAAAATCTAAAATATGGGATAAAAAAACAGGTGACCATTTTGATAAAGAGCTTGCTAAAATGTCAAGAATGAATCCTCAGGTAGCTGAATATTCTATTCAGCGTAATTATCTGGAATTGTTTTTAGAGTTGCCGTGGAATAAATGTTCTAAAGATAAGTTTGATTTAAAGCGTGCGCAAAAAATTCTTGATAGAGATCATTATGGATTAGAAGATGTTAAAAAACGTATTATTGAACATTTGGCAGTGTTGAAACTTAGAAATGATATGAAGTCTCCTATTTTGTGTTTATATGGACCTCCTGGTGTTGGAAAAACATCATTAGGGAAATCCATTGCTGAAGCATTAGGTAGAGAGTATGTAAGGATTTCTTTGGGAGGTGTGCGTGATGAAGCTGAAATCAGAGGACATAGAAAAACTTACATTGGTGCAATGCCTGGGCGATTAATTCAAAGCATTAAAAAAGCAGGTACTTCAAACCCTGTTTTTGTATTGGATGAAATCGATAAATTATCTAATTCTCATCAAGGAGATCCTTCTTCTGCAATGTTAGAAGTATTGGATCCTGAGCAAAACTCTGAATTCTATGATAATTTCTTGGAGCAAGGCTATGATTTGTCTAAAGTTATGTTTATTGCTACAGCAAATAGCTTAGGGAGTATTCAGCCGGCTTTACGTGATCGTATGGAGCTTATTAACGTAAGTGGATATACTATTGAAGAAAAGGTGGAGATTGCTAAAAAGCATTTGTTGACGAAACAACTAAAGGAACATGGGTTAACTTCGGAGGATTTAAAAATCGGAAAGAAAGAGTTAGAGTTGATTGTTGAGGGGTATACACGTGAATCTGGAGTAAGAGGTTTAGATAAAAAAATAGCAAAAGTAATTCGTTATGCGGCGAAATCTATTGCAATGGAAGAGGAGTATAGTAAAAAGATATCAAAAGAGAATGTTGTTGAAATTCTTGGTCCAGCCCGATTAGAGCGTGATAAATATGAGAATAATGATGTAGCTGGTGTTGTAACTGGTTTGGCTTGGACAAGTGTTGGTGGCGATATATTATTTATAGAATCTATTTTGTCAAAAGGTAAAGGTTTGCTTTCTATTACTGGTAATTTAGGAAAAGTAATGAAGGAATCAGCAACTATAGCTTTAGAGTACATAAAAGCTAATACAGAAGTGTTTGGTATTAATTCAGATGTATTTAGTCAGTATAATATTCATATTCATGTGCCTGAAGGAGCTACTCCAAAGGATGGTCCAAGTGCAGGAATTACAATGCTAACCTCATTAGTTTCTTTACTTACACAAAAGAAAGTGAAGAAGAGTTTGGCTATGACTGGTGAAATAACCTTACGAGGTAAAGTATTGCCAGTAGGAGGTATTAAAGAAAAAATATTGGCTGCGAAACGCGCAAAAATAAAAGAACTTATTCTTTGTATTGATAATGAAAAGGATATTTTAGAAATTAAGCCAGAATATTTAAAAGGGCTGACTTTTCATTATGTATCAGAGATGGTTGATGTTGTGAAATTAGCAGTTACTAAACAATCCGTTAAAAACGCAAAAAAATTATAAAAAAAGAGTCTCATTATGAGGCTCTTTTTTTTTGTGAAATATTTTTTAAATATTGGCGTTTTCAATTTAAGATTTACTTATTTTGTATTTATGATTAAAAAAGTATTGGTACTTATTGTCTTTTTAGGCGTATTTAATGCAACTGCTCAAGTTGGAGGTAGATATACATATGAGTTTTTAAATTTAATTTCTTCCCCCCGTCAAGCGGCACTAGGAGGTAAGGTGTTAACAAATATGGATTGGGATACGTCTCAAGCATTACACAATCCTGCAGCTATTAATAGTGATATGGATGGGCAATTGGCCATGAATTTCGTAAATTATTTTGCAGATATTAATTATGGAAGTTTAGCGTATGCTAGTAGTTTTGGAGAAAAGAACCATCTAATTTCTGCTGGAATTACTTACGTAGATTATGGAGATTTTAATGGTTTTGATGAAAACGGTATAAGTACCGGTAGTTTTTCGGGTAATGAGTTTGCTTTAACTGTAGGATATATGCTTGCTTTTCCTGACCCAAATTTAAAGCTAGGAGTAAATGGGAAGTTTATATCATCAAAATTAGAAACTTACTCATCAATTGGAGGAGCCTTAGATATTGCAATGCTGTATGATTTTAAAAATTCAAATTCACAATTAACATTGGTTGCCTCTAATTTAGGGACACAGTTTACGACTTATGAAAATACCAGAGAGCAAATTCCTTTTCATGTAGACTTAGCCTTTGGAAGAGAGCTAGATAAATTACCATTAAAGTGGCACATCGTTTTTGAAAACTTACAGCAATGGGATTTATCTTTTAGAAACCCTGCAAGATCAGAAGTTGATTTAGATGGAGTTGAAACTCAGGAGGAAATTTCTTTTTTCAATAAGTTAACACAGCATATAGTAATAGGTGGTGAGTTATTTCATGGTAAAGCAATCAATTTAAGGTTTGGTTATAACTTTAGAAGAGGACATGAGTTAAAAATAGAAGGTAATAGAGTATTTGCAGGGATAACAGGAGGGTTTGGTATAAAACTTAATAAGTTCAGAGTGAATTACGCGTTTCAGAAATTTAGTGCAGCTGCAAATGTGCACACATTCGGTTTAAATATTAATTTGAAATAAATTGAATTCAAAGAAAATTATCATTGCTATTGATGGGTATTCCTCTACAGGGAAAAGTACGCTAGCGAAACAATTAGCCAATAATTTAGGCTATGTTTATGTGGACACAGGAGCAATGTATCGCGTAACAACATTATATGCATTAAATAATGGCTTTATTTCTGAAACTCATTTTAATATAAATGATTTTATTATAGAACTTCATAAAATTGTTATCTCATTTAAGTATAATCCAGAATTAAAATTTGCAGAAGTGTATTTAAATGGGGTAAATGTTGAAAAGGAAATCCGTACAATGCATGTTTCTAGTTTTGTGAGTAAAGTTGCAGCAGTTCCAGAAGTTCGCTATCAGTTGGTAAAACAACAACAAGAAATAGGAGAAGGAGCAGGTGTCGTTATGGATGGTAGGGATATTGGAACAGTTGTATTTCCTAATGCTGAATTAAAATTATTTATGACGGCATCTGATAAAATACGTGCAACACGTCGTTTTGATGAACTTACAGCTAAAGGGGATGCGGTAACCTATGAAGAAGTTTTGCATAATGTTAGAGAACGTGATTATATTGATACTCATAGAAAAAATTCGCCACTAGTAAAAGCTTCAGATGCAATTGAAATTGATAATTCTAATTTGTCTATAGATGAACAATTTGATAAAATATTAAAATTGGTTACTGATGTTTGTAGCTAGTATGAATTGAACGTACAGTAAAATATGCATTAGCTGATAGTAATGATTAAGTAAAATAATTAAACCCAAGTTAGCGGATATAAAAAAAGAAGCTCATTGAGCTTCTTTTTTATTTTTATATGGTAAGATGTAACTATAAATTTGGAATATCTAGCACTTGACCAACTTTAATTAAATCTGGATTATCTAATACATTTGTATTTGCAGAAAAAATTTCTTTGTATTTCATTGCGTTTTTAAAGTAGTGTTTTGCAATTCCTCCTAAAGTCTCTCCACTTATTACAGTATGTCTGTGGTATACTGAATCATCGGCAACAGTAATGTTAGCCATTAAGTCTGTAGGACTATCTCCTCCAATAGATTTAATTGCATTCCACATTAAGTTTTTTTCGTATGGAGTATTTGCAGTTCCTTTTACTTTTAAGATACCATCTTCAATTCTAACTTCTCCGTCAGCGATTCCTAATTTTTCCCCTAAGTCTAATACATCTTGATACTTTTCTTTTACAGGCATAATTGATTAAATTTTATTAAATTAATATTGATTTACTCAAATATAGTATTTTTAATTGATTTATAAAAGTACTTATTTGTAGTTGCTTTTTACTATTCAAACAGCATGCCATAATTTTATAAGCTTTAAATACTTATTATATTTACTAGTTTTTTCAAAAACTGTAATTTGTTTTTTTGCAATAGTGGATGATATATAACTAACATTTTTTTTTATTTGCTAACAATTCTTTATTCTTTAATCCAACAACGAAGCGGTTGATGTTATTTTTATGATATTAATGGTTCTAAAATATTGTAATTAAATGAATATAGTTGTACTTTTGCAGTCCTTTTAGCAGAATTGAGTATAAGAGGAATGGAAAAATATAACTATAAACAACTTCTGAAGTTGTATGCTTAAATACTCTTAAACAACTCGGAATACAAATTATTACTACAGCTATGGCTGAAGAAACAAAAACACAAGAAGAATTTTTAGCAGATTTTAACTGGCACAATTACGAAGAAGGAATTGACCCTGTTGAAGATGCAGTATTAGAAGAGTTCGAAAAATTAGTATCAGAAAACTTTGTTGACACGGAAGATGATACAGTAGTTGAAGGTACAATAGTTTTCTTAACTGAAAGAGAAGCTATTATTGACATTAACGCAAAATCTGAAGGTGTAATCTCATTAAATGAGTTCCGTTACAACCCAGATTTAAAAGTTGGTGACAAAGTAGAAGTTCTTGTAGACATTAGAGAAGACAAAACAGGTCAGTTAGTATTATCTCACAGAAAAGCTAGAGTAATCAAAGCTTGGGACAGAGTAAATAGTGCTCACGAGACAGGAGAAATCGTAAACGGTTTTGTTAAGTGTAGAACTAAAGGAGGTATGATCGTTGATGTATTTGGTATTGAAGCATTCTTACCAGGTTCTCAAATTGATGTGAAGCCTATTAGAGATTACGATCAGTATGTAAACAAAACAATGGAATTCAAAGTTGTGAAAATCAACCACGAATTTAAAAACGTTGTTGTTTCGCATAAAGCGCTTATTGAAGCGGATATCGAAATCCAGAAAAAAGAAATTATCGGTCAATTAGAAAAAGGTCAAGTACTTGAAGGTATTGTTAAAAACATTACTTCTTATGGTGTATTTATTGATCTTGGTGGAGTTGATGGATTAGTTCATATTACAGATTTATCTTGGTCAAGAATCAACCATCCAAATGAGATTGTTGAATTAGATCAAAAATTAAATGTTGTAATCTTAGACTTTGATGATAAGAAATCAAGAATCCAATTAGGATTAAAGCAATTAAGCGCTCACCCATGGGAAGCTTTAGATGCTGACTTAAAAGTTGGTGATCAAGTTAAAGGTAAAGTAGTTGTAATCGCTGATTATGGTGCATTTATTGAAGTATCTCAAGGAGTTGAAGGATTAATTCACGTTTCTGAAATGTCATGGTCAACGCACTTACGTTCAGCTCAGGATTTCGTTAAAATCGGAGATGTAGTGGATGCTGTTGTATTAACTTTAGACAGAGAAGACCGTAAAATGTCATTAGGTATTAAGCAATTAACGCAAGATCCTTGGACTGATATTACTACTAAATATCCTGTAGCTTCTAAGCACACAGGAACTGTACGTAACTTTACTAACTTTGGTGTATTCTTAGAATTAGAAGAAGGAATTGATGGATTAATTTACATCTCTGACTTATCTTGGACTAAGAAAATCAAGCATCCATCTGATTTTGTAACTGTAGGTGACAAATTAGAGGTTGTTGTATTAGAATTAGATGTTGACGGAAGAAAAATCTCTTTAGGTCATAAGCAAACTCAAGACAATCCTTGGGATAAATATGAAGCTGAATTTGGTTTAGGAACTGTTCACACTGCAACTATTGATGAAATGGTTGATAAAGGAGCAACAGTAACAATCAATGAAGACATCGTAGCATTCATTCCTTCTCGTCACTTAGAGAAAGAAGATGGATCTAAATTGAAAAAAGGAGATTCAGCAGAATTTAAAATCATTGAATTTAACAAAGATTTTAAAAGAGTTGTAGCATCGCATACTGCACTTTTCAGAGAAGAAGAGGAGAAGAATGTAAAAGCTGCTGCTAAGAAAGCTGCAACTGCAGACAAACCAACTTTAGGTGATGCTAACAATGCGTTACAAGCACTTAAAGACAAAATGGAAGGGAAGTAATATTCACCTAATATTTTAAACTTAAAACCTCTCAATTGTATTGAGAGGTTTTTTTATATTTATACTCAAACTAAAACATACCAAACTTAAGAAAATGGACATAATAAACTATTTTTTAGCTTTTACTAATAGGGTGAAATATATTATTATCCCATTTGCTTTTTATTCGTTATACATACTTTATTCATTTAACTTATATGAATTTGTTAGAGAGCTAGAGAATACATTAACTTCACTAATATTGTTATTGTTTGTCTATTATTTAATTAAAGAATTAAAGTTTGCTAAATATTATTATATCATTACATCATTTGTTGTGGCTTTTGTGCAATATTTAAAAATAGCATTTTATGAAGTTTATGGATATAAGATTAGTAAATCATTAGTATATACTATTCTAGAGACTTACGGAAAAGAAGTAGATGAATATTTATCTACAAACCTAAACATCAACATTATTGTATACACAATTATATTTTTTTGTTATTTATTTTTTTTAATAAAAGATTTTAGGAATAATAATAATCTTATTAAGAATAGAAATGTAGTAATGAGTTCGTTATTTGTGGTCGTCATCTCTTTTATTTTATATAGAGGTTTTCATTTAAGGAAGTATAATTTTACATATACAGTTGCAAGTTCCATTTATGATTTTAAAAAAACACATGATGCTTTTGACTCAAAACTAAAGTCTAAAACCAATAGTTTATTTAAATATGTTTCAAAAACATCAATAATTCCTAAAATTTATGTTGTTGTTATTGGTGAATCAACTACAAGGGGTCATATGGGGTTATATGGTTATAAAAGAAACACAAATCCATTATTAACAGAAAAAAATAAAAACTTAAAATTATATAATAATGTATTTTCTACTAGTGCTTGGACAATATTCTCATTAAATCATATTTTACTACATAAGAAAAAGGAAATAGGTTATTTTGATCATCTTAAAGAAAATGATATAAAAGCTTCTATTGTGCAATTAGCTAATATGGCTGGTTTTAAAACGTATTGGTTGTCAAACCAACGACAAATTGGTGCAAATGAAACATCTACTTCTAAAATTGCATCAGCCGCGGATAAATCAATTTTTGTTAATTATGAAGATTATGATTTTGAGTCCTATGATGAAAAGATATTACCCGAACTAGATAATTTATTAAAAGATAATGCACCTCATAAAATGATTTTCATTCACTTAATGGGGGCTCATTGGAATTTTATACACCGATATCCAAGTAACTTTAATAAATTTACTGATGTGCCACCAACAAAAATAAATGATAAAAAAAAGCAACAGATAATTAATGAATATGATAATGCAATAAGGTATAATGACTTTATAGTTAATTCAGTAATTGACAAAGTAAGTGATACTAATACTGAAGCTTATGTAACGTATTTTTCAGATCATGGAGTTGATGTTTTTGAAAATGTAACAAAAGCTATAGAACATTCTGATAGGAACCCAACCAAACCTATGTATGAAATACCGTTTTTAGTATGGATGTCTGACGGGTATAAAAAAAATAATACATTTAATTATTACCCAAATAGAATTTATGTAATGGGTGATTTTATTCATAGTTTTTCAGAATTATCAAATATAGAATTTAGTGAAATTGATTTGACAAAAAGCATATTTAGCAATGAATATAATTTTGATAAACAAAAAATTATAAACACACGTTTAGAGAAAATAATTTATGACTAAGCCTTTAAAAGTAGTTTCAATTAGTATCGATTTATTTTTAGTAAGTATATTACTTTATAATATATATCAATATATACCATATAGGGTAGAACACTTCACTGCTATAAGTAAAGTTCATGCTCATAGAGTAAATACAATAACAAAGCTAACTCAAGCTAACATCTATTTTAATGGTGTTGAGTTAGATGTTTATTATGATAAAGAAACTAATAAATTTGATATTTATCACCCCCCAACTGAGAGTATAGGTTTGAGTTTAGATAAGTATTTTTCTAAAATTTCAAATAAAAAATTAAAAATTTGGTTAGATTTTAAAAACTTAACTAGCTACAATAGAGAGTCTTCTGCGGATAAACTTCTTTTTCTAATAAGGAAATATAAATTAAATAAGGGTTTAATTTTAGTAGAATCAAAAAATATTAAAGTACTACAGTATATAAAAAAGAAAGGGTTTACAACTAGCTATTATGTTCCTAGTAGATTATATAAATCTTCAAGTTTATTCAAAGACTCGATTTATAAATTGATTGATCAATATGAAGGACAAAAGATATCGTTTTCATATCAAAATTATGAGGATTTATTAATAAAATATCCACAGAAGAAAAAATATGTATGGGCACTTTACGGTAACCCTATTAGTAGAGTTAGATTACGACAAATTGGTGTTACAAAAAAAATATTGAATGATTCATTTGTAAAACGGGTATTAGTTCCATTCAAAAGTATTGGAGGAAATAGATAATATTGAGTTATATTTATTAAATTTGTTTTCCAAATAACAGTTTGGAATTCATGACAAAGCAAAAAGTGTTACTTAGCTCAAAAGAAGTCAACATTATACTTCACCGATTAACGGCTCAGTTAATTGAAAAGCATGAAGATTTTTCTAACACCGTATTAATTGGTATTCAACCAAGAGGTGCTTTTTTAGCAAATAGAATTAAATTTTTATTAGAAGATTTTTATAAAATTCCTAATGTCCAATTAGGACTATTGGACATTACTTTTTTTAGAGATGATTTCAGAAGAGGGGATAAACCCTTAGAAGCAAATACAACTATTATAGATTTTATTGTAGAAGATAAAAATGTAATTTTTATTGATGATGTATTGTATACTGGAAGAAGTATAAGTGCTGCACTCGCTGCGATACAATCTTTTGGAAGACCTCAAGATGTTGAATTGTTAACACTGATTGACAGGCGTTTTAGTAGACATTTACCAATACAGCCAAATTATAGAGGTAGACAAGTTGATGTGATTAATGAAGAGAAAGTTGCCGTAAAGTGGGCTGAGAATGACGGTGAGGATACGGTTTATTTAATATCAAAATAAGAAGATGAGCGAATTAAGTGTAAACCATTTATTAGGAATTAAATACATTCAACCAAAAGATATTGAGTTGATTTTTAAAACAGCAGATCACTTCAAAGAAGTGATCAACCGACCAATTAAAAAAGTTCCTTCACTAAGAGATATTACGATAGCAAATTTATTTTTTGAAAATTCAACTCGTACAAAATTATCTTTTGAATTAGCAGAAAAACGTTTATCTGCTGATGTAGTAAATTTTTCTGCAGCACAATCTTCGGTAAAAAAAGGAGAAACATTAATTGATACCGTAAACAATATACTCTCTATGAAAGTTGATATGGTAGTTATGCGTCACCCAAATCCAGGTGCTGGAGTATTTTTATCGAAACATATTGGGGCAAGTATTATTAATGCGGGTGATGGAGCCCATGAGCACCCAACACAAGCTTTATTGGATTCCTATTCTATTCGGGAGCGTTTAGGAGAAGTGACTGGTAAAAATGTGGTAATAGTTGGAGATATTTTACACTCAAGAGTTGCTTTGTCAAATATTTTCGCACTGCAAAAACAAGGAGCCAATGTAAAAATTTGTGGACCGAAAACATTAATACCAAAACATATTGAAAAGTTAGGGGTTACTGTAGAAACCAATTTACGTAAGGCATTAGAATGGGCAGATGTTGCTAATATGTTGCGGATACAAAATGAACGTTTGGATATTAGTTATTTCCCTTCTACAAGAGAATATACTCAACAATATGGGGTTACAAAAGACTTGTTAAACTCTTTAGATAAAGAAGTTGTAATAATGCATCCAGGCCCTATAAACAGAGGAGTAGAGATGACAAGTGAAGTAGCTGATTCTGATCAAGCGATTATATTAAACCAAGTAGAAAATGGAGTTGCAATTAGGATGGCAGTCATTTATTTATTAGCTTCTAAAATAAAACAATTATGATTTTTAGTAAGACAGGGAATACCACATTAATTACTCAAGAAAGAGCTACTATTATTGAGTTAGTTGCTAATATTGAAAAAAAACACGATCAGATAAAAGGAGATAATATTATCGTAAACCTTTTTTCTGTGAAAGAGATAAATGAAGCTGGTATAAACGATTTTTTATCATTATCAAAAAAACATAAAGTGGATAAAAAATCATTTGTTATAGTAACTGATAAAATCACTTATGATATTGCTCCAGAAGAACTATCAATTGTACCCACAATTAATGAAGCACACGATATCATTGAAATGGAAGAAATAGAACGTGATTTAGATTTCTAGCTCACCAGTGATATTTACTAATAAAAGAATTAATACAAAGTTATCGTTCTTTTGTGAATCTTAAATAAGATTAAGGTGAAGTATATTAAAAAATAAAAATTCATTAATGGCCGCTCTTCATAAGTAATTTTATTCAAAGAAATTCCTTCACTGTACTCGAAATCACATTCGGTTTTAAAAAATTATTACACAAATGAAACTAACCATTTTAGGTTGTTATAGTGCTACTCCAAGAGCTTTTACCAATCCCACTGCACAAGTATTGGATGTGAAGGGCAATTTATTTTTAATAGATTGTGGAGAAGGTACTCAAGTACAATTGCGTAAATTTAAAATAAAATTTTCTAGAATAAAGCATGTATTTGTCTCACATTTACATGGGGATCATTTTTTTGGTTTAATCGGATTAATTTCTACATTTCGTCTTTTAGGAAGAGAAGCAGCATTACATGTTTATGGACCGAAAGGCATAAAAGAAGTAATCTTATTGCAATTGAAACTAGGTAATTCCTATGGAGGGTATGAATTAATATTCCATGAATTAGTTTCTAAAGAGTCCGAATTAATTTTTGAAGATGATAAAGTATCAGTATATACTATCCCTTTAGTACATAGAGTATATACCAATGGTTTTTTATTCAAAGAAAAACTTGGAGAGCGTAAGTTAGATATCAATGCAGTATTAAATTATAATATTGAGCAATGTGATTATAGAAATATAAAGTTAGGAAAAGATGTTGTAAATATTAAAGGGGTGTTAATTAAAAATGCCTTAATAAGTTCTGATCCAGAACCTCCAAAAAGTTATGCGTTTTGTAGTGATACAAAATACACAGAAACTATTATCCCTATAATTAAAGAGGTTACTGCTTTATATCATGAGAGTACATTTTTAGAAGAACATGCCCATTTATGTAAAAAGACAAAGCACTCTACTGCTAAAGAAGCCGCTACAATTGCATTAAAAGCAAATGTAGATAAGTTGATATTAGGGCATTTTTCTACACGATATGGAACAATTAAATGTTTTAAAGAAGAAGCAAAAGAAGTGTTTAACAAGGTGCTTTTAGCAGATGATGGTAAGGAATTTGAATTTTAAATTAAATTGCATTTCAAGTATAGTTTATGAATAAAGACTTAAGTAATTATAGGAAATCATACGAAAAATCAGAACTGTTATTGAGTACTGTACCTGATAATCCATTGCAGTTATTTCAGACATGGTTTTATGAAGTGGATAATTCTGGTACTACTGATGAAGCTAATGCAATGACAGTTGCTACCATAGGCCTGGATGGGTTTCCGAAGAGTAGAGTAGTGTTGTTAAAAAAATATACCTATGAAGGGTTTATTTTTTATACTAATTACAATAGTGAAAAAGGTAAAGCAATAGCAAATAATAATAATGTTTGTATTTCATTTTTTTGGCATGCTGCAGAGCGACAAGTTATTATTAAAGGGAAAGTTGAAAAAATAGCAGAAAATTTATCTGATGGTTATTTTGAATCGCGACCAAAAGGAAGTCAGTTAGGTGCTTTAGTTTCTAACCAAAGTGAAGAAGTTTCTCGTCAGGATTTAGAAGATAAATTAAAAAAGTTAGAAGTAGAATATGAAAATAAAGCTGTTCCTCGCCCTAAACATTGGGGAGGTTATATAGTAAAGCCCGTAGAAATTGAATTTTGGCAAGGACGAGCTAATAGGTTACATGATAGAATTCTTTATAAATTACAAGAAGATTATTCATGGAAAATTAATAGGCTATCTCCTTGATGCTATCAATCAAGGAGTTTAAACTCACTGGGGGTTAAAATAACTACTTGGTATCAATAGCAAGGAATTGTTTCTATAAAATTGATTAGTATTTTCTTTTAGATTATTATAAACTACTCCGTAATAATAGATCAACTTAAACCCTATAATTACACAATTTTGATTTCTATTACGAAGTAGTTTTATATTAATTAGTACTCAGGTAAACATGTCCTGTTATTGCTTTTAGGTTGCTATTTCTTATTTCTATGATGTAATAATAGGTACCTGTTGGTAGTTCGTTATTTCCACCCAGTGTTGTTCCTCCATTTTCAGCCGTTCCTCTCCAACGTCCTTTTTTTGCATCATAATCATCGCTTTGGTATACAAGTGCCCCCCAACGGTTAAACATTTTTAATGTAGGAACACCACAGTCATCAATACCTTCAACTTTGAAGTAATCGTTATATATATCACCGTTAGGAGTAATTGCTTTAGAGATGAACATATCATCTAAACAATCACAACCAGGTTCAACTAATAATAGTTGTTCTATAATAGTTTCATTCCCACAATTATCAGTGATTGTCCAAGTTCTTATAATTTGATAATCAGCAGCACCTTCGGAACCTTCAATGGTAACGTTGTATTCTATATTTGCTTCAGAACATCCTTCAATTACATCAAATGTAGGAATAGGAGGTAAGTCATTACAGTAGAACACTACATCTTGGATTTCTGGCGTTATTTCCGGAGCAGTAGTATCAGATATTGTAAATGATCTTTCAATTGTTTCTGCTTGTAATTCACATTCGTCTGTAGCTATAAATGTTACTGTAATACTATCAGAACACCCATCGTTTGTCCATTGTCCTTCTGTAAAAGTCAGCGTTACTGATCCACAATTATCTGTAGCTGTTATTCCAGCATAACTACTTACCCAGTCAATATATTCAAGATTCATAGATGGGTCATTTCCAGTACATTCTGCACTTCCGTCATCTCCAAGGGTAAGTACTGGAGCGGTAGTATCAGTTAATGTTAATGTAGCAGTTAATGTTTGACTGTTATTACAATCATCTGTAATTGTATAGTTCACGATCATAGTACCACCAACACCACATGTTATGCTTAAGTTATCGAAGTTATAATCAGAAGTTACTACAAATGTGTTGTCAATATCACAAGCATCAGTTCCACAGGTTTGTAATGCTGTTATATTAGTATTATTCCATCCATCAGCAATTGATTGATTATCATCTCCAGCACATTCTAAAGTAGTATCAACAACGCTACAGTTTACAAGATCAGGTGGAGTAGTATCCTCTAAAGTTAATGTTACAGTTATTATTGTTGCATTATTACAATCATCCATAACAGTATAGTTAATTAGTATTGTCCCTCCAGCACCACACGTACTGTTTAAGTTTGTAAATACATAATCAGAAGTTACAGTAACAGCAATGTCATCGGCACAATTTTCTAATGCTATAATATTTGCTGCATTCCAATCATTAGCGATAGTTTCATTGTTTTCCCCAGAACATTCTATAGTGGTATCAGTTACATTACAATTAGCTAAATCAGGATTAGTTCCGTCAGATAAAGTTAAAGTAGCAGTTAAAGCTGTTTCATTTCCACAATCATCAGCAATGGTATAGTTTACTGTTATCGCTCCACAGACACCACATGAAGGGTCTAGGTTTACATAATCATAATCGGAAGTTACTACAAATATGTTGTCAGTATCACAACCGTCTGTTGCACATGTTTGCAAAGTAGCAATGTTGTCTAAATTCCATTGATCAGCAATTGCTTCGTTTCCATTCTCCGTACATTCTACGGTAAGATCAGTCACTGTACAATTTCCTAGATCTGGTGGAGTAGTATCTTCCAGTGTTAATGTAGCTACTAAAGTAGTAGGGTTACCACAATCATCAGTTATTGTATAGGTTACTAGAATAGTACCTCCAGCACCACAAGTAGTACTTAAGTTAGTAAAATCATAATCAGAAGTTACCATGAACGTATCATCTATATCACAAGCATCTGTACCACAACTTTCAAGAGTATCAATGTTCGCAAAATTCCATCCATCTGCAATAGATTGATTGTCTTCTCCAGTACATTCTAGTGTTGCATCAAGTACTGCACAGTTCTCTAAATCTGGTGGGGTTGTATCTTCTAATGTTAATGTCGCTACTAAAGTAGTTGAATTTCCACAGTCATCAGTAATTGTATAGGTTACAACTAATGTACCTCCAGCCCCACAAGAGCTACTTAAGTTTACAAAATCATAATCAGAAGTTACCGTAAACGTATCATCTATATCACAGGCATCTGTACCACACGTTTGTAAGGTTGCAATGTTTGCAAGATTCCATGTATTGGCAGTAGCTTCATTGTCTTCCCCTGAACATTCTAATGCTGCATCAAGAGTAGCACAGTTTTCTAATTCTGGTGGAGTAGTATCTTCCAGTGTTAATGTTGCTTGAAGGGTTACACTATTATCACAATCATCTGTAATAGTATATGTTACGGCTAATATTCCTCCCGCACCACAAGTACTACTTAAGTTCACAAATGCATAATCAGAAGTTACAGTAATAGCAATGTCATCAGCACAAGTTTCTAGAGCTGCTATGTTTGCTGCATTCCAATCATTAGCAATAGTTTCGTTGTTTGCTCCATCACATTCTATCGTTTGATTAGTTACAGCACAGTTTGATAAATCTGGTCCTGTACCATCAGATAATGTCAATGTAGCAATTAATGTTTGGCTGTTGTCACAATCGTCAGTAATGGTATATGTTACTGTAATAGTTCCACAAGGGCCACAAATGGTATTTAAATTTGTAAAATCATAATCAGAAGTTACTACAAAAGTATCATCCTCATCACAGGCATCTGTACCACAAGTTTGTAAGGCTGCAATATTATCTGCATTCCATTGGTCGGCAGTAGCTTCATTTCCATCAGCAGTACATTCTAAAGTTGTATTGATAACTGCACAGTTTACTAAATCCGGTGGAGTAGTGTCTTCCAGTGTTAATATTGCTGTAAGTGTCTGACTGTTATCACAATCATCAGAAACGGTATAGGTAACTGTAATTGTACCACCAAGTCCACAAGAACTACTCAAGTTAGTAAATACATAATCAGAAGTTACCACAAAGGTATTATCTACATCACAGGCATCTGTACCACAAGTTTGTAGTACTGCAATATTATTAGTATTCCATGTATCGGCAGTAGCTTCATTGTTTTCTCCATCACATTCTATGGTAGCATCTAGTACTGCACAATTAACTAAGTCTGGGGGAGTATTATCTTTCAGAGTTAATATAGCTATAAGTGTTTGACTGTTATCACAATCGTCAGAAACGGTATAGGTAACTGTAATAGTTCCTCCAAGTCCACAAGTAGTAGTTAAGCTTGTAAATACATAATCAGAAGTAACCACAAAGGTATTATCTACATCACAGCCATCTGTACCACAATCTTGTAGCGCTGTAATATTATTGGCATTCCATGTATCTGCAATAGTTTCATTGTTTGCTCCATCACATTCTATTGTAGCATTCAAATCTGCACAGTTAGTTAAATCAGGTGGAGTAGTATCTTCTAATGTTAATGTAGCTTGAAGCGTTACACTATTATCACAATCGTCAGTTATAGTATAGGTAACTAAAAGTGTTCCTCCAGCACCACAAGTGCTACTTAAGTTAATGAATTCATAATCAGAAGTTACTGTTACTGCAATATCATCAGCACAAGCTTCTAAAGCAGTAATATTACCTGCATTCCATGCATCAGCAATGGTTTCATTATTATCTCCATCACATTCTATCGTTTGATCCGTTACAGCACAGTTCGATAAATCTGGTCCTGTACCATCAGATAATGTCAATGTAGCAATCAATGTTTGACTGTTGTCACAATCGTCAGTAATGGTATATGTTACTGTAATAGTTCCACAAGGTCCACAAATGGTATTTAAATTTGTAAAATCATAATCAGAAGTTACTACAAAAGTATTATCCTCATCACAGGCATCTGTACCACAATTTAGCAGTGCTGCAATATTATCTGCATTCCATTGATCTGCAGCAGCTTCATTTCCATCAGCAGTACATTCTAAAGCTGTATTGGTAACGGTACAATTTACTAAATCCGGTGGAGTAGTGTCTTCCAGAATTAATATAGCTGTAAGTGTTTGACTGTTATCACAATCATCAGAAACGGTATAGGTAACTGTAATTGTACCACCAAGTCCACAAGAACTATTCAAGTTAGTAAATGCATAATCTGAAGTAACCACAAAGGTATTATCTACATCACAGCCATCTGTACCACAAGTTTGCAGCGCTGTAATATTATTGGCATTCCATGTATCTGCAATAGTTTCATTGTTTGCTCCATCACATTCTATGGTAGCATCCAGTACTGCACAGTTTACTAAATCTGGTGGAGTAGTGTCTTCCAGTGTTAATGTAGCTTGCAATGTTATACTATTATTACAATCGTCAGTTATAGTATAAGTTACTAGAAGTGTTCCTCCAGCACCACAAAGGCTAGCTAAGTTGGTGAATGCATAATCAGAAGTTACTTGTCCTGTAAAATCAGGATCACAAGAGTCAATAACACAGTTTTCTAAAGCAGTAATGTTAGCGGTATTCCACTGATCAGCAATGGTTTCATTATTAGCTCCATCACATTCTAAAGTAGCATCCAGTACTGCACAATTGGTTAAATCTGGTGGAGTAGTATCTTCTAATGTTAATGTTGCTTGAAGCGTTACATTATTATCACAATCATCAGTAATGGTATAGGTTACGGCAATAGTACCTCCTAAACCACAAGTAGTTATTAAATTGGAAAAAGTATAATTTGATGTTACTTGTCCTGTAAAGTCAGGATCACAAGAGTCAACAACACAGTTTTCTAAAGCCGTGATATTAGCTGCGTTCCACGCATCAGCAATAGTTTGGTTATCAGTTCCTGAACATTCTAAAGTAGCATTCAGTACTGCGCAGTTAGTTACATCTGGTGGAGTAGTATCTTCTAAAGTTAATACTACATTGAGTGT
>NVVR01000087.1 GCA_002733415.1 Kordia sp. | reverse complement strand
CCAGCATCTACTAACAAACCTAAATGTGTATGACTAGCGGTTGTAGTTACTTTTGAATTGTTAGTTATTTGAACAATTGCCCAATCTTTATTTGGTAAAGTAGTAATGTCCCACGCAGTTCCATTTACCCATGTACCAGTAGTTGTCCATACTCCCGACACATTAGCTACATATGGAATTGGAGCTGCTAACACTTGGGTGGTAGTCATATTATTAATCGTTAAATCATTCCCTCCAGAAGAAGCGTCTGTTGTTTGTCCTCCAATAACAGCTGCTGGATCTAATTTCAAGTACAAACTTAAATTTGACCAGTTTAACGAACTATTAGCAATATCCTTAGGCACTATACTTCCACGTACTTTTCCTCCATTGTTTTCTATTGACTGATAAACTTGCTCTTGTAACTGTAATACTGTTAAGGCTACATCATACACTCTTACCTCTTGCATATCTCCTTTAAAATAACGATCATCTCCATTACTACGTCTACCTATTTCAAAATCATTTGCATCTACATCTAATAAATTTCCAGTTGTATTCACTTGCGTCACTTGTTCTCCATTTATATATAGCGTTAGCGTGTCAGCTACTCCATCATAAATAGCAGCAACATGAGTCCATACATTTGGAGCTATAGCTGTTGCAACACTACCATTTGTTGCGCTTGTTGTTCCTGTTTTAACTTCAGATCGCAATTGTCCTGATGTGTTTGTAAATATTCTAAAACTATCTTGCCCCATTATATCTGCACCTCTAACCTCATCAGTCTTTATCCATCCCATCATAGAACTCGCTGATAACCCTCCTAAAAGAGAACTCCTATTTGCGTAATCATCAGTACCATCAAAATCAAGAGTACTTACACATCCTAGATTTAGATCTACTGTTTTGTTGATAGTACACCCAAAAAAATCAATTTGTAATGTATAGGTGCCAGCGTCACCATTTACTATTGAAGCAATATTAAAATCTTTAACTGAAGATACTACGTTGTTTAGAGGATCTAACCATTGGTACGTGATACGAGAATCTGTATCTAAAATATCAGGGAAATTATTAGCTACAGAAAAGCTAGCAGCATCACCTGGACATAATGAAAGGTTTGCTGTTTCAGTAAATAATATATCATCAAAATCATCTACGTTATACAATAACATTTGAGTACCTCTTAAACCATCTCCGTAACCAATAGTTCTAAAATCTATTTTATGTTTTGTACAATCATCACTAATATATATAGCATGTGTTTTTCCTGGATCTGTGTAATGTCTATCATTTCTTCCACCCTGTCTGTTTACATCTATTTCTAGAATAGATGCCCAAGTACGTAATGCATTAAATGAATTGTTATTGATAGTTACATCTGTTTCTTCACCATGGTTTTCATGTTCAATAATTAATTTCCCTTCTATTAAATCCTCTGTATCACTATAAACCCCACCAAAAACACCTCGGATATCTATAAAATCATCTCCTAAAAGTCTAAAATAAGAATTACTTACTGTTGGCCCTTGCGAATCATTAAAATCTAATTCCCAACGATATAACCCTGATTGGTTTAAATCAGTAATTTTTCTTGCTCCTACGATTCCAGGAGGCCAAAAAATAGCATTACTAGCAGTAGAAGTATACATTTGTTGGCTACCAATTGCTAGGGCTCTTTTTCCTATTTCAGCACCAGAATAACTTTGATTTTGCATAAAATCACGAGTAAACCATCCAGATGCATCATAAGTTACCCCTGTAAATGAATAATACGGGTTTGCTCCTTGGTAAGGACCTGAAAGAAATTGTCCTTCATAGCTTCCATGATTTTCATTTATCATTGTTTTATTTGTTCCGTATTGAATATTATCCCAATCCTGTATGGTTTTAAACTCTCCAGTAGTATTATTTAATTGATGGGTCCATCCCCATTTTTCAGTACTAGCAGCAGATTCATCAATTTCGCTTAATCCGGCCATATCAGAAGTAGTCCATGCCCATTCCTTACTATTTTGATGCGTTTCTAAAAAGAAAATTCTATTGTCCTGTGTAAAGGATTGCCATCCTAGATTTGTGAATGTTAACATAAACACTTTCTTTTCAATATCAGTATCGCAATCCAGTATTTTTTGATCGTTAATCCATTCTTTTATCGGTGTTCTTTCTACTTCAGTTGCTACTGTGTCAAAAATATCCACCAATAAAGCTCTATTAGGTATTAAGTTGTGGTCCGCATTTAATCTGTTGTAATACTCAGCATTAAACTTTTTAAAAACATCAGGATCTTCTATATACATTTTTCTAAAAGCAGTAGCTCCCATACCATAACGTAACCAATGACTTCCTGTAGCAATATCCGTACTAAAATAATCTTTATTACGAATTTGTTCATTATTTTGAAAATCATAATCCCATTCAAAAGGCATCCCTCTAGCACTATTCCAATGTATTTTAAATTCATCTCCATTAAAAAAGTTAGGATACAAACCAATAAATTTATCCATAACTATCAATGCGACTGCTTCCGACATTCCCTCTTCAAAACCATTCAAATCAGGTTCATAATGCCATTCGGAGTTACTTGATAACCCAACATTATCACGATAAGCATGAATTAATTCATGAATCATTAAACGAGGTTGATCTAAATCACCATCAGCATTTACCGTATAAGTAGTACTTACTTGATTAGGACCATTGTAATAAATATTAACTCCTTGTGCATAAGAATCATTAACAATATTTACATCATGATTTCTTGAAGGCGGACCAAAAACATCTTTTATAATTGGATTTATTAAATCATAAAAAGCCATCATTTTAGTTTCTTGCCATCCTGCAAAAGGTCCGTATCCTCCATCACCATAATTGGTTTCTATATTTATAGTAACGTTATTAGCTGCGTTACCTAAGTTTTCCCATTGAAATTCTAATGCTGGTGATACCCACTCTGAACCTAAACCACTATCCATGGTTACATAAAATTTATCACCTATATTAAATGTAGTACCTAACGCAAGTGCTGATATCTTAAGATCTTCATAACTTTGTCCTCCAGTATGTTTTGATGCTGCGTTTAACCCTTGTCCCCATCTTACATCCTGTAAACCTGGAGCCGTACCTATTCTGAAACTACCATAACTTCCTGTTTGCCATTTTACAATAACATTATGTATGCTTTGTGTATATGCATTTGTTCCTGTTGCAAGTATTGCTTTACTTTCTGTAGCATTATTCGTTACATTTTTTCTAAAAGAACGATCAATTGTAGGTGGATAACACACATGTGCTTTATTATTTTCCTGTGCATTCCCGACATAAATTATCAGTACAAAAGCAAATAGACAACTTAGTTTTAATTTCATAATATTTTAATATTGAAGGGGTAACAATCAATTAACCCGTAATTATTAGCAACTAATTAAGTGATTAATACTAAACGTAACATCATCAGGGTTAATATAGTATCGTGTTTTGTTAAATAACTGAGAAAAAACACGATTTATTAACAAGTGTTAGCTTTAATTCATTAAAAAAGACCAACTGTTTAAATGGTCTTTTTTAATGAATTTTTGTCCCGTCCTGAAATTATGTTACACTAAGAAATGGATAGAAAAAAAATAACTCTTATAATATATATTAATTAATAATTTATTTAAAACCTCTGAAACACATGTCTATTACAATACCCAACACATAGAATAACCATTATAAACTCATTCGTCTTCTATACTCAGTTGGAGTTACATCTTTAGTACCTTTAAACTTCCTATTATAATTCGATATATTTTTAAACCCACACTGATAAGCAATTTCTGCAATAGAAAGCTCATTATTTTTCGACAATAAATTACATGATTTTTCTATCCTAATTTCAGTTAAAAACTGAACAAATGTTTTATTTGTTCGCTGTTTAAAATACCTACAGAATGCATTTGGAGTCATGGTAGCAACATCAGAAACATCTTCTAGAGTAATATCTTTGTGGTAGTTATTCAATGCCAAGTCAAAAATAGCGCTCATTCTTTTCCCTTCATTATCAGTATATATTTTTTTGGAAGAGAAAGAAGCTATCGTTTCAACTTCTGATTCCATCATATTTTCTAGAACTTCTAAAAATAACAAAAATCGTTTGAGTTTACCCTCTTTAGTAATTGCCTTAAATTTTTCTTTTAAATTGATGTTTTTTAATTTCAGTCCAAGTTGTGCTTTAGATAAAAAAGCTTTTACTTTTTGAAATTCAGGCAAATTAAAAAATTCTTCTCCAAAACTATCTAAAGAAAAAAATAAAGAAATCATATGTGATGAAACATTAGACTCTACATCACTTTTTAATACATGTGGTACATTACTTCCAAAAATTAAAATATCATTTGTTTCATAATTTTTAATTGTATCGCCTACAATAAATGTCCCTTTACCTGAAATAATATAAGATAATTGAATTTCTTCATGCTGGTGTAGTTTATCATAAAACGCCTCTCCTTTATCTTCTTCTATTATTAAGGTATCAGTTGACGACTTTGGGATTTTAAATGGTAGTACTTTCATGTTCTTGGGTTTAGGTTATTATTTCAGATTTTAAGCTCAGGGTATTAACTCAATATTAATCATGAGTCAATATTAGTCAAAAAAACACATAAATGACTACTTTAAGGTAATATAGTATCAATACGTGATAATCTATATGATTTACATTCACTATTTGCCTAGTATATTTGTACTATCAAAAACAACAATGATTATGATGACTATTAATTGGAAAGGTGTAATGCCAGCAGTAACGACCAAATTTACTAATGATGATACCTTAGACATGGAAATGTTTAAAGTAAATATTGATGCGCAACTAGAAGCAGGTGTTCATGGAATTATACTTGGAGGAACTTTAGGTGAAGCTAGTACATTAACTGATGATGAAAAAAGAACATTGGTTCGTGAAACAGTTAATATGGTAGCGGGAAAAGTTCCTGTTATTATGAATATTGCTGAACAAACTACAAAAGGAGCTATTGAAGCAGCACAAAAAGCAAAAGAAGACGGAGCAAGCGGGTTAATGATGTTACCTCCTATGCGATATAAAGCTGACGATAGAGAGACTGTTACATATTTTAAAGCAGTAGCTAACAGTACTGAATTACCTATAATGATATACAACAACCCTGTTGATTATGGTATTGAAATTACTTTAGATATGTTTGATGAACTATTAAATGATTGTCCGAACATCAAAGCTGTTAAGGAATCGACTCGAGATATTTCAAATATTACACGTATGAAAAATCGTTTTGGTAATAGATTAGCTATTCTAAGTGGAGTAGATACTTTAGCTTTAGAAAGTTTAATGCTAGGTGCAGACGGTTGGGTTGCAGGTTTAGTAGATGCATTCCCCGCAGAAACTGTAGCTATTTACACTTTAGCCAAAGAAGGGAAATTTGCTGAAGCTTTAGAAATTTACAGATGGTTCTTGCCCGTATTAGAGTTAGATATCAATTCAAAACTAGTACAGAATATTAAACTTGCAGAAGTTGCTACTGGCATTGGTACTGAAAATGTAAGAGCGCCACGTTTACCTTTAATTGGAGAAGAAAGAAAAAGAGTTTTAGCAATTATTGAAAAAGCATTAGCATCAAGACCTACTTTGCCTAATTTTAATAAAGAACAAGTATTAGCTTAACCTAATATTTTCTATAAAATAGACAAAGA
>NVVR01000086.1 GCA_002733415.1 Kordia sp. | reverse complement strand
AAAATGAATTAGTGACTTCCTAAAATTTTTATATAAAAAGCTTGTTTTTTGACACAGTACCTATGAATAGTGCGGGGCAGAAAATCCGCGGATTTTCGTGTCGACACAAGCCATGAGCTTTTAAGTTTTGTTTTTAATTTTGTCGTTTTATAAAAGCCAAATTAAAAGATTTGGCGACTAAGTAAAGATAAAATTACTTCTCGGATTACACACAAAAACCCGTATTATTTATAGGTGGTGTTGGCATGTCGTTTTTTATAAGACATAACTGGCTAAGTTCCAAAAGATGTGAAATATTATAGATGGTGTAATTGAATTAGATTTATACAATAGAGTCCCAGAGATCAATCCCCCAAATAACGCTATGTATGTTTGGTTTAGGCTAAAACTAAAGACTTCATAAAAAAAAGCTGCAAAGGGAATGTGAATAAATGCAAATAGGATAGAGGTAATAATTATAGTTTTTAAAGGATTATAATTTTTAGACAGACCTCTTTGTATATAATTTCTGAAATACAATTCTTCTGTAACTGGAACAATCAAAATAGAGGCTAGAACATTTAAAGAGCTAAGTCTGTCAAAGGTAAAATTGTACTGGAATATGTCAGTCGATATTTCCTGATGATAGATAGCGTTTAAAAATGGTTGAAAACAAACAAAACCAATACCCGATAATATTGCTATTAAGTAATACTTAGTATCCGCTTTTTCTAGATTTAATAAATCAGAACGTTTAATTAATTTAAAAGCGATGATTAAAACTACTAAAGTCACAATCGTATTATACAGATGTGAAGATTTCAATAGGTTTATATATTCTATTTCATCTGGTATGAGTAGAATCCAAAATCCTATTAATACTGAAACAACATAGTATAAAATAGTTAGGAATATTGATTTAGGTATCTTCATTTTCTAATGCATGCCAACGGTCTTGTGTATGAAACGTAGCGTGTAAAAAGACACTAACTTTTCGGATTATGCACGAGCCGAATTTTTAATTTTTATGTTTAATTTTCTTTTCTAAATATAACCAAATTAAAAATTTGGCGTACTTTGTAAATAGACAAAAATCTCTCGGAAAGCCTATAATAGCTATATTTTATACACGTTGTTGTGCATAGTGCTTTTCACGTTCAGCTTGGTTTTCCGATGTATGTTATTAAGTTCGGAAGTAAGCGTTGGCAAGACATACTCTTTTGCAATTTTTGGCGTAGCTTTGGCTGTAGCGAATTGCAAATGTGTATGGCTTTGAGCGTTGGCTTTTTAAACTGGCGAGTATGTAAAACCTGCCTTTTTGATGTACATATTCAAATATTGTCCTTTCGAACCTGCTGATAGCAGACCTTCATATAATTCCGCTGGTACTCCATAATAATCGTAACTACCTCCTTTGAGAAAGTCAATTCTTAAAGTTCCTGATTCATAATCATATCCTATTGCAGATAAGTTTGTTGAGTCTACTGGTATCATTTCCATATCTTAATCTTTAGTTTTTTGTTTTCTCCAATTACTTACTGCTCTAGCAAAATCAGGATTTTCAATATCTTCTTTTTTCCATTCTAAAGATGGAACAGCATCATTACTGTCTGGTCTTGGTTTCATTAATGGAATAAGTACTCTACTTGGTATTTTTATAGCTTCTCCAATAACTATAGCTTCTCCTGTTCGAAGAGAAGAAAGAGAATCCGCAAGTCCACTAGAATTATCAGGTATTGAAGAACGAATAATTGATTGGTCATCAGAACTTGATAATCTTAAAGCAATAAAAGTTCCACACTGGGATAATATAGAAGAATCTAAATCTGAAGGACGTTGACTAATAATTAAAGCTCCAATTCCGTATTTTCTTCCTTCTTTGCAAATTCGTCTTACTGCTGAACTAGAGTAACCTTGAACAAATTGGTTACTGCCTCCTTTTGGTAAATATGAATGAGCCTCTTCGTAAACCATTAATAAAGGTCTTTGTCTTCCAATACCATCTAAAAACCGTCCCCAAAACATAGTTTCATAAGATAGTCTTGAAATTAATCCAACAGCTAAATCCATCGTTTCAAAAGGTATTCCGCCTAAATCTAAAATTGTTATTGGTTTGTCGTGATTAATCCATTCACTTAAAAGGTCATCCAAATCTTTTTTAACACCATCATATTCAGGTGTGTCAAAAATAAAGTCAATTCTGTTATCTAAAAGTTTACCTCGTAATTTATTAAGATATGATGATAAAATTTTCTGTTGAGTAAAATAGTTTGGTTGATTTGCTCCATTGCCAGCAGGAATAAATTTTGGTAATTCAAGAGTGTCTTTATTCCCTTTCAACTCGTTATCGTCTTCATCTGTCTCATAAGCCACTGTTGATAAATCACCTTTAGTATGTACAGTAGCAAATGTTTCGATATATAATTCGAACCAAATTTTCTTCAAGTCGAAAGGAATTGGTGAATTTACAGTAATTTGATTTTCTGGAATTACTCCAGATTTTAATTTAGATGCGACCTCTATTTTCTGTTTCAGAATTTCTTGTTGAAATCTTAAATCCTGCGCTGTGTCAATAGACTGTTTTTTATCGAATAAAATTAGAGCCAATTCATTGTAAGATAAACACCAATATGGTATTTTTAAGGGGTTATCTCCGTCAATTGAATAGACTTTACTATATTCCTTTAAAGCTGTATGATATTCCGAATGTGGGTCAATTAATATGATTTTTGCTTTTGGATAAGCTCCAGAATTAATTGCTTTTAGTAAAGAAGTAACAGTATTGGATTTACCAGAACCAGTAGAGCCGACAATAGCACTGTGTCTAGTAACAAGCTTATCAACATCCAATAGTGCTGGAATAGATTCAGAACTGGCTATGTTGCCAATTTTAATATAATTTACATCTGAAACTTTACCATAAATTTTTGACAAATCCTTTTCGGATACTAAATGTGCTTCATCTCCAATTGTTGGGTATTGACTAATACCACGTTGAAAGCTCCCTTTTGTAGTGCCTTCTCCGACCAAATGAACAGTCATCCATCTATTTCCATAAGGTTGTTGGTCAACTAGATTTTCTGGAACTGAACTAGCACCTACTTGAGATATTATGCCATATAGTAAAGTAAAGCCTATTGGAATTTTTATAAATGTTCCAATTTGTCCAATTCTATATCCTTGACCATCAATATAAGTTAAACCTGATAATGATTCATTTGATAAAAGAACTCTCACGCTAGAGCCTTTAACATCCTCAATGGTTCCTAAAAATGTAGCTTTATTTTTCATTAGTTATCTTCATTTTCGCTACCAACCAATTCTTGTAGATAATCTCCTAGTTTAGCAAAATCGCCTAATTTTAGATTCCAAGAAATTATTTTGTTTTCTTCATCTTCTGGGTCAATAGTTTCAATTCTTTGTACTACTTCTGCAATGTTATCCTCCTTTTCAAAATTATCAATAGGTTCCCATTTCCCTTTTTTAGTTCCTATAATTGCTTCATCAAAAGCCCAAAGGCTAATATTAGGTCTCCGTTTTGCAATTTCTTCTGCTCTCGGATAATCTGAAAGTTTACCAAATAATAATGCAATTACAATTGAAGTGGGGTTTGCTTTTAATGCATTAAGTATAGCATCATTTATGTGTTCATCATTGAACGAATATCCAGAAGTTATTTGTATTGCAGGTTCTGATTTAATAGAGTTTGTCAAATGGTCTATTAACGCCAAATATGGCATTTTTCTACTTTGGTCGTATTTTAGATGAGATGGATATATTAAATGTGATTCTTGGTCTTGAATATTACTTCCTGTACTTCTATGAACTGCATTTTTAGATTGATACCAATTTAATGAACCGTGAATTTTCCATAATCTTGTCCAATGTTTAGGAATGGAATTACTTTCTATGGCACGAAGGTCAAAGAATGAATTACGAGCACCAACAAAACCATCAAAATACGGAACATAAGTTTCTTCTAGGGCTTGTTCGATTAAAAGGTCATAGTTCGTAGTAAAAATTTCTATTGGTTTATCTCTATCTATAGATGCTATCCAAGATGCAAATTTATGATAAGGTGTTATGTCTTTTGGAAGTTCGACATTTATCAATTTAGCAATGTATGAACAAATCTCTTTCTCAATTTCAATTAATTCTTTATTTGTAAATCCTCTTGCTTCTCCACCAAGAGAAACATCTTTTAAAGAACGTGCAAAACTTAATACCAATTCTATATTTTCGTGGTCTTTTAAGTCTTTTTTTATTTCTTCAAGGAATTCAGCATAACGTAAATCCGCTTTTCCTTCTTTTACTAATTCAGCGTTTACTTTCTGACTTAATTCTTTTATTGCTGGAATTAAAGGCCATTCGCCATCAGGCATAGTCACTCCCAAAGGACAACCAGCAGAAATGAAAAACGATAATGGTTTTTTATCATTTGATAATGATTGACTTAAAAATTTTATTTGCTTAATTGGGTCGTGCGTGTTTGACATTCTCTTTTTATTTTTTTAGCATTGGATTATGTATTCGTTATAATTCAATTTGGCTAATTTATTTCATTTCCAGTTAATTTGATTACGGATTTCCTCAATCTCATTTGAGCGTTGGAAAGAAACAGCTCTTTTATTTTTTTCAGCGTTGGTTTTTTCAGCGTTGGCAAAAAAATAAATGTGCTGTTTGAGCGTTGGCTTTTTTAGTTCAAATTTTGATGTTTTTCTCAGTTTTCCGCATTATGCACAACGGCTCTCAGCTATGCTTTCGTGCCGACTCTCGAATATAGGGAATAAAAGGCATGAAGCATGAGGTGATGTTATCTGCTTCCTATTGAGACCTAAATTTTCGAATTAGCTAGAAAGGATCATTATACAGGTCTGACAGTTTTATAGGGGACGAAACTCCATATTTTTCGCAAACATCTTTAATCGCTTCGACCATCCAAGATGGGGTTAAGGGGGAGATTGTAATTTCTGAAATTATTTCATTTAGTTCAATCGGAACGAATTCTCCATATTTTGGGTTTTTCGAATCCAGATTCCATCCCTTGTCATTTGTCGGAATACTGGCTTCATCATTGATAATCACTCTTACTTCATTTTCGTGCATGAAAGACTTTCGTTTATGCATGAATGGATAGAATGTATTTCCTTCCGGTAGCCATTCGGTTCTATAATCGATGTAGTTAATTAACCCCATATAGCATTGATCGGGTAAATGATTTTGTAGATTCTGATAATTGGTTTGAATTGCGATTGCACCGTCCCCATCCGAATATAAATCCCACATCGCTGCTGATTCAAATTCATTAGCGTGCCAGCAATTTACGTAATACCATTGCCGTCTGAACTTCGCAAGAGTAGTGTTTTGAAATTCGAGCGCATCATCAATAGTTTTGGATAGAGTACCGGATTCGTCGGAATAGACTTTGTCCCTCATTGATTTGTTGGCTTGGGAGTAACTTCCTTCATAAGGATCTTGAAATAAATCTGCTCTACAAAAGAAGAGCCCCTTTTTCGAGATCAACGAAACAAATTTCTTAAAGTCCATATACCTCCATAGTTTTAAATTTGGATTTTCAGGCTGTTTAAAGGATTTATGATCAATGATTGCTGGCATAGTGATTATATTAATTGCAGATAACAATTATATAAACGTAATTACGTTTATATCTATTATATGCACAAGTTAGTAAAATACTTAATAAATATAGTTAGTGTACTGTAAATATTGACGTTTA
>NVVR01000085.1 GCA_002733415.1 Kordia sp. | reverse complement strand
ATACCAAAGCGATGATTATGATGCAAAAAAAGGACGTTGGAGAGGAACGGCTGAAAATGGAGGAACAACACTGGGTGGAAATAACGAACTACCAACAGGCACCTATTATTATATCATAGATATAAGAAATAGCAACCTAAAAGCAATAACAGGACATGTTTACCTGAGTACTAATTAATATAAAATACAATCATTATGAGAAAATTAATTTTAATCATGATTACCCTACTTAGTATCCCAAATCTAGTAAACGCACAACAACAACCTCAATTTACACACTACATGTTTAATACTGTAGCAGTAAATCCAGCATATGCAGGTAGTAGAGGTTCATTATACGTCGTAGCAGTTAACAGAAACCAATGGGTTGGAATTGACGATGCTCCAAGAACAACAACAATTTCTGCTAATACGCCTTTAAGAAATAATAAAATGGGATTAGGGTTATCCATCGTTCGTGATCAGACTGGATTTCAAAATCACACTTCATTTTATGTAGATTATTCTTACACGGTAAAAATGAAAGAAGAACATTACTTTTCATTTGGTGTAAAAGTTGGGTTTAGTCAATATAAAATTGACCAAGAATTTTACGCTTTTGAATCAGTAATGGAAGATCCTTCTTTAAATGAAAAGTTAAATAGATGGACTCCAAACGTCGGGTCTGGTGTGTATTACCATACTAATAAATGGTATCTAGGACTTTCTACTCCTAGGTTAATTTCGACGGATTATAATAAAAATGGTGATTATGTAGCCCTAGAACGAAATCATTATTATGTAATTGGAGGGTATGTGTTTGATTTAACTTCTAACACTAAATTTAAACCATCGTTCTCTACAAAGTATACAAAAGGTTCTCCTGTATCAGCAGAAGTTAGTGCACTATTTCTATTATATGAAAAGTTTTGGATTGGTGGATCGTATCGACATGATGATGCGTTTGGAGGTCTGTTTGATGTGAAAATAAATAAGCAATTAAGAGTAGGATATGCATATGAATACTCCTTCTCTGATATTAGAAAATATACTTCAGGATCTCATGAAATCATATTAATTTATGAATTCAAGTTTCCTACAACTAAATATAAATCACCTAGATATTTTTAATCCCACCTGTAGGTTTAATTTTTCAAGGATAATAAATATAAACACATGAAAGCACTCGTACTATACCTCTGTATTTTCCTATCTAGTATAACACTTTATGCTCAAAGTGGAAAAGTAAAACAAGCCGATAAGCATTTCAATAAGTTCTCTTATATGAAAGCGATAAACCTATATAAATCTGCTTTAGAAAAAAGGCCCTATGATTTATACGCAAACAAAAAATTAGCAGATTGTTATATGCTGCTACGTCAGCCACAAAAAGCAGTTCCTTATTACAAGCTAGCTGTAAAAGGACATGATATTGATCCTAATTATTATTACGCTTATGCACAAGCTTTAAGATCATCTGGAGAATATAAACAATCCAAAAAATGGATGAAAAAATTTAAGGCTACGGGTGTTGTAGACTCAAGAGTTGATCAGTTTTTTAACAACCTTGATTTTATTAATATCATTCATAAACGAAAAAACAGATATGCTGTACAAAATAGTTCGTTAAACACCATTAATAGTGATTATGGTGCTATTAAATATAAAGGGAATACTTATTTTGTTTCTGCACGTGAGGATGAAGATGCTAGTGTAAAAAGAATTTATAATTGGAACAATCAACCTTTCTTAGACATCTTTAAAAAAAGCGACACATCTGATGTTATTATAAGAATGGTAGACGGTATAAACACTAAGTTTCACGAAGGTTCTGCATGTTTTACTCCTAACGGAAAACATATGTTTTTTACGCGTAACAATTATCATAACAAAAAGGCTATTAAAGATGATAAAGGAACCAATAATTTAAAAATATTTAAAGCGGAATGGATTGATGGTGAATGGAGAAACAGTAAACCATTATTTTTTAGTAGTGACTCCTACTCTGTCGGACATCCCAGTATAAGTGCTGATGGTAAAAAATTATTCTTCACCTCAGATATGCCTGGTGGATATGGTGGAACTGATATTTATGTTTCTGAAATACATGATCGTGGTGGTGTGAAAAAGCCCATAAACCTTGGTGAAAAAATAAATACTGAAGGAAATGAAATGTTTCCATTTTACCATGCTTTAGATGATAAATTATATTTTTCCTCCGAAGGACATTTAGGACTAGGACAATTAGATGTGTTTTCTGCTAATAATATTGATGGTGAATACAAAAACGTAACCAACTTAGGTGAACCAATTAACAGTGTTAGTGATGATTTTGCCTATAATTTAAATGATCTTGGATCAGCAGGATTTTTATCTTCTAACAGAGAAGGAGGTGTCGGAGATGATGATATATATACTTTTACTAGAGAAAGAGACTTTACTTTAAAAGGGATTGTTACCGATAAAGTGACTAATAAACCTTTAGAAAATGTCATAGTTATTTTATCTAACAGTAATGGGGAAATTATATTTGAATTAGAAACTGGAGATGATGGATATTACGAACGAAAAGTAAAAAGAGATACTCATTTTCAGCTAAATGGTGACAAACCAAAATTTAAGAATACACTTAAATCTTTTGACTCTTACAACCAAGAATCTTATACTGAAATGATTGTTAATTTGGAACTCGATCCGCTAAAAGATATGAGTGTATTGGCTGGTTTAAGTACTGATATAATATATTTTGATTTTGATAGTAGCATCATTAGAGAAGATGCAAAACCTGAATTAAATAAGATTATTGCAGTAATGAATAAGTATGAAAATATGATTATTCATATTGAATCACATACTGATTCTAGAGGTTCTGCAGAATATAATGAAAAACTATCGTCTAGAAGAGCCAAATCAACCTATGATTACTTTATAGGACAAGGTATTAAAAATGGACGTATAACCTCTCATAAAGGATTTGGTGAATATCAATTAGCTAATGATTGTGGTGATGGTATAAAATGTAATGATGATCAACATCAGAAAAATAGAAGAACAGAATTTGTAATTGAAAAAATGAAATAAAAAAAGTTACTTCGTATTATTTATCGAGATTGTGTAATTATAGCGTTTAAGTTGATACTATATATACGGAGTAGCTTATTTAATAATATAGAAAGAAAAACCCCAATACTGAATTAAAGTAAAACAAGCAATATATTAGAAACTACTTCGTGATAATTATCGATGATTGTGTATTACTTGGGGTTAAGTTGATTAAACATTACGAAGTAGTTTCTTTATAATTTATCAAAATAAAACACTACAATACAGCGTGTTACGTATTATTTTCGTATATTTATAATCCCTCGTATATGTGCGCCCAAACACATTTTAAATAAAACTTATATCGTTTACCCAAACGAAAACTTCACTTTATTACATCTAGTTTATACCGTTTACCCAAACGAAAACTTCACTTTTATATTATATCTATTTTAAAGCGTCCCAAGTTTAGCTTTGAATACCTCCAAATGTTATCATTATTTATTAATGAAATCATCAGGAGCTATGAAAAAATTAGTATGTTTTATTTTGTTTGTATTACTTGTAGGTAACTTCTCTGTTGCACAAAACAAGCAAAACTCAGAATTATTAGAACTTTCAATTGTTAATAACAGTAACAATAGATTGTCAAGTTCAACGCATTTTTATGAATTACAATTAGTAAACAATAGTAATAAGGCTATTGAATACACCATTGTCACAAAAGAGGTGAAATGCGAAAAAAACACTTCAAAACTACATAATGAAGTAATTTCAAATCAAGGGTTCAAACTTGGAACTCAAAAAATTCTTTCACAAAAATCATATTCATTTAAAATTAAATTAACACGTAATCATTTAACCAAATTGAATACTTGGAATTGTATAGAAATAAGGGCGCTATCACAAAATGGAGAGCTAATTTCAAACGCCGTTCCAATAGCACACTTCATTCCAGATCCAAGGAATTTTAATTAAACAATTTAGCTAACTCTATTAAATTGATTACTATGAAAACAACTACACACTCACCCATGTATAAAACATATATCACATTATTACTTTGCTGTAGTATGTTATGTATAAATGCTCAGATTAAAAAAGCTTTTGAGCCACGCTTTTCTGAAACCGTAAACGGTAATGTTACCATGATTGCAAATAATATGCTCTCAAGACATGCCACTAATAATTATAATGGTAATTCAGGAAATCATGATTTCAGTGATAATGTATTTGTTGATATCGACTCGGACAATAGTACTTTTAACTCTAGTAATGCAACTTTTAACAACCCTGAGCCAATAGCTAATTGTTTAGTTATTAAAAAAGCATATTTATATTGGGCTGCTGCAGATATGGAGGAAAGTAATTCAAGTAACGAACCTAATTGGAACTATAATCAAGTAAAATTAATGCTCCCTAATTCAGTTGTATACAACATAATAACAGCTGATAGTGTTATTTATAGAGGTAGAGATGATAATGGTGATGGTAATACAAACGATCACTTTGTTAATGATCCGTATATTTGCTTCAAAGACATAACTACTGACGTAAAAAATTTAATTTCACCATATGGGGCTTACCAAATTGCCAATGTAAGAGCCAAACAAGGTAGTCTTGACTCCCATGGAGGAGGAAACACAGGTACCTCAGGAGGTTGGGAAATTGTATTTATATATGAAAATCCAACATTACCTAAAAAAAATATTACCATTTTTGATGGATATGCTCATGTAACAAGTTCTGTAAATAATTTTGAAATCGAATTTAATGGTTTTCAGACGGTTCCTACAGGAAATGTAAATACAAATATCGTATTAGGTGCTTTAGAAGGTGATAGAGATTTAACTAATGATAGATTACAAATAAAAAATGTAGCCAACAATTGGGTTGATCTTTCAACATCAAATAGGCCTTCTAATAATTTTTTCAATAGTAAAATCACAAAAGATGGTGCTGATTTCACAACTAGAAATCCTGCTAGTTTAAATACTTTGGGTTTTGATGCTGGTGTTTTCGCTTTAAATAATACAAATAATACAATTATTGCTAATAACCAAACTTCTGCGACAATGCGGTTGACTTCTGACCAAGAAACTTATGGGTTATTCCTATTAGGTTTAGCTGTAGATGTATGGGAGCCTAATGTAGCACCTATAGTCTTACAAACTAATATTTCACCCTCAACGACAGTTAGCGAAAATGACAATATAAATTTCAACTTTGACATACAAAATACTGGTAATGACGCCGCCGTTAACCTTATTATAGAAGCTTTAATTCCTGTAGAACTAGATTTTGTTTCTGCAAATACTGTTTCTGGGGTATCATCTAATTATAATCCAGTTACCCGAATATTAACTTTTATAATTACCGATGATAATTTAACAACCGTTAATTCTACTCTATTTAATTTAGGGTTTACTTTAAAAGTAAAAGACAAATGTTACTTTTTAGAAACAAATTGTAGTAATTCATTCCAAATTCAATTACAAGCAACTTATAACGGAGTAATGAACCCTAAAGAAGTAATTATTAATAGTTCTTCAGCTGCTGATAATTGTGGTTTGGGAAATAACTTACCTAATACTTTTACCATTAACCAGCCCGCTTTAGTAAATTGGTCAACAGGAGCTAATGTCTTAAATAGTACTATAGCATGTGATGACACACAAGGTTTATTAGATGCGCAAGCATTAATACCAGAATTAGAAGATTGTAATTTAACAATAGTAAAAACTTCTGGTACATTTGTTCCTTCTGGAATATGTAGTACAAACGGTACTTACACTAATACTTGGATATTCACAGATATTTGTGGAAGAATAGGTAGTACATTCACACAAGTAATTACAATTCAAGATAATTCTATTCCAACTTGGGATACAGTGGATGGAGCTTTGGATGTTACCGTAGAATGTAGTGATACTTCAGGAATTGATGATGCACAATTACAAGCTCCTGTGGCTTCAGATAATTGTGATACAGATGTAAGTAATATTATTAAAGTAACAGGACCCTTTGTA
>NVVR01000084.1 GCA_002733415.1 Kordia sp. | reverse complement strand
AATTCCAGTTGATGTATATGAGTTGGGGTTGATATATGATGTTATGGTAAATGAAGATTATGATGTAAAAGTAATTATGACCTTAACAACACCAAATTGTCCTGTAGCGGAAACATTACCAAAAGAAGTAGAGGATAAAATAAAATCATTAAAGGAGGTGAACGATTGCGAGGTTGAAATTACTTTTGAACCTGCATGGACTAAGGACTTAATAAGTGATGAGGCAAAACTAGAACTAGGAATGCTATAATCATGCTAGTGGGTTTAAGTACTTGAAGCTTATCTTGAGTGAAAATGGTATTTAGTTAATTCATGTTTAGTGTGCTTACGCCAGGGGAATTGATTTGGTAAAATATAAATGTATAATGATTCCTGCTTTTGCAGGAATTCTTTTTTAAGGGTATTATGTCAGGAGAAATAAAAAATAGAGTTTCAGAAAACACAAATTTACTTACGTTTAATCTTGAAGATTATTACGTGGAAGGGAGATGTGTACAGATAGATATTTCTCAATGGTTGGGCCAGGGTTTTATTCTTCGAGAAAAAGATTTTCATGCAAGTTTAGAAAGCCATAAATAGGAACAATATAAAGGAATGTATGTCACGGTGTATTGTAGTACAGATGCAATTGTCCCTGGGTGGGCTTTTATGCTGTTAATCGTTAAACCAAGCCTGTTTGTCGATAAAATTGTAATTAGTGACTTAGAAGTATTGGAAACGGCTCTTTATGAAGAGGCGTTAAGTAAAATTGATTTATCAATTTATGAAAATAAATACGTAATTATAAAGGGATGCGCTAACAAGCCAGTACCACAGGGCGCTTATTTAAATATTACGAATAAACTTATTCGAGTAGCGAAATCAGTAATGTATGGAGAAGCATGTTCTTCTGTTCTTCTTTACAGGAGAAAATAAATCATAACACGCTGATAGTCAGTAGTGAATAATATTTATGTTATTCTTAATACTATATGTACATTTGCCCCTTCAAAAAATTGAAACTAATCATTATGAAAAAAATAGTATTTGCGTTGGCCTTAGCGTTAACAACAGGAAGCATTTTTGCTCAAGAAGAAGTAGCAAAGGATTCTATCACTGAAGGATGGAAAAGAGGTGGTAATGTATTAATTACATTTAACCAATCAGCATTCAACAACGAATGGACTGGTGGTGGTATTGGTAATATGGCTGCTAATATTCTAGTGAATTACGATTTCAATTTAACTAAAGGTGATTTAATTTGGGATAACAAATTTATCGTTGATTATGGTGTGAATAAAAATAAAGGGCAGGAAAGGTTCATTAAAAATAATGACCGTTTAGAGTTAAACTCTTTAGCGGGTAAGAAAATGAAAGGTAACTGGTATTATTCAGTATATTTTAACATGAAAACTCAAATGGATAGAGGATACGTATACGATTCAAATGGAGTTGTATTAGGTACTTCTTCTCATTTTTTTTCTCCGGTATACTTCCAAGCAGGTCCTGGATTATTATGGAAAAAATCTGATAACTTACATGTGAATATTTCACCGGCAGCTGCTAAAGTTATTTTAGTACATAAAGAATTTTCGGGTGCTTACGGTACAGAAGCAGGAGACACTTCTCGTTTTGAATTAGGGGCAGCTGTAAGAGGGTATTATAAAGTTGATTTAATGAAAAATATTTCTGTTGAAAATATTTTAGCATTGTATACTAACTATTTAGAAGATCCACAAAATGTAGATGTTGACTATACTATGAACTTAGCTATGCAAGTAAACAAGTATATTTCTGCAAACTTAACTTTTCAAGCTATTTACGATGACAACGTTAATCCAATGGGTTTCCAAATTCGTGAAACATTTGGTTTAGGATTTAACTATACATTCTAGTAACAGTTAATAATTATGCATAAAAAAGGCTCGCAATTGCGAGCCTTTTTTATGGAGTAAATCCTAATATCAGTTTAAACATATAATGGCGCAATTAAATAGTTTCTTTTTTACAATATTTTCGTTAAATATTTGTCCGTAACTACAGCTATGCAAAAATATTTCACCTAAATTTTGTGAAAAATAATTCAATTTACTTTTACATCATAATGAATTCAAATTGGTATAATTTAAAAACCTATGCAAAGTTTTCATCATAATCAGGGTATAGAAACTTATTGTACGGAAAACGAGTAATATGTATGCGTCTTACTTCACTATACAATCGTTTTTTAAAGTCTTCGATGTTTTCTTTTTCAGTTGCTGATATAAATAGTGCGTTATCACCAATGTCATTCATCCACGTCTCTTTCCAGTCCTCTAAAGTATAGTGAGCTTTGGTGCGTTCCGTGATAATATCATCTTCATCAATAGTTTCGTACTCGTAACGATCAATTTTATTAAACACCATTATTGTTGGTTTGTCTGAGCTTTTTATTTCGCCTAAAATTTTATTTACAGAAGCTATCTGATCTTCAAAAGTAGGGTGTGAAATATCAACCACGTGTAATAGAATATCGGCCTCTCTAACCTCGTCCAATGTACTTTTGAAACTATCTACTAATTGAGTAGGTAGCTTCCGTATAAACCCTACTGTATCACTTAATAGAAAAGGTAAGTTTTTAACAACTACTTTTCGCACAGTGGTATCTAAAGTAGCGAATAGCTTGTCTTCAGCAAAAACATCAGATTTGGCTATTAGGTTCATTAAGGTAGATTTTCCAACATTGGTATATCCCACTAAGGCCACACGAATCAAATCACCTCTATTGCTTCTTTGGGTAGCCATTTGTTTATCAATAGCCTCCATCTTCTTTCTTAGTAGCGTAATTTTATCACGGACAATACGTCTATCGGTTTCAATTTCAGTCTCTCCAGGTCCACGCATTCCAATTCCCCCACGTTGTCTTTCCAAGTGAGTCCATAACCCGGTTAGTCGCGGTAAAAAATATTGATATTGTGCCAATTCTACTTGAGTTCTAGCATAGGATGTTTGTGCACGCTGTGCAAAAATATCTAGAATGAGTAAAGTTCTGTCTAGTATTTTACATTCTAAAACAGCTTCGATATTTTTTTGTTGTGAAGGGGTAAGTTCATCATCAAATATAGCAGTAGAGATATTATTTTCTTGAATAAAAATACGTACATCTTCTAGTTTACCAGATCCAAGAAAAGTTTTGGAATTAGGCATATCCATACGTTGTGTGAATCGTTTTTTAACTTCTCCACCAGCTGTGTATGTCAAAAACTCCAATTCATCTAAGTATTCCTTAGATTTTTCTTCGTTCTGAATTCTTGTTATAATACCAATAAGCACTACATTTTCGTGCTCAATTTGTTTCTTTTCTATCATATTTCATTTTCGATAAGGCAAAGCTACATATTATACTAAATAAATCTCTAAATATCAGTAGTAAATAGTTTTTTAAGTTATTTCATAAACGATCATTTAGAAATCCATTTGGTATAAGATTCTAATATACTATTTTTACTTTATATGTAAGTAGATTCAAAGTGAAAGTAGTATTTTCATTCAAATTAATTAATATCCATATATGAACTCAATATATACGATAGCATTTTATAATCTTGAAAACTTATTCGATACTAAAAAGGATCCAAATACAATAGATCGTGATTTTTTACCGTGGGGAAAAAAGTTTTGGACAGAAAAAAAATACCGTAAAAAGGTCTATAAAATGGGAAGGGCAATATCAAATATTGCAAAAGATAAAACAGGAAAACCTCCTGTATTGGTAGGTGTAGCAGAGGTTGAAAATGCCGATGTAATTCAGGATTTAGTTGAAAGTAAACATTTAAAAAGGTTAAATTATAATTTTGTACACTATGATTCGCCAGATGAACGAGGTATAGATGTAGCCTTATTGATAAACGAGGACTATTTTACTCTGGAACATTCTGAGCCAGTACCTATTGCTGTATATGAAACCAATGGCGTTAAGGATTATACGCGTGATGCTTTATACGTAAAAGGAGTGATGAATGGCGAGCGAGTACATGTGTTTGTGTGTCATTGGCCTTCACGTAGAGATGGTGCTGACTCAACAAGTCACAAACGTGTACAAGCAGCAAAACAAATAACCAGTTTTATTGAACGACAAGTAGATATTAATGAGTCATCAAAAGTGATCATTATGGGAGATTTTAATGATAATCCTGTAGATGTTAGTGTAAAAGAGCATTTGGTTACTTCAAATTTATATAACCCTTTTGAAAAACTAATGAATACAACTCGTGGTAGTCTGAGTTACTATTCACAATGGCATTTATTTGATCAAATAATATTTTCTCATAATTTCTTTAAGATGGAGAAGGGAAAACATAGTTTTCAAAACGCAGATATTTTTGATCATGAATTTTTAAAAGAATGGAAAGGACGTAGTAAAGGACTTCCGTTTAGAACTTTTAGCGGGAAACGATATTTGGGTGGTTATAGCGATCATTTTCCGGTGTATATTAACTTGAAAAAGGATTAATGTGTGTCAGAATATATAGGAGCTAATTTCTAGAATAGAGTTTTGGTGACGTACTATACACTCATCAGTTCGAGTGATTTTCGTTAGAAAACTATACAGATAACAGCTTTGTAAGCTAAAATTTTATGATCGACACGATTTTTTTTAAATACATAAAAGGGTGAAAATAGAAAAACCCTTACCTTAAACCTCTCTCAAATGGAGAAGAAATTATTTAGTTTAAAAGTAAGAATTCATCAAACTGAACTTGTTTCAGTTTCGTATTAATTCATGTTTTAGTAGTATGTGATTCTGAAATGAATTTAGAATGACGTGTTTTCAAACAGAAGAAAATCCTTTGCTAGTTGTAAAACAGTGAAGGTTTTTTTAATATTGTATTAAGCCAGTTTATACTTAAATTAAACCTCTTACTAGCATATATTATAAACAGGTTAATTGGAGTTTGATTCGCTTCTAATAAATAAGGTGGAGCAAAAATAATATTTATTGAATTTAATCCCTTTTTAAATTTTAAATACTTTTATTTTGTAGTTAGAATTCACACAATAATGAAAAAAGTATATTACCTATCAACTTGTGATACTTGTAAGCGAATTATGTCAGAATGGAATTTGCCCTCGGATGTAGTTTTACAGGATATTAAATCTGAAAGCATAACAGTTTTCCAGTTAGAAGAAATGCGTCATCTATCAGGAAGTTATGAAGGATTGTTTAGCAAACGAGCAAAGTTATATAAAGAGAAAGATTTAAAAAATGCAAACTTAACTGAGGCAGATTATAAAAAGTATATTTTAGAACATTATACGTTTTTAAAAAGACCAGTATTAGTATATAATGATACTGTATTTGTTGGGAATTCAAAGAAAACAATCGCTTTAGCAAAAGATTTTATTCATGTTAAGTAAAAAGAGTTTTGCATTTTTAGCTGCGTTTTTAGTTCAGCTATTTTATGGGGTTACATTTACATTTGCCAACGATGTAATTGATGGTGGTTATATAAAACCCTACGGCTTTATTTTATTACGCTTGTTAGGAGCGACAGCTTTGTTTTGGATGTTTAGTTTTCTAGCACCTAAGGAAAAAATTTCACCAAAAGATTTTTTAATTTTCGTTGCAGCAGCATTTTTCGGTGTAGTATTAAATATGCTAACGTTTTTTAAAGGATTGTCTTACACAACACCTATTCACGCATCGGTAATTATGGTGGTAGTACCTATATTGGTGTTAATTATGTCAGGAATAATTTTAAAAGAAAAAGTTACTTCTTTGAAAATAATTGGAGTTGTTTTAGGGTTGTCAGGAGCATTGGTCTTAACACTTTATGGCAAGTCTGCAGTAGCAACGGACAATATAGTACTGGGTAATTTTTTAGTGTTTATCAATGCAGTATCGTATAGTATTTATATCATTATTATTAAGCAATTGACAAGTAAATACCATCCGTTTACATTTATAAAATGGTTGTTTTTATTCGGATTATTAATGGTTATTCCATTTGGATATAGTGAATTAAGCACAGTAGAATGGGCTAATTTTGAACCGTATACCTATTTCTCAGTTGGTTTTGTAATCGTTGCGGCTACTTTTGGAACATACATTTTAAACCCACTTGCGTTACGAGAATTAAAAGCATCAACAGTAAGTATGTTTTTATATTTACAACCAGTAATTGCTGGGATATTTGCAATTATGATGGGGAGTGATGCATTAGATACAACTAAAATAATAGCGGCAATATTAATTTTTATTGGTGTATATTTAGTAAGTAAACCAAATAAACTTGTAAAGGCTGCTTGATGAAATATTCTACTAGAATTTTTAATTATATAGAAGAGGTTCCTGACTTAGTTTGGGAGAGTTTATCGGAAACAAATAACGTATATTTTACAAAGCAGTATTTAAAAGCTTTTGAGGTGCATAATGCACATAGTATTCA
>NVVR01000083.1 GCA_002733415.1 Kordia sp. | reverse complement strand
AGTATAGTGAAAGTAGCACTTGCTGGTATGCCAGCTGGTGATCAAGCATATCAAATAATAAGAACTCCAGGGGCTACAAATGTCTTTTTTGACACTACAGCAGGTTCACCTATTATCTTGGCAGTATTTAAAGTGTACAATGGTGTAAGTGCAACACCTCCTACTGCAGGTAGTATTACATTACTTAAAAATTCTGATCCTTTAGTATCAGGAAGTGGTGGTGGAAACTCAAACTTTTTAAATATTAATTTTCCAGGACTTGCTGGTGGAACAATTGATTTGTATCCAGGAGATCCAACTCCAGGAGATGATGGTTTTACTCCAGCATTCTCGACAATCAATTTTGCTTTATTAAGTACTGCGAATCATAAACTTGAAGGAATAGAAATATTTCCTAATCCAACAAAGGATGTTGTTTATATTAAAGGTTTAGATGCTATAAAAAATGTAGAATTGTTTAGTATCACTGGTCAACGAGTACAGTATGTTGAAAATGCAACTGAGCTTATAGATATGAGCGGTTTACAAGCTGGTGTGTACTTTATGAAAATAACTTCAGCAAACGGAATTACAACAAAGAAAATTGTGAAGGAATAATAATCCAAAACTCAAATTTATTAAAAGACTCAATTGTAATGATTGGGTCTTTTTTTTATTTCTAGATTAAAGTAATAAATACTACTTTTTAAAATTGTGATTTATTGATAAGTTTTATTGAATACTTATCAGATCTCAAATAGCGTTTAAATCTCCATACAATCACAGCACTGGACTTATTATATTTAATTTCCGAGCAAGGAGTTCAGTATCAAATAGGAATGTTGCAGTCTGATTACATGCACTACAATTTCAATCAAATATTAGTATATCTCGAAACAAAGGGCAAGCTACTCTTCGGTAAAAATTCAAAATTTATGAAGACGATATGCAAATTCTGTATAAACTTAGTGTCTACTTTATCAAAGACGAAGCAATAGCGGATGAGTTCCCAAGTGTGCTGGCTTAAAAAGCTATACAGTAAAGAGTGTAAATAATAAAAATTAGAAAGATGCAATCATTAGAAAACGAAAAACCCTATAAACATTATGTTTATAGGGTTTTGACACTCTTCTAGCAGAGAGGAAGGGATTTCATACCTATTCTTTTCAATTGTCAAAATATTGATAACCATGTTGTTAAGTTTAATAAAATCATGTTTTACGCCTTATTTTGTCCCGTATATGCCCCGTTCCAAAACGGTAATTAAAGCGTATTCATTGGCTTTATAAATATTTAGCAATCACATAGTCTAATAAAAAATGCAAATACCCCTATTTTAAGCCCTTATTATTACAAAGGTACACAATACTATATTTATATAATTTAAACCTTAAAATCGTTAGATTTTACACCTTATTCTTTCTTTACCATGTTACGTATTGGGGGAGCGGTTCTATAGGGGGATATGCTTCCATATAGGTATTTCCCCCAAACCCCCATAAAAACCTGAAAAGGCGAAAAATGTAACGTGTAACATGATCGGCAAAAAGTGGGTTTTACCAACAATAGCCAACAAAGACCAACAGGAAGCAACAAAACAAAAAAAGCTGAAGCTCTATATTATATATAATAGTTTTTTATTTTATTTACTATAAATACTAAAAAAGTGTAAAAGTGTAACAAAGAGAAGTAAGCAACTCTAAATCAGTAAGTTAAGGCGTTACATTTTTCTGTTACACTTTTGTTACACTTCTAAAAGGTTACACTTTTGAGCATGAAAAAACCGCTGAAGTAGCGGTTTTTTTTTATGTTTTGTTAAGTGTTACTTATTAAAGGAATCATTTAACAGATCAGAAAAAACTTTAAAATTTACCTGATTATATATATATGTCATTGATGCGCCTAATATAGCGGCTTCTGTAGCACTATCTTTTATTAATTTACGATTATTAAAAGGGATGCATATATATTTTATTTTGTTTTTTGATTTCTTTTTAGCAACTACTAAAATTGCCTTGGTTTTGTTGGTTTTAGTTTCTATAAATTTATGATATGTAAAACTGAAATTTACTTTTTCTTTATCAAATTTATGAAACTCTTTTAGTTCGTAACCATTTTTTAGATCCTTACCTTTTGCTAAATCATCGGCGTACCCTATAGTTAAGTAATTATACTCTTCAATTGTAGTTGTAATTTTTTCTTCTTTTACTGGTGCTTCATTTCCTTGTCCAAATCCTAAACCAACAGTTAGCAACAATGCTAATAGTACTATTTTTTTCATGTGTGTTTTTTAAGTTAATTTAAAGCGAAGCTACTATTAATATAGAAGTTAATAAATACTTAGAATTAGCTATTTTATATTATCACTATAATTAGGGATGAAGTATCATTAGTATTTGGTATTTTATTTTTTTTATGAAAATTTAACAAAATAAATGGGTAACGTTATTTAACTTTCGGGAACTTTACACTAAAGATGCCTCAAATCGTCTTCCCTTTTAATAAATGACAAACTCCCTTATCTAATTGTAATTTAATGGATTAAAGTAATAAATTTACATTTAAATTTATTTAACAATTCTTAAAATTATAATTATGAAAAAAGTTTTACTTATCGCAGTAGCAGTATTTTGTTTAGCATCATGTTCAAATGATACAATTGAAGAAATTCAGCAAGAAGAGCAATTATTAAAAGAATTAGAAATAACAGATATTTACGCAAGAGAAACGGAGCCAGAAGATGATGGAACAGTTGACGACGGAAACACAGACGAAGAATAAAATATTAGGAACTATAAAAGGCATAGTGGTTTTTTTAATAATTACTATGTCTTTATTTCACGTTGCATTTGATCGAAAAACAGACGAACAAATAGCGCACGCTCCATTATATAAACTTGAAGCTGTTAAAAGAGATCTTTCAATAGATAGCTTGCAACAATTGTTTTCTAATAATGCTATTACAAAAGATCATTATTTATCACAATATGTTGTTACCAAAAACCACTATAAAAAAAACCTTAAAAAATTATCAGGAAAAAGAAAATATTTAGCACGATTGCAATCCTTTAGAGGAAGAAGTAGTTTTCATTTTTGGTTAGCTCAGTTTGGGATTATATCACTAGCTTTTTATTTCTGTTGTAAATCATTGTACAGTGATTTTGTTACTGGTAGTACTTATAGGCATCAATTAGTATCTATATCAGGTATTATAGTGTGTTTGTTTTGGTATGTACATTTAATATTCTTGACTCAAAAAGATTTTAACGGCAATAAGTACATTGGTATATTGATCCTATGTGCGGTATTAAGCTCTGTATTTATATATTATCTTGTAAAGCATTATACCTATAAAGATGATATCATATTAAAGCAATTATCTTTTATTGAAAGAATACGTACAATTCATTACCCAGCTATTGCTGTTAAAGCAAAGTTTGCTGAAAAATATGATAAGGGTCTTATTTCTGAAAATAAAGTTGAAGATGAAATAAAAGAGTTTCAGTATGATTTAACTGACTCAACAAAACATTAACCGAATATGTTACAAGACCTACTAAACATATTCAAAAAAAGACAGTACGCTACTGAAAGTCAAAGAGATTTATTTGAAAGAGATTTGAATAAAGAGGTTGATGATAAAATCAGGGAGTTAAAAAAAGAAAGTGATAAAAAGGATAAAATAATTGATTCCCTTTTGTTGGAGCTAATTCTTATGGAGAAAGGTGTAAGCCTGTCTAATTAATTTCTTTTTTATTTAGTTTTTTTTGTGCTTCTTCTAATTTTTTAGTCATTAATTCAATAACTCCGTTTTTTATATCGTTTTCTCTCAATAGTTGATATACTGGGTTTATGTCAAAATCTTCTTTATTATTGTGTATGTGTACAGAAATTTCAGAAGGGCTATAGTCTTTTAAGCTATTTATATTTTCTGTAGCTTCGTTTCTATCTTCATTAAGTAACATTTCTCCTGTGCCAGTAAACAGGTAATGAGGCGTTATTTTTTTACACTTACTATATAAGATGTATATGTCAAACGTGTTTCTACTATGCCAAGCTGAAAGAGTTTGCTTTTTAATTCCTAAGAATTCAGCAAAATCGGTATCTCTTTTAATATTATAACACCCTTTAATGTTATTCAAAATCAATGATTTATCAATCATAAAATACTTATTGTGTTAAAAATGTAAACAAAATGTTGTCTAGTAAACAAATAGTATTATATTTGTAAACGAAACGTAAACACTTTGTAAGTGAAACGTAAATAAAAATGACTGCAATATATGAAAAATAATTTTTCAGAAGCACAGCAAAAATATATCAAGCAGTTTTGTGTAGGGGGATATGCAAAACAGATATTAAAATATTTTAAAAAATGTAAAATAGTAAATGCAAATGGCATGCCATTTTCTGAAGCATCTATACGTGGTTTTTATAATAATCGAACCTCATGTACTATAAAGGTACAAACTGCAATGATACAATGCTCTAAAAATCTGGAAAATGAGCAGAAAAGAGATTTAGATAAATTAAATAAACTATTCAAAAAATAAAGCTATGATATACGGTACACTTACTTTAGGAGAATGCAACAAATATATTGCACGTACAAAAAAACAAATTGAAGCGACTACAGATAAAGAGTTGATTAAGGTTTATACAGATAGTTTAAGGAAAATAGCACAACGTAGAGCAATGTTAATTGAATTAGATCAGCTTTTTAACAATAAAAACGTAGTTGTTATTTTTTTTACAAACCAAGCAGAAAACGATCAGAATATTGAAGCATTAGTATCATGTTTTAAAGCTCCAGTTTTTATAGATGTTAAGTGTTTTGAAAAAGACGATAAAATTTACTGGTCAGAAGTAAATGAAAATACTGATGTTATTATAATAAAAGATATTAAAAATACAGGGTTCAATAAGGCTGTTAATTATTGTGTTTCATCACATATTATTATAAATAAACAAAGCCAAAAACCGTTTGAAATTAGTACTCCAAAAGTGATAATTACAACTGATTTGGAAACCTACTTACATAACAAACTTGATCCAATTACGGAGCGTAGAATAATGTTTTGGCAATTATAACCAACACCCAGCAACAACAAACCAACAACAGCCAACAATCACCAACAAGAAAACCTAACCAATAGCAACAATGCAACAATTCGCATACTCCAAAGAAAAGATTTTTGATGCTTCTACGCTAGGGCTCGACATCATTACAAGCTACTACCCCGATGCGGAAAATGCGATTGGTAAAAATAACCATCCATTTAAAACGAGGGAGGAAAAAACAGCATCATCTTACTTATGGTTTTCTAACGAGCAAAATACATGGTGTGTTAAGGATTTTGGTGATGACATAGCAATTAATGCAATTGATGTATGTATAAAAGAAGATAATTTAACATTTTCGGAAGCGTGCCAAAAGTGGGCTATACATTACAATGTAGCGCAATGTACACCCGAAAGTTATAAGCCTGAACTTAATTTTGATACGGCACCAACAGGGGCGAAAAAAGAGGATTATACTATTGAATATGCCGATAAAATTCCTGAAGCTGCATTAAAAATGATAGGTGTTCATGTAACACAGGAAATTTGCGATAAATACAATTTTAGATATGTAACGGAACTAACAACATATTTTGTAAATAAAAAAACAAATATTCTTACTCGTTTGGTAAAAAAGCCAACAGAGAACTATCCCATTTTTGCATTTTATAATAAAACATGGGTCAAAACCTATGAGCCATTAGCCGATAAAGAAAAAAAACATCCTCGTTTCCTTTATTTCGGTAAAAAACCAGCTCGTTTTATTGTTGGTTTGGATAGTGTAGCTGATCGTGTACATGATAAAAGAATAAATAACGATAACGAAAAAATCAGGGATGAAGATGTTAAGCTGGATAATGTAATAATGGTATCAGGAGGTTCTGATGGCTTAAATGTTGCCAGCATGAACCCTGATTATAATGTAATTTGGTTTAATAGTGAATCTGATCAAATACGTTATGGCGAGTATATTGAGTTAAAAGAAGATACTAAAGCTATTTACTACTTACCTGATTTAGATTCCACAGGCGTAAAGCAAGCCATAAAATTAGGGAATATGTTTTTGGATATTAAGCATATTTGGTTGCCTGAAAGCCTTAAAACATTAAAGGATAAAAGAGGAAATCCCTGTAAAGATGTTCGTGATTATATCGAAAAATATTACCGTAAAAACGAGCCTGAACAAATAAAAAAGCAGTTTGATAAACTATTTAAAACAGCTTTGCCGTTCCAGTTTTGGGATGCTTACAAACAAAAGGAAATTTGGCAATATAAATTTAATAGTACACATGCTTTTCACTTTTTAAAGCACCAAGGATTTAATAAAATTACTGATGTTACGGAAAAATCAGGCTATTCATTAATACAGGTAGATGAAAACAAAGTAACAAAAGTAACTCATGTTGATGTAAAGGATTATATAAACAAGTTTTTAGAAACTCAAAATAGCCCTATTCCATTGCGTAACATGATTTATGATACCACTAAGCTAAGTGAAAAGCAATTAAGCCAATTAAGTTATAAGGAAATTGATTTTACGGATGCTTCACAAACAAACCAGTACTTGTTTTTTAATAACTGTAGCTGGAATATTACAGCCGATAAAATTATTAAAGTAGATAATAAACGTACTAAAAAAATGGTTTGGGCTGATAAAGTACTGGAGCATAACGTAAAAATTCAGGAACCTCATTTTAAAGTAAGCTTAATACCTAAAAAAGAAGATAAAGAAGATCAGAAATGTACGATTGACGTATTAAAAACCGATAATAAATTTTTCAATTATCTTATTAATTCCTCTCGTGTACATTGGAGGGATGAACTGGAAAAGCCATTTATAAACAACGCTGGAGAAATAGATCATAAGGCTAAAGATAAATACTTTAAAGAAAACCAATTTAATATAAAGGGGGCTAATATAACAGCCGAACAACAACAGGAACAACAACAACATTTAGTAAATAAAATATTTGCTTTTGGGTACTTCCTACACAAGTATAAAGATGATTCAAATAGCTTTTTTGTGTATGCTATGGATCATAAAATATCTGAGTTGGATGAAAGCCATGGAGGTAGTGGTAAATCTATTATGTGGAGTAGGGCAATACGTGAAGTATATAAAAGAATTAAAACTTTAGACGGAAAAAATAAAGAAGCATTAGAAGATAAATTTGCTTTGGATGGTGTTACCCCTGATACCGATGCTATAATTATTGATGACACACATCCATTTTTTAAAATTGAAAGATATTTTTCAATAATTACAAGTTCAACAGTAGTAAACCCTAAAAATAATAAGCCGTTTGAAATTCCTTTTGAAGAAAGCCCGAAAATAGTTGCTACCTCAAATTTTCAATTGCAAAATCTTGATCCTAGTACATTACGTAGGTTACTGTTTACTGTGTTTTCTGACTATTATCACTTTAATAAAAACGGTGAATATTTAGAGCATAGAAAAGTAAGTGATGATTTTAATCAGAAAAACCTATTTACACAATTTAATGAAAACGATTGGAACGACTTTTACAATTTTGTAGCCTATTGTATTCAGTTTTATTTAGGTCAAAAAGAGCCAATTTACCCTCCTATGGGTAATGTGATTAAGCGTAATCTATTGCGTATAGCTGGTGATACTTTTAGTGATTGGGCTGATGTTTATTTTATTGAAAACCCTGATAAACTAAACAAATACATTTCACGTAAAGAACTGTTTGATACTTATGAGGAACACGCTGGTAAACGATCAAAAACATCTAATAATTTTAAAAAGAGTTTAACCGCATGGTGTGAGTTTAAAGGCTATGAGTTCCAGCCAATAGATAAAATAACAATTGATAGTGCTGGTAAACACCGCAAAATTATGAGAATTGATGGTGCATTATTACAAAAGCCACAAGAAGCATTATTTATAAGAGCTGAATTAAGTAAGGATCAACAGGAAGTGGTAGATAAAAACGAAGCTGTAATGAGTGCAGTTAATGAACTAGGATTTTAATTATGAACGCAGAAATAACACATAGAACATGGTGCATACGTAATGAGATTAAAATATATCCTATACGTTTAAAACAGCCCTTAGAACGCTATAAAATAGGAATAACAACAAATAG
>NVVR01000082.1 GCA_002733415.1 Kordia sp. | reverse complement strand
TTTAATTGTTCTAGTGCATTTTTTAAAGCTGTTGCTTCGTCTTTTTTAACAATGTTTTTTAATACTTTATAACGTCTTGGGTTTTCTCCTTTTTTTCTGATCATCTTAATTGTGTTTGTGGTTATTGATTGTTCTCTTTTTTCTAAGTAGTTTTCGTATAGCCTATACCCCATTTTTTAGCATCTTGTTTCTAAGTACCAGGAGGAAATCATCTAAACAGTTTTTCTCGAAACACCTTAACATAAATTGTGTTTGGCTGTGGTAATTGTATCCATATTTAGCAGCAGCTATTAATTGTTCCTCAGAATCAATAATTTCTTTTTCACGTAAAATAGCTGCTGCTGATTTTTCGGATAAATACCTCATTCGTGTTTTTCTAAGAACGTATTTTGTTTTTCTCAATTGAATTGATAAAAACATACCCGAAACACATAATAAAAAAATTAATACTGTTGCTATTAAATAGCTGTTGTTGGTAAGTGTTGGTATCATTGTTGGTTGTTATTTTAATTGTCTATCAATCGATTCTTTAATGGTGTATAGTATTTCTGTGTCTGCTACATCATTTATAATTTGTAGCAGAAAAATAGCTTCATACACTTTTAATTTTAGTTTGTGCTTTTTAGGAATTTCCTGTTTATCTATTTTTTTATGAAACTGTTTCCAAAGGTTTTTAGCCAAATCAAACTTGAACTTGTTGTCGGTTGTTGGCTCAATTAAATCAGCACTATAAGCGTTAATTACTCGTATCACTTCATTAATACAGTAGGTACTTACTTTTTCTAGTTTTATATTTTCTAGTATCATTATCTAATTCCTTGATAGATTAATTGCCCGGTAAACTGATCATAAAACTGTAGCATACGTGTATGAGTATAAAGTGTACTACTCATAAAGCGTTTTAGCATTCCGTTAGCGATATAGTCATTAGTCCATTTGTTTTGCTTTACTGGAGAATGCCAAACCGGATTTACTCTTTTACCACTTCCAGTAGTATATTTTAAGTTTTGTTTGTCCGGCATTAGTAAAATAACCATCTTAACTCTTGAACATTTCGGACACGTAAAACCTTGTTTTGTTGTGCAGTCGCATTTTATTTTCATAGTATTTTAGTTAAAGCGTTTTTGATTCGCCTGGTTAAGCATTAATCCTAATTTTTTAGTAAACTTATTTGGTAGATTTACAGCTATATACTCCTGTAATTCAGTAAGGTTCATTTTTTTATTTAAGTATTTATTTATTGCTAATACTGCCTTACGGTGATCTGATTTTCTTGCTTTTCCCTTTGCTACGAGGCTAACTTTGTTGTTTTGAGCTTTCTTTTTACGTGCTTGTTGGTTCTCATATCGGTTAGACCAATGCCAAAAACCACCTTCTTGCTTTTCGGTTCGTGTGAAATCAAAATATAAATGCGGATAAAGGGTGTATTTACCGTGATTTTTCAACCAGCTTGCTGCTCTATCAACCATCCAGCGGTATTTTATGATGCTTTTCAGCATAGTATCCTTGTGATACAATGATCCGTTAGGAGATTGAAACTCATTTTCTTCAAACATTCGCATGGCTTTAATAAAACTCCCGGCATACGGTGTACTGTTGGCCCATAGTTTAGAAGAGTAGATAAAAAAGTCCTGAATTAACAAGGTTTTAAACTCTTCACGCGATAATGTTCCGGCCCCAGCTTCTTGTTGCAATACATTTACCGGTAATGTTGGAGTGTTTTTATGCTTTTTCGCTTCAAAATCCGCCGCCAGCTTATTTTGTTCTTGTATGCGCTGCTTTAAAAATTCAGAATTTGCGTTAAATTCTTGTGAGAGGTCAGAATTTCGCTTTCCTTTTTTGGTGTTCTCGTACTTACCGTCCTGAGTGGTAGTGTTCTTGTTACTTAAAGAATCCTTATGGAAGTTGGCAACTGGTAAGTTGTTAACTTCTCTTGTTTTAATATTGTTTTTTTTAGTACTAGTAATATGATTTATATTACGACAACCTGTCGTTGGTAATAAGTTAAAAGGCTGATTTTCAGTGAATGTTTTTAAATTTTCTTGGCTGTCCTTTACTAATAAAACTTCGTTAGAAATGTATGCTACAGTAGGTCTTTTTGTACCCTTAAAAACGTATCCTACTAGAATTTCCGCTTCTAATAATCTTTTTAAATGACGTTGTATAGTACGCTTATTCATGTTTAACCTAGGTATTTCATTTAGCTTGTGCATACCTATCTCATAACTGTTTAATTGCGCTTGTGGTAATGTTCCGGCACATGATTCCCCAATTTCCATACGTGTTAAATTACGTTGCTTTAATTGTTGGGTATAGAAAACCAGTATTACACGAAATATCATTTCTGTAACTGGTTTAATAGTTACTGTTGGTTTCTTTGTTGCTAAGGGTGTATGCTCTTTATTAAAGGCTTCAACTGAGCTATTGTAGTGCTTTACCGGTAATGTTGCTATGCTTTTAAGGAATTTACCAACAGTTGCCAACAACTTGTCTGTTGGTGGTGTTGCTTCCATTTGTGCTGTTACTAAATTGTTATAGGATTTAACAGCTTTATTTTCTTTTTCAACCCATGTATTGTATTCAAATACCTTTTGACAATAGTTAACCATTGCCATGTTAAAGCTTTGACCATCAATATATGGGTAGTTGAAATAGTTGGGTGATTTTTTGGTGCTAACTACCGTATTCGCTACATTTGTAGATAGGGCGTTGTTTCTTGAATGTATTATTTGCATAAAATATATACTTAATAATTGTGTAAGAGCTTTTGTTGAGGATCAACAACTAATTTTAAAACCCAATCGATTGCAGTCGATTGGGTTTTTATGTGAAAAGATGTTACTCCTTCCTTCTTTGGTATGGTGGCAACTTTGTTGCTATTTTAATGTTGTTGGCTAGCTGTTGGTTACTGTTGGCTGTTGTTGGAAACATAATATTTTGACTGTATTTTTTTAGTTGTTGAATTAAGCTTGTGGAAACATTGTTTTTTTTAAATAGGCTTTTACGCCTTGTTCAATCCTTTCTTCTTCTGAAAGCACTGATATATTGTTATCACTACTTAAAAAAGAAGCTACTAACTTATCTATAAACTGAAGCTTTGGTATATGATATTTACCATCTTGAAAAACTCCTATAATTGTGTTTTTAGTAATTCGGTTTTTTACAGTACCGACACTAACTTTTAAAAAAGTAGCGCATTCTGCTGTTGACATCATGGTGTTATTAGCGTTAAAAATAGTAAGTGCTTTTATTTGGCTTTCGATAAGTGTTTGCTCCGTCATAATGCTATTTTTAATGATTACCCTAATAATAATTTTAATCGTTGCTTTTCTTCAGCTTGATTTAGTAACTCCGTTTCAACCATATCTAAAATTTTTTTCTGTATTATCTTGCTGGTTTTCTGACCATTAACAATTTGATATAAATATGCAATTGTTGATGGCACGTTTGTTGATTTAACTGCTTTGTGTTTATAGAGGTATTTATATAATTTACCTCCATAACCATCCCCCAAAATATTTTTGATTACCTTACTTTGTTTAGATGTAAATGCTTTTGCCATTTTTGGTTATATTGCAGTTATATATTAGTTACAAGGCAAATATATAATCATTTTGTTTATTTAACAACATTTTGGTTATGTATTTTAAACATATTTTTTATAATGTTAGATAAATCGTTGATTTTAAAGAGCTTAAAAAAAGAGCTAGGATTTAAGTACGACTCTGATTTTGCTAAATATTTAGATATATTACCGCAAACTTTAGCTTCTTGGCACAAAAGAAACACATATGATGTTGATTTATTATACACAAAATGTAAAGGAATTGATGCTAATTATCTTTTAACTGGAAAAGGTGAAATACTTTTAACCAATAATAACCAACAACAACCAACAGTTGCACCAACTGGTGATTTAGAGAAAGATTTAGTTGCTAAGTTTAGTAATGTAAGAAAAGAGGATATTGCTATTTATGTAGCAATTAAAGAAAAGGAGTTTATGAATATCAAGATTTTCTCTAATATCATTGATAAAAGAGTAACTGAAAAAATACTTGATATTGTAAAAAGTGGCGGTTTAAAAGAGTTTCTTAATTAACAGAAGCTTAAAATTTCAAATATTTGATTTTCTACTTCTTTGTAGTTATCTCCTTTTAAAAATTCTTTGATCTTATCTTTACTTACTTGAATTTCTTTTTCTTGGATATTTTCAAACTCTTTCAAGTCGGTTAAATAGTCACTCTTGCAGTCGTCAGGTAATAAAGATGATTGCTTTGCTTTTCTAAGTAAGTAGGTGGGGTCATTATTCATTGTCAAGCACTTCTTTAGTTAGTCTTACTCGGTCTTTTCTGTATTCAATATCCTTATCTTTATTTATGTATCCTTTTGCATAAACATCTTTATAAATAAACGAAAACAAAGAATGGATTGAATTTTTATAGCGTTGTATTGTGTTTTCTTTACTTGTGATAGCATTCAGTATAATTAAACTAAGTGAACTCGTTAAAATAGCTGTAAGGATTAAAACAAAAATATACATATAGTACGGCAAATCGTTTGCTGGATAAACTACCCAAGCAATATAATAACAAGCTATTGTCAAGAACACAAAGGCTATTGATTTGTAAACTCTTTGATCTTCTTTTATTTCAATTTGTTTTGCTGAAATACATAATAATATTGAAGCTAAAAATAGAACTAGGAAAATGCTTGATTGATAAAGGAAGGCGTTTAAGTTTCTGAAATGAAAAACCTTATCGTTTGCTTTCACTTGACTAACCTCTTTGAATTTTAAGGAAGCTTGCTTGTTTGCGTTGATATAATTAGAAAGGTGAACGTTTAATTCTGTGGAGTTTACTTGTTGTGCATTTTCTAAAATTGCGAATTGACTTTTTCGCTCTTTCAAAAGTGTTTTGTATTCTTTGGTTATTTTTGTTAATTCAGTGGATTTTATAGGTACAAAAACATGAGAAAACACCGCAATAACACATATTAAAGCGGTGCTTATAAATAGTATTTTATTCTTCAAGGTCTTCTTCTTCGTTTCCTGGCGAATCTGTTCCATCTTTTCCGGTGTCTTTTGCGAACAACTCTAATTGTTCGTCTTCAGTTAAATCAAGTTCTTTCTCACAAGAAGAAAATGATACTAATAATAATAAAACCGCTACAATAGATAATGCTTTTTTCATAATTGTTATTTATGGATTAGTTAAATAAATTTTAATGTAAATTTATTGCTTTAATCGGTTAAATTACAATTAGATATGTTGTATTTATAGGTTTTAATTTGAGAAGATGATTTGAGGCATCTTAGTGTATAGTTACCAAAACTAAAAAAAAGTTACCCATATTTTTTGTTAAATTTTTATTATTATTTGAAAATACCTAATATATGGTATTTCAGCAACTAGTTGTAAACAGTAGCTTTGTTATTTCAAAAGCGGTAATATAATTAATTTGCTTTTATTAGAAGTAAGAATTTTCCTTACTATGCACAATATAAATTCTTAGTTTTTATTGAAGCAAAATGAGTACAATTACAGTTAGTTTAACTTTAAAAGTTTATATGTGAAAAAGGTGTTAGTGTTAGCAATGTTGGTAACTGTTAGTTTAAGTTTTGGGCAAGCCGGAAAGACTAGAAAAATGTTAGCTGAAATTGAGGGGGAATGGAAAACAGACAAAAACAATAGTCCTTTATATGAAGTTGTTATTGAAGATACTGGTCTGTCAGCAAAAGAAATGAAAGAGAGCGTTTTGAGTTATTTAAAAAACACCGAAAATATAACGATGAGCTTAAGGGAGGTTAACGAAAACGATGTTTTTTTTACTGGAAAAATGAATAACATACACTCTGTTACTGAAAAATCATTGTTTGCTGATACTTTCTATATAGATACTTATTATAATGTAGTTTGCTATTTTAAAGACGATAGGTTAAAAATTAAATTAACTACAGATTATTATCATTACTCAAAGTGGAGCGTAACAAAAATAAAATTTTTAACAAACGATCAGTTTCCTATAAATCCAAACCAGGACCGTAAAAACATCTTTGGAAAAACATTTTACAAGTCACATAAAGAAGCAAATAATCTATTAAAATATTTTCAAAAAGAATTTTTAACCAGCGAAGTAGTTAAGAAAGAGGTTACTGAGGATTGGTAGGTAACTAGATAAAAAAATAAATTTCAATGGACGTATACACATTAAGGAAAGACAAAGAATCAGGAGAAATACACATATTTAAAGGTAAAGACAACACTCGCCCATGTACCGCAAGTAATACATCAATTTGCGGTAAAATGAAGCAAACAGTAATATAGTAGAGCAGACAAAGGGGCTTAGACAGGCTATTAACCCTGCAAATCCTGAAGAAATTTTAACTATTGCAAGGTTGAATGACCAAATCAAAAACTTAATAAAAGAGCAAAGAATAAATAATAAACAAAGTATAGAAAAATTCGATTTATTTAAGGATTCCATTTTTAGAGAAATTGACGCTTCATCCAAAACAATTTATTGGCTTCTAGGTGTGTTAATCCCAATGTTTATTGTTCAATTAATCTCCAATTGGACAGGAAAAAAAGAGGAGAAGAAATATTAATGCGATAATAATTTAATAAAACACTCCTCACATGGTGCTTTTTTACCCCCAAATTTTATTAGCAAAATCACTTACTGATTGCTGACTGGTTTTTTTGTATTTAATTAAAGTTTTAGGATCACTAATCCCTACTATCTTCATAATAATATGATCAGGCATATTATTTTCAGCTGATAGCGTTATAAAAGTTCGCCTTGCAGTATGACTACTTACCATGTCACACTTTTCAAAATACTTCACTTCTTTTTTGTTACCTATGTAATTGGTGGTTTTTACTTCTGTTAGTATTCCGGCTATTCTACAAACTTCTACAATATGAGGGTTGAACTTTTGACTTGATATTTTAGGAAGTTTCCATTCGTATTGCTCCAGTAACTTTTTAAGTTTTGTATGTAGTGGTACAAAACTATCTTTTTCCGTTTTCTCTGCTCTTTTAATTATCATATCTCCTTGCACATCGGCTTTTTCAAATACTGAATAATCAGAAAATCGCTGGCCAGAATACACGCCTATTAAAAATAAATCTCGAACTCTTTTTAATGATTCCCTAGGGAGTTCTACTGTTTCTAATAATTTCACTTCTTCTGAAGTTAAATGAATATCATCCGAAACAAAATCCTTAACCGGGTTCTTTAATTTATCCAAGTTCAAATCGTGATAACTGTCCTTAGACCAGTTTAAAAAAGTAAATAGGTATATTATGTGTCTGTTTAGTGTATTGTCGTTATAAACCACCTTTGGTAGCTTCATTTCAACATCTAGTTCCTTTACTTTCTTTAAATAACTTTGCTTTTTAAGAAGTTCCGGTAATTCACGTAAAAAACCACTGTATTCATCTAACCAATCATTAGATAAATCATTAAACACTGTTTTGTGATTTTTGTACGTATCGAAAAGAAGCATCTTGTTTCTAAGGTTTTTGTATTTATTCTCCCAGTCCTTAGATTTTCCTTTACTTTTTGATTTTGATAAAATAAAGGCGTCTATTACGTTTGTGATTACTTTACTATCAAACTGTATGGTTTTACTCTTATCTGCCTTGAATTCACTATCAAAGTAGTTTTTGAGAGTGTCTTTTGTTGCATCTATGTTATTTCTTTCTAAATCATTTAAAGTAGATTCTAAAAAGTCGTTGTAACGAGATAACATTAAAGAAATATGTTTTATTTCTTTACCTCCTCCACCTCTCTTATTTTTAGGAAATCTACTTTCAAAATTCCAGTTACCAGGTTCAATTTTTTGACCAGTAGAATACTTGAATATTTTCTTATCTTTTTTAAGATAATACTGTATAATTATTAATGTTTTATCTTTACCGTTAGGCTCTTTTAAATAAAAATACATTGTTTTATTTTTTTAGCAAATATAACAAGTAGTAAACATCGTGGTAAGTTTTTTTGTATTTAATTGTATTCTTTAACTAAAACGACAACCACCAAACCCCTTGAACACCCGGTTTTTGTTTATGTTTTTAGTTTTTGAGTATAAGCGCAAATAAATAGTTATAATCCGCTCGACACCTCAAAAGAACCTCGTAACTTCAATGTTTACGGGGTTTTGTTTTTTTAAGGGAATAGAAAAGGGAATGTAAATTGTTTTTAACTACAAAATTCATTCCTTTATTTTCTACTGACTAACAAACAATTAAACTGCTATACTTTTAAAACACGGTGTAGTTAAAGTGTCATTAGCCTTAAAAAGTTTAGTTTTTCACAAAAAATATTGTTGATAGAATAATATTCCATTATAAAAATAAAGCTACTTCCTTTGTAACTTTGTAATATGTTCGCTCTTGTTGATTG
>NVVR01000042.1 GCA_002733415.1 Kordia sp. | reverse complement strand
CTAGGAGGTCTTGGTAATAAAGCCTTTCTAGAAACTTTTTCTTTTCTAGTTTTAGGATCTCTACCAAAATACTTCACGTCAAATACATCACCCATGTTAACAACATCAGTTACGTTTTCAGTACGCGCCCAAGCTAATTCAGAAATATGTAATAATACTTCATTTCCTGGAGCTTCAACATATTCTACTACTGCACCAAAGTCAAGCATTTTAATAACTTTAACTTCGTAAGCACTACCAACTTTTGGCTTGAATAATAAAGCATCTATTTTAGCCATTACAGCTTCAATACCTGCGCTACCTACACCTAAAATTTCAACAATACCTTCTTCAGTCACTGGATCTTCGTTAATAACGATAGTAGTCTCAGTTTCTTTTTGCATTTCCTGAATTACTTTTCCACCAGGTCCAATTAAAGCACCAATAAATTCGTTTGGCACACGTCTTGTGACCATAGTAGGAGCGTGTTCCTTAACTTCGTTATTTGCTGTAGCAATAGTATCAGTAATTTTACCTAAGATGTGTAAACGACCATTACGAGCTTGCGATAAAGCAGATTCTAAAACATCATAAGATAAACCTTTTACTTTGATGTCCATTTGACAAGCAGTGATTCCTTTTTCAGTTCCAGTAACTTTAAAATCCATATCTCCTAAGTGATCTTCATCTCCTAAGATATCAGATAATACAGCAAATTTTCCAGAATCAGCATCAGAAATTAATCCCATTGCGATACCAGAAACTGGTCTTATAAGTTTAACACCTGCATCCATTAAAGCCATAGTTCCTGCACATACAGTAGCCATAGAAGATGAACCGTTAGATTCTAATACTTCTGACACTACACGTACTGTGTAAGGACAATCTTCTGGAATCATTCCTTTTAATCCACGTTGTGCTAGGTTACCATGTCCAACTTCTCTACGAGATGTTCCACGAATTGGTCTTGCTTCACCTGTACAAAAAGGAGGGAAGTTATAATGTAAATAGAAATTTTCTTCACCTTCATAAGATGGCATGTCTATTTTGTTTGCGTCTCTAGAAGTCCCTAAAGTAACTGTAGCTAATGCTTGAGTTTCTCCACGAGTAAAGATTGAAGAACCATGTGTTGATGGTAAGTAATCTACCTCGCACCAAATTGGTCTGATTTCATCTGTTTGACGACCATCTAAACGTAACCCTTCATTTAAGGTTAAATCTCTAATGGCAGCTTTTTCAGCTTTACGGTAATAGTCAGAAACTAAACCACCATAATTTGCTAATTCCTCTTCAGAAAAAGTAGCTTTTATGTCTGCTTTAATTTCAGCAAAAGCAGCGCTTCTTTCGTGCTTAGCAGATCCAGCTCTTGCAATAGCATATACTTTATCGTATGCCATGTCATGAACTTTCTTTTCTAAATCTGCATCTGTTCTTTCTCCTTCGTATTCACGAACTTCTTTCTTTCCGAATGCTTCAGCTAATCTTAACTGAGCTGCACATTGTACTTTGATAGCTTCATGTGCAAATTTAATTGCATCTGCCATTTCTTCTTCAGAAATCTCATCCATTTCACCCTCAACCATCATTACAGAATCAGCCGATGCTCCAATCATCATATCAATGTCAGATTCTGCTAATTGAGCTCTACTAGGGTTGATTATAAATTCACCATTTATACGACCTACTCTTGCTTCAGAGATAGCGCACTCAAATGGGAAATCTGATAATTGTATAGCTGCTGATGCTGCTAAACCTGCCATAGCATCTGGCATAACGTTTTCGTCATGAGACATTAACTGAATCATCACTTGCGTTTCTGCAGTGTAATCTTTTGGGAATAACGGACGTAAAACACGGTCTACTAAACGCATGGTTAATACTTCACCGTCACTTGGTCTTGCTTCTCTTTTGAAGAAGCCACCTGGGTAACGTCCAGCAGCAGCAAATTTCTCTCTGTAATCTACTGTTAATGGTAGAAAGCCAAGATCTTTTTGTTCGTAATTGGAAACAACTGTACATAACATCATACATTTTCCTGACTGAACAACAACAGAACCATGTGCTTGTTTTGCTAATTTTCCGGTTTCGATAGAAATTTCTCTTCCATCTCCTAGGTCAATGACCTCTCTAAAAACTTTTGGAATCATAATTTTTTTAAATTATTTAATTAAACATTGGTTGTTGTGTTGCTGTAGTAGTTGTAGTCCAATGAAAAACTATAGTTTTCGCTTCTTCGTTATGTATTTAAAACTAAATTAGTGGTTTAGCTTTAAAAGAAAAAGAGAGGCGTAAAGCCTCTCTTTTTTGATTATTTTCTTAATCCTAATTCTTTAACAATCGCACGATATCTTAAGACATCTTTCTTAGTTAAATAGTCAAGTAGGCTTCTTCTTTTTCCTACTAACATTACTAATGAACGCTCAGTGTTATAATCTTTACGATTCTTTTTTAAGTGTTCCGTTAAGTGGTTGATTCTTTCTGTGAATAAAGCGATTTGCCCTTCTGCAGAACCAGTGTTTTTTGCAGTTCCTCCGTGTTTTGCGAAAAGTTCTGCTTTAGCTTCTTTTGATAATAACATGCTAATATTTATTTAAATGATTGTTATGCAATTGATATGCCTTTCATATCAAGCCGCAAATATATGATATATTTGGTAATTATCAATTATTAATTAAATATATAGTGAGATAGTCTTCTTGTAAAAAAAACATCGAGATAAACCTTTGCCTTAGAAATCGTTTATCTCGGTGTAATATACTAGATGTGTGGTAATTGTATTCTTTAAAGAATTCAGAGTCAGTAATCATAATGATTATGTTGACTAATGTAAAGTTAGTGAATAAACAAACGAATGTAAATACCTAGTTATGGGTGTTTTTAAGTAATAAAAAATGATGATGTTATCATAGGAGATTAATGAATTTGTTTTAAATAGATGCTCTTTTGAGTACTTAGTTGGGAATAAAAAGACTTATACTCATTAAACCTTTTTTAATTTATAAGGTCATAGATACAAATGTTAAAGCAATGTTAATTTATGGAGCTCAATAAAATGCCTTTGTTAAAAATTCTAGATAAATTCAATAGGCTGATCCATTGCTTTTACGAATTTCTTTAAGAGAAATATTTTTATTAATTCTAAAAAATGATGAAAATGAAAAAAATAAGAAAGTTTGTAGTATTAATGTTGATGGGAGTATTAACATTAAACAGTTGTAGTAATGAGGAATCGGTTATTACGCCAGTTTCAGATGATTCAGAAAGTTTGATTGAAGCCAGGCAAAGTGGTGAAATTGATGTGCTTTCAGAAGGTGTAAGTGCAGTAATAGAAGAAGTATATACAAATGATGAGTTGTCTTCCAATTCAAGAATGCTTGATGCGGTTAGTTATTTGCCAGGTTGTGTTACAATTACAACAGTTGTTACGGCAATAAGTAAAGAAAAAACTATTGATTTTGGTGAAGGGTGTGAATTGCCCAATGGTCATATAATAAAAGGGATTATTTATATGAGCTATCAGAAGGACATGACGGCGCTAACAAAAGAGATTAGTGTTTCCTTTCAAAATTTTTATGTAAATGAGATCAGTATTCAAGGTGTTAAAACTGTTTTTAGAGAGCGTAGTAATACTAATAGTAATCCTCAATCCACCTTTAATGTAGATATATTAGTGACATGGCCAGATGGTGCTTATGCTAGTAGAGTTGGAGAAAGGGTTAGAGAATGGATTGAAGGGTATGGTTCTGGGAACTGGGGAGATAATGTGTTTTTAATTACAGGGAATAGAACTACAACATTCAGAAACGGAAACATTCGTGCTGGAGAAGTTGTACAAGCGTTGCGAAGAGAGTTGGCGTGTAACTTTTTGGTAAGTGGTATTGTGGAATTACAGCGAAATAATAATATGATTACCTTAGATTTTGGAGATGGTTTATGTGACAATGAAGCTATTGTTACATTATCAGACGGAACAACTCATGTTGTTTATTTGTAATAGAAAATAAAGGTTAAAAAAAACGTCTCAATTGTAATTGAGACGTTTTTAATATTTAGGCTCTCACTTTGTTGTTTTGAAGTAAGTCAAGGTATAAATTAATTTTGTCTTTCAAGGCTGCTCTTGGAGTAATGAAATCCAAGAAACCATGTTCTAATACGAATTCTGCTTTTTGAAAACCATCAGGTAATTCTTTTCCAGTAGTATCTTTTACAATTCTTGGTCCGGCAAAAGCAATTAAGGCACCTGGTTCAGAAATATTTACATCTCCTAACATTGCGAAAGAGGCTGTTGTTCCTCCTGTAGTGGGATCAGTACATAATGAAATGTATGGTATTTTTGCTTCGGCAAGTTGTGCTAATTTAGAGGATGTTTTTGCTAATTGCATTAATGATAATGCCGCTTCCATCATACGAGCTCCTCCAGACTTAGAAATAATCATGAATGGGATATTATTTTTTAAAGAATAATCAGCAGCACGTGCAATTTTTTCTCCAACAACAGACCCCATAGATCCGCCAATAAAGCTGAAATCCATACAAGCGATAACGATATCTTTTCCTTTAGATTTTCCAACTGCAGTTCTAACAGCATCTTTTAAATTGGTTTTTTTCCGAGCGTCCTTTAAGCGATCTACGTATTTTTTTTTGTCCTCAAATTCCAAAGGATCTTTAGAAGTTAAATTTTCATTTAATTCTTTATAATTATTATCATCAAAAAGGATTTCGAAATACTCGTTACTACCCACTCTTACATGGTATCCATCTTCGGGGCTAACATAAAAATTTTTTGCCAACTCTTCGGTATCAACTATTTTTCCGGTAGGAGATTTGTACCACAATCCTTTAGGAGTGTCTCTTTTTTCGTCCGTTGATGTTTGAATTCCTTTTTCTTTTCTTTTAAACCAAGCCATATCTTTTCTTGCTAAGTAAAACTGTTATAAACAGTTTATAATGTGTTTATGTTATTTAAATCCTCGAAAGATTTTTTCAATCTAGCAATGAAAGTTTTTTCACCTTCTCTAAGCCATTTACGAGGATCGTAATATTTCTTGTTTGGTAATTCGTTTCCTTCAGGATTACCTATTTGTTTTTTAATATATTCTTGTTTGTCAAGTATGTAATCGCGAACTCCTTCTGTAAATGCGAATTGCATATCAGTATCTAAATTCATTTTTATTACTCCGTAGGTAATAGACTCTCTAATTTCTTCAATCGTTGATCCGGATCCGCCATGGAATACAAAATTAATAGGATTTTCCTTCGTGTTAAATTTCTTTTGAACGTATTCTTGAGAGTTCTTTAGAATCTTAGGGGTCAATACTACGTTTCCTGGCTTGTATACACCATGAACGTTTCCAAATGCTGCGGCAATAGTAAATTGATCACTAACTTTCATTAGCTCTTCATACGCATAGGCAACCTCTTCAGGTTGCGTATATAATTTAGAAACATCAACATCAGAATTGTCAATACCATCTTCTTCTCCTCCTGTAATTCCTAGTTCTATTTCTAAGGTCATACCTATTTTACTCATACGAGCAAGGTATTTTTTACAAATTTCAATATTTTCCTCTAAAGGCTCTTCGGATAGGTCAATCATATGTGAACTATATAAAGATTTACCAGTTTCGGAAAAATGTTTTTCACTTGCATCTAGCAAACCATCAATCCAAGGTAATAATTTTTTAGCTGCATGATCCGTATGTAAAATTACTGGGACACCATATGCTTCGGCTAATAAATGAACATGTTTGGCACCTGCAATAGCGCCTAAAATACCCGAAACATCATTTTTGTTGCTTAATCCTTTTCCAGCATTAAACTGCGCTCCACCATTTGAATATTGTATAATTACTGGAGAATTTACTGCTGCTGCAGTTTCCATAACAGCATTAACACTATCTGATCCTACTACATTGACAGCAGGTAGTGCGAAGCCTTTTTCTTTTGCGTAAGCAAAAATTTCTTGGACTTCTTTTCCTGTTGCGACTCCTGGTTTTATATTATGATTCATTTTAGTTGTGTGTTTATTTTGAGAAAATAGAGTGCAAATATAATAAAATTAGAACTGTTAAAATGGATAATTTATTCCAACATTGTAAACAGCATTTCTGAGGTTGTAATTTCGGAGCCATTTTTTGTTTTCAAGGTAAGGTTCGTAGGTTTTAAAACCGATATCAAACCGAAGTACAAAGAAGCTAAAATCATAGCGAAATCCTATCCCTGAGCCAATAGCTAATTCACTAAGGTCTTGTAGAGAATCGAATTTGTATTTTGGATCTTCTTCATTGTCTAAGACGTTCCAGATGTTTCCTGCGTCTATAAAAAAAGCCCCTTTTAAATCTCCAAAAAAGGTGTATCTAAATTCTGCATTTAACGCAATTTTCATGTTCGCTTCATTGAATTCGTTTTGACCTCCACTAATACCTGGGCCTAAGCTATAGGCATCCCATGCCCTGTTGTCGTTACTTCCTCCTCCGAAGAAACTTCTGGAAAATGGTATTGATTTTGAATTCCCGTAAGGAATTGCGATACCAAAGAAGCTTCTTATGGCAAATGTATTATTGTTTGGTAGATCCCAGTACTTAATATAATCTAATTCGGTTTTTACATATTGAGAGTAGGCAACATTAAATAGTTCGTACCGATCATTGCTATTTTTGTTCAGCCCTAATGCGTTTGCTAGTGTAGATAAAGTATTTCCTGCTAGTTCAAGTTTGACGCTAATTCTATTAAAATTATTGTCAATAATACTTGATCTCGTATTTTTTATATATGAATAACTAGAGGTGAAAATAAGGTTGTCCTCTGTTAATCGTTGTCTGCGTTCTTCAATGTTTTTAATCTCTTGTGTGTCTGTAGATGAAATTAACGCACTCACGGATGGAGTTAGATTGTTTGTCAAAACATCACTAGTAAACTGCGAGGTTCCTTGAGGAGTAGTAAGTGCGCTTGATGTATAACCGGAGTTTGTGGCAATAGTGTTAAGTTTGTCGTAGGAGTTGTTATAGATGTCAAAATACCTTCCTTTATTTAAATTATTGACAAACTGCATATTGAACAAGTCAAAACGGTTTGTTACTTGAGCCGATGAAAACCAACTGTAATTAAAAACCCCTGTAAAGTTAGTTTTGTCTAATCCAATATTTGTTTGCGTACTAGCTCCAAAACTAATCCTAGTTGTGGGCGACATTATTTTAGGGATGAATTTTGAGGTGTTAAAAGGGAAAAGTATTCTAGGAAAAGAAAGTTTTAAGTCAGCTCCAAATTCCCTTACGTCAAAAAAACGATCTTCTCTGTCTGCGGCGTCTTTAGAGGCTCCGATTGACCCTCTGAAAGCTAACTCTAAGCTTTCAGCTCCTCTAAAAACATTTCTTGCAAGTAAAGATGTGCTCAAAGATAGTCCTACGTTCTGTATATTATTATGTAATGCGTCTAGATTGTATTCTAGCTCAAATTTCTTTAAAGGAGTTAATAAAACATTAGCAATTAGACTGGTTTTTGTTGAGTCTCTGTCGTCTAAAATATATTTTATGTCGGGGTATTTAAAGGTTCTTAAGTTGTTAAGTTGTGTTAGTGTTAGTGTTTTGTCAATATCCTTGTAAATAGAATTAGGCTTAATGAAAATAACATCCGATAAGGCTTTTGGCTTAAAACGTAATTTGTCAAAGCTATAAAAGTTGTGTTTATTGTAGGTGGTTGAATCGGTTATTTCTTTTCCTTTATTCGTGTAATTAAAATCGGTAAAAATATTAACTTCACTAATTTTGAATATTTTATACGGTTCTTTATAGGAGCTGTCTTGGTTTCGTATTTTTTTATCATCTATAAGTATTTTAACCGAATTAGTTTTTTTAATTGAATCATATTCGTTTTTAAAAGAGACGCTTTCTTTTTCAAATGTGTATAAACCAGAGTTTCGCATAATGGTAGTAATGCGTTCTCGTTCATTAATCAAATATTGATCTCTATACTGAACGTTTGTTTTTATAAATGAATTATTCTTATGAATAGTATAAATTGAATCAACAGCTTCAGACTCGATTTGTTGAGTTATTGAGTCAATTATGTATGGTTCACCAGTTTCTATATTGTAATTTACGTTTCCTTTTTTGTTGTCAGAATAGTTTATAGTGTAGCTTGTGTTAATGTCTAGCCAACCGTTTTGTTTGTGGTATTTGTTTAGAGTTTTTATACTCTTTGTTATTCTTACGGAATCAATAAGAGCTGGAGCTTCACCTGATTTTTTTAACCAATTATTTATGCCAGCATAGGCGTGTTGTAGTTTAATAGTTTGTTTTTTAGATAGAAAACGATGTAAGCGTTGCTCTCTTTTTGGTTTTTTGTATAGCCACTTTGTAAATGTAGAGTCAGGGTTTTTGTTAGCGAAATTGTATATCCTTAAACGTAATGGGTATTTAAGAAAAAGACTGTTAGGTTTTGGTTTTATAAGATTTTTAATAATTTCGTTATTACTGCCTTCTTCGTTAACCGTAATGTAATTGTTGGTAAGAAAATACTCGTCGTCTTCTAGGTTTTTTGTAACGCTACAAGAAATTAAAATGGTAGTTATTACCAGAATAAATGATATTTTTGCTAAAAAGTATTTCAATAGATAGTTAGAATTAAGTTCAAAAATACATTATTTGAATGTTAAGCAAAAGCAGAATTACATTAATAACGAGTTTAAAGCAAAAAAAGTACCGTTTACAACATCAATTGTTTGTTGTTGAGGGAATAAAAACTATTAAAGAGTTTTTAAATTCTCCATATGAGTTAGAGCACTTGTATGCGATGAATAGATTTGAGGAAATTTCGGATAGTACTCAAACAATAGTTTCGGATGTGGAATTAAAAAAGGTTAGTTTTTTTAAAAACAGCAATTCTGCATTAGCAATTTTTAAAATGAAACCAGTTCAGGAAATAGATGAATCTAAGTTATTGGTGGGATTAGATAATGTACGGGATCCTGGTAATTTAGGTACAATTATTAGATTGTGTGATTGGTTTGGCGTGACAGATTTGATTTGTAATTCGGAAACGGTTGATTGTTATAACCCTAAAGTTGTTCAGGCTACTATGGGGTCGCTAACACGAGTTAATCTAACATACTTAAATTTAGAGAAATATCTTTCTGAGAAAAAATCAATACCAGTTTTTGGAACTTTTATGGAAGGAGATAATTTGTATTCAACTGATGTGGACACTACATCTGGAATAGTGGTTTTAGGTAATGAAGCCAACGGGATATCAGAAGAAATTGAAAAACTGGTGACTCAAAAAATTACAATACCAAAATTTGGAGCGGTTCAAAAAACAGAAAGTCTAAATGTTGCTATGGCTACATCTATTATTTTGAGTGAATTTAAACGAAAAACTATTGCACCGTAAAGTTAATAAAGAAGCCTCTAGTTTGCATTTTACTAATATTACCTGTCCAAGGACTATTTGAGTCTTTGTCTTTTATGAGTTCGTTTCCTTGACCAAAAACACCTCTTATTGAGGGAGTGAATTTAAAGTAGGGTAAGTAGAAGTCGATACCGAAACCAAGTTCCAAGAAGTTAGGATTACTGGTCATTCTAAATTTCCCCGCAGAATTGTCGTCTAAACTCTTTTCATTACTTGATAGGTTTAATGCGGCCGAAGCACCTGCTAATAAGAACGGTTTAAAGTTGTTGATCCTTTTTGTATTTATTTTTAAGAGTAAAGGTAGGTATACGTAGGTTGATTTTACAATACGTTCAGAATTAGAAGTATTGGTAAAATCCTCGGTAGCAGTAGTGTACGATTCAGGGTAGGTAAGTGTTCTTGTGGTGAAGCTTAACCCTGGTTCAAAACGTAAATCAAAATAATCAGTCAATCTTAAATTGCCAATCAACCCTACATTAAATCCAGTAGATGATTTTACGGAAATATCCTTATGTGCATCGGTTTTGTATTGGAATTTAAAATCCAAGCTATTAAACCCAAGGTAGTACCCGTAAGTTAATAGTTTCTGATCCCAATTTTCTCGATACTTGATTCGCTCTTTGCTAAATAATTGTGCATAAGACGAATGAGCGAATATGATTAAAAAGATAAATGTGATTAATTTTTTCATTTAAAACTAATTTATTGCTTGCTTGAAGTGTAAATTGATGCTACGCCAAAAGTTTGCGGATGATCTTGAACATCTATAAACCCAACTTTTCGCAAAATATTGTTCAATTTCTCTCCGTAGGGGAAATTGGCTGCGGATTCAGATAAATAACCGTATGCGTTTTTATCTTTAGAGAAAAACTTACCTATTAAAGGTAGTAAAATATTTGAATGAAATAAATAGCCTTGTTTAAAAGGGAATTTTGATGGCACTGAAGTTTCCAAAATAACAAACTTTCCGTTTGGTTTTAAAACACGTAAAATTTCTGACAAACCTGTTTCTAGGGTTTCAAAGTTTCTTACACCAAAAGAGACTGTTATAGCATCAAAAGAATTATTTTTGAAAGGTAATTTTTCAGAATCACCAATAATCATTTCAATTCTGTTATTAAGGTTCTTTTTGCTTACTTTTTCTCTTCCTACGTGTAGCATTCCTTCAGAAATATCCAAGCCTACAATTTTTTCCGCGGTAGTATTTTCTGCAAACATAATGGCAAGATCTCCAGTTCCTGTAGCGATATCTAGAATGCTTTTGGGAGAAATATCGTCAACTAGTTGAACAACTTTCTTCCTCCATTTCTGATCGATACCAAAACTAATAACTCTGTTTAAACTATCATATTCTTTCGATATATTGTCAAACATCTTGGTTACTTGTTCTTTTTTACCAAGAACAGAGTTTTTATATGGTGTTATGTTTTTAGACATTCTGTGAAATTTGAGCGAAAATACAAAATCAAGAAAGCCAAAGCAAGTAATGAGTGTGAGGAATACTGAAAAGTTAGTTTTTCTTTTAAAATAAATTTATCTTTGCATTCAATGTTTAGGAACTAAACAGTAAGGATATAACCAAAATTATATTTCCCTAAAAAATTAACATCCTCGGGGCGAGTCAACGAGTTGTGGATTACATTTTAATTTTCGAAGGAGACATCCCGGTAACCATGGGGACGGAGTATTAAACCCGCTGGTGGGAATAAAAGAAAAACTGATGAAGATAATTATCGCTGGTGCTGGAGAAGTAGGTTTTCACTTGGCAAAACTACTTTCCTATGAAGCGCAGGATATTACATTGATTGATTGTAGTAGAGAAAATTTACTGTATGCTGATAATCATTTAGATATTAGAGTGCTTAAGGGTGATGCGACTTCTATAGCTGTATTGAAAGACGCGAATGTGTCTTCTTCGGATTTATTAATATCAGTTACATCTTCGGAAACAACAAATATTACCGTTTGTGTATTAGCAAAACAACTCGGGGTTAAAAAAACAATTGCAAGAATATCTAATTCAGAATTTATAGAGCATAAGGAAGAAATGCAATTTTCTAAATTGGGGATTGATGAATTAATTTCTCCTGAAGCATTGGCCGCAGATGAAATTGAAGCATTGTTAAATGAATCAGCTTTTAACGAACGGTTTGAGTTTGAGGGTGGGGTATTGACTATGTTAGGGTTGAATTTATCTAGAAACGCCTCTTTTGTTGGGAAATCAGTTAAAGAAGCTGCTGAATTATTGCCAGAAATACACTTTGTCCCTATTGCGATTCAGCGCCATGGGACTCAATACACAGTAATACCAAGAGGAGATACAATTTTTAAAGAAAACGATCAGGTTTATTTTATAACTTCATCAGGAGGGGTGGAAGAGTTGTATCGGCTTTCAGGAAAAATAAAAGAGTCCATTAAAGACGTAATGATTCTTGGAGGGAGTAATATTGGACGAAAAACTGCTAAAAATTTATGTGATCATAAATTTAATGTAAAGTTGATAGAGAAAAATAAAGAAAAAGCTTTTGAATTGGCCGATGATATTCCTGGTGCATTAATTATTAATGCAGACGGAAGAAATGTAGAGCTTTTGGATGAAGAGAATATTGATGAAATGGATGCTTTTGTTGCGGTAACTGGAAATTCGGAAACAAATATCATGTCTTGCTTAATGGCGAAGTCAAAAGGAGTTAAGAAAACTGTTGCTTTAGTTGAAAATATTGACTATTTCCAATTGTCACAATCTATTGGGGTTGATACCTTGGTGAATAAAAAACTAATTGCAGCAAATACTATTTTTAGGTATATCCGTAAAGGAGATGTTGTTGCTCTAACTCAGTTGAATAATTTAAATGCTGAATTATTAGAGTTTGAAGTTAAAGCGAGTTCTAAAGTTTGTAATAAATACATTAAAGATCTTACATTTCCTCGCTCTGCAATTATAGGAGGTGTTATTCGTGATGAAAAAGGATTGATTGCTTTAGGTGATTTTAAAATACAGGCAAAGGATAAAGTTGTTGTGTGTTGTCTGCCTAGGGCTATTTCAAAAGTTGAAAACTTATTTTTATAACCATTATTAAGACTTTGTGAAAAAACTAAATACCAAAATAATCATTCATATAATGGGGTTGCTACTGCTCTTCAATGGTGGTTTCATGTTAATGGCAGCCTTAGTTAGTTTTTTATATGAAGATGGAGTTACTTTTGAAGTATTGTTAGCAGGGTTAGTTACTCTGGCAGCAGGTGGAGTGCTGATGTTGACTACGAAGTCTCATAAAAAAGAGCTTAAAAAGAGAGAAGGGTATATAGTGGTAACCTTCGGTTGGTTGCTTATTACTTTTTCAGGAACTTTACCTTATCTGTTTACTAATGCCATACCAGATTTTACCAACGCTTTTTTTGAAACCATGTCTGGTTATACCACAACGGGAGCTTCAATATTAAGTGATATTGAAATTATTCCTAAAGGGGTGTTGTTTTGGAGAAGTATGACCCATTGGATTGGTGGTATGGGGATTATCGTTTTAGCTGTAGCAATTTTACCATTGTTAGGAATTGGTGGGATGCAGTTGTTTGCGGCTGAAGCTCCTGGACCTAGTGCGGATAAGTTACACCCAAGAATTACCGATACTGCAAAACGATTGTGGTTGATTTATGTAGGTTATACTATTGCAGAAACGATTTTATTGAAGTTGGCCGGGATGAATCTTTTTGATGCGATGAATCATTCTTTGGCAACATTATCTACGGGGGGTTTTTCTACTAAAAATTTAAGTGTTGCGTATTGGAATAACAACCCGATGATACAATATATTATCATTGTATTTATGTTTTTGGCGGGGACCAATTTTGTGTTGAGCTATTTTGCTTTTAAAGGGAGGATTCAGAAAGTTATCAAAGACGAAGAGTTTAAGTTTTATAGTGTTTTTATGGTTATTTTTGCCGTGATGTGTACGTTTGTAGTGTATTATAATGCAAATGTTCCTGTTTCAGAATATCACTCACAAGTATTAGGTGCATGGGAAAGTTCATTCAGGCATTCCTTATTCCAGGTAGTTTCTGTAGTTACTACAACAGGTTTTGTGACGGCGGATTTTACAAGTTGGACGCCGTTTTTATCTGTATTCTTTTTTGGGCTGATGTTTGTTGGAGGGTCAGCTGGCTCCACTGCTGGAGGGGTAAAGGTTGTTCGTCATTTAGTAATGGTTAAAAATGCATTGTTAGAATTTAAAAGAACATTACATCCGAATGCGATAATACCGGTACGATATAATTCTAAAGCGGTGTCAAAGGAAATTGTATTCAATGTGCTAGCGTTCTTTATTTTGTTCATGCTATTGTTTATAATAGGCGCTTTAGGTTTAGGGATGTTAGGGATGGATTTCGAAACAGCAGTTGGTGGGTCGGTGTCTAGTTTAGGGAATGTAGGCCCTGCATTTGGACTATTAAATCCGTTAGCAAACTATGGTCATTTGCCAGATTTAGCTAAGTGGTGGTGTTCCTTTTTAATGCTTTTAGGTAGGCTGGAGTTGTTTACAGTTCTAATTGTGTTTACTCCATTCTTTTGGAGGAATAGGTAGTGTTTTTCTTACCTTAAGTTCCTAATCCCTTCATAAACTACAATGCTTACGGCATTTGCAAGATTGATGCTTCTTACTTTGTCACTGAATAAAGGAATACTATATAGTTTGTCGGAGAATTTTTCGGTAATATGTTTAGAGAGTCCTTTTGATTCTTTTCCGAATATTAAAAACAACTCGTCTTTATAGTCAATATCCCAGTATTTTTGACTACCATGACTTGATAAAAAAGCCATTTCCTTGTCTTTGTGTGTTTCTAGAAACTCGTCAATACTTTCGTAAGTGAATAGATTGATGTGTTTCCAGTAGTCTAAACCGGCACGTTTTAATCTGCTGTCGCTTATTTCAAATCCAAATGGTTTCACTAGGTGTAAGTTTGATCCTGAAGCTAAGCTTAAACGACCAATATTTCCGGTGTTTGTGTGTATTTCTGGTTCAATTAAAACGATGTTATATGCCATTTTTGATTTGTATGGTTAGGCCCTTTCTTGTTGAAGATAAGGTGGTTTTAGTGTATAATTATCACCTTCCTTCTCTCCCAGAAGGAGAGGGGAAGTGTTTTTTCAAGATAAAAATATTTTCAACTTATTAGGAGTAGTCTTTATTGTTGACTCTTTAAATATCTGAATATTAATTAATTAACGCTTTTTTAATACGTTTCATAGCTTCTCTTAGTTGTTCTTCGCTAGCTGCATAGGAAATTCGAATGCAATTTGGGGCTCCAAATGCGTCACCAGTAACAGTAGCTACATGAGCTTCTTCTAATAAATACAAAGAAAAGTCAGAAGCATTACTGATTTTAGTCTCGTTTAAAGTTCTTCCGAAAAAAGCCGATACATCAGGAAAAAGATAGAATGCTCCTTTTGGAGTGTTAGTTTTAACACCTTCAATTTCGTTTAGTAAGCCAATAACAATATCGCGTCTTGACTTAAATTCATCAACCATGTATTGTATTTTACTTACTGGTGCATCAAGAGCGGCTATTGTGGCTCTTTGAGCAATACAATTAGTCCCTGAGGTAATTTGCCCTTGCATTTTAGTACATGCTTTAGCGATCCATTCAGGAGCTCCAATGTAGCCAACTCTCCATCCAGTCATGGCGAAAGCTTTTGCAACACCGTTTACGGTAATAGTACGATTGTATAATTCTGGTATTCTAGCAAAACTAAAGTTTTCACCTTCGTAATTGATGTGTTCGTAAATTTCATCAGAAAGGATGAAAATATTGGGGTGTTTTTTTAAAACTTCAGCTAATTCTAAATATTCTTTTTCTGTATATTTTGATCCACTTGGGTTGTTAGGTGAATTGAAGAATATTAATTTTGTTTTTGGTGTAATTGCAGCTTCTAATTGTTCTGGTGAGATTTTAAAATCAGTATCAATAGAAGATGGTATTTCTTTGTATGTTGCTTCGGCTAAAATGGCAATTGCAGAATAACTTACCCAATATGGCGCAGGAAGTAAAACTTCATCACCAGGGTTTAAGAGTACCATTGCAATATTTGCGATTGATTGTTTTGCTCCAGTTGAAACTACAATTTGCTCCGGAGTATAGGTTAGCTTGTTGTCTCTTTTAAATTTTCTGCAAATAGCTTCTCTTAATTCTTGATAACCGTTAACAGGTGTGTAAGAATTATAGTTTTCGTTTACAGCTTTTACAGCAGCTTCTTTGATGAAGTCAGGGGTGTTAAAATCAGGTTCACCTAGGCTAAGCCCGATAATATCTTTTCCTTCGCTTCTTAATTCTCTGGTTTTAGCAGCCATTGCTAAAGTTTGAGATATTGGTAGGTTATTAATTCTGTCAGAAAGTGATTTCATAGTAAAGTATTGGTAGAAAATATAAAGGGTAAAGAAACTTCTTTACCCTTTGTGATTTATGTAGTAATAGGTTTTTTTCCTAGATAGCTTAGTTGATTGTAATGCTCAATTATTGCTCTACCCATAGTTTTGTATTCATTGTACGGAAGGCTAAATTCATGTGCAGTATCCTTAACTATTTTTGCTATTTTTTTATAATGAATATGACTAATGTTCGAATATAAGTGATGTTCTACTTGGTGATTTAGTCCCCCCGTATAAAAACCAACTAACCAGTTTTTAGGAGCGAAATTTGAAGTAGTAAATAACTGATGTATTGCCCAAGTGTTTTTCATATTTCCACTTTCGTCTGGTGCAGGTGTCTCGGTATTAGGCATAACATGTGCTAATTGAAAAACAAGACTTAAAATGATTCCAGCGGTATAATGCATTACTACAAATCCGACTAAAACCTTCCACCAAGCAAAACCTAAAAACAGTGGTAAAACTACCCACAATGAATAGTATACTATTTTACTGATAATCAATTTTGTCCATTGAGTAGCTGCGCTTGGAGCTTTACCGTAAGATAATTTTCTTTTCATGTACTTATAGGTTTGAATAAAATCGGTAGTGATTGCCCAGTTTAATGTTAGTAAACCATATAGTGCAAAAGAATAATATTTTTGGTATTGATGAATTTTATGCCATTTAGAGTGTGGTGAAAAACGAATAATTCTACCAGCATCAATATCTTCGTCATGACCTTGTATATTCGTATAGGTGTGGTGTAAAACATTGTGTTGTACTTGCCAGTTGTATACGTTTCCAGCTAATATGTAAATACTACTTCCCATTAATTTGTTGACCCATTTTTTGCTAGAAAAAGCTTCATGGTTAGCATCATGCATTACGTTCATTCCAACACCTGCCATACCAATACCAATAATAACAACAAAAACAAGTTGTAACCATGTAGGTAGGTTTAAAGTTAGGATTAGTATCATGGGAGCAAGAAACAAAGTAAACATGAAGCGCCACGGTGCAATCCCGCTTCACGATAGAATATCGCTCTCCATCGGCCATTCGCTGCCACGAAGAGATGACCACCGGTGGGACCACGCCTGGAGCGATGGGGGCCAACACAGTCCGGCTAGGTCCATCTTCTGGTTCTTCTGAATCAGCTATGCTGTACCGCAGCCCGCCCTCATCGGCCAAAGACACCGCCTCCAGGCGTGCACCGATGGAAGAAAGGCCGATCGACGCCGGTTCCGCCCTGGTGAGAAAGACCTCAAAAAGGGTGTCCATATCCCAGATGGCCTTGGAGGCGACGAACCGTTCCTTGGAAAGGGCCACGTCGATCAGAGCGATGTCCCGCAGCTCGCCGTCTACGTAGACGTTCAGGATCTTGCTTGAGACTGAGACTTCGGCAAGGTCAAGCCTGCCGCCGGCCACCAGGCCTGCGGCCAGGCCGGCAAGGGTGCCCTCGACCATTGTAGGGAACACGTTATTGGTGCCGGTGGAGATGGCAACCATCGGGAGATTACGGGTGCCGGCGACCGCCGCCCGGTTGGTGCCGTCTCCGCCCAGGGTTATCAGGCAATCGACACCACTTTCCGCCATCACCGCCGCCGCCCGCACGGTGTCTCCCTCAGAGTAGAAGGGCGGCTGGTCCACGAACTCAAGCTCGATGGCAAGCGTGGGGTCATCCGCGGCCCGGCGCACCAGGTTGGAGCTATCGGCCATAGCCAAGATCTGGTTCGCGCCCACAGCCTGGAGGCCGAGCATCACACGGCGGACGATGTTCACCTTCTCCCAGTCGGGCACCACCCGGCCTTGGGCGACCAACCGGCGGATATCCTTGCTGGCGGCCGGATTTGCGATTATCCCTACCAGGCCCAAATTGTGTCTCCTAATTTCTAAGCGATCGAGGCGTCAGACACGCGAGGCGACAAGGGGTGGTGCGCCGACGCCATCGCGCCGCTATAATTACGCCATTCGTCTGCCCGGCCCGCGCCCGGTCGGCAAACAGGCCCGATTATAGCACCGGGAGGAGTCTTATGAGCGCTGATTTGGCTTTCATGTCCGCCGTGGAACTGGCCGATAACATCCGCCAGAAGAAGGTATCGTCGTTGGAAGCCACCGAGAACTTCTTCCAGCGCATCGACCGGCTGGACCCCCAGTTGCATTCCTATCTGACTCTTTGCCAGGACCAGGCACTGGCCGACGCCCGCGCCGCCGACGATGCAGTCCAGCGGGGCGGAGACTTGGGACCGTTGCACGGAGTGCCTATCTCCATCAAGGACCTGGAGCTCACCAAGGGCGTGACTACCACCATGGGGTCGGCCGTGTTCCGCGACCGGGTGCCGGACATGGACTCCATCGTGGTGGAGCGGGTGAAAGCCTCCGGCGCCGTTATCCTGGGCAAAACCAACACGCCTGAGTTCGGCCAATCGGGCACCACCGAGAACAAGCTTGGCGATCCTTGCCGCAACCCCTGGAACACCGAGCGCAC
>NVVR01000081.1 GCA_002733415.1 Kordia sp. | reverse complement strand
ATTATCCATAATTTATTTATTAAAATCATTTTCCCTTTTTCACCTTTGCTCGCTTTTAATACGGTCTCATAAATATTGGACCTAGGTACTGTTCAAGTTTTAAGAAAAAAAATAGAAGGGTGTTTCTCTATGATCCGATATCAATTAGTAAAAATTTTATCTAGCTAAACGCTTCTATCCCTCCTATTTTGATTTTTGTTTATTACATTTATAAAGTTATATATTAGTGTCGTATTGTTACAACTAAACAAACATACGAGCTGAACGTTCTGTGCAATAATAAATTTAGCAGTTAACATATAAAAAAATGAGAAAAATATTATTAATCATTTTCCTTCTGATACTTTTTACTGGCTACAGCTTTGCTCAATGTGGTACTAATGAAGTTGAAGTGAGAGTAGAAATTGCTACCGATAATTGGGCTGACGAAACTTACTGGACGATAACTGATCTAATAGGCTCGGTTATCCTAGAAGGGGGGCAAGGAGGTGTATATGCTAACAATACATTCTACTCTGATAGCATATGCATTACTACTGATGGTTGCTTTTTCTTTGAGATATATGACACCTTCGGGGACGGAATTTATGAACCAAACGGCTATGAAGTTTACGTAGATGAAGTACTGGTTTCAAGCGGTTCCAATGATATTGAAGATTACGCAATTGAGACTATTTATTGCCCCGATCAATGTGGCATAACACTTACAGCCTTGAATGACCTGCAAGAACATATCAATGGGACAACAACTCTGACAATCGGTGATCTGACTCTGATCCGAAACATCTTCTTTCAGTTCCCTGAATGTCTGGCAGAGAGTGAGGCGATGATATTACTTGGTAAAAGTGTAGTTGAAGATTATGATGATGAAATCGGAGCACTTTTCACAACTCCCAATACTGTAAATGGCTTTTCCAAAGATCCAGCTGCAGCTCCAGGTCTAGAGGTGGAACGGGCAATGGTTGCGCTGCAACAAGGAATATTGGACTACGTTTTCACTCCCGAGGTTTACACAGACTTTCCTCAGCATATTAATGACTGGAAGTTCAATACTTGCTACACCTTTCCAGGGTACGTGGATCCGCCAGCAAATCCCTCTTTAAGCAATTCGGTACTAATCCGCGCAAATTTTGCTGACCCCGATGGGATGAACCCTTACTACGATATTAATGGCGATAGCACCGAGCATGCGCTTCGACCTACAGGTTTGTACGTATCTCCTGGAAGTATCTCCATTGTGACTGTACCGCCTAGTCTGGTTGATCAAGACTATTATGTAAGGGTAGGATCACATGAATGGGATCTCGGAATCAGACCCGTTTTTAAACGATTGGACCGAATCTCGAAGAAGTTCCCAATTAATTCTACCACCATCGAGGTTTTTAATCCATTTGGTGGTGCAATCTCCATTCTAGTTCCCTACGAAGCGAACGAAGGGATTATAGAAGTAGGTGTGATCAATGGTGTTGAGTGCCCTTTCTTTTCGTTGAAGTCATTCTATGAAACACCTGACTTCAATGCTGAAATGAACAAGCCTGGGCCATGGGCTGTATTCGAGACCGACAATGTGATGTACACCATTCCCAAACATTCCATTGTACCTGGTGAATACGACCTCATGCAAACGTTGCTGGATTGGGATACGGCGGCACAAGCCATCAATTCGGTTATGGCCAGACAGATCATTCCAGACAAGCACAACATGTACATGATAGCCGATATCACGATCAGACATAACGTGTATTCAATCGGTTACCCGATGTCGAACACACCACAGAGATTTACTGATGTACCTGGTCCTGCTTATTTCATTGATGGGCCCGGAGGTAATAGCCCTGACCCAGACCCCAATGATGATACAAACTTTCATGAATACGGGCATTCGATAGCAATGTCAAAGTTCCCTGGTGAAGGTGAGGCTTTGGTCAATGTTCCATACATAATGGCCTTGAACTACGGCCTAGATCAGGACTTGGATATTGCAGTCAAGAACAGCTTCCACCCCTACTCGTTTGAAATTGACGAGACGGCTACTCACAGAATGGTATCTAATAGTTTTGGAACGGAGAGAAATATAACCGACTCAACAACAAACGAAGTAAGATACCAGCACAGAGGTTACGGACACTACTTCGAAATAGTGAACATGTATGGGTGGTGCCCACTAAGAAACTTCTGGAAGCAGGAATTCATCGACTTTGAAAACGGAATCGACCATGGTATCAATAACCAAGATATTGACAACAGGATAATCAGAATGTCAGTTGCTGCACAAACAGATCTACGCCCCTTATTCCGTGTTTTTGGAATTCTTCCACAAGATCCAACTGCTTTACAAGACGCTTTGAATTTAAATAATATTGAAGCCTCCTTCACCCTTTACAATAGACTTCAAGACTATTTTGACTTAATACCCGAAGACAATACGGCATTCGTTGATTACGCCCTATTCGTATATCCGAATTTGTACACGAATGGACCTGCCGAAAACCCTGATTACGGGGTAGGCTGGCATTATCAAAAGTCCATTACCTACAATATGGCCGAAGCTCAGCAAAGAGCAAATATCCTTCAAGACATTATAGACCTGTACTTCCCTGATGGCTCTCCTGTTGGTAATGAAAACCCAAACCTATGCTGCCTACTGGATACTATTACAATAAACCTTGTAGATGAAGAGGTTATAGTGACAGGAGGAGTAGAACCGTATGATATTTCAATTGACATAACTGGAAATATTCAGACCGTAACAGTGGTAGATTTCGATGGATGTGAATCCACTGATCAATTCAAAATCAGTGTTTTGTCTGAAGAATGCATGGAGGGGATAATAATATACCCCAATCCTGCTTCGACAGAAATCTATCTTGATTTGACAGGAAGTTGTAACCAAATAGAGAGTTTACAAATAGTTTCGATTAGTGGTCAGGTAATAATGAATTATCGAAAAGCTGACCGTGTAATAGATATATCTACACTAAGTGAAAGTGTGTATATACTGCAAATCGAATTGGTTGGTGGTGTACAAATTAATAAACGTGTTTTGGTTTTGAGGTAGAGATAGCCAATAAAATAAAAACTGCATAGGACACCGTGTATAATTAATGCTGCTAATGGTTAAGAGGAAGAATTTATTTTCATTCGTATATTTACTCCTCGGAAAATCCTAACGGATTTCCCACACAAATCATACACAATCACGTTAAAGGAAACGGAACTACAGATATAAAAAAAAGGCGCTTTTATTAAAGCGCCTTTTTTACCCAAACTATGTATCACACTATGAAGAATTACGTGTGTGTAACTATTATAATGTTCCCGAAAAACAGTTTTTGTTACCCACTTTTTTTAATTATTTTTAAAAAAAATACATCATAAAAAAAAGGCGCTTTTATTAAAGCGCCTTTTTTACCCAAACTATGTATCACACTATGAAGAATTACGTGTGTGTAACTATTATAATGTTCCTGAAAAACAGTTTTTGTTACCCACTTTTTTTAATTATTTTTAAAAAAAATGTTAATCCTATTAAATTCAATTATTTAGGAAGTGTTATTTTTTCAATTTTATCCTGTATTTTCTCTAGTTTACTAGGGAATAGGCGTTGAATCATTAGTATAAAACCTATAGATAAAATCACTAAACTAATTACTTTTTTCATTCTAAAAACCACTCGAGGAGTTAGTTTATGTTTTAATTTTTTTGCTAAAAATATTTTTAACATATCAACTACAATATAAGTAAGCAATACCGTACCTATAAAAGCAAATACTCCATTATTGGATGTAGTTATCGATTTTGCTAAAATAATAGCTGCAATCCAACCTCCAAGTACTCCTATATTAATAAAGTTTAGTAGAAAGCCTTTGAAGAATAATTCAAAGTAATTTTTCTTGATAATTACACTGTGATGTTCCCTGAAAATCTGACGGTATGATTTTGATGTTTTTATAAATGAAATTAATCCATAAACAAATAATAAAACCCCTCCAAAAACTAATAAATTAGGGTCGTCCTTTACCTTATCTAATATGGATGAAGTACTGTAAAATGCTATTAAAATAAATATGATATCAGCTACAATTACACCAAGGTCAAAGACCACTGCACAACGGAAACCTTTAGTTACACTTGTCTCTAATAATACAAAAAAAACTGGACCAATAGTTAGTGCTAAAAGTATCCCAATTGGGATTGCCGATGCGATGTCATTAAACATATATCAAAAGTACAACTAATACCAAAACAAACTCCAAAACCTCGAGTGTAAATAGTTTATTTTTAACTTTATTATCGTTAAAAAAACAAACCGTAGCTATACTTTATTTTTTTCCATACTAAAACAAAAAAATATTCCTATTTACATAATCAATATTTTTAAATTTATTTGGTATAACCTTTATTAAACATCCATTATAATGCCTATAAAGTAAAAAAGCCATCAAAAATGATGGCTCAACTAAAGTATTTAATTCCCCATCCCGATAGTTATAGGGGTTCCTCTAACGAAAAATAGTATTGGATAATTAATGCTTAGCATAATTGTACTATAGGAATTGATTGTTATTTTTATTTAGTCACTGCTACATTTATAGTAAACCCAATTGCATTAGCAATAAGATAATCTTTAGGTACCCCAACATCACCTTCTGTATGATAACTTAATTTCCAATCTTGTCTGTTTACAGAAAAATCTTCTGTATTAATCGTTACAGAATTATCCAATACAGCAATATTTGCATTAAAACTAATACTTTTTGTTGTTTCTAAAATTGTTAAATTTCCTGTAATTTTTGAATTATAATCTCCTTTATTTTCTTCAATTTTAGTTAATTCAAATCTAGCTGTTGGATATTTTTCAATATTGAAAAAATCAGCACTTTTTAAATGTCCTTCCAATTGTTCTTTTGATTCTGCATCATCAAAATTATCAACTGTTAATGAATTTAAGTCTACTATAAATTTTGCATTAGTTACTTTATTGTTATTTAATAATACTTTTGCAAATTTTAATTTAGCTTTACCAAAACGAGCGCCAGTTCCTCCTAAATGAGAAGCTCTCCATTTTAATTCACTTCCTTCTTCTACAGTACTATAAGTAACTGTTTCCGCTTTTTTTACTATCTCTACTTCTTGAGCTTCCTTAGTTTCTACTTTCTTTCCACTATCCTTACAAGCAGTAAAGCTTATGACTAATACAAATAATGAGATGACTACTTTTTTCATTCTATATTGTTTTTATTTATTAGATTTTTTCTTATTTAATTTAGCTTCCTTCATGGCTTCACCTATTTCATTACTTGCTGCAAAACTAGCCACCATATCATTAAGCATATTTGACCCTGCTTGAGGTGAGTTTGGTAATAAAATTAAATTACTATTTGTTGATCCCCCTATAGATTGTAAGGTATCATAATGTTGTGTAACAATTATTAAGGCTGATGCTTCTTGTGAATTAATTCCTACCCTATTTAATACATCTACTGATTCTTCTAAGCCACGGGCAATTTCTCTACGTTGATCGGCAATACCTTGCCCTTGTAAACGCTTGCTTTCTGCTTCTGCTTTTGCTTTTTCAACTATTAATATACGTAGCGCATCTCCTTCATATTGTGCAGCTGTTTTTTCTCTATCTGCAGCATTAATACGGTTCATAGCTTCTTTTACTTGTGAATCAGGATCAATATCTGTAACTAACGTTTTTACTATATCATATCCATATTCAACCATTGCTTCATTTAATTCACGTTTTACGGCTACGGCTATGTTGTCTTTTTTTAAGAAAACATCATCTAAAATCATTTTTGGTACTTCTGCACGAACAACATCAAATACATACGATGTAATTTGGTCATGCGGATAATCTAATTTATAAAAAGCATCAAATACTTTATCTTTTATTACTTTATACTGTACGGATACTTTTAATCGAACAAAAACATCATCTTTAGTTTTTGTTTCGATCATTACATCTAGCTGTTGAATTTTCAAACTCAACCTACCTGAAATTCTATCTACTAAAGGAATTTTTAACTGTAGTCCTGATTGACGAATACTTGTAAATTTACCAAAACGTTCCACAATTGCTGCAGTTTGTTGTTTCACTATAAAAAAAGAAGATATTAGGATTATTAGTCCGAAAAATAAAATTGGAATCAATAAAATCATTGTAATTACGTTGTTATATTAGTTAGTTAACATATTAATTGTGCAAAATAAGTCTACATTTGCCGCTTAAAGTTACAACATATGAAAAATCTTTTTACAACGATTATAGTTTTATTCACTCTAGCAAGTTGTTTTAACCTTCATGCACAACGAAGAGGAGGACAAGGAAAACATAATATGTTTGGTTTAAAAGTAGGAGCAACACAATTTGATATTCAAACTAGTAATTTTATTACTACACCAGGAATTGGATTTATTGGTGGACTTGCTACTAGAGGTGATTTTTATAATAATATGGATATCCAATTTGGTATTAATATTTCAAATAACAAATTAGAGGTTCAAGGTAAAGAAGCTGGTACTACTACTCCTATTGCAATTGATTACGGGTTGTTTAATGCACAAGTACATTTATTATTTGGTTATAAAATAATTGGTGATAATAGAAATATACAGTCAAAATTTAAATTAACTGCTGAGTTTGGGCCTGTTTTACAAGTGAATAGTAAAATGAAACTTTCTGATAAAGCTCAAGAAGAATTTATTATTGATAAAACTAATATTACTGCTAAGGAATTAACTGATATTAGTCCTATAAATATAAACGGACTTGCTGGTTTATCAATTGGTGTAGAGCGTTTAAGAATATTTGGTCATTACCAATATGGTTTTAATAATATCCTTAATAAATTAAATGATATAGAAGGAAATAAAGAAAACTTTAAAGGACATATTAGTATGTTTCAGTTTGGAGTATTAGTTTATTTCTAGCCACTTGTAAATTTGTATCTAATAAAATAACAAAAAAGCCACTAATTTTAAATTAGTGGCTTTCTTTATACTAGTAATACTAGTTATTTTAAGATTGTTTCTATTCTCTTGATACTTTCTTCCTTACCAAGTAAAGTTATAATATCAAATACATCTGGTCCTTTCATAGCTCCTACCAAACTCAATCGTAAGGGCTGCATTACTTTTCCAAAACCAATTTCTTTAGCAGTAATCCATTCTTTAATAATTGCTTGTGTATTTTCAGAAGTAAAGTCTTCAATACCTTCTATAACAGTTACTAATTCTTGCATTAATACTGGAGTATCTTCTTTTATAGCTTTTTTAAATGCTTTAGCATCATATTCCGTAGGTGCTTCAAAAAAGAATTTACTTAAGTCCCATAAATCTTTTACAAAAACAGCTCGTTCTTTCACTAACGATACTACTTTGGTTATGTATTCCTTACTAAAAGATTTCTTCGCTTTACTCGTAACTATAATTTCAAACTCATCTGCAATAATTTTATCTTCTTTATTTACAAAGTACTGTTGGTTAAACCACTTTGCTTTTTCAGGATCGAATTTTGCTCCAGAATTATTTACACGTTTTAAATCAAAACTTTCTACCAATTCTTCTAAAGTAAATAACTCTTGTTCAGTACCAGGATTCCATCCTAAAAATGCTAAAAAATTTACTACAGCTTCTGGTAAATACCCATCTTCTTTAAATCCTCTTGAAGTAGTTTCTTCAGTTTTCCATTCTAACGGAAATACCGGAAAACCTCCTTTATCACCATCACGCTTACTTAACTTCCCTTTACCTGTTGGTTTTAAAATCAATGGTAAATGCGCAAATTTTGGAGCATCCCATCCAAATGATCTGTATAATAATATATGTAATGCCATTGATGGTAGCCATTCTTCTCCACGAATTACATGACTGATTTCCATTAAATGATCATCTACAATATTTGCTAAATGATAGGTTGGCATTCCATCACTTTTAAATAGAATTTTATCATCTAATACATTGGTATCTATTTTAATTTTTCCACGAATTTCATCTTCTAAAATAAGAATTTCATCTTGAGGGGATTTAAAACGTACTACATATTTATCTCCATTAGTAATACGTTTAGTTACTTCATCAGCATCTAAAACTAATGAGTTATCCAATTCTAAACGATTATGCCAATTATAAATAAATGTTTTCTTTTCAGCTTCACATGTAGTTCTTAATACATCAAGACTATCTACAGAATCAAATGCATAGTACGCATTTCCACTTTTTATAAGCTTATCGCAATACTCCTTATATATATGTTTACGTTCACTTTGTGTATACGGTCCGAATTTACCTTCCTTCCCAGGTCCTTCTTCATAAGGAAATCCACACCATTCAAGTGCATCTTTAATATATTGTTCTGCTCCAGCAACATACCTATTCTGATCAGTATCCTCTATACGTAACACAAAAGTACCTTTGTGTTTTTTAGCAAATAAATAATTAAATAATGCGGTACGAACACCACCTATATGTAAAGGTCCGGTAGGACTTGGAGCAAAACGTACTCTAACTTCTTGTGACATGTATAACTTATTTTACACTTCCTTATAATATGAAAGTCTATTATTAATTTTTAATAGCGCAAAGATACTTCAAGATTTACGATTATAGATTTACGATTATAGATTTTTGAAGTATTCTAATAAAAGTTAATTATTTAACTCAATTCATATTTATTATTAAACCCACTAGTGGTATTAAATTCAACTAATAAGTGAGTTTTTAGTCTACTGTTTATTAGTTATTTAATAACAAGTCTCTATTATTTATTCTAACAGTATAACGGTCTTTATTCTTTTATCTAGTATTAATATCTAAACCTATACTTTATCTTATAATACTTTTCTTTTGACGAATACTAAATATTAATAAATATTCATTAATTGATTTTTAATAACTTAAAGTATTCTTAGCCCTTATATTTGCTGCAATTCGTTGTGCTTACTACTCGAAAATGATAAATTGTTAATTACTTTCTAACTCCTTGATAATTAGAGTGCCTCTTTTTACCTTGAATTGTTGATAAGTATAAGAGTAAATTCAAGAACTAAATTTTGATATTAAAAGTTTTTTTTTAATCCGTGACATTAAATTACTACGTACTATTTTTTAATTTTATTTTTATAAAAGTTATTAACTGTAAAAAAGGAGTTATCAACAGTTATTTACAATAATTCAATTAACAATTATATGTTAACTACACTTATTAACAACATGTTTAATAAGTGTAAAATTCTATTCTAAATCAGTTGTTTAACATGTTTATAA
>NVVR01000080.1 GCA_002733415.1 Kordia sp. | reverse complement strand
ATTGCAGTTTGTTGAATTTATGAAAATTCTAGGTTTGCCAACAGGTTGTAAAGAATCAGATTTTCCTTTTTTGGAGGGAGTTAAGATTTATTAACGTTTAGCTATGAATAGTACGAGGCAGAAAATCCACAGATTTTCGTGTCGACACAAGCCATGAGCTTTTAGATTTTGTTTTTAGTTTGTCGTTTTAAAAGCCAAATTAAAAGGTTTGGCGATATTTGTAAAAGTACGCAAACCTTAGGGTTAAACACTAGAATCCGTATTATTTATAGGCTTTGTTAGGCATAGTTTTTATATAACTAAATTCATGTCAATTGCGTATCCACTATTTCTAAGTTCTTTTGCTAAATTAAACCTCCATTCATTTTCAAATGAGATATAAACAACTCCTGAAATATCATTTGGCGTTTCTATATTGCCTTTAACTAATGCACATACATTTTTGCGACCAATCTTACCTATTAAATAACCATGTTCAAAAACAACATTTTGTCGTGCACGATCTTTTAATTGAATTTCTTCTCCTTTTTTAGAACCAATATCACATGGGGTATAGAGAACTATTCCGAAACCTACGTTTGAATATTCTTCAATTTTTTCAATTATCGTTTTTCCTGAACTAGCTTGTTCATGAAGAATTATTGGTTTTAAACCAAGATTTTCAATAAATCGAGCTGTTTCTGTTTTGATTAATTCGTCATGGCCATGAACGATAAATACTTTACTTAAATCAAGTTCTTTAGTTGAAATGTGATTTAAGGATTTTTTTTTAGGAGAAATCCTCAGGCAAGCTGTAAGCGAACTAATGACTATGTCTTTTTCAATTTCGAAAGTGTGCTCTAAATGCTTATCCAATTTTCTTCGATTAAACCTCCCAAAAATTCTCCATGGAGCACTATCCTTCCCATAATTGGTAATTAAGAAATCTTCACATTCTGCTATCCAAGCTTGCATTTCTGGAGTTGGTCTGCCATAAGTGCCACTTCGGGTTGAGAAACAGTTTTTTGCGAATGAATGTGTTTTAGCTTCTTCTATTAATTCTTGTATTTTTTGCTCCATTCTTTTTTAATTCTGAGTAACGTTTTTTAAAAGTTCAGTAAACATAGGGGTTTCCACGCTTTGTCTACTGCAACGAATTTATTCAATTTTCTCCGTAAAAGGTTTCCAAGAAGTAATTAATTTTTTTGGAAATAGGAGGAATTATGCCTAACGTTTAGCTATGAATAGTACGGGGCAGAAAATCCGCGGATTTTCGTATCGGCACAAGCCAAAGCTTTTAAATTTTGTTTTAACTTCGTCGTTTTAAACCCAAATATTATAAGTTTGGCGACTATGTAAATTTACACAAACCTTTGGATTACACACCAAAACCCGTATTGTTTTATAGGTGTTGTTGTACTGCGTTTTTTATTTCAACCATTTTAACGTGGTATATATTCCAATAATAGCAAAGATTGGGATGGAGATTAACAGTCCAATCATTAGAATTTCTATTATCCTCTGACTAAATGTTCTTTCGGTAGTTTTTGTTTTCTTTTTTTGCTTATTTAAAATTGGAGAAAATGTTGGGACATATTTCGAGTTTTTTTTACTGTCTTGTTCTAATTCAGATAATTTTCTTTTCCCATATTCTGATAGTTTTGATTTGTCTCCACGATATGTAATGTCTTGTAATATTTTATTTCCAGAATGATTAACAGACTTTTCATAAATTTCAACACATTGTTTGATTTTATCTTTTGTTTGTGGAGTAAGAATCCAGTATTTTCCAGCTGAAGCCAAAAAACCACTTTGATAATATAATTCAGCAAGTCTATTCCATAATTCCAAATCGTTTGGATTTAGGTTTATTAAATTTCTTAATCTGTCTGCTGATTTATGCTTTAAGCCATTTTGAATATCAACGTCTATTTTATCTAACTTCTCTTTTAAATTCACGATTTTTTATAATGCAGTACAACGTTTAGCTATGAATAGTACGGGGCAGAAAATCCGCGGATTTTCGTGTCGGCACAAGACATAAGCTTTTAGATTTTGTTTTTAATTTTGTCGTTTTAAAAGCCAAATATTAAAAGTTTGGCGATAAATGTAAATATACACCTACGTCACGAATTACACACCAAAACCCGTATTATTTATAGGTGTTGTTGTAGCCAGTTTTTATTCAAACACAAAAATATTTATTGCTTCACAATCATGTTCGTTTCCATAGATGAATAAAGGTTTTTCTATTTCAATACCTTTAAAGGATTCAATTCCGATTTGATCAAAAGCCTCATTAAGAAACAGATAAGTTTTGAATTTTACTGAATTCAATAAACCTTGATATAAAGTTGAGTCCCAAACCTCGTCATAAATATCTAAATCTTCTAAAATCCCATTTAACTTGGTTAAATCTTTCCAGATTTTAGTGTAGTCAACTTTTCCAATTCCATTATATAACTCCTCCATATAATTGAAGTCAAAATATTCAGGCTTCTTTAAAATTGGATAATTACCTTTTCCAAATCCAGAAAAGTTTGCGTAAGGTTCATAATCATATTCTAGAAATATTATTTGATTTTTAAATCCGTTATTTTCAGAATCAATTTTTTGCTTTAATTCAGGAATTGAATTTAAGATATCAGTCTTAAGATCTGAGATAATTTCCTTCTCATTAAATTCCATTTTTTTAGCTATTTCGAATAAAGAAATTAGTTCGGAGTTCTTTTTTGCTCTTTCGAAACTCTTAATTTCTTTATTATCAAAAAGGTTTGTTTTTTTGCCAATATTAATATCTAGTACTATCGGATTTTCATTAATGAATTCATCGAGTGTTTCTTCAATTGAAGAGTTTTTAAATAATTCAAAATAGCTATTGAATAATTTCTCTAGATTTGATTTTACTTCTTCGTTCATTTCAATTGGCTACAACGTTTAGCTATGAATAGTACGGTGCAGAAAATTCGTGGATTTTCGTATCGACACAAGCCATAAGCTTTTCGGTTTTGTTTTTATTTTGTTAGTTCTATAAAAGCCAAATTAAAAGGTTTGGCGACTATGTAAATATAAAATTACTTCTCGGATTACAGACCAAAACCCGTTTTATTTATAGGTGTTGTTAGGCACAGTTTTTTATTATTATTGTTTCCGCGAATATGTTTATGTCTTTGGTTTCATGAATATTTAATCCACTTTCCTTAATTGCTTTTTCCCATTTGTTTTTACTCAAAAAGTGAAAAGCTCCAATATTAAAGAACATAAAATTAATTCCGTTTCTCATTTGTTCTGAAATGATTAAAATCCCATTATTTTTCAAAACTCTTTTAGCTTCTTTAAAGAATAGAACTCTTTTATCGTGGTCTAAAATTTCGTGTAATGCAGTTACTGCAAAAATTATTTCCTGAGAATTATCTTCAAACGGTAATTTTGTAGGGTCAAGTTTTATTTCCTTTTCATTAGGAGGGAATTCTCTTTTTGAAATCTTAATCATTTTTTCTTCTAAATGTCTGTTTTCAAATATATCACAAACTACTAATTTCATTTTTGGATATTTCTTTTCAATGAGACGTGATATAGGATCAAAACTTGCGTGAATAAATATCCCATTTTTAATCTCATTAAGCTTTATATATTCAGGCAATTTTTCAAGTTTATATAAGTCAGATTTGTCGTATAATATATAAGAAGCTACGGTTGAAAGAAGAATATTCAGTATAATTAAACCACTAAATATTAATGAAAAATTTGAAAATAATTCAGATTCTACATTTATAGAAAACCAATAAAATAGAGCCGAAATTAATAATCCTAATAGAATCTTTTGGTAATTAAAGAGTAATACTAATTTTGTGATTTTCATTTTTTGTTATTGTGCCTAACGTTTAGCTATGAATAGTACGGGGCAGAAAATCCGCGGATTTTCGTGTCGACACAAGCCATAAGCTTTTTGTTTTGATTTTAATTTGTCGTTTTATAAAAGCCAAATTAAAAGGTTTGGCGATAATGTAAATATAAAATTACTTCTCGAATTATACACCAAACCCGTATTATTTTATAGGTGTTGTTATGCACTGGTTTTTATAACAACCAGTAATATAATTTATAAAAATAATAATTTTCAGTTATGTCGTTTTCAACTTCTTTTCGGATTGACAGCTCATGTTTTGGGAAACTTTTATTCCAGTCTATATAGCCATATCCATTATCATTATAATTCTGAAATTCGTTTTCCATTTTTACAAAACCTTCGGTTGTCCCTTTGAATGAAATAGTATCTCCTTTAAATATTTCAGTGTATTGAATCAAGTTATTTTTAATTGGCTGGATTGACAAATTACTATTGTTGGACTTTAATAATCCATTTGAATTGTAAATCGCATATTCTTTTTCAGCTAAGTATGTTTCTGAAGGGAAATATGAAATGTAGTATATATCGTTAGGAGTTTGACTTTTAAATTTCTTTTGAGCAGCAATTATTAAAGGATAGTTGCTTTTCTTTTTTTTAAGAAACAAATCATTATAAGTTACGTCTTCAAAGTTATTTGCAACTTTTACTGATTCAGCAACTATTTTGCAAGGACATGGTGAGTCGGATTCTGAGCAAGGGAAAAAGTAAAACGTTAGAAATAATACAAGTAGAGTAGAAGATGTGAACAAGACATTTCTTTTCCATCTTGTTTCAATCTTTTTTGCTCTCCATTTATAAATTAAAGCCAGAATTATTGAAAGTGCAATTAGAATAGGAACACTTAAAACAAAAATTAAGGAAACACCTCCGCCGTCCACAGGGAATAAACTCATCAAAAGCAATGTCAAAAAACCGCTTCCGAAAATTATCCAAGATTTATATTTCTCTCTTTTACTTCTCATTTTTTGAGCTTGTGCATAACGTTTAGCTATGAATAGTGCGGGGCAGAAAATTCGCGGATTTTCGTGTCGACACAAGCCATGAGCTTTTAGATTTTGTTTTTAGTTTGTCGTTTTAAAAAAGCCAAATTAAAAGATTTGGCGTTAGTTGTAAATATACACAAGCTTAGGGATTAAGCATCAAAAACCGTATTATTTATAGGTTTTGTTGTGGTTATTTTTTCTGTTAGAGCTAAAAACATATGAGGTTATTTTTGGTTCAAGTAAACCTCGATTTATAAAGTGGAGGCAATCAATATTTAATATTTTAGATATTTGATATAGAATATCCTCTCCTTCCACTTGTTTATTAAAGCTTAATAACTGTATTTTTTCATTTCTATTTAAAATTAAATTTAGAGAATAGTTTTCTGACGCATCACTATCATAACTTTCTTCATAAAATTCTAAAGTTTTAATTTCTTCAAAATTAATTTTTTTGGAGTTGAATACAATGATTTTATTCAGTTTATCAATTGTAAATTCTTGTATGTGCTTTAAGGATTTAATTTCTTTGTAATTCATCCAGAATATAATTCCAATAAAAGGAATAATAAATAAGTTTAACCATTCTTTACTTAGTAAGCATTTATAGAATACAAAAAGTAAAATAACAGAAAACAACAATGTATTAGAATAGTTTCGTAACAATCCAATTTTATCCTCTTTTAGGGAGAATGTTCTTTCATTATCTTTAATAGTAAAACTTTTTTTAACGAGATAATTGCTAATTATTCCCCAAGCTCCTATAAGTATTATCAGTATAACGATATTCATGTGTAATTAACTACAACGTTCCGTGTATGGTGTCGTAGCATCCCGCAGGGTGCTATGCACTATACACATTGTTGGCGGTAGTGTTTTATTTTTCTTCAATTAATTCTCTCCACTCTTCAGGTAATATTTCATTTTTGAAATAACTATGTGCTAAATATCTAATGCAAGAAAGACCTAAAGTATCAGTTTCGTATGAGTTTGGTAATTCTTTTTTCTCTAGAACTAATTTTTTGAACTCGCTAAAATCAGCTTCATTTTTTAAAAGCTTCAGACCGTCTTGAACTCTTTCAATGCAGTCAACAAAATATTCACTGCGTAAATGTTTTTCAAATAGTAATTGCTCAACATTATATTTGGTAAAATCAATAGATACTATTTGCAAACTTAGACTTTCATCTATAAATGATAAGATTTCATTGAATAGGTCTTTTGAATTAAATATTAAAGTGATTTCCAATAGAATTGCTAGTAATATAGAAGAAGTATCACAATAATCTTCTGGTTTTACACCAGTAGCAACAAATTCTATTATTGGATCAATTCTATTATGAAGTTCTGGTTGTCTATCGTGTCTTATTTTTTCTATTCTTAGATTTGAAATCGTACTTTGAAAATATCCTGCAAGGAATTCAACATCTTTTTGTCTTAAACATTTCTTGTCTGAAAAAAATATAAATAATTGGATAATAGGTATAGAATGATTATCAAAAATAGGTCGATTAAAACCACTATTGTTATCTATTAGTTCAATGATTAAGTCCTTCTGTTTGTTTTTTAAACGTTCGGTTTTCTTTGATTCAAATACTGTATTTCTTAATCTGCAATAGTAAATTAAGTCGTCTAAGTATTCAAAGCATCTTAAAGGATATCCGATTTTTTCATAGAAAGTACCATATTCAGAAAACAAACCATTTTCAATTTTTGCAATAGAAAAAGTTTTCTGAAAATATTTGTCAAATATTTCGAACTGACTTGCAAGCAACTTCTTAAATTCTTTGACAACTGGTTTTTTGTCTTGTAAATTGTTTACTAAAATCCAATGCCAAGTTTTCAGAATCAAAAATTTAGAGCATTCTTTAGCTGGTACTAAGTAATTATTCTCTTTACTATAATGAAAAACAATTGAGTTTAGCAGGTTTAATGTTGCAAATAATTTTTTGAATGCTCTGCTTTTTACGTTTTCAACCTTATTGAATTGAATAGTAACTAACTCTTTAAATTCTGAATATTCATTGTCAGGTGAATCTAAAAAGGCTAAAGTTTTTTTTAGTAATCTATTGCTTGCATCATCAGAAAGTAAATATTCATTAAATAAGTATTTGCTGAAAATATTTGTTAAATGGTAAATATCCCAGCGTTCAAATTCACCTTCTTTAAATTCTCGTGAAATAAAACCTTCAAAAGTGTCTCTGATATTAGTTTTTAAAACTCCATTATGAACAACTACAATCTTTGTTGGTAACTCATTAAATCCAGGAATAGTAGAATCTCTGAAAAAAGTATCTTTTGCTTCAATTATTGATTCTCTAATTCCATCTGCTTTTGAATAATTGGATTGCGTTATGTTTTTGTCAGAATAACCCTTCAATTCAAAATACCATTTATGCTTGATTCCATTTTCATCCTTTCCAACTGCAATAATATCTTTTCCGTATTGTGATTGCCCTTTTGATTCTTTTGCTGTCTGAATAATTCTAAAACCCATAAGATTTAAAAGAATCGGAAATAGATAATCTAATTCTGAATCTTCTTTTAATGAAGCTAGATATTCGCGGACTATTATGCTATTGCTATTCATTTTCAAGAAAGGTTTTAATTTCTAAAAATTCTTCATCTGTCCAATCTTGTCTAATTATATATCCTTTTTCAAGTTCAAATTTATTTGGATTTATAAAGTAACTTCTTGGCATTGTAAAGCTAGCTCCAACCGTTCCTAATTGTGAGATTTCTTTCTTTGCTCCAAAACGCCAACCTCCACCTTTAGATAATTGCACAGTATTAGTTCCTAATATTGAAAGAAGACTATTTTCTCTTGCACCTTTATCTACTGTTTTACTCATATTTTTAGAAAACAATTCGTCAAAATGTTTTATGTGTTTATAATGAGTATGATATGGGTTTAATTCTGAAATAGAATTCTTTATATCAATGTTTTTACCATAGTAATTTTCAATATATTTTTTTATCCTTTCTGTCACCAAAGTATAATTAGGATTGTCTTTGTTAAGGTTTTCTTCCAATACTTTAGTCACGTGACCACCATAGTCTTCTGATATTTCTTCTAGTTTACATAAAAAACTTTCCTTAATTAATTTACTTTTTGAATCAATTAAAGGAAGTAAAGCAATAAGTCTATTTTTTGGTTCGTGGAAATCTTGAGTTAAAGACACCCATAGTTTATATTGTAAAATATGTGATAATTCTAAAATATTAAATGTAAATTGATAAGGGTTGTAGCTTGATAATTGATTAAATATATCAATACCAATGTTTCTTTTACTCGCTTGGTTGTCTGTTAAGAGTTCAATCGTCAATTTGTCTAATTCTGTTTTATCTACTGAATGAAAATACGATTGAAAGTTTTTAATAAATTTTTCAAAAGGTTTATTCTCAATTATGCTTAATACAACCTTCTTGAAAGATTCAAATTCTTTTAAGTGCCAAAAAACATTACTAATTGGGTTTATATATTTTTTAATTGAAAAGTAATCTTGATTTATTAATTTAACTACAATTTCAGTTTTCTCTTGATTGAAATTGTTTAGCTGGTTTAAATTATTTAAAATGTAGTAACCTGTTTTTTCATTTTCGATAGCTGATTCTAATTCTTTAATACAAAACTTGTGATACTTTGTATTACTTGATTTTAGAATTGAAAAAGCAAGTGAGAGTATAGAGATTATTAATAAATCTTTTTTGTTGTAATTATTAATCAGGTTGATAAATAATTTACATTCATTTTCTTCAATTTCAGAAACATTTGATAATCCAAAGAAAATAGGGTTTAGTTTATCATCTTTCTGTATCAAATCGTCTAGGATTGAGTCATAGAATTCAATCTTCTTGTTTTCGTAGAGTCCAGATACAATAGCAGATATAATATTTTCCTTGTCTTCATTTAAAGTAAATGATTTGTTTAATAGTTCTAAACCTAAATCGTAGTCAGCCTTACATTTACTCTTAATACCATTCAGAACGTTGCCTAAATTTAGATTATAGTCTGCATCACTTTTTGTGATTTCTGTTAGGATAAGGAGGTTTTCAAATATTACGCTATCTACTAAGTCCAATTCTGGTAACACATTTGAATATGAATCAACAAAACTAAATACCTCTTCAGGTTTGTTTTCTAAATCTATTGACTTTAGATATTCATTGAAAGAGCACTTGGATTCAGAATTGGATTCTTTTATTATAGATTTCCAAATTTCCTTTTCTAATATATGATAGTCAGGAACGTAACCATTATTTGTGAAATCTTCTTTTACATTCTTTATAAAATCCGCATTAGTGTTAAATTCGTCACTAATTTTAAAATCTAATTTTTCTTTATACTTTTTTAAGAAGTGGGTCGATATTGAATGATAGTCAGATATTGATATTTTATCCTTTTCTAACTTGAGTATATTGTTCTCAAATAATAGACTGTCAAAATCACTCTCACTAGTTGAAAATTGTAGTTTTTTTTGTTCGATAACTGAATCGATAAACGAGCTTATAATTTTGTCCATAAATTCAGTATTCTCTTTTTCAATTTGAGGTTTTTTCACATTACCGCCAACAATTATATAAACGTAATTACGTTTATATCTATTATATGCACAAGTTAGTAAAATACTTAATAAATATAGTTAGTGTACTGTAAATATTGACGTTT
>NVVR01000079.1 GCA_002733415.1 Kordia sp. | reverse complement strand
AAGGTGCTCATAAGTAAATTGAATTATTTTAGATTTAGTTGAGTTTAAAAATATAAGCATAGCCTTAGTTACGGTTATCTTTTTAAGCGACAAATAGATATAAAAGAAACTATTTAATTGTGCATTTGGAATTTTAATTGGTATTAGTGTTGCTTCATACCTCGCGTGCTTGCACCGAGGATATTGATTTAATTTCTAACCACACACCACATAATTAGTAGGTTTTGTATATAATTTTATAATAATCAAATAAGATTTATTAATTTGCAGAACTTTCAGGGATGATTTCTCTCCCACGCTGAATTTTCGAGTCTTCGAAAGGATAAAGGTAGAGAAGGAATGGTTATTTTATTTATTTTAAATTATTTAAAAAATGGCTGTTTTAGAACAACAAGTAACATCACAACAAGCAATTGAATTAGAGGACAAGCATGGTGCTCACAACTACCACCCATTACCAGTAGTATTAACTAAAGGTGAAGGAGTATTTGTATGGGATGTAGAAGGAAAAAAATACTACGATTTTTTATCGGCGTATTCTGCAGTAAACCAAGGACACTGTCACCCGAAAATTGTTAACGCAATGGTTGATCAGGCAAAGAGATTAGCATTAACTTCAAGAGCATTCTATAATGATGTGTTAGGGAAGTATGAAAAATATGCTACAGAACTTTTTGGATTTGATAAAATCTTACCAATGAACACTGGAGCTGAGGCTGTTGAAACTGCATTGAAATTATGTAGAAAATGGGCTTATGAGGTAAAGGGTATTGCTGAAAACAAAGCAGAAATAGTAGTTTGCGAAAATAACTTTCACGGAAGAACAACTACAATTATCTCTTTCTCAAATGATCCTATAGCAAGAAAAAACTTTGGGCCTTTTACAAATGGGTTTATTAAAATTGCATATGACGATTTAAATGCTTTAGAGGAGACTTTTAAAAGCAATAAAAATATTGCAGGATTCATGGTGGAACCTATTCAAGGGGAAGCTGGAGTTTATGTGCCAAAAGAAGGATACTTAGCAGGAGTAAAAACATTATGTAACAAATACAATGTATTGTTTATTGCTGATGAGGTACAAACAGGTATTGCACGTACAGGTAAATTAGTTTGTGTAGATCATGAAGATGCGAAACCAGATATTTTAATATTAGGGAAAGCAATAAGTGGGGGAGTTTATCCTGTATCTGCAGTATTTGCTAACAATAACATTATGGATGTTATTCAACCAGGAAACCACGGAAGTACTTTTGGAGGGAATCCAGTTGCTGCTGCAGTAGCAATTGCTGCTTTAGAAGTGGTTAAAGACGAAAAATTAGCTGAAAATGCTGAAGAATTAGGACAACTATTCAGAGCTGAAATGAACAAGTTTATTGAAACAAGTTCTATAGCTACTTTGGTAAGAGGGAAAGGATTATTAAATGCTGTATTAATTAACGATACAGAAGATAGTGATACCGCTTGGAACATATGTATGAAGTTACGTGATAACGGTTTACTAGCAAAACCAACACATGGTAACATCATTCGTTTTGCACCTCCTTTAGTAATGAACAGAGAACAATTATTAGATTGTGTTTCAATCATTACAAAAACGTTTAAAGAATTTGAATAAACAGATAGCATTGCTATTAAGAGATAAAAAAAGCCACTCAATTTGAGTGGCTTTTTTAGTTTGTTATATTTTTAAAGCAAGCTAAAAGGTTTGGTGATGAATTTAAAGATAAACACTCCTTAAATTTCACACACCAAAACACGTGTTATTTATTGTTTTTGTAGCCATATCCTAATTTCTTTTCGTAAAGAAACTTCAGGTTTTGGCAACGGAATTGTTTGTCCAAATTGATTACTTCTATTAAATTTTGAAAACGTAATTTTATGTTTTTTCCAAACTTCGGGATACAATTCTAAGAACTTATTAAAAAAACTTTGTTCATTAATTTTTCCTTCTATTTCAGAAAGTACTACTTTAAATTTCTGCTCTTGTTCTATAATCATTTTGTTATTATTCAGTAATAAATAAAACTATTTGTAGTATCTAATTTTATTGAGGGTAACGTTTAGCCATGAATAGTACGGGGCAGTAAATCCGCGGATTTTCGTGTCGACACAAGCCATGAGCTTTTTTATTTTGTTTTTAAATTTGTCGTTTTATAAAAGCCAATTTTTAAATCATGAACACCTCTAAATTAAATAAGAAAGGAGGTGAGTAAATTAAAAGATTTGGCGACTATGTAAATATAAAACTACTCCTCGGATTATACACCAAAACCCGTATTATTTATAAGTTTTGTTAGGCATAGTTTTTAATTCATAAATGCTACCTATCAAGGTGATAATGAATAAAGTTAGAGCAATTGAGCTAACAACAAATGGGTATGTATCGAATCTATTAGTAATAAGATCATATAATTGGTAGAAGATACAAGCCAAACCGATTATTAATAACATTATAGATAAAACTAAAAATAGTATTCCTACATGTTTATTAGATTTTCTTTTAAATAAAGAAATAGGTAAGCCAATAAAATAAATTAGAAATATCCCTAATTCAGTATTATTGGGAATGCTATGTCCGGCTGATCCAACCATAATCATTGCAAATATTCCAAGGATTAGAAGAATAGGAGATAAGATGATTATTATCTGTCGTGAACAATTGTACAAACTTTTCATTTATTAATATTATTTATAAAGTATTGACCAGAATTAGTTCCATATTGTCTACTGTACGAATTTATTCATTTTTTGCTATAAAACGATTACAAGAAGAATTTAATTATCTTTAGAAATAAAAGGGATTATTGCCTAACTATGATACAATCACAATTGTGTTTATATCTTTTTTTAGTGACTTCAAAAAATACAATAGCGAAGCACTTTTGTGTGGTAACTGTGTGACTAATATTTAGGGCTCATAGTAAAAAAATATTTATGATGAGTAAGTAAAATCCTTACTTTTTTTTCTTTTCAAATAGGTATATTCCCGCGTAGGTTAAAATAAATTCCGGGGAACTATAATTTATTTTTTTGATTATAGTTTGTAGGTTTTTGTGTACAAAACAAATGATAATAGTATCCGTTTTGCACCACCTTTAGTAATGAACAGAGAGCAGTTATTAGAGATGTTTTTATCATTATAAATACGCTATAAGAATTTGAAAGAGTAGCTGTGCTACTTTTACCATAAAAAAAAGCCACTCAAATGGAGTGGCTTTTTTAGTATTGATATGTGACGTCCTGAAATAGCGTTACACAAAAAACAAGTGTGATGCTATTTCAGGACGTCAGAGTTATTGTTTATTCATAATTAGTGTAATCTACAATTTCTAGCCCGTATCCAATCATACCAACACGTTTTTCATGTTGACTGGAGTTTGATATTAGGTTTAGTTTATGGATATCTAAATCGTGTAGTATTTGAGCTCCAATACCAAAATCTTTTATATCCATTTTTATTCTTGGTGCTCTAATATTACCTTCTGATTGGTTAGATTTTAATTTTTTCAGCCTATTTAATAAATTTAAAGAAGGGCTTTCTTGATTAATGAATACATAAGCTCCTTTTTTAGATTTATTTATTAAATTAAAAATCCCCTCTAATTTCTTGTCAGTATTAAAGGTAAGCGTATCTAATATATCATTGTTTACTAGGGTAGAAGTCACACGAACTGTAACTGCCTCGTCTTCTGTCCAGGTCCCTTTTGTTAGTGCTAAATGCACTTGGTTATTGGTGGTTTGCTTGTAAGCTCGTAATCTATACGTTCCAAAACGAGTTTGTATTTCAAAGTCTTCTTTTTTTACTATCAATGAATCGTGTTCCATTCTGTAGGCAACCAAGTCTTCAATAGAAACAATTTTTAGATCAAACTTTTTTGCTACTTCTATTAATTGAGGTAAACGTGCCATTGAACCATCACTATTCATGATTTCTACAATCACTCCAGCTGGTTTTAAGCCAGCTAAACGAGCAAAGTCAATTGCAGCCTCGGTATGTCCAGTCCTACGCAATACACCACCTTCTTTTGCTTTTAATGGGAAAATATGTCCAGGTCTGTTTAAATCATGTGGTTTAGTCTCTTCTTTTACTAAAGCCTGAATAGTTAGGGCTCTATCACTTGCAGAAATACCAGTTGTAACTCCTTTTCCATTTAAATCTACCGAAATTGTAAATGCGGTTTCCATAGGGTCAGAACTATTGCTAGTCATCATATTCAACTTCAACTCATCACATCTTTTTTCGGTTAGAGGGGCGCAAATTAACCCTCTACCGTGGGTAGCCATAAAATTAACCATTTCAGGAGTTATTTTTTCAGCTGCAGCTAAAAAATCACCTTCATTTTCTCTGTCCTCATCATCAACAACAATAATTACTTTTCCTTGTCTGATATCATCAATGGCATCATGTATATTGTCAAGTTTAATTGTTGTACTGTTATTCGTTGTTGTCATTTTAGTTGTAGTTAAGTAAGATTAGAATCTCCTTTTTTGTTTTTTGATATTTTATTCCAAATAGTATTAAAGAAACCAGTAATTCCATCGGTATTAAAAACTCCTTTGTCTGAAGTAGCATTTTTGGTTAATATAATACCAAGTGGTAACAGGATAATAGTAGACAGCCAAGCTCCTAAAAAAGTTGGTAACGCCCCTTTTTCTGCACTGTTTACAGCAAATAGGCCTATAAAATAATATGTTAAAAAGAGTAATATTGCTAATACCATCGGCAAACCCATTCCTCCTTTACGTATAATTGCACCTAATGGAGCTCCAATAAAAAATAGAATAAAACAAGAGAAACCAAGTGCGATTTTCTTATGAAATGCAATTTTGTGTTTATTTAAATTAGTGGTTTTCAATTCAAGCCATTTTTCACGGTTTTCTATTTGGGTATATGAATTTTGACTATTAGCACTTGCAAAATGATAGATTTCTTTTTTTTGATAATTACTGAAAAGAGTAATTAAGTCTTTGTTAAAAACAGGAATAGTATCCTTTATTATTTTATAATTTTTAGGGCTTTTTTTATTTCCAATTAGCAGGTCTTCTTTTAGAGTTTTTCGGCTAATTAATGAAGAATCAAAATTTATTTCCTTTTTAATTTTTAATTTTTTAATTTCATTATTTCTGCTTTTATGTAATTGATAACCATTGTATAGGTTATTGAGATCTTTATTGTTTTCAGAAGCTATTTTTTGTTCTAATGAATCAATCGTAGGGATTAGTTCGTTAATTTTTAACATTCTGTAAGTAACAACATCTACAATCTTATCTGTTTTATTAAGCTTTGAAAGGTCAAAATTTTTGGTGTATTTTTTGAAGTAACTCTTTACGTGTGGTCTCTTTTTTCTTTTTTTAGGGTCTTTATTATAAGTGTCATTGTAGTAATTTCCGTCGTATAATATTAATTGCAACGTGTTTGACTTTTTGTTTGAAGTTATTTCTCCAGTCTTGGCTTTTATTACGGTAGTATTTTTGTTGTTTTTGGTAAAGAATACAATAACGTTTTCTAGTAAATTGTTGTTGTCGCCATATTTCCTATCTACTTTAATTGTAATTTTATCACTGATAGAATTAAACTGACCTTCTGCAATGGCCATAGCTGGAGATTGTACGGCGATTTGCCTTCTTAAATTCCGGGATTTGTATTCTCCCCAAGGCACTACATTATTTGCGAAAAAGAATGTAGTGATACTTAAGAGTAGTATAAAAATTGACACCCCTCTCATAGCTCGTTGTAATGACATTCCAGCTGATTTCATTGCTGCAAATTCATAATTCTCAGCAAAATTACCGAAGATCATTATTGATGTCAATAATATCGTTAATGGAAGTATAAGTGGGACTAGGGTAGGGAGTAAGTAAACTAGAAATTTAAAAACAATTATTAAGTCTAAATCTTTCCCCGCTAATTCTTTTACAAACAGCCAAACTGATTGTAATATAAAAATGAATATAAGTATAGTAAAAACGCTAAAAAAGGTTTTTAAAAACGTTGTTAAAATGTATCGGTCTAGTATTTTCAAGATAGCTTACTCGTTAAAATAGTAATCGTTGTATTTATTTCTGTCAAAAATAAATAAACTTTCCGAGATAGGTTGATTAGTTTTAAAACTATTAACAGTTAATGTTGTAACGGTACCGTTTTTCCCTTTGTGTATTGTATTATAAATGTTTTTTGTATTGGCATCTATCCCTAAAAGAATGTACTTATTTTCTGAATTAGTATCTATTGGTATTAGTTTTATATACTGTATAGAACGTCCTTTTATGGGTAGTTTTTTATCCCAAACATAAGTAAACCCCTCTTTGAAAAATGATAACATTTTTGAAGGTGTATTCATGTTATCTTCTTCATCAGATGCATTAGTTATAGTGATTTCTTCATCTTCACTATTAATAGTGTATAATTTTTGACCGTCAAATAAACTTGTTACTCCTAATAAATTTAGTAGGTACTGTTCTTTTTTTAAATAGACAGTTCCTTTATAGCTCTGCTCTATATTTTCGGCATCATTATTTAAACTGTACTTAAAATCAATGCTAATATTTTTGTAGCTTTTTACTTTATTGGATACTTCATCTAAATATTTTTTTGCTTTTTCTGAATTCTGAGAAAATCCTGAAATGTTAATTAATATGACTAGACAAATTGCTAAATATTTTTTCATAATTATTTCTATTATTCGTTTGCTAATAATTGATCAAGTGCTATTAAATCAGGAACTAAAACTTGTCGAGCTTTACTACCTTCAAATGGCCCAACTATTCCAGCGGCTTCCAGTTGATCAATTAATCTTCCTGCTCTATTATATCCTAATTTTAATTTACGTTGTAATAAAGAAGCTGAACCTTGTTGTGCTGTAACCAACACTTCTGCAGCTTCTCTAAATAGTTTATCACGCTCTGAAATATTATTATCAAGATCCGTGCCACCCTCTTCACCTGTATATTCTGGTAGTAAATATGCATCAGCATATGCTTTTTGAGAACCAATAAAATCAGTTATTTTTTCAATCTCAGGTGTGTCAACAAAGGCACATTGTATACGAATAAGTTCGTTTCCTTGAGTGTACAACATATCTCCACGACCAATTAATTGGTCAGCTCCACCACTATCTAATATTGTCCTAGAGTCAATTTTTGACATTACTCTAAAAGCAACACGAGCTGGGAAGTTAGCCTTAATCATACCGGTAATAACATTTACTGAAGGTCTTTGAGTTGCGATAATTAAATGAATACCAATGGCTCTTGCTAATTGCGCTAAACGTGCTATAGGAGTTTCTACTTCCTTACCAGCAGTCATGATTAAATCAGCAAATTCATCGACTACTAATACAATGTATGGCAAAAACTTATGTCCGTCATTTGGATTTAATTTTCGTTCCTTGAATTTTTTATTATATTCGACAATATTCCTACAGTACGCATTTTTAAGCATTTCATACCTGTTGTCCATTTCAATACATAATGAATTTAATGTATTGATTACTTTTGAATTATCAGTAATAATTGCTTCTTCACTATCAGGTAATTTTGCTAAATAATGACGTTCTATCTTGTTGAATAATGTCAATTCAACTTTTTTAGGATCAACTAAAACAAATTTAACTTCTGCAGGATGTTTTTTATATAATAGAGATGCTAAAATACAATTCAACCCTACAGATTTTCCTTGACCAGTAGCACCTGCCATTAACAAGTGGGGCATTTTAGCTAAATCAACCACCATTGTTTCGTTACTAATGGTTTTTCCAAAAGCTATAGGTAATTGCATTTCTGCTTCTTGAAAATTCTTTGAAGAAATAGCCGCACGCATAGAAACTATTCGTGGATTATTGTTTGGTACTTCAATACCAATTGTTCCTTTTCCAGGCATTGGTGCAATAATACGTATCCCAAGTGCTGCTAAAGAAAGAGCAATATCATCTTCTAAGTTTTTAATTTTAGAAATTCGAACTCCAGCTTCAGGTACAATTTCATACAAAGTTACTGTTGGTCCAACAGTCGCCTTAATGCTTGCAATTTCAATTTTATAATTTTTTAGCGTAGTAACAATTTGGTTCTTATTGTTTTCTAACTCTTCTTGATTTATGGTAATTCCTTTTCCTCCAGTATAATCTTTTAATAAGTCAATTGTAGGAAACTTAAAGTTACTTAACTCTAGGGTAGGATCAAACTCTCCAAAATCAGCTACCAATTTATTAGATAAATTATCAGCTACAGTCTTTTCTTCCTCCATTACTTCAACCTTCATCGATAAATCATCATCTGAAGAACTCTTGATAATGATTTCTTCTTTTGGGTCTTTGTTAACTGGTGCATGTTCTGTAATTGGTTTTTCTATTTTAAATGAGCCTTCTTTTGATAAGGGGGGGTCAGTAGAAACTGTATTTTCGTTGACGAATTCAGAAATTATTGCTTCATCAGAATCTTCTGTAATAGAATTGTTGTTTTGGTTTTTTTCTTCTTCCAGATCAGTAGTGTCAGTCTCTTTTTTAGGGCTATTTAGAAAAGAACTAATAACATCGGTTGTTATTTTAAATCGAGTAATTAAATATGTTATAAAGAAAAATAATAATAAAATAGCTGTTCCTATTTTACCTAAATAATCTTGTAAAAAATCATTGGTTTCAAAACCAATAGTTCCGCTAAGAATAGAAGTATTGAAAAAACCTAAGAATACTGAAATCCATATGGCAATAAGAACTCCCCAAAACCATCTTTTCTTTAGCGCCTCTATACTGGTGTTTAATAGTATTGTTATCCCAGATAAGCTAATTAATATAGCAAATAGGATAGAAGCAATACCAAAGCCTTTGTAGATGAAAAAATGTGAAATTGTAGCACCAAATATATTGGTGACATTTTCAGTATTTGTAGATCGAGTTAAGTGCCCTATTTCACTTTGATCTACTTTCCAAGAAAAAAGATATGAAATAAATGCAATACAAATGAGTATTCCTAAAAGGAATAAAAAACTACCAAGAATGGTTTTTTGTTGCTTATTAAGAGTAATATTTGGTGAACTAATTTTAGGAAGCTTACTTTTCTTTTCTTTTCTTTTTGCCATGCTAGAATAAATGGTTTACGCTGCAATTATTTTTGGAACGTAGATAATTAAACCTACTATTGTTGCAGTTGTAGCTGCAATAAAAACAGCGCCAGCGGCAAGATCTTTAATAAGTCCAATTTTATTATGAAATTCAGGGTGAATAAAGTCAGCAATTTCTTCAATAGCAGTGTTTAACCCTTCAAGACTCATTATTAGTCCAATCGAAAATATTTGAAACATCCATTCGTTAGCAGAAATTTCATAATAGAAACCAACAAATGTTAATATACTTGCAATAATGAACTGCACTTGTATACTTGCTTCGGTGCGGAGTAAAATAATAGCACCTTTAAGTGCATATTTTGCTCCTTTAATTCTACCAAGAATAAAATTATCGTTTTGTGTTATCATCTACTTTTAGCGTAATTTATGATTAAATTGCTTCAAAAGCAGCTTTATAATTTGGTTCATCAACAATTTCGCTTACTTGTTCAGTATGTGTAATGATTCCATTTTCATCAATTACAACAATAGCTCTTGAATGTAATCCTTCTAACGGCCCATCAATAAAGTCTAAACCATATGCTTTTCCGAAACTATTATCTCTAAAGTCAGATAAGTTAATAACATTTTCTAGTCCTTCCGCACCACAAAAACGTGCTTGTGCAAAAGGTAAATCTCTTGAAATACATAAAACAGTTATGTCATCTATTTCATTAAGATCTTTATTAAATTCTCTTACCGATTGTGCACAAGTTCCTGTATCTATACTAGGGAAAATATTTAATACTACTGCTTTACCTTTATAGTCAGATAACGTAGCAGTAGATAAATCGGTTTTTACTAATGTGAAATTTGGGGCTTGACTACCAACTTTTGGTAAATTCCCTGATGTATTTATTTTATTTCCTTTTAAAGTTACAGTTGCCATAATTATTTTTTTTATCCCACTAGTGGGGTTAATTACCCGAGGCTTTCCCCGAACAAAATGATATTGATTATTGAGACCTGGTGTGCTTGCACCAAGGTAGTTGATTTTGTGTTTCAAAGTACGTCAAAATCTATTGATTATCGAAAGAATTTCAGAGAAAAGTGAATAATTATAGAAGTAAATATTTGATAGGTAAATTAATTAAAGTACTCTGATAGATAAATATTTAATAAGATTCAATTTTCTAGCGGAGTTAACATAAAAAAAGCTGTCTTTTCAGACAGCTTTTAGAAATATCTTAAGATAGATTGCTTAGTTTTGTGCTAAGTACTCAGCAGTTGCAGCGTGATTAGCTTGCATACCGTCTTTTCCTTTACTCCAGTTTGCAGGACAAACTTCTCCGTTAGCTTCAAAAAACTGTAAAGCATCTACCATACGTAATGCTTCATCAACATTTCTTCCTAATGGTAAGTCGTTTACTAATTGGTGACGTACAATTCCTTTTTTATCGATTAAAAATAATCCTCTATAAGCAATTAATTCTCCTTCAGCAACCATTAATCCTTCATCGTTGTAATACATATCACCAGCTAATACATCAAAATTAGCAGAAATAGTTTTGTTGGTATCAGCAACTAAAGGATACGTAATACCTTTAATTCCACCTTGACCTTTTTCTACTTGTAACCATCCGTAGTGAGATTGTTCAGTATCGGTAGATACTCCAACAACAGCAACGTTTCTTGATTCAAAATCAGCTAATTTTTCTTGGAAAGCATGTAATTCAGTTGGGCAAACGAACGTAAAATCTTTTGGGTAAAAGAATAAGATTACTTCTTTTTTTCCTAAGTATTGCTCTAATGAAAAGTTTTCAGCAAATTGATTTCCGTTGATTACTGCTTGTGCGTTGAATTGAGGTGCTTTTTTTCCTACTAATACAGCCATGTTATATGTTTTTAAATTGATTATTATTTTTTCTGTTGCAAATATACACATAGAAAAACAGCTTAGATGTAAAGTTTAATTTAATTTATCTATAGTGCTATAGGTTATTTTAATTTGTCTAGAATATAAGTGTTATATGTAATGAAATAGAAAATATTTTTTATTTCCTATAAATAAAAATAAGTATAGTAATAAATTGAAAGTAGGATATGTATTGACTGCTTTAATTCAATAATAAACAACTACTGTAGTAGTGTTATAGTAGTATTCATTTTGTTTTTTTAGTTGATAATAATAGTTCTTTGTGTATCTAAAAAATAATATAAAAATGAAAAAGGACATATATATAAATGACAGCGCATATAATGTAGCGGATGAAGTTTTTTTTAAGTTAGAGTCTGTTCAACAAGAAATGCATGACTTGGTGAATAATAACCAATTTAAATCGGAGCGTTATAATATTTTAAGGAAGCTTTTTGCAAGCTTTGTAAGAGATGAAATAAAAAGAAATAAGATTGTATTTAAAAATATAGACACTGATTTTCATTACTACACACGTTAATACCAATTAAATTTCAAGGTGCTCATAAGTAAATTGAATTATTTTAGATTTAGTTGAGTTTAAAAATATAAGCATAGCCTTAGTTACGGTTATCTTTT
>NVVR01000078.1 GCA_002733415.1 Kordia sp. | reverse complement strand
TCTGGTGATCCATCTGCATGACGAGCCCCACCTGAACCTGCTGTGTTTACTAATAAGTTTGCCCATGTAGCTCCAGGTGCACTTGAGCAAAAAACTTTTGAGCCATTTATAAGGTATCCATTTTCTGTTTCGGTAACGGTTGTACCTAGGTTTGCTTTTTGACCAGGTGTTTTTAAAAGTGGTTCACCACTCCAAACAGTCCATATTTCACCTTTATTTACAACTCCTGAAAACCATTTTTCTTTTTGAGTATAAGTGCCTAAATTATCAATAAGCATTAAAGCATTATTATGTCCTTCCCAGCAACGAGCTGTAGACATATCTGCTTTAGCAATTTCGGTAGTCATGGCCCATAAATCACGAATGTTACCTTTGTTATATCCTAAACCTAATCCTCCAAATTCTTTAGATATAGTAGGTGCAATTAACCCTTCAGAGAATAAATCTTTAAAATTTTCTTTAGGAAAACTATACGATTCATCATAAAATGTTGCTCTTGAAGCAAATTTTTTGAATGTTATTCTTTTTAAGAGAGCTAAGCTGTCTATTGTATTTATTTTTAATTCTTGCTCTATCATAATTTTATATTTTATAGAAAAACTCGCGAACAAAACAATCTGATCGATCATCTGATTGTTTGAAAGTAAAATAAGCAGCAATAATTAAAAGCCCTTTATTTTCGTTTATAGCTAAAAAAGCATCCATATCTTCTAATTCAAAACGTGCTTGAAAAGCGACTACATCATTTGTATCTGGAGCATAGGAATGGGGTTTTAATTCGCCGGAACCCCAGTTACCACTATAGAATCCGACTTTAGAGTTTTTAACGGTCATTTGTATTTTTCCATTGTTTTCGGAAAAGGTGAATGATTCAATAACTCTTGCTTTTTCATATGAATTCACCCAGGTTCCTAAATAGTAAGAAAGGTCAACTTTGTTTTTTTGTTCTGCTGTTTTCATTTTTGTTTTTTTACCGTTATTTTTTGCGAAAGAATTCACGTGACATGTAATTATTACGATTACTCCCATCTTTGAAAGTATTGTAAGATTGTATCACGATTACACCATATTTTATGTTACCTACAATATTGATCTTTATAAAACCGAAATCGTAATTACATATAAATCCTTCTAGTACTGGGGATCCTACATTGTCACTAAATAGCTCACATGGAGCGATACCCCAATCGTTTTCACCTTGCTCTAATTTTCCATAGCAGTGTAATTCTATTCCTTCTTCTTTAGGAAGAACTTTTAGGCGTACTATTTGACCAGTTTTTGGGTTTACATTTATCCACTCACCTAAAAGTGTTTCTATTTCGGTGCCCCATTCATGATAAAATTCCGAGACGATATCATCTTTTTTTGAACAAGCTAAATTGGTTGTTTGCATCTAGTTTATTTTTAGTTTATGTTTTATTTTTTCATTATTTGGACTATCAATACCAGTAATACATTTAAATTGCTGTTTGATTTGAATTCTTGCAATGTCTCGACCACCGATTACTTTTATATTACAGAGTTCGCAATATTTTACAAGCTCAGTTTTTTCTCCAATTGGACACACGTGGTCAATAACAAAACTGTCTGAATTTATTTGAGTAATATCAAAAGGTATTTCACCACTATTCTTCCCTAATGGAGTAGTATGAATAATGATGTCAAAAAAACACGCTTGAAATTTATCTAGAGAAATAAAAGGCAATTCTAAACTAGTTGCGATCCTTTCTCCATTTTCGATAGTTCTATTAACTAGAGTAGTTGTAATACCTAGCTTTTTTAACGCTACAGCGATGGTTTGTCCTGTGCCGCCACAGCCTACGATTACAATTCTTTTTTCTTTCCAATTATCAACTCGGTTTAAAGTTTCAATAGCACCTAACGCATCGGTGCTAAATCCTTTCCACTCGTTTTTTTCTCTTACAAGCCCATTACATGCTTTAGCTATTGTATCATCATTATTCCCTGTTGATTTAGAAGCTTTATAAGCATTTTTTTTAAATGGAGAAACCACAGTTAAGCCTGACAGTGTAATTGGGAAATTTTTGTTTTCCATGATACTATTCCTGAAATTTTGAAAGTCTTCAGCATAAAAAGGTAAGTATAAGTAGGGGAGGCCTAATATGCGATAAGCTTCATTATGAAGTTTAGGAGATATTGAAGTTGAAATTGGATTTCCAACTATCCCGAAAACTTGACTAATTGGATATACGGAAGGCAATCCGTAGTGTTCTATTAGTTGATCTGGAGTAAAATAATAAGTTGAGCTAGTGTTACTTCTTATTGTTGCTGGTACTTCTGGAGCGCCTAAAAAAGGTGTGATTACATGTGTCCATTTTACCATAGGACCTACTGCATATGCTACTATTGAATCAGAGCTAAAAGCGTTTAGTAAACAAGTAGTAAACACAGCATCTTCATGACGATTAGTATGGACAACGATTTTATAAAGACTAGCAGGTGTTTGTAGATATTTAGTTAATTTTTCATGAAGGCTAGAATAATTTTTAGAGGAACCATGCCAAGTGATTCTTCTCTTTTCTTCGGGAATATTATTGAGTAACTCAGGTACTAAATCGCGTTCACCTTCTAGTTCAATATAATCATAATCTTTTGCTGCGTTTAATAACAATTTTTTTCTTTCTTCAAAAGAGCCTTTAAAAGAGCCACCTTCTTCAGTACTCCTTAAGGAGTAAATTAAAGGCTTGTTAGTATAGCCTTTAACTAATGCAATATCAATTAAATCCGCTCTAACTTCTACAAGATCTATAGCGTCTGTTAGCATCGATAATTCATCTAACTGATTCCATTCTGAAATTGAAACAACTATTTTTACTTCTTTGTTCATATCGTTATTCCCTACTATTAATAGTGGTAATTAAGTTCATTTGTTCACTTACTGAGTCATAACTTGTAATGTACATAGTAGCGTTTCCTACACGTTTATTGGGAGTGTACGTTATTGGCTGAATAAGTCCTGTTGGGAATTCATATAGATTTTCTAATTCTTCAATAAAAAGTTCTTGAGTTAAATCTTGACCAATTCGTTTTAGGCATTCTTCAATGGTTAATAACATTGTTAGTGCATCTAATTGGTTTCCTTTCCATTTGTATTCTAAGGAATATTTATTTTTTAGATAGTCATATTTTTTAATTCCAGATACAGTTTTTTCAGAAATCCAAGATGGGTAACCAATAAAGACATTGTTTTTAAAAGCCTTAGGGATATTAAAAACATTAATGCTAGAAATACTTCCTGATAGAAAAATATATGGGAATTTTCCAGCTTCATTTAAAGCAATTAATAATTTATGTCCTATATAATGTGGACCGATAAAATGGAGCGTTGTTCCCGTTTTTATGGTTTTGTTTTTAACAATTTCATTAATATTATGTTCGTTTATAGCCGTAATAAATGGTGTGGTATTAAATTCTTTACGATATTTTTCTTCTATTTTCTTAGCAGTATGTTTTCGTGTTTCATCATCATAAAATAGTATGGAAGGTGAGGTTTCCTCTTTTGTAAATTTTTTCTTTTTAGAAAATGTTACTAGAGACATGTTTTGAGCAACAAGGCTAGGGTGTAGGTAGAATACATTTTTGTTATTAAAACCATTTGGGACAGTAGTTTTTGAATAAGAAAGTAAAGCTGGGATTAAAAGATCTTCATCTACATTTACTTTAAAAGAATCATCAAAACCAGTAAGCATAAATACATCATCATCATTAATATTTGTTTTATTTTCATAAAATACAGGGGTTAATTTTCGGTTATAAATTCCACCAGTATTATTAATTTCGGTGGTATATGCGTTTACAATTTTTTTTACAGCACGTGCATTTTCAGAATTGATAGAACCAGGTAATGCAAAACCAATTTTAATAGCGATAGGTGTGACACCTTGAACATTATCCTCTCCAATAACTTTTAAATAGGCGATTAGGTTATCAATATCTTCTCTGCTCATGTTATATTTAGGCATAACAGAGTGTAATTGGTTTCCAGCTGGATCTATTCCTGTGGTTATAACTTTACGCAAAGTTTTTTCAGTATACGCAGGACGATTTTTACCATCTTGTCGTTTACCACCATAACTTTTAGTTAACGACTCCCATGTTATGTTTGAAGGCGTTATCCCACCTTCAGGGTTTCCAGTGCCTTTAGCATTATGACAATTAACACATGTCATGATTGTCGCTGGCACATTAACACCAGACATATTTGCTGTTATTTTTATGTTTGTAGTCCCAATGCCTTTAGTGTAAACTTTTTTTCCTGCTTTTTGACGATCGGTAAGTTTACTATAAACATTCGTAGGTTTGTTAGCAGCAACAAAAACAAATAGAATAAGTAAGAGATATGTATAGTGTTCTCTTTTCATAAATGATTAATTAGCACCATCATTTAAAACACTATCAATTTGAGCGATAATATCATCTATATTAGCTAATCCATTTACTTTTTTCCATAGTTTGGTGTTTAAATTTCCAACTAAAAAGATAGCATCATGGGCTTCTCTATTAGCAACGCTTTTCCCGAGTTTTTGTAAGGCAAACTCAATGTTATCCTTTTCTCCAGTAAGAAAATGCCAACCTTTTTTGGCGTGATATTTTTTGGCGTATTCATTTAAAATTTCTTGAGTGTCCGTTTTATGATCTACAGTTAGCGATAGGATATGCACTTCATTTCCAAGTTTATCACCTAGATGTTCTTGAATTTTTTCTAGGTTTAAATTCATAACAGGACAAACCCCAGTACATTCTGAAAAAAACGGATTGATAATTACAATTTTGTCCTTCAATAAATCTTTATATAGACGTTTATTTTCTCCAAATTGATTAATAAGAACAACATTAGTAAAGTATTTTTTATCACTATTTTCTTTTTTGATGACCTTTTTTTTAGTGAGAGTAACTTCTTCATCAAAAAAATTTTCCAATGTATTTGCTAATTCTTGTGAGTTAGTTAATCCATTTGTTCTGATCCATTTATTAGTTCCTTCTTTCCCTAATAATATTATCGGGGCATGTTCTTCTTTTAAAGCAGTGTATACTTCTAATTTTTTTAATAAAGAATTTATGTCTCTATTGGTACCCGTGAGTAATGTCCAGCCAGGACCAGCTTCAAATTGCTCACTCCAGGCCTTTAAGCGTTCAGGAGTATCGGTTAAGGGGTCAATACTTATGGTAAGCATTACTAATTCCGAACTATCAATTCGTTTAGCCATTTTCTTCTTAAGACTTGAAAAATTTGCACCCATTGGTGGGCATATAGTTTTACAACTAGTGAAAATGAAGTTAAGCGCGACTACTTTACCTTTTATTAAATCATAAAAGTTAACATTTTCTCCATTTTGGTTGATAAGCTTAACATTAGGAATATCTTTCATATCACCTAAAGAGAACTTTTTTTCACTTTCGCAGGCTTTAACTTTAGTTGCACAGCATGCTGCTTTTTCAGTTTGACAAAAAGTGACTTGAAATAGTAATAATAAGGTTAAAACTGGAACTATATTTTTTATCGTTTTCATATCTAATTACTTTATTTTTTTGAGGCGTATAGCACTAAGAATTGTGGGTTGTTAAAACTTAAGCCCTTGGAGCTACATTCTACATAAGCATAATGAACGCCTTCGTATTCAAGCTTTAAACGAGTAGAATAGGTGCCCTTTATTTTAGTTTCTTTAACAATGATTTTACTATTACCTTTCCCAAAACTATTCATAGTCATTAACCGAACATCATTTAAACCAGTAACAGTTTCCATAGTTCTAGAATCAATAAGCTCAAATGTTATGGTTATTTCTTCTCCTACAGTAGTTAATTTTTGAGGCGTTAAATATTTTATTGCTAATGGGCCGATACGTTTAGTTAATCGTTCTTTTTCCTTTTCTTCATCTGCTAAAATGGTAATAGGGAAGCATTCCATAAAAGAAGGTGTATCTAAAAATAAACTAATATCGTAGTCGCCAAATGAACGTAATTTAGCCGTGGTTTCGTAAGTGCCTAAGCTAACTTCTTCAATACTTTTATCGACAGCTAATACAGCTTTTGGTCTTTTACCATAGGTACTGAATTGACCACTAGGAGCAGCCATACCTTCAGTATAATAGTAAATAGAATTATCTAAATAATTTGATACTAAAACAGCATTAGCTCCAGGAGCTTGAACTATCCCTTTTGCGCCACATGCTTCGCTACCTAGTGATGGAGGATTTTGTCCTCCACTGAAGTCTATTAGCGATACTTCACCGCCTTCTTTTCCAATGATATCCAAAGGAATCATCCAAACGGTATCACTTTTTAAGTGTCTGATATAAGCTAGTTCATCTGAAAAACTTATTTCATCTGGGTGATCTTCTACATCGGCTTGTTGTATAATGGTATTTGAAGCACTGTCTAGAATTAATATAGTATTGTCTTTTGGATTGGCTATAAAAGCTAATCTACCATTTGGGGTAAATTCAATTTTATTGATCCCGTCAGAACAAGGAATCTTACCTATAATATGATTCGAATTACTACTAATAACATATATAGTAGATTCTTCCTTGTTGATAACATATAAGGCATTTGCTTTTTTAGAAAACCCCATTGCAATGGGAGTACCGTTAATGTTAATATCCTGTTTTTTTTCTAATGTTTTTAAATCTATAACTGAAACAGTTCCGTCGCTTTTATTGGATACAAATACAGCGTTGTTTTGTTGATCCATGACAATATCATGAGCACCTCTACCGGTTTCAATATTCTTTACAAGTGTTTTTGTATTCATATCTATTATTGAAACACCAGATAGAGACTCAAAGTGACCTAAAGCTTCATAGGTAACCCACAAGTAATGTTCGTCATTTTGTAGCGAAACCTCCTTAGGTTTTCCAGGAATAGTAACATAGGTGTCAATATTCATATCGGATGTGTTAATAAAGGCTAATTCACTCGTTTCTGGAATAGATACACAAACTAAAGATTGATCTTCACTAATAACCCAATCATAACCAGATCCATTTAATTGTATTTGGGCAAGCAATTGGGAGCCACCATAACCAAATAATGGATCTACAACATTAATAGTGTTATCATTATTTAGTGTTAATACATAATATTTATTAAAATCTAATTCTGGTCGTGATTGAAATCCTCCTTCAATGTATGAGACTATTTTTTTACCACATGAAATAGTTAAATTAGGATTTATTTTATCCATCCATGCAGCTGGGAAAGCCCCAGTTAATGGCTTGTTGGATATGGTATCTTTTATTTTAAAACGGAATAAAACATTATCACCTTCTCTAAATTCGCCTTCCGGTTTATTGGAATCTACATGAGAGACGGTAAAATCTATTTTAATACCTTCTTTTATAACGGACTTATGGTAGCCTTGTTGCGCTTTTCCTTGCATAACTGTTAGCAAGGAAAAACAACAAAGGGTTATGTATTTAAAAGATTTTAATTTAAAATTCATTATTTACAATGGGATTTTTAATTCATTTTCACTTTTTTACCTTCCACACGTTGTGGTTTGGTTCCATCTGATATAGTTCTGACTGGTGTTTTCCTTTTTACAGTCTTAGTAGAATTTTTTGATGAAGATGCTTCTGAAATTTTTCTGATTTGTTCTTGGCTAATATTTACATAACCTCCATCAGTAGTAGTAAGTGTAAGCCCTTCTGTCTGCTTGTTAATTATCATTGCAAGTTCATAAATAGTCCATGTACCATCTTTATTTACAACAATAGCTCTATCATCCCCTTCTAAAACAATGGCCTTGGGTAATTTACCAGTGACTGGATTCACGCTAGCTTTACCTTGAATTGTAATTAGCCATTCTAATTGTGAAATGGTATTTATTTTAATGTCACTTATTGTAATTTGTGAATGTCCTTTATTTACGGTCATAACTCCCCAAACACCACCTTGAAACCCTAGGTTTACCATGTCGTTATATAGGTAATCTCCTTCTACTGCGTTTTTTCCTCCCGCACTATCAATTAATAAGTCAAAGCTATTAAGTGGTCCTAACTGGTCTCTAAACCCAAACTGTTGTGATTCTTCATTATGCCCCATAACGGTAGAGTTGTATTGATACGGCTCTTCTTGCCATGAATGTCCATGTAATGTGAATGTTTCACCACCACCTAGACCACCAGGATGTAATAGTCGTAAACGTAAAGGCATTCCTGCTTTTGCAATAAAATGTGGTGTTTCTGGATAAGCAACTCCATTAGCAGTTATTGAATTAATGTTCGCAATATCGTTTTGATTTAAATTTAGGGAAGGATTATTCAATAAGTTTGCTAAAGGTTCTGATTTGTAATTAATGGCATAATTAACAGTCGCATTAGACACGTTATCAGTAGATTCTGTAGTGTCGGCTATTATGTTATCTTGAAATTGGAATACAAACTCACGGAATAATAATGTATTATTTTCATCGTAAATGTTAGCCGATTGATTCAAGTTTTCGTCTACTTTCCAAGTTGCTCCTTGCGGCTCTATGATTAGGGCTCCAAAAAGACCTTTTACATATTGTTCTAAAGGATCGGAAGAGGATAGGACTACTGAACCAAATTCTACAGGAACAGGTTTGTTATTTTCCCATTTACCAGCATACCATTCGTAAGTTCTAGTGCTATCAATTTTTACCGTTTGCACTTGGTTCAACCCAATGTTAGCACCGTCATATTTACTTACATCATAGGACAATAACTCAGCATGTAACCCAATATCTGAAGATGCTGTTAAATAAACAATATCCCCATATTTTTTGGCACTTTGGTAATCATATTTACCTTGACTAGTTTCGAAGTTTTTAGTAATAGCATTTGTTAACTGAACAGTAATACAATCTCCAGCATTAGCTCTTAATACTAATGGTTCTCCTTTCCATAAGGCGATCATATCTTCTTTCTTTAGGTTCTCTTCGCTACCTATAAATACAATTGCGTCATCTTCCATATTTCCATATTTCTCATTGTAAATTAAATTTCCACCTAGTTGATCTATTGAAAATGCAGTAACATAGAATGTTTTTTTAGGAACATCTGATCCTGTTGGACAACCACAATTTTTAGGTAAATTTGCTATTGGATTTTCATCAATATTATTATTAGGTAAAGGCAATAAATCAGATTGTTTTGTATTGTAAGCTCGCATTAGTCCCCATAAACCAGCTTGTAATCCAGAAGCATCTGCACTAGCCTGATATAAATAATCTGTAGACGGATTTGTGCTATTGGTTACAGGAAAACTAAAGTTCAATTCAAAATGTTCTGAAAGGCTCATATTTTGAGTAGAGCGCAATCCTGAATTTTCAAGAGATGGTTCAAATAGCCAATTAACGCCATGTACATTAAAAAAGTGTGATGTTACGTGTGCGCCTACCAATGTTCTAATTTGTATTTTATCATTTGCATATGCTCTAAATAAAGGTGTATAAGGATCTTTTGGTTGCATGTCTTGCCCTAAAGGATTTATAGGAAAAGTAAATGTGTCACTTCCCGGAATTTTAGAACCTCCTACTGGTTGTGTGTTAAATACCTCATCTGCACGATCTATCTTAGAACTGTACACATAAGATAGATTACCACTATTTCCTTTTTTTGCATTTACTAAACTATCATTTGATTTTAGTAATAAAGAACTATGAATAGAAGATGAACTACCGGTAGTAGCTATATCTTTAGGATCAGAATTGTTTGTAGCAACACGTAATGGTAATGGTTCATTTCTATAATTCATAGAATACGTACCTCTAAAACCAAATGAAATTAATTCTGGATACTTTTGATTATGTATGGCGTTGTTTGGATCCATCCATCCTCTATATTTATTGGCATCTTTAACAAAATTTGTAGCAGCAGTACCTGTAAACTCTTCCGGGAATTCTGGATATTCCATTGGTTCTGATATACTACCTGGTAAATAGGCCTGTTGTGTATCTTGGAATTCTAACATGAATTCTCTATAACTGTCATCTATATCATCGTTTAATACAATATTGGCTTGCCAACTTGTAGGACCTCCATCACTTACAGTTCTGGATACTCCATCAACAGTTACAGATCGTTTTGTACCATTGTTAGCACTACTTAATTGTTTTCCAGAAATAGGGTCAAACCAAGTAGAGTTTTGTGGTTCTATTACTAAACCAGCATAAAGTCCAATTTGTTGATGTGTCGATGGTCCGAAATGATCATGTGTAAATACCGTTCTTAAGGTTCTGTCTTCACCTCTGTTATTTAGTAAAGGGTCTGAAAACCACCTTTGAATGGTTGTTTGTGCTCCAGTCCAATCTTGGCCTTCTGGTGCGTTACCCCAAATAGGATTTGGTGCATGGGCTTTTAATAAGGTATCATTAACGACATAATTACTTACATCTGCAATAGATTTCCCCTGAGTGTATTTATATGTATAGCGTTTTCCACCATAATTAATTGCCTCAATACGTTCCCTTACAAGGTCTGGAGCAAATGTTCCATCTTCATAATTAAATCCGTTAGCAGCACCATCAGATGAGGTTACGTCAAATTTCACCAAGTGAATATGTTGCCCAATAATATCTGTAGGTGTTCGTACTTGAAAATCATCTAATTCATAATACTGAGGTATTAAGTTAGTATGCCAATACTCTACATATTCATTAGATTGTGCTCTAAAGTAAAATGGTTCAGGGGGTTTAATTCCTTCAATATTTGCATTTACATCTCCCCATAACGAAATAATACGCTGTTGAGGATAATGCCATCCTTTTTTATTTAGTACAACATCTAATTGAATGTTTGCTGCTTTGTATGTTCTCTTTGTTCCAACTGCTTTTCCTTTTAAGTTAATTGAAGGGTCTGCATAGGGTGCTCCAGCTACTGGAGGCAATCCATTAAGTAAAAAATATTCTCTTGTACCATCAGATGACATAGGTACTAATCCTTCGGGTGTTAAGGTGTTGTGCTCACGTGTAGCATGTGCTTGCATGGCAACTTTTTCAACCGCTGTTCCGTCATGTGGTAATTCAATAACCTGTATGCTGTCTACTATTTTTGTCCAATCATATTGCGTATGGTTTTCAAAAGGTACTTTAGCTTTATAAATGACGCTTCTAGGAAGTCCACCATCCAGAGGTCCGGTTCCTTTTACAATACCTTTTTCATCGAAAATTTCGCCCTTTGCAAAATCCATAGGTGGGTGTGGAGCTCTACTACCAGATAATCCAGGGATAAAAAATGGGTATCCAGGACTTTTAGAGTTATTATCTACTACAATTTGACCATCTTCTATATGTATTTCAGAAGGCACAGGAGCCATTGCTCTTTTTGGTATTGGTACCAATCCTGGGATAGGTGTACCTCTTTGGATTTCGCCATCTGGTAACGCTCTTGAGTTTGCTGCAGCAATACCCGTAGTTGGATCTGTTTTAGTTCCTAATTCCAATACATCATGTACTCTCCATAATGCCCACATACCTGCTGCGAAATGAGGATAAAAATGACAGTGAAAGATTTGATCTCCAACGGTTTTATTTAAATTACCACTACCGTCGTATACCATTTCTAAAGTATAGGAAGATCCTGGATTTATAGTTTGACTATCTAAGTAATGGCCTTCATCGCTATTAGGAGAATGTAACCATTGGTGTGCATGTTGATGATGTACATGTGTTAAACCAGCTCCTGTATGTGTGATTCTAAACTTAACATGGTCATTCATATAACTATGGTATACATTAGAAGGATCATCTGGGTAAATAGCTTTTTTAGCTTTGAATTCTAATTGGGGCGGATATGAACTTTTGATACTATCTTTCGGTAGTTGTTGTAGTAAGAATTGATTTTGAAGCGTCTCGTTTACGGTACTATTACTTGATGCATTTGCTGGAACATCTACAACCATAGCTGGATCACCTACAGACCAAGAACTTAAAAAGAACTCTTCATAAGCACAGTCATTACAATCGGCCATTGGCCCAACACCTATTCTATTAGCATATATTTCTGCTCCAATACCTCCAGATCCATAATTAATGGAAAAGTTGTCATTACCAGTAGCTAATGTGCCAGTGAGGTTTATACCGTCACTATTTTTATTATTAGTATAAGCAATGGGGAAAGCTTGTACTGTCCAAGGTGATTCATGATAATCTATTGCAAATTCTCGGTATGGACGTCTTCTATTTGGAGAAGCAGGAACCTTTAGGAATGAAGGACTTTCTCCTGTAAAGTTTCCCCTATTAGGCCCTGTAATTATTGCAGTAAGATCTGTATGTATTAACTCTTTGTAATTTGGTTTTTCCGGATACTCTCTATACATCTTTAGGATGGGTGTCCCGTCTGCATAAGTTGCATCATAATCAATAACGGGAAATATATTATTGGTATTGTAAATATTTGGAACCTCACTTTTTGCTAAAGGTGTTATTGATCCAATTTCTTGATAATGTGTAATTGCTTGGTCTAAATCGGCTTCTGAAACTTGACTTCGATACCATTCTGCGCCCTTAGGCTGTACATTTAATGTTCCAAATAACCCATTACTTAGTTGTCCTCCTTTTTGTCCTCCTGTAGCTACAGTAGCTCCAGTGCTATACAGCATGTACACGCCTTCTTTAGGAACGTTTAATATATACGTAATGGTTTTTCCGGGTGCTACTAAACTGGAACTATTAAATCCAACGAAACTACCATCATCATTTATGCTCTCTGCCATTTCGGTTCCTAGAATGTGAACTCCAGCATGCCTTGTTTTTGTAAATACACTTGCTGTAGGACCGAGGTTGCTTTCACTGAAGGCAGCTGCCAGACCTTGACTAACGGTACCTGGTTTGCTTGTATTATAAGCATTAATAGGTGCTAGACTATCGTATGGTACTAATAAGTTTGTGAATTTTATTTTTAAAACATCTCCAACATTAGCTCTCAAAACTATTGGTCTTGGACGTTTGTTTGGTCTTAAACGAACTTTACCTAAGAGGCTTTTAGGAATGTCTTTGGGAATGGCAGTGTCTAAATCTCGAATAAGTGCAAAAATATTTCCTGTTGGTTGTGCTGCTCCTAGACGATTATACATGAAAGGCTGATTAATAGCAGCCATTTCTACGTATACTGTGTCTCTTACAGTATCTCTAGTTTGTGCTTGAAATAACGTAGTAACTCCCATAAAAAAAGTAAGAACTAAAATTTTAAAAAGAGTAATGGGTTTGTTAGTTGGAAGTTTCATAAAGGTTGGTTTTAAATTATTTTAAAAGAGATTGAGAAAGTGAATTATATTTTTGTATTTAAACAAAAAGTGTCTATTGCCAATTGAATAAAATTCTTTGTTTTATATTAGATTACAAAGATCTATGGATTGGCTTGTTCTTTAGTAGGTATTTCTACTTGTTTTGAAAACAAGGTAGTAATTACGAATGCAGATTAGGGTCAAGTCTAATTGTTATGTTTATGTAACTATTCAGGTTAATGAAAAAATATAGAATCTATATTTTTTACTCATCTAAATTCTGAAAACTATGTTTAATATAAAGATGTTAGACAAATAATAATTTAACTTTTAATTGTTGATTTGGAGTTTAGTTATTTTGGTTTTATAAAGTAAATCTACTTCTGGTTAAGCGTTCTTTTTTATATGTAATTCTAAGAACCGTTTTTTACTTGTTCTTATGCTATTTCTGTTTGTTGGTAACTTAGGTTAGGCTAATTTTTGATTACTCCTAGATAAAACCCTTAGCACATGTATGAAGGTAATATTTAAAGTCATTTTGATTTTTTTGATGAAATTTCATTTGAGTATTGTGTGTAATCTTAATGTACTTTAATAGGTATAGTAATTACTTCTCTCTTTGATTAAAAAGAACAGAGTCATTCTATGACGTTCAAAGAGGGGCGATTATTACTTTGGAGGAAGTATTCATTAATATTTCACAATATTCTACCCAAGAAAAGTGTTTCACTTGCTAAATATTCTAGGAATTTACTCATGGTTAATTGATGGGAAACGGCTAATAAGGCATAGTTATTTAAATTGTTTTATAGTTAATCGGTTCATTTTCAATCCTAAATAAAACACTTCGAAAAAAGCGACTAAAAAGTTAGGTTGATAGGAAAGAAAGGCGGTATATTTGTACCCGCAAAACGACTGAGTTTACAACGAGGTTTTAGTAGTGAGAAGTTCTTTAAAAGATGTGGTTTGAGTTTAGTTTTTAAGAGTTAAAAAAACTTTTC
>NVVR01000041.1 GCA_002733415.1 Kordia sp. | reverse complement strand
TTGAGTGAGTTTACTAACAAAAATTATGAGGAAGCGGTAAAATATATGGCATTTACCATTACTAAAGATTTTACAATTGTTACCAGCTCAAAGGATACTATTTCATGTGCTGGAGTACAATTTGAGCGTAATTTTAAGGTAGCCCCTTTTAAAAGGGCCTTATTATATTTCGGAAATATCAATCCGGAGGATCAAATACAACTCATTTATACGGATGAGTTGTTTGGCAACGGAATTATAAAATTTAAGTTTAAAGAAACACCAATTAAGTTATAACACATTATGACGTTTAAACAAATTAGAGAAGGAAAGTTTACAAAAGTAGTAGTGAGCTATTTAGCCATACAAATAATGCTTCAGTTTACTGGTAGCAACCAATTATTTGCATTAACAGGAGGGCCATCACAGCCTGAGTTTAATTCCTTTACACCAATTGGCACTTCTGATATGGTTAATTTAGGAACGGGAGACTTTAGTTATAATATGCCAGTAATGGACATTGGAGGGTACCCTATAAATTTATCGTACAATTCAAATCCAACAATGGATCAAGAAGCGACAAATGTTGGATTGGGATGGAATTTAAATATAGGGCAAATAGCGCGACAAGTTCGTGGCTTGCCAGATGATTTTAAAGGAGATAAGGTACGTTATGAAAATGACAAACGTAAAAATATAACCGTAGGTACTAATATAGGTCTTACAGGAGCTATTGCTGGGTTTGAATTATTGAAAGCTTCTGTTGGTTTAGGAGTACAATTTAATAACTATGAAGGAATTACTTGGAAACCATCTCTTGGTGCTGGGTTTGAGATAAATGAGAATGTAACTGTTGGTTATAGTTTATCAGGATCTACTGCTGATGGTGCTACGGTTACACCAAATGTAAAGTTTTCTAAAAAAGGAAGTGAAAATAGTAAGAATCAGGTAACAACTGTTACTGGAGGCGTTGGAGTTGGTTTAAATTCTAGAAAAGGATTAGAAAATGTTAGTTTATCTGTTTCTGCACAAAAAGTTCAAAACAACTATAATTTAAGGCTTGGTACTCGAGATGGGATGCTCGCAATAGTTGGTAAGGAAAAAACAGGGGAGACTTTTTTAGGAGGAGGAGGTGTGTCAGGAGGTGTATCGTTTAATGATCAAAGTTATACGCCGTCAAAAGCTGTAGGAACTTTCAGTACCAACTTTACTTATAATGCAGCTTTTGGAGCTGAATTTTTTTTAATAGAAGGAAAAGGTGAAATATCAGGTTATGCGAGTTATCAAGATATTTTAGATAAGGATGTATTTACGCCTACCTATGGATATGAATTTACAGAGCATAATGAAGGATTAAATGGTGTATTAGATTTTAACAGAGAAAAAGAGAAACATTTTAACCGTCAGACGACAGCATTACCTGTAACCAATTATACCTATGATTTGTATTCGGTACAAGGACAGGGGATAGGAGGAATGTTCAGGCCATATAGAAGTCAAGTAAGTTATTTGTACGATAAAAAAGTTTCGGATATTGGTGTAGGAGCTAGTTATGGAGGAGAAATTGAATTGGGAAATTTAGTACATGGAGGATTGGATATTAAAGTATCTCCAACTTCGGGTCATACTAAAAAATGGACTAAACGTAACCATGCATTACCTTGGTTTATGGAATCGGTAAATGAAACAAAACCTATTGCTAATTATGAAACTTCTTATTTTAGAATGATTGGAGAAGCAGAGGTTGATCGTGATACTGATTTATACGAAAATCAATTACATGCAGAAGCCCCTTTTAAATTGAAAGTAGGCGGTGGAAAATACCATCGTTCTTTAGGTGCCAAGAAGCAAGTTGGAGCGTCGTCTGTAGGAATTTCAATAGACAAAAAAGCGAAACGAAAGGAACGTCAATTACGGAACCAAAGTGTATATAAGGTTTCTAATAAAGAAGCAGAATTTGATGAGTTTGTCGATCAGCGTCCTGATAATTTAGCAAAAGACCATCATACGGTTGGGATGAAAATATTAAAGCCAGACGGGAGTACCTATGTATATGGAAAATCAGTATACAATACCACTAAAGTTGAAGCAACTTTTGATGTGTCTTCAAAAACGGGTAATTGCCAAACTGGGCTAGTTGATTATAATGGAACTGTTAGGGGTAATAATACAGGGCAAAGTAACAAGTTTTTAAATAGAATAACTACACCATCATATGCACATACCTATTTATTAAGTACTGTATTATCTGCTGATTATGAGGACCGAACAGGAAATGGGGTGTCGCCTGATGATTTTGGAGGGTATACTAAGTTTAGTTATAAAGATAGAAACTCCAAAGAAAACCCTTATAGATGGAGGGTACCTTTTGATGTAAATACAGCTACGTTTAACGAAGGGATGCAATCAAAAAAAAATGACCAAACGGGGAATTATATTTATGGAGAAAAGGAAATGTCTTATATCGAGGAAATTGAAACCAAAACACATATAGCAAAGTTTGTAATGTCACCCAGGAAAGATGCGCTTGGTGTAGAGAAAGAGTCTGGAGGTAAGGATGTTACAAGTGTAATGTATCAGTTAGATAACATTTATTTGTATTCAAAGCCTGAGTACAATACTATGATAATGGGAACAAACTGGGATGCTGTTTCGGATGAGATTAAACAAAAAACTGCTATAAAAGTAGCTCATTTTAAGTATAATTATTCATTATGTCAAGATGTTTTAAATAATATAAATTATATAAATGATGTCAATACCACACCTGCTTCTAAAGGAAAATTAACCTTAGAAAAAGTATGGTTTACCTACAGAGGGTCGAATATGGGAAAATACACGCCATATGAATTTACTTATGGACAATTTGATGCAAATGGAAATGGTGTGTTTGATAATACTCCATCAGAAAATATTAATAAGTCATACAATATAAAGGAATATGATATTTGGGGGAACTATAAAGAAAATACCAGTACAGGCTGTGGTACAGATGGGACACTAACAACCTCAGAGTTTCCGTTTGTTGAACAAAACAAGGAAAAGGCAGATGAAAATGCAGTAACCTGGAATTTAACAAGTATCAAGTTACCTTCAGGAGGTAAAATGGAAGTGAATTACGAATCGGATGATTATGGGCATGTGCAGGACAAAGCAGTAATGCAAATGTTTAAAGCAGTTGGTTTTGGTGATTGGGATATGATGACTGGTTTAACAAGTACTAAGTTGTATAATGGGAGTAGCCATACTAATTATCTTTATGTTAAGGTAAGTGAAGAAGTTGGATTAGAATTAGACCATTTAAAAATAAGAACAAAATATTTCGGTGAGCATTATAATGAATCCATTTATTTCAGAATGTTATTAAATATGACTGATAATAATTGGCAGCATGATTATGTAGAAGGTTTTTTTGTGATTGATAAAGATAAAGATTTTTTTAATAGAGAAATAACAGATTCTGGAGATGCAAAAGGAACCTATATAGGAATCCCGATGCACATGCTTAAAAAGGGAGGTACAATATCAGGTGGTCAAAAGGTAAACCCTATAGCTAAATCTGGTTGGAATTTTGGTCGTACGTATTTAAACAGAGAAGTGTATAGTTTAGGTGGAGATAGTTATAACGATTCTTTTTCTAGTATTGTAAATGATTTAGTAAGTAGTATAGGGAGTATGGGAGAATTAATTAAAGGCCCTAACCATAGACTACAAACTAAAGGTTGTGCCAAGTACTTTAAAGAAGGAAAAGGTTGGGTTAGATTATTGCAGCCCGATCAGAAAAAATTAGGAGGAGGTTCGCGTGTAGCAAAAATAAAGTTATATGATAACTGGGATGTAATGACAGGGAATAATGCTATAGCACAACACTATGGTCAGGAGTATTATTACAATGCAACAGGAAAAGAAATTGATACTGAAACAACTAGTGGTGTAGCTACTTTCGAACCGAATTCAAGTAAAGAGAATCCGTTAGTAATGCCTTTACACGGGGAGCATGCAGGTACCTATGCTGAGATGTTTAGTGGTGTAAGAGAGGATAACTATACCTTAAAACCATTTGGAGAAAACTTTTTTCCATCTCCAACGGTTACCTATGGAAAAGTAATGGTAAAAAATTTAAAAAGAGAAGCGTCAGGAAAAACTTTAAAAAAGAGTGCAACAGGAAAAGTGGTACATACGTTTTACACCTCTAAAGATTTTCCTACAAAATCTACCATGACGCCACTAACAAAATATAATGATAAACCTAAAAATAAACTATTAAACGCTATAGCAGCAATGCTTTTTGCAAATGTTAGAAATCATTTAACCATGTCACAGGGGTTTTCTATTGTAACTAATGATATGAATGGAAAACAATGGAAGCAAGAGGTTTTTGCAGAAGGACAAAAAGCACCTATTTCCAGTGTAGAGTATTTTTATGAAACATCGGGTAAGGAATTGAAAAACAAAGTGGTAACTATTGATAAAGATGGTACTGTAGGTAAAAAACAATTAGCGGTTAATTATGATGTGGTTCATGATTTTAAGGAAAATTACTCTAAATCTCAAACATTTGGAATAGATGCAAATCTTGGGGCTTTTTTAGTGGCAATATTCCCTGGTATGGTTGCACTTCCATTACCTACTTATTCAAGGCATGAAAACATATTGCGTACAGCAGTTACCACAAAAGTGGTACATAAAATGGGGATACTAAAAAAGAAAGTAGCTTATGATTTAGGAGCAAGAGTTTCTACAGAAAACCTTGCTTATGATGCCAATACTGGGCAAGTATTGTTAACAAAAACAGAAGACGAATATAACGATGCCTATTATAATTTTACTTACCCAGTACATTGGGCGGAAGCTTATAGAGGAATGGATAAAGCATCCATTAATTTAGGAATGGAAGGGACACTTGTTTCGGATGGATTAGGTTCAACAACAGGCCCGAGTTATTTCTCTTTTCCAGGAGGAGTTGTAAAGGACTTATTTCATGAAGGTGATGAGTTGTTAATTAATGGAGAAAAATGCTGGGTTGTAAAATTTAATGCAACAAAAACAGGTTTTTTACTTATGAGAATAGATGGTAGTTATTTAAACTGTTCTAAAGAAGACTTAAGTGTTAATTTTAAAATTGTTAGGTCTGGGTTCCGTAATCAACAAACGGGATCTATGGCTTCGGTAACGTCTATGTTAAACCCAATAGATATTGATGGGAACGATATATTAAATAACATAACTAGTGATACGTATAAGTTTCTTTCAGGGGCATCAGTAAATCCGAGGATTGTAAACGCATCAGCAGTGGAATACAATAGCTATTGGCCTTCAAAATTAGAGACAAGTTTTTTTAAAACATATCCATCAGGTAAAGGATTTAATCCTTTTGTACATAATATTAAGGGGGATTGGAGAGCAGTAAAATCATATGCCTATTTAACAGGTCGTAAGGCTGGAACTACGGAATCATCTCCAAGAAGAGAAGGGTATTTTACTTCTTTTTTACCCTTTTATCATTTAGAAAGTGGTGTATGGAAAATTGACCCAGAAGCGGTAAATGAAAGTAATCAATACAAATGGACATACGCAAGTGAAATAACTCAGTTTAGTCCGTATGGGTTAGAGTTAGAAAATAAAGACGCTTTAAATAGGTATTCTGCTGCACAATATGGTTACAATTATACATTGCCTATAGCTGTTGCTTCTAACAGTGAGTATCGTGAAATGGGCTTTGATGGCTTTGAGGATAGGGATGTAAGTATAGCTGGAGATCTTCATTTTATATTCGGAAATCAATATCTCCTACCAGAATCAAGAATAAATAATTTAGGGGTTTATATTTCTGATGAACAGGCGCATACTGGTAGAAAGAGTATTGCGGTTAAAACTGGTGAATTTGCTGCTTTGAAAAGGTTTTTAGATGATGGTGCTCCAGTAGTACCGTTAGTTTGTCAAGATGACGTTATAGATACAGGTTCAGGTGCAGTGTGTGTACGTGGTGCGAGTTTTCATTCTTCAGGAGGAGTGTTAACTATTACTGTTGATTGGAGTGGTGGTTCAGGAACATTGAATGGAACGTCGGGTGATAGTATTAGTTTTCAGTTGGGACGATGGGGAGATCCAGTATATCCAAGTACTCAACAAATTCAGACTGTTACGATACAAATGATACCGACCGGTGGTTCGCTTGTAACTGCTACGGTGACAGTGGATACAGGTGGGTTAGGGGTAACAAATATAACAGGAGGCTGTTAATTAAATTTTATTAAAGATGAAACAAATAATATATATAGTTGGAATATTATTAAGTATTCAAATTGCATTTGCTCAGGATAATTCTCTAGGCCGAATATATGGGTCGTTTAAACCAGAGAAAGGAGAAAAATACATTGTGAGTGCATGGGTAAAGGAAATACATGCTATACAACAAAGGAGTTATGTAAATTCTTCTGTATCGGTACATTTTGATACAGCTCAAGCACCTAATATATTTCTGCCTTCTGGTGTAATTATTGATGGCTGGCAACGTATAGTAGGTATGATAACCATACCAACTGACAGCCCTAATATTGACATTAGGTTAAATAACAATAGTCCTGGTAGTCAAACGGTTTATTTTGATGATGTTCGTTTTTTTCCATATAACGGAAACTTAAAAAGTTTTGTATATGATGAAAATACCCAACGTTTAATGTCAGAATTGGATGAAAATAATTACGCTACTTTTTATAAATACGATGCAGAAGGCGGGTTAATATTAGTACAGAAAGAAACGGAGCGCGGTATTTACACCATTCAAGAAACCAGGTCATATAATAAAAAAATAGAAAACATAAATAACTAGCATACTCATGAAACAAAAAATATTTATTTTGTTGTTGACCCTAGTTATGGGAGCAACAACTGTAGCTCAAGATTCTAAAGCGTTATATAAAAAATACATGCTTCAGAATAAGGAGTTGTTAAGTGGCGGAAAAACATTTAGCATGTCTCTGTTCTACAAGTTATATGACGCACATTCCGATCAAAAACCAACCGAGCAGTATACAGGAGCATATATTCAACATAATTCACAAACATACTTTAGAATTAATACGATTGAAATGGTTCGGTTTTCTGATTTATTTATTTATGTAAATGGAGAGGAACATAATGTATCAATGAGTACAGGTCAAATGCCAACAAATAGTCCATTTGAGATTGATAAATATTTGCAATATTTTGAAAAAGTGGAGTATGAAAAACAAGGCGATTTGGAAAAATTTACAATGGAGGTTCCTGCTTTAACACAGTTGCCTTATTCAAAAGTAGAAATGTATTTTACAAAAAAAGGGATATTAAAAAAGCAAGTAATGTATTTAATCAATCAGGTGAGTTATGTGAAAAATGAGGAGGATATTACAGTACAACCGAAAATGGAAGTTGAATTCTCAAATATGACTGCAAAAGCTAATACCAGTGTATTACAAAAAAGTAGGTATGTTAAGCAAATCGGAAAAGCATATATTCTAATAGGAAAGTATAAAGGGTACGAGCTTATCAATATCGATCAACAATAGTAATTTGTTTAAAACTTGAAGGTCATTTTGTACGAAGTTAATGGGCTTTGTATTGGGTACTAAATTATATTGTTTCTAATGCCATACTAAGTCATGCCAGTACTGAGCCTTGACCAAGTATATTTAAGAACAATCATCAATGTTAAGTTTTATAATAGAATAAAAATATCATTTTTTTGATATGTACAAGAGTAAAAAACACAATACTAAAAAAGTAAATAGTATACCTATGAGTGCACGATTTTATGCTTTATTAAAACCAGTAGTAATCCTAGCTTTTATATTAAGTTTTGGAGCGGTATCGTCTCAAGAAAAAATATGGACAGGGCCTCCTAAATCAGGAACAGAAATAATAATTGGAGCAGTGGTTGAAAAACCAGATCCTGAATCGAGTCAGTCCGATCGGATTTCTATAACCCCATACGGATTTGTAAAATTAACGGTGGACGATGATAAGGCGGTGAATCAACATTTTGAATACACACTTAATGTAAGTTTAAAACCATATTTAGCAAACGGAACCCTAAGTGCTATAGCGGTAGATAAAGAGTTAAAAATAGAATATAACCCGTTTGCAGGAGCAGCAACCTATAAAGATTTATATCAGTTAAATGTCAATAGTGTATACGGAGTACAGGCTACCGTAACAAGTGTCAGTACTAAAAATATTGATACAGGAGCTATAACTACAATTACACCTGAAAATGTGGTATTAATAGCAGGGTTTGCAGCCAAACGTTATTACCCGTTAAATGCAACTGCAGTAGCAATAACACCTACTGAAAATACACATACACTAACATTTTCATGGCCTAAAATTCGTGGAGCGGTGTATTATGACTTGGAATGGGTTTGGGTAGATAATTATGGTGATTCAGGCGTGAATTCAGTAGCGTCAGAAGGAAGTATTTCCTTAACCAATTCAGAATTTAAAAACAGAAATACTAGAGTACAGGTAACAGCAAATACGGAGGTTTCTGACATAACGTATACCATTCCTAAAACTTATGACAGAGGGCATATTGTATGTAGAGTTCGTGGAGTAGGAGTGTTTACAAATGAGGTAAAAACTACCTATCCGGGACCGTGGAGTAGTGGTACAACTGCTAAAACAAAAGTAGCCGATTGGACACATAAAATACTATTGGCTTCAGGACACGAAAATGATAAAAACTGGCAATTTCAAGCTAGTTTTGCGGAAGATGCTAAAAGCAAACATGTATTAAGTTATTTTGACGGCTCTTTACGTAACCGTCAAACGGTTACCAAAATAAATTCAGACCCTAAAGCCATCGCAGGAGAAGTAATTTATGACTTTCAAGGACGACCAGCAATAGAAATATTACCAGCACCTACTGCGGAAGCGTATTTAAAATATTATCCTAAGTTTAATAAAAATGAAGCAGGTTCAACAGGTATTACAGCTACTGATTTTGATTGGGATACTGCACCTGGAAGTTGTGCGCCAACCAATACAAAAATTACAGGAGGAGCTGCTGCATATTATGGACCAACCATTGCTGATGGTACTTTTCAAGATTATGTGCCTGATTCCGAAGGATATCCATATAGCCGTATGCAATACACTCCAGATGCAACAGGTCGTATCCGTAGCAAAGGAGGAGTTGGTGAAACCCATCAATTAGGTACGGGACATGAAATGAAGTATTACTATGGAGTGCCAACGCAATATGAGTTAAACCGTTTGTTCGGTTATCGAGTAGGAAATGCATCCCATTATAAAAAGAACATGGTTGTAGACCCTAACGGGCAAGTAAGTGTAAGCTACCTTGCGCCTGATGGAAAAACAATTGCTACAGCTCTGGCAGGAAGTTCCGCTACCTTAGCACCACTGGCCGATCAAACAAATGCAGCATTGCATGGAGAAATGACTTTAGATTTGTTAGGAAAATTGACTGCTAACGCGGTAGATACAACAGCGGATCAAAACGAGTTATACAGTACCGGGAATATAGGAACAGCTAATGACGCATTGATCGCCTCTAAGCAATTATTGGTGTCAGATGATGGAATGAATTTCGATTTCTTTTATAAATTAGAACAAACCAATAGTTTTTCATTTAACAAACCAGAAGGTTGTGGTGGGGAAGCCAGTTATCCGTATGGATATAAACTAACGGTAAGTGTTCAAGACGATTGTGGCAATGAAAAATTGGGTAGTAATGCCATATCTAATTTTTCAATTAATACGACTACTCCTTTACCGTATGATACTGGTACTAGTTTAAACGGAATATTATTGGATGTAGGTAGTTATACCATGTATAAAAATTTGGCTGTAGATCAGGATGTGTTAAATGCACAAGCAGCAGTCTATTATACTAAAATTACGACTCCAGGAACAGTTTGTTATGTTGATCCTAATCAGTTTAGCCCTTCAGCAGAATTATATATCGACTGTGATTTAACTTGTACGGAATGTAGAGAACAAATAGGAGCTAAAGCAGATTATGTACTAGAGCAATTACAATTACAATATGGAAATACGAGTTTTCGGACAACAGCAGTTACTGGTGCAGTTTCTGTAAGTACAGCTGATATAGCTGAATTAGGAGTGTCAACGATATATTGGATTGATAGTAATACTGTAGCAATTAGCGGCGCTCAAGTAAAGCTGTATGCGGCTACTTTTTTCGAAGAGTGGAAATTGTTAGATCAAGAATGTGGATACCTAGGACCTTGTAATGAATCAATAACAGTAGTAAACCTAATTGGCTGTAAAGTAAGTAGAGAAATGTTATTGGTAGATGTCAGTAGAGCAGGACAATATGGTTCGGTTTTGTTTGAAGAAGTAACTGATGATGATGGTAATATTGTTTCAGCTATTATTGATGAATCTAGTGTGTTTAATGAAAATAACAGGCTATTATATAACGATAACGGAACGATAGAATTTACAGATAATAACTGGCGACATCCAATAGAACCTTATGTGAATGATATTGGAGATGAATCAAAAATTGAAGTCATTGAACAAACTCCTGCAAATGGGAGTAACCCTGCAGTGTATGCTCCAGAAATTAACTCAGGAGTTGACCCTCAAGATGGAATTAAAATAGATGGAACCCCATATAAATGGGTAAAACCTCAAGAGCTTAAAAACGTTTCAGACTTCTTAAACGATTGGACAGATTCATGGGCAGAATCATTGGTAAAATACCACCCAGAGTATCCGTACCTTGAATTTGAAACATTAGTATGTGGCTTAACACCACAGGTACCTGTATTTGCTACCCCAACAGAAACTTCAGGAACACTTACAGAATTAGACACAGAATCGTATGATGACTACCTACGTAGTATCAATACCTTTGACCATGCTAAAAATGCAGGGTTAATAGGTAACAATTCTCCTTATGTTAATAATAACTTAGCAAATTTTGATCCGTTTATCGGAAGTAATTTAACTGGTTTCCCTGGGTCAGCAACTCAGCATAAAGACATCATGTTAGAAATGATGCATACGCGTTATGCCGTTGATCCAGCTGGAATAATTACTCCGAAAGGGATGTGGGATTTTGCAATGCTTACTGTAGGGGGTAATGGTTTAAATCTAGCGTCGAAACCATTTTCAGATTTCACAACAACTGAAAAAGATCAAGCATGGTTAGTGTATCGTAGTTTTTATATAGGGTATAAAGCCAACTTAAAATCGATGTATAGGGATTATTATGCCAAAATAAATAACGCCTATAATTATTGTATTGGCGATAACGAAATAAATGCACCAGATATTACAGTATTAATAGAAAACTACTCTTTACGAGCTACAATAAAAGGCCAAATAACTGCTGCCAATGCTACACCTCAAATTTGTGATGCAAACTATAAAGAATTATTAAAAGATAAAGCCAAACGTTTTTTCCCAGCAAACAATATGTCAGACCCAGCAGCTTCATCTACCAGTGAAGCTATTGAAGAAATGGAACAGCAGGGAGATAATTCCTATTACCAAGCAACAGGAGTATGTCCTTTGGCTTTTGATATGGAATCATATATCCGTGGTTTAACGAAATCTGATGGAGGCTTATCAAGTCCAGTTTTAGAAAACTATACTGAACAAGTTCTAACAGGAGGATTATACGAAGCATTTGGAGGGACCTTAAGTAATAGTATAGTGCCAATAACTATTGCACGTACTATTTCAGATGTAAACGGAGGGAGTAATAATGCATTACAAATTACAGTAAGTGGTGGTAACACGAGTACCTGTAATCAACAATTACAATTGGTATTGCCAACAGCTGGTTGGCCAAGTAATTGGAATAGTTATGCAAATAGTGGAACTTCAGGTTGGAAAATTGAAGATGTATCTAATATTTATTTTGATGAAGCAGCTTCAAGTACAGGAGTATATGCCTTTCAAATTATAGCAGATGTAAAAAATAATAGTACAGGAGTAGTAACTGATTATGTATTTAATGGAAGTACTTGTGCGAAAATAGGAAACTGTATAGCATCCGATCCCGACAATCCTGGAGACGGTGAAGTAGTAGCTGTAGGTAATGGTATGTTTGAAGAAGAATCCTGTGAAGAGGTATTAAAATTCGAGTATAGCTATAAAAAATTATTAAACGCACTAAAAGCGAATATTACTAGTACTAAAATTTTAAGTACGGTGCCTGAATATGCATCGGATAGTTTCTTGCCGACATTTTTAGAAGATACAACAACACCAGTAATAGCGGAGTGGTCGCATGCTTCAAATAAATACTACATTAAAAAAGCAGGAGTAACTGTAGTGGAATTAATTCCGCAAGGGGGAGCTAATTTAGCGACTATTATGGCATCTAATTTCGATCAAGTATTAGCTGTAGAGGTGCAAGACTATACAACCAATGCTTATGATAAATTAAAAATCACCTATAAAAAAAGTGATAATAGCATCGCTAATTTTACGGCTCATATTACACAAGGCTTACCATACACCTGTTGTACACCAGACCCGCATAGGGTAATACCAGCATTTGTGTTACGTAAGGAGTATATCGAAAATGGTAATGTAATTACGAAAGAGGTCACTTTTTATCCTACAACAAAAAGTTTTGCTTTAGGCGAATTGATGGAAATTGAGTTTAATGCAAATATTACCGGGTATAACCTAACGCCATTAAATTTTGCGAATACAAGCTTAACACTAGGTACTGATACCTACACGCTGGGGAATGGCGGTTTGGCTATGAGTACACAAACTCTTACTACAACAGGCGGAACACTGCCTGCTATTGTAAATAAAATAGGGAGTACGTTAGCAGCAGAAAACCCTGCCGATTTTAACATGTATGACTTTAGTTATAATACTTTAGGTAATGCAGTTACTTTTGAAATGAATGAAGGTGGCCAAATAACTACAGTAAACGGATCACCATCTGGAAATAGCATAACCTTAAGCAATGCAAATCAGTGGGTAAGTAGTCCAACAGGAATTCATTTTAATAAAACAGCTATTCAAGGTGTAATAGCGCCAGTAGCTAACTTTGATTTTTCAAACGGATTAGCTTTAAGTGGTGGTCCAACTTTAAAAACAGACCTAAAAATAAATACTGCATTGGCAACAGCTACTGGAGCAAATGAGCAATATGGATTTATAGGACAAATAGAGGGGGTTACTCAGAGTCATAATGTACGTGATACTGCAAAGTATACATTACTAATGTATGCTACTAACGAGAAAAATTGCGATAACTGTATTCCGCAACCAGTACCGCTAACACCATGTGTATCCAATTACAATGCTTGGAAAACTTACATGGATTTTACAGATGAAGGAGATACTTGGAAATCGAATACTATTACAGATTACGAAGTGTTAGAAGAGTTGAATACGCAAGAGTACTTCTGTGATATGAATTATGAATACTTAGTAGATGCATATTTATACTACTTAAGTAAAAACTTAAAGCATGATTCGAGTAATAATACATTTACTACCATGGATAATGTGTCTGATCGAAACTTTATGGGGATTGCCGATTTTGGAGCTACCTATTTAAATTATGGGTATGACGGTATTGATGCAGTAATTGATGGTTTTGAAACCTATTATCAAACAGCCGCTCAATCAGTAACAGAAGATGATGACATCAATTGGAATGTATATGTAAATGACGTGTACATGCAACAAGTAAAGGTATGTCCGCCGCGCGCAATGATTCCAAAGATGAACTTAACAGTAGATCAGTTAACAGAAGCAGAGGAAATACAAGACTGTGAAGACAATATTGCCTATATATCTGGAACATTTCAACAAGAAGCTTATAACAATTACATCAATAGTTTGGTGGCGGAGTTTAAAGCTGAATATACAAAAGAAGCATTAGCCACTGCTGTAGAAACATTTACAGAAAAACATGCCGATAAAGAATATCAATACACTAAATATGTATATGATAAAGCTGGTAATTTAGTACAAACAGTTCCTCCAGAAGGAGCGGTACGTTTTACAGCAGTTGAAATGACAACTAAAAACGATGCGATTAATGCACATAGAATACATGCAAATTATAATGATACGAACGAAACCAATGACGAAAATACAGCTTTGGTTCCTGATGAGAAGCATTTAGCTACACGTTATAAATACAACTCATTAAATCAACTGGTTTGGCAACACACGCCAGATGGTGGCGAAACACGTTTTGCTTATGATGGTTTAGGACGTATTATAGCCTCTCAAAACGAGAAACAAAAGGTAGTAGAATCTGGTAAAGAACGATTTAGTTATACCTTGTATGACGGTTTAGGGCGTATTACAGAAGCAGGAGAGTTAGTAGTGCCAACAGTACCTACAACAACAATTCACGATTATTCTATTACTGAACATGGAAAATTAATAGGCATCTTAGCGTTAAGTAACGGAACAACTGGAACTCCAGAAATACTAAATGCTTTTGCAGCTGGAATAGAAAAACGAGAAGTAACACGTACGGTATATGATACGCCAGTACAATTTACAGGAACTACGAGTTCGGCTGATTATTTCGAAATTCCTACATACAATAGTTTCAATACCCGTAACCGTGTAGCAGGTGTATTGTATTATAATAGCATTGCAGCAGGAGCAACAAGTTTTCCAAGTAGCTTTCAATACGGATTGTTTTATAGTTATGATGTACATGGTAATGTAAATGAAATGGTACAACAGAACCCCGATATGGCGATTACGGGAGCAGCCCATCATTTAAAACGGGTGCAGTATGATTTTGATTTAATAAGCGGTAATGTAAACCAAGTATACTACCAAAAAGGAAAACAGGACCAGTTTACGCATCGCTATGCCTATGATGCTGATAACCGTATTAAATATGTAGAAACATCTACCGATGGAATGGTTTGGGAACAAGAAGCCAATTACGAGTATTACCAACACGGGCCATTGGCACGTACCGTATTGGGCGATAAAAAAGCACAAGGATTAGATTATGCATATACCTTACAAGGTTGGTTAAAAGTTGTGAATTCTGAAAGCTTAAATGAAGCATCTGATATAGGAAAAGATGGTTTAATAAGTGGCATACATAAAAGTGTAGCTAAAGATGCCTTTGGGTATAGCTTAAGCTATTTTAATGGTGATTATAAAGCACGTAATACAAATGTGAATCCAACAGTATTAGGGTATAGTAATATGCCAAGTACAACAGCCAACACGGTAGGGGTAACTGCTGGTATTACAAATGAAATTGCAGCAGATCAAAATTTATATAATGGTAACATTAAACAAATGGTTACTGCCGTACGTGATTTAAGTACCAATACAGGTAAAAAAGTATTTGGGAGTCTAAACCGTTATGAGTACGACCAGTTAAACCGTATTACAAAATTACGTGGGACAACTATTGAAACTAATGGTACTGCACCAATGGTAACAAAGGCGAATACCACTAAGGCGGAGTATAATTTTGACCGTAATGGTAATTTAGAAACCTTAAGCAGGCATGCCTATAACCATGATACTAATACTTCTGTGTTATTAGATCAATTTACCTATAAATATACCGTAGATAGTGGTAAAAAGCATAACAACCAATTGTTAACGGTACACGACTCGCAAGGCGTACAAATGGTGACAGATTTAAAAAATCAATACATTGAGTTAGGGATACCCAATGCAAGTATTCCAACCAGTTTTGTTCAAACGGATTTAAAACACCATAATTATGAGTACGATGCCATAGGCCAATTGGTAAAAGATAAGACGGAAAAACTGGCAATTGCTTGGCGTGTAGACGGTAAAGTAAACCAAATAACCAAATACCGAAATTATAGTTCAAGCACAGGGCTGTTTAGTATTAAAGAAAGAGATGTTAGTTTTAAATATGACGGTTTAGGAAACCGTACCGCTAAAAAAACAATGGAATACAACAGTACAGGAACAACTGTTGTGAGTGTAAAAACTACCTATTATGCACGTGATGCTCAAGGGAATGTGATGGCAGTTTACAAGTACAATGGTGATTCCGATAGTACAGCACCTATTTATGAGTTGGATTTAGTATTACCCAATAACCAATCTGTTACAATAAATACAACAGAGCCAGACGATATTGCGGTAAATACCATTACGGTAGCAGGAGGTAGTTATACCTATACGGTTTCAGCTACAGGAAACAAAACCATGCAAGCGGGGACAAGTATTACTTTAAAACCAGGTTTCCATGCTCATAACAATAGTGCCTATCATGCTAAAATTGAAGCAGTGGCGGACAATGGTATTCGTCAGGAATTAGCAGAACATCATATATATGGTAGTAGCCGTTTGGGTATTGAAAATAAAGGATTAATTTTAGATGTAGATGTTAGAGAGAAGTTAACCACTCAAGCAGTACAGTTAAAAAGGGAGAGTACACATGGGGCTACTTGGCTTGAAAATACAAGTGTAAATTTTGATGTAAATACTGTATATACTGTTAATACAGCTATAACAACAAGTAATATTACAGCAGTAACATCAGCTGTCAATAACAATGATGTTATTGCAATTAAAAAATACAGCCCTATAAATGGAGGTACTTCAATATCCGTTGGAGTAGCATATAGAAACAATTTATACTACCCGTATATTAAGCTAGAAAATGTATTTAGAACAAGTTTAGATGCTCCAAGTGCAACATCAAAAAAATCTGCTGGACCACAAGTGTTTTACAAGTATGATATGTTGCAGTATGAATTAACTACTGGTATTGCTGATTTGAAATTAGACATGGCATTCCATATAAAAACGAATGGGATAAATACAAATGCTGTTGATAATATACGCAATATTGAAGATGTCTTAGAAGTAAGCTTACAACTTAATGGGCAAACATTTACATTAGGAGCAAATCAGTTTACTAAAACGAGCAATCCAATGTTATTATCAGGTTATTTCCCTAGGTTTAACAGTGAGCTGTTAAAATCTACAGTTTTTGATTATGCAATGTGTGGCTTTAATTATAGTATAGAAAAAGAAGCTCAACCAAAAATAGAACGTTTATATTTCTTTGACGATGCTCTTACCGGTACAACCGCTACGGAGGTATTTGATACTACTATGGCAATGAGTTTTGCATCACCTAGTATGTGGTTAGCAAACGGGTGTACTTTAGCAAACTATAAAGACTTTGTACGTGTAGTAGGTGACAAACGTTATGAGTTAAGTAATCATTTAGGAAATGTATTAAGTGTGGTTACTGACCGTAAATTGCCTAACTTTACAGGAAGTTCATTGACAAACTTTATGCCTGATGTACTGGCGTACAATGAGTATTATCCTTTTGGTATGCTACTACCTAACCGTCACGGTAACAGTGGAGACTATCGATACGGCTTCCAAGGACAGGAAATGGATAATGAGGTGAAAGGCGAAGGAAATAGCTTAAACTACAAGTACAGAATGCACGACCCTAGAGTGGGAAGATTTTTTGCAGTTGACCCGTTGACTAAAAAATATCCGTTTTTAACACCTTATCAATTTAGTGGAAATAGAGTTATAGATAAAGTTGAACTAGAAGGGTTGGAACCCTCGGATACACCTCAAAAAGGAGATTGCGAAAATTGTGATATTGAAGAATTGAAGGATGGAGATTTCTTTAGTGATGTTCAAGATCAAACTTATACTGTTACTTTTGAAAGTATCGATCAAGATAATTTTGATAAGTTTAAGCATCAAATGAGTGAAGACCCTGGAAAAATAGTAAATAATTTTTTGGCGGATTATCGTCTAGTTGATAGAGATGGAAGCTTTGGGGTTACTATTGGTGATCATTTTGATATAAATATTTTTGGGCCTGATAATGGTTATGTAGTTGTTGGAGGAATTAACGATACAGAAACGTCATTAAGTGTTACTGTTCACACTATGGAAGGTCATACAGATGCTGGAACTAATGTTTTTAGTGTTAATTATGATCCTGATAAAGGGTTACTGACTTGGTCAACTAGCAACGTTTCTAGGTCTAATGATTTTATGACACAAGGTGTTGGTTCTGGTGTATTTGCAGCTAGAAGTTTACAGCAGACACAATGGGAAAATGTTATGGTGAAAGTTTATGATTTTTTAGGTCAGCCAAAAGTGAAATCAGCAGAGTCAATAGTAAAAGAGTATGATTATAGTGATAGAAGGAATACTATAGGACCAGAAGAAAAAGATGAAAGTTTTACGGAAGATTTGAAACATTTATTTAAGAAAGATGAAGATTAATTTAAGAAAGATGAAGATTAATTTAAGAAAGATGAAGATTAGTTTAAAATTAATCGTTAAAACTCAAGTTTTATTTTTAGTTGTATTATTAGCCTGTTACATTATATCTCACTTTTTTACAGATATATTTTCAAGTAACTGGGGAGAATTAATATTTACTATCATATACATCTGTACAATGATATCTATAATTTCTTTTACTATTTTAACAATACTCCTCTTAATAAACATAATAAATAAATTTTTAAAAAGAGGAAGAACTAACAAGACTTAATAATATTCCGAAAGTCTACTGTTAACTTATGGTTAGTAGCGGTAACAGTAAGTAAGAAAAAAATAAAAAAAAGCTACTGTAAAAGGTAGCTTTTTTTTATACTCTAAAGCGAAGCAACGTTTTTATCAAAAAAGTCTTTAAACCCCCGCACCTTGACATTTGAGCGTAAGCGTTAATGGCAAGTTTTTAAAGAAAGTTTAAAAGAAACTAAAATAATAAAAGCCATTTGTAATGGCTACACGAGAAGTATATAAAAAGCTACTTTACATTAATTTGTGAGGTAGTTTTTTTGTTTATAAGTGTTTTAGTTTAGAAGCTTTCCCCCGCACCTTGCCATTTAGCG
>NVVR01000077.1 GCA_002733415.1 Kordia sp. | reverse complement strand
CTATTTGTTGTTATTCCTATTTTATAGCGTTCTAAGGGCTGTTTTAAACGTATAGGATATATTTTAATCTCATTACGTATGCACCATGTTCTATGTGTTGTTTCTGCGTTCATAATTAAAAATCTAATTCACCTGTATTAACGTCTAAACTGTCATTGTTGGTTGTTGTTGGTTGTTGTTGGCTTCTGTTGGTTTTTATATAAAAATGCTCTACTGATTTTTGTATTGCTGGGTCGTTCATCATTTTACGGTATTTACCTTGACTGTTAGCTGGGACTTTATCTATTGGATTTAGTTCATACTCCATCTTTTTACACCAAGCGTCTAAACTCTTTTTAAAACTATTGGCATTTTTAGCGTTTTTACCAATCTCGTTTTTATAATCTAACATCATATTAGGACGACTTGTATAACGGTCTAATTGCGTATTAGCTTCATCAAAATAGGTGTCTGCCCAATTACTAAAACCATCACCCATAATTCTATTAAGGTGCTGAATGTTGGCATTTCCCATATCAGGCTTTATCGGTTTGTCTTGACCTAAATAAAACTGAATACATTGTGCTACAAAATTGTAAAAGTCGTTCCAATCACTATCGGTAAAATCAGTAAACAAATCCAGTCCATAATCATCACTTACTTTCCGGTTTTCGTTATAATCGCCACTTTCGTTGTCATGGTAATAATCAGAATACAACACATACAACAAACGCCTTGCAGTAGAAGCATTTATTTCTTTTAACTGGTAATTTGAAGTAGCTACAATTTTTGGTGAATTATTAAAAACAATTTCAAACGGTTTGTTGTTTTTAGGATTAACTAGTGTTGATCCTGTTACAATTGGATAGTATTTTTTAATTGAAAAATATTCATGTACATCATCAACCAAAATAGCATCGGTCGTTTTGCTTACACCATCCAAAGCAAATTTATCATCTAAGGTTTCTTTATCTCTACCGTTTAAAAACTTTACATTTTTATAAATATGGCGCATTGCAACGTCCCACATTATAGATTTACCACTACCTCCATTACTTTCTTTTATATCGCTTATCTTGTTATCCATCGCATACACAAAATAACTGCTACTCATTTTCTTGTGCGTATGTAAAAAATAACCAAAGGCATATATTTTATTCGCTAAATGTTGTTGTTGCTTCTGTTGTTGTTCCTCATTTAAAAACTTCCCTTTTATATTAAATTGATTGGCTTTAAAATAGGCTTGTTTCTTTTCAGGAGTATTTAACGATTTATGCTCAAGTTCATCACGCCAAAACATACGACTGGTATTAATTACATAGTTTAAAAACTTGTTGTCAGTTTTAAGTACATCTACCTTACAGGAATCAGGATTAGTAGCATCTATTTTAAAATGAGGTTTTTGTATCGTAAAATGATGTTTAAATACATTTTGTTGCCAAACAACATTGTTGCTCTTGCTGTTGGTTATTGTTGTTATACTATGCGGTGTAATTTGTAAACCTGTATTGGTAAACGATAAATTTTGAGTATTAAAAGTGCTGCTTTTAAAATTAAGATCAATAGGCAATAAAGCACTTAACGATTTATCGGATAGTTTTGTAGTATCTAAAATTAAGTTTCTTACACCTACTGATAATTCTTTTTGACGAACAAAATAAATTATATAATCTTTTATTTCAGTAGCAGTAACACGAGTAACAACATTTTCTCTTTTACGAATAAAATAAAACTGCTCTTTTACATCTTCATCCTTGATTTTATAAAATCCTTGATGCTTTAAAAAGTGCATTGCATATTCGCTATTAAACTTGTATTTCCAAATATCCTTTTGCTTGTAAGAATCCCATAACTGAAACGGTAACGCATTTTCATACAACTTACCAAACATTGACTTTATAGTGTAAGGGTTTTGTTTGTTGTTGTACTTGGTTATATAATCCTTAATATCTTTACATTTGTTTCCTCTATTGTCTTTTAATAGGGTTAGTTTTTCAGGCAACCAAATGTGTTTTAAACCTAAATATTCATTACCTAATTTAACCGCTTGTTTGATACCTGTATTATCAATATCAGCAATGTTATACACGTTTTTAACATCTTTTTTAAGCGAAAAATATTCTTTTGGTACAATTTGCTCACTTTCACTATTAAACCATATTACATTATAATCAGGGTTTAAAGAAGCTACATTTAAACCATCAGAACCACCCGAAACCATAATAGCATTATCTAACTTAATATCTTTTTCAGCTTTCTTTTCATCCTCATTATCATTACGCTTGTCTAATACACGTTGCTTTATGTTGTCTAAACCAAAAATGTAGCGTTCTGGTTTATCTCCGAAAAAACGAAAACGAGGTGCTTTATCCTCTTTGCGTGCAAATGGTTCATAGGTTTTATGCCAAGTACCATTGTCAAAACCGTAAATTGGGTAGTTATCAGTAGCTTCTTTTACTAACTTGGTTAGCTTGTTTGTTTTTTTGCTGACAAAAAAAGTAGTAAGACTTTTTACATACTTAAAATTGAATTTATCGCATACCTGTTGGGTTACATGTACTCCTATTGTTGCTAATGCTGTTGTTGGTATTTTAGTAGCATATTCAATGTGGTAATCAGTAATTTTATCATCGGCTTTTGCATTACTAAAAGTTAGTGTTGCTTTGCGGTGTTCCGGTACTGTTTTGCTAATACCATAATCTTGCGACAACTCCTGTATAGCTTCAGAAAAACTACGCCCATTTTCATGCATATACAAGTCAATACTGTTTTGGGCTTTTTTATCGCCAAAATCTTTTACACACCAAGTATTTTGTGTTGGAGAAAACCATAAATAAGCAGATGCTGATTCTTCATCGTCACGCACCTTAAATGGTTTGTTTTTTTTACCAATGGTATTTTCTGCATCAGAGTATAGCTTGGTAATAATATCTAAACCATTGCTGGAAGCATTAAATATTTGTTGTTTTACTGAGGTAGTAGCTGACATTATTACTATTGGTTAGGTTTTCTTGTTGGTGATTGTTGGCTGTTGTTGGTTTGTTGTTGCTTACTGTTGGAATATAATTTCTAAATGCTCTTTTCGTTCTTGTAACATTTCAATTTGATGTTTATTTATACCTATTAAAATTTCCTTTTGCCTTGGCAACATTTTTGCATTATTTTTAACAACTGATATACTCATATCTTTATTTTTTAAAGGATTTTTTTAATTGTTTAATCTCTTCCTCTTGTTTATCCTGTTGTTTTTTGGTCTTATTGTAGAGTTTGAAAATTTCTTTCACTACTAACTCATTGGCTCTTTGATTATTAAAAATCAACCTAATAGAAGCAGCAGAATATGGCACGTTATTGGCATTGTGTATTTTTCGTTTAACGAGGTGTTTAAATATCTCATTTGCGTACCCCCAACCAAGAACTTTCTTAATAGCATTTTGCTGAGTGATGGAGAAATTATTTTTCATTATATTGCAAATTAGTTTTGTTGCAACCTTGTTACAAGTGTGTTGCATTTCTGTTACAAATATATTGATAATTATCAATGCAAAACAAATTTTATAGATAAAAATCTATGACAGATAAAGAGAAAATCATAGAATACCTTGATTTCAAAGGGTTCAGTAAGAATAGTTTTTATAAGAGAACTGGGTTTTCAACTGGGTTTTTGGACAAAGGAAGTAGTCTAGGTGTCGATAAATTGAGAATAATTATTGATAATTATCAAGATTTTAATCCTTTATGGCTACTCACAGGTAATAGCGAAATGCTATTAAAAGATACAGCGCAATTAGCTGGCGTAGCAGAACCACCAACAGATCACCAACAGTTGCCAATAGCAATAGAGGATATTATAGCAAATAAAGTTGTAGAACGGTTAAAACCTATGCTAGAGAGTTATGATGCAATGGGAGCGCATTTAGCAGCTATAAAATTAGATGCTATTGAAAAAAAATTAGACAAAAAATAAACTATACGTTATTTATTTTATCAATCAATTTAGCAACAGATACTTTATTTGTTGCTTTTTTTATACGTTGCCTGAAAGTTAAAATTATTTGCTTTTGTTCCTCAGTAGAGTAAAGATTAACATTTTCTTCAAACTCTATTACTTCAAATAAAATGTTACGCATTGTTGGTTTTTTTTCTTTTAATAAAATAACACACAACAACACCAACAACAACCAACAGTGTAATAGTAAGTTTAGGCGTAAATTCATTGAATGTCGTTTTACGAGCATCCAAAGCGTTTACAAATAAATTATACCCCATTGTTAAAATAGGTACTAAATAAATAAAGCGATAAGGCTTCCCTTTTTCTACATGAAACAAACGTAGGGACGCTAAAAAACAAAAAACCAAAAAAGAGATGTGATGTACGGTAACTCGCAATGAGGAAAAACCAAAATATCCATCAATTCCTTTTTCAAATAAACTTGCGGTATAAGTTGCTACTGTAACCGCAAGTATTAATAATGTGTATGCTAAATTTTTAAATGTCATCTTCAGTTAGTTCATCTTTACCAATATCAGTGGCAAATGTGTTTTGATTAAGGGGCTCTTTTTCTATTAAACTTTCAGGCTCGCAAGATGAAAATAAAACTGCTGTAAAAATTAATGCTAGAGTAAAAATTACTTTTTTCATGATAAATATATTTAATGGTTAAAATTTAAATAAATATACCTAAAATAAGCTTACTCAATACTTTATAAAACAACAGTATTTTCAAGTTAAAACACCAATTTAACAACAGTTCCCAAAAGCATAAAAACGTTACCCACTTATTTTGTTAAATTTTCATGATATTTACAAAACACCCAGTATTAGAGGTTATATATCACTACTAATAGTGATACTTAAATAGTTGTTTTTAGGGATGTGTTTTATTATATAATAATAGTAGCTTCGCTTTAAATTAACTTAAAAAAACACACATGAAAAAAGTAGTATTATTAGCATTGTTGCTAACTGTTGGTTTAGGATTTGGACAAGGAAAAAAAACCTTAAAATGGATATCGGATATTAAAAAAGAATGGATTCCTAATAAAAACGGAGTTCCTGAATATGTAAAAACATATGAAAACTTAAATTTATCTAAAGAAATATTATTCACAAATAGTGTTAACCACTTGAATTTCGGTACAGATTTTAGTATAACTATACTTGAGAAAAACAATAATCACGATTTCATAAAAATAAAATTAAAAACACTTGCACATGTAAATACTGATTATAAACTATATGCAGTGTATTGGGGTAAAATAGATTTTAAAGAAAACAAAATGCGAATAGCACTAACATTATCTAAATGGGAAAATAAATTTTTTGGAGAAATAGAACGCTATGACGTAGCAAAAAGGTTTCCTATAAGTAATAATGACTATTTAAAGAATCTACATGGAAAAGGCTTCTATAAAGCACATAAAAAAATATCCGCAATTCTATTAACTATGTCTACGAACATTATTAAACATTACCAGGAGCCTAAAAAAACTAACAATTGGTAAACACCAACAATACCACTAACACTAAACCGCTACTTCAGCGGTTTTTTCATGCTTAAAAGTGTAAGTGTAAGGAAAGTGTAATAAAAAGTGTAATACGACAACCCCATATAAACACGAGCCTTTCGGTGCTTTATTACACTATTACACTTTATTTCTATTTATAAGTGTAAGAAAAAATAAAGTATATATATAAAGAGAGGTGTTGCCACTTTTTGTAATTAAACACGGGTTGTTGCACTTTGTTGGTTGTTGTTGGCTTCTGTTGGTTTTTCTCGGATTTTGCCTACACTATTACACGATTTTTTTTCTAATACGTGCGTATGGTATGGGGGTTTGGGGGAAATATTAATATAGAAGAAAACCCGCTTTAAAAAAAGCGTCCCCAAGAGATAACGGAAAGAAAGAATAAGGTGTAAAATCTACCGATTTTAAGAGTTTTGTTTTATAAATATAGTATTGTGTACATTTGTATCAAACCGTGCTTAAAAACACGTTATTTTAGTTTCAACAACATTGTTTTAATTAACAATATTTATAAAGCTATAATTACCGTACAGTAACGGAGGTTTTACTGGGTTAAAATTGGGTTAAACGGCTATTAAAACAGCTATTTGACAATTATAATAATACTGATAATCAAGGTGTTAAAAGATAGAGTAAAGCGGAATGTATCTGCATCACGCTACAAAAAAAGCCTTTCAAATATTTTTGAAAGGCTTTTTAGTTTTTATATCCTAAATATTTTTCTAAATCAGCATCAACACCCACCCATTCCACCAATTTTAAACTCAAATTGTTGTGGCACACTTTTACCTTTAGCGTTTTTTGCAGGATTCCATTTTGGCATATTATCCAACAAATCAACCAATAAGGCATCAATTTCGGTATTACCTGTTGTTTTATTTAATTTAACATTATTAGCTTTTCCGTTTTTACCAATCGTGAATTTTATAACTGACGACTGCACTTGCATATTACTTATTATGCCTATTTTATCAATACTATTATTCTTTAAATAAGTAATCATTTTTTCATAGCCACCTACATACTCTGCCTCTACTTCCGGAATCACAGTTAATGAAACATTCATTTCACTTTCTTCTAGCGCATGTGTTATTGCATTTTTTATATTGTACTTAACTTTTACTACAATTTCAGTATCTAGATCAATGTTTGCGAGCAACTTTTTTTGAGCATTACTTAATATATTATTATCACTGAATAAATTTGCTTCAAAACCATTACGCCTACTACTAATTTCGACAGAAATATAAGCTGATATCCAATTAGTAGGATATCCCTCAATAAAATGACTAAGTACCTGCGCTTTTTGTAATTTTCCTTTTGTGACTGATCGTAAATACGCCCCTCCTACAGCGTAAAACAAGTCTGCTTTTTGAATGTTTTTCTTCACTTTAAATGAATCTATCTTTATTGCTAAAACACCTACTTTAACTCTATTGTTTTTATACCCAAACCCAAAAGAAGCAACCCCAACAGTCACGATTAAAAGACTAAAAATTATTAATTTATTTTTCATAATTCAGTTATTTACAATGTTATACACACAAAATTAAAGCAAAATTCAATTAGTATTGAAAATGAAATGTAAAAAATTGTTAATGAAATGTAAATTCCACAAAACCGATTCCTATTTAACTTAACTTTGTTCATATGTCTCCAAGAACCATTCGTTATATATTAATACTCATGCTAATAACTATTAGCGGACTATTCATAACCCAAATATATTGGTTTAAAAAATCGTTCATATTACACGAAAGACAATTTGACGAGATAATAAACATTGCCCTCAGAAACGTAGCGCATCATTTATTAATTTTAAACAAAGACTCAAGCTCTAGAATTCCTCCAATTTCTAAAGTTGCATCAAATGAATTTTATGCAAATACCAACTCCTATTTTAAACTAACTGAATTAGATAGCTTACTAAAACACGAATTCCGCAAAAGGAACATCAATATAAACTACGATTACACTATTGTAAAAAGTGATGATTTTGACATTCTACTAGGAAACACAGTATCGGACAACTACCCCTCCAACCAATCAACCACAACTGAAATAGCTTGTAAAACAAGAGCTGACAATAAAGAAAATCGTGATTTTAAAATCCGTATAAACAACAAAACTGCACACCTTATAAACGCCATGGGAATATGGATGTACTCTTCATTAAGCTTACTGTTTATTCTTGCTGTTTTCACCTTTATAATGATTTCAATTATTAAAGGAAAAAGATTGTCTGAGTTAAAAAAGGACTTTGTCAACAACATGACTCATGAACTAAAAACTCCAATCACTAATATCTCCGTTGCCTCTGACGCTATTAGAAATAAAAGCATTCAAATGGATGAAGACAAACTAAATAAATATGCAAACATCATCTACAATGAAAATATTAGATTACATAATTTAGTAGATAGAGTATTACAAGTTTCAGCAATTGAAAAAAATGACGAATCCCTTATTTTTGAAGAAATAGATCTTCATAAAATCATTAGAAAAGTGTTAGTTAACTTTGAACCATTACTGCTACAGAAAAACGGGCATATAACCCCTACATTAAACGCCAACAATTTCATTTTTTATGCAGATAAAACTCATTTATCAAATGTGATATACAACTTAGTAGAAAACGCTATAAAATATTCTGATAAAAACCCTGAAATATCAATCAACACTAACAATACTGCTAACGGAATTAACATTGCTATTAGTGATCAAGGAGTCGGAATAAAAAAAGAAGATCAACAACGCATATTCGATAAGTTTTTCCGCGCTGAAACAGGTAACCTACACAATACTAAAGGATACGGAATTGGACTTAGCTATGTAAAGCTTATAGTAGAAAAACACCATGGAAAACTTACTTTTAAAAGTAAATTAAAAAAAGGAAGTACTTTTAACATATACCTACCATTTAAATAATGAGCGCTAAAAAACACATACTACTTGTTGAAGACGACGAAAGCATGGGCTTTTTACTAAAAGATAGCCTGGAAAGTTACAACTATAGAGTAACTCATTATCCTGACGGAAAATCAGCTTTAAATGAATTCTTCAAACAAAGTTTTGATCTATGTTTACTAGATGTTATGATGCCCAATATGGACGGCTTCACACTAGCTTCTGAAATCAGAAAACACGACTTAGACACTCCTATTATATTCCTAACTGCTAAAGCCATGAGAGAAGATCGCATAAGAGGGTTGAAAATTGGGGCAGATGATTATGTAACAAAACCATTTAGCATTGAAGAATTAACACTACGCATTAAAGCCGTATTAAAAAGAGGAAAGATCCTACAAAGCACAAATAAACTTATTTCATTTTCAATATATACTTTGGATCTTGTAAATTTAATTTTGAATACCGAAAACCAACAAATTCAATTGACACAAAAAGAGGCGGACATATTAGCCCTATTTGCATCAAACAAAAACACCTTATTAAAAAGAGAATACATTTTAAAATCAATATGGGAAGATGATAGTTATTTTATTGGCAGAAGCTTAGATGTTTTTATCTCTAAACTCCGTAAGCATTTTAAAACAGACGCTAATATTAATATCACAAATATTCACGGAGCTGGATATAAATTTGAAGTCCCTGAAGAATAGGAGTGTCAAGTAAAAAATAAATTTCAAAACGAAGCGTATTGAGGTGATAAATTGAATTATTTATAGCTTATTATCAGATACATTGTAGCTGAGTTTCTTGTGTGATTTCCTCTAAAGTAGAAATAACTAAAATTGTTGTTAGATATTTTGTTCTTTTAGCAAACAATATGAAGTAATAGTTTTAAATAAATACATTAGAGACAAACTATCACAACAAACAAAAAGCCCTTCAAGTACACCTGAAAGACTTTTTTTTATTTTTAAAAAACAATGAAAACTAAAACAACTTAACCAATGCTGCTAAATCCATTTTTTCTTGTGTACCGTCATTCATATTCTTAACTGTGAATACATTGTTACCCATTTCCTCAGAGCCTACTAAAATCACGAATGGAAACTTACGCTTGTTCGCATAATTCATTTGTTTTTTCATTTGCTTATTGTTGTTTACAGATGAAGGATACATTTCAGCAGCAACTCCATTTGCACGCAATTGTTTTATTGCATTCATACAGTACAACGCCTCTTTATCCCCAAAATTGATAAACAGAATATTTTCAGTTCCTTGCACAGTTTCAGGAAATAAATTTAACTCTTCTAAAACTAGGTAAATTCTATCCAAACCAAATGATATTCCAACCCCACTTACATTCTTTAATCCGAATATACCCGTTAAGTCATCATACCTTCCTCCTCCACCAATAGACCCCATTTGTACTCCTTCTGGCGCAGACACTTCAAATATTGCTCCTGTATAGTAATTCAAACCACGCGCTAGCGTTACATCTAAATCCAATACAGCAGTTGACAAACCTAACGATTCAATTGCAGTACCAACAAACAACAACTCCTCTACTCCTTTCATTCCTGTCTCAGAAGCAGCTAGCAATGATTTTAATTGTTCAATTTTCTCAACAAAACTTCCAGTAAAACCAAACAAAGGCTGTACTTTTTCAATAGCAGCTTCAGAAATTCCTTTTTCAAGCATTTCTTTCTTTACACCATCTTCACCAACCTTATCTAACTTATCTAAAGCAACAGTAAAATCGATTAATTTATCCGAAGCACCAATTACCTCAGCAATTCCGCTTAAAATTTTACGGTTATTAATTTTTATCGTTATTCCACTTAAACCTAAAGCTGTGAATACCGCATCATACAACTGTACAAACTCCACTTCTTGCCAAAGTGAATCAGAACCAACAACATCAGCATCGCACTGGAAAAACTCTCTAAACCTTCCTTTTTGAGGTCTATCAGCTCTCCAAACTGGTTGTATTTGATACCGTTTAAACGGGAATTCTATTTCATTTTGATGTTGTACCACATAACGCGCAAAAGGCACCGTTAAATCATAGCGTAATGCTTTTTCAGATATGCGAGGAGTAAGCTTCAGACTATTTTTATCAGCAAGTAAATTTTCATCTACTTTTTTTAAATAGTCTCCAGAGTTTAATATTTTAAATATCAAACGATCTCCTTCTTCACCATATTTTCCCATTAAGGTTTCTGAGTTCTCAAAACTTGGCGTTTCAATAGGTTGAAATCCGAATTTTTTAAACTGACCCTTAATTGAATCAAAAATATAATTACGTTTTACTACTTGCTCAGGGGTAAAATCGCGTGTTCCTTTTGGTAAACTTGGTTTTTGTGCCATTATTTAATATCTAATATCTGCTCTTATATTTATTGCTACAAAATGTAAGAACCTATTTTTATTATTTTGTCTATTCGCTTAGAAATTGAAAAGTTTAACTTGCAATATCCTTAAATAATCATAAAGGACAATCCTAATGTGATTTCTCCTATTATAGAAATAACCAATCAATAAGATTAATTCCAAACTACTTTTTCCTACTCGTAAATTCTATTCTGGATACAAATTATAAAACTAAAAATATTTAAGACCCAATAGAATTGACGTATTCACTACAAGTGAAAAAAGATTAATTTTTATTTCTTTAATAATTTATTAAAATAAACAAATAAATCACCTTTTGAAATTACAGCTCCTTGTTGTATTAAAGTAAACTTATCCGCATTTCTATCATCTGAATACTCTTTTTTAGCTTGTAAAAACTCAACCTCATCATTCATTAAGTTTTCGCGTAACCACGAAAACCCTTCTTTTGTAGTAAGGTCTACTTCATTTTTTAACTGCACAGCAATAACTTGCATATCATCATCTGTGAGGTGAAACAAATGTATTTGTTGTGGCGAAGTATGCTCCAAATAATCCACTTGACTTAGCACGCCTTCCCATACTAAATCGGAAAACACATCTAACTCTTGTTCAGCTACATCAGGAGTTTCTTTTTTAATACCCTCCCATTCAGTAGCGGTAATTGTTTGCGAAGCTAAAAAGCTTATAAACTCTTTATGCATTTCGTTTAACTGCTCTTTACTCAGTCGTTGATATTTCATTTTATTAATATCTTTTATATTTGAATCCTTTTTTACATAAATTAGATACAAACTGTATTTAAGTAATACCAATTAAAACTACAAAGTACTAACTTTCATTAAAACCTCGACAAGCTCAGCTTGACAATACAACCCAAAAACAGGACAACTAATTGATATAATTTTAAAACAATAAAAGCCACGATTAAAATCGTGGCTTTTATTTATAATGATTAAATCATTTTTATTTTTCTCCTACAACTTCAAAAGGTAAATCAATTACAACAGAACGATGTAATCTTACTTTTGCTGTGTATTTTCCAGCTCTTTTTACGTTACCTCCGGCAACAGTAATGAACTTTTTCTCTAATGATTGACCACCTTTAGCAATTGCTTCAGCTACATCAGCATTATTTACAGAACCAAATAATTTCCCTCCGTCACCAGACTTTGAAGAAATTTTAATTTCTAATGCTTTAAGTAGTTCAGCTATTTTATTAGCGTCATCTACAGCTTTTTGCTCTCTATGAGCTCTTTGCTTTAAGTTTTCAGCTAATACTTTCTTTGCAGAAGGAGTCGCTAAAATTGCAAGTTTTTGAGGAATTAAACAGTTTCTTCCGTAACCGTTTTTTACAGTAACAACGTCATCTGCAAACCCTACATATTCTACATCTTTTTTTAATATAATTTCCATGGTTGCTACGTTATTATTTTAATAAATCAGCTACATAAGGCATTAATGCCAAGTGACGAGCTCTTTTTACTGCTACAGCTACTTTTCTTTGGTATTTTAAAGAAGTACCTGTTAAACGCCTTGGTAATAATTTACCTTGTTCGTTTACTAACATTAATAAGAAACTAGCATCTTTATAATCTACATACTTGTAACCTAATTTTTTGAAACGACAGTATTTAGCTCTCTTATTTGTATCTATATTAAGTGGAGTTAAATATCTAATTTCCCCCTCTTTTTTTCCTGATGATTGTTGTTCTATAGTTGACATAATTAAGCTTTTGCGTTATCTCTAATTCTTCTTTTTTCAGCCCAAGCAATTGCATGCTTATCTAACCTTACAGTTAAATAACGCATTACACGCTCATCTCTTCTGAATTCTAATTCGTATCCATCAATAGCTTCTCCAGCTACTTGGAATTCGAATAAGTGGTAAAAACCACTTTTTTTGTGTTGGATTGCGTACGCTAATTTCTTTAGCCCCCAGTTTTCCTTTGATACCATCTTAGCTCCTTTAGAAACAAGAAAATCTTCGTATTTCTTTACTGTCTCCTTTATCTGAGTTTCAGATAAAACGGGATTCAAGATGAAAACAGTTTCGTATTGATTCATAATTTAAATTATTTAATTTGTACTAAATTGGGTGCGAAAATACTTCTTTTTAACGAACCCTCAAAACAATTTGACTTAATTTTTAACAGTAAATTTAGCGCTATTCTTTTGGTTTCCTTAAATATTTTAAGTAAAATTGTATACCTAAACTAAACCGATCTTAATAATTAACTTTATCTTTAACAATAATTAATAAAACTAAAGCCAATAAATGAACTTACGCTGTGTAGTTGTAGATGACTCCTCAATACAAAGGATGTCAATCGTCAAACTTGTCAAAGAACATCCTGCACTTACCCTTATTGCAGAATATAGTAGTGCAGTTGATACAAAAAAAGGATTAAATGACACGGAATGTGATTTAATTTTCCTTGATATTGAAATGCCTATTATTAACGGATTTGAATTATTGGATGTATTAAAAAACAAGCCACAAATCATTTTTGTTACCGGGAAGACAGAATACGCATTTAAAGCATTTGATTATGATGCTACTGATTATTTGCAAAAACCAATCACTCAAGAACGTTTTAATTTAGGTGTAGAAAAAGCATTAGAGCATCACCGATTAAAATTTGAAAATAATACCGCTGAAGAAGAGTATATTTTCATTAAGAGTAACTTAAAGAAAAGAAAAATATTCATTAATGATATACAATGGATAGAAGCTTTAGGTGATTACATTAAATTAGTAACTAACGAAGAGAGTTTTGTTATTCTTTCAACGATGAAAGCTTTTGAAAAAGAAGTTGAAGAGTACTCATTCTTGAGGATTCACAAATCATACATCGTTAACCTAAAGAAAATCAAGCGATTTAATAGTAAATTTGTTGAAATCAACACAGAAAACATCCCTTTAAGTAGAAATAAAAAGAAATTACTTATTGAAGCTTTAGACAACCTTTAACCACCGTAGGGTTAACTAAAATCTAATGCTTCCTAATAGGCATCTACATTTAAGATTACCTTAATTGGTCTAAAATCTTTTACTGACATAAAGCTGTTCTTAATACTAAGAATGGCTTTTTTTGTTTTTGAGGCCGATTGTCCGTTTGGAACCTTCAACAAAACATGTTTGATATACTCATTTCTAATACGAGCCACCCCAGGAAACTCTGGCCCGAGTACATTTTTACTAAAAGACAATCGCAATGATTTAGCAAACCAATCCGCCCCTCGCTCTACCTTATTATAATCTCGATGCTTAAACGTTATTTTAACCAGCTTATTAGTAGGAGGGTATTTATATGCGTATCGTTGCTCCAATTGCTCATTATACATACTTACATAATCATGTGTAGATACTTGTTGTAATATATTGTGAAACGGATTATAGGTTTGAATAATTACCTTTCCTTTTTTCTCAAACCTTCCAGCCCTACCAGCTACTTGTGACATTAATTGAAAACTACGTTCGTGCGCCCTAAAATCAGGAAAATTCAGCATAGAATCGGCACTTAAAACCCCAACCAAACTCACGTTTTTAAAATCCAAGCCTTTGGTAAGCATTTGTGTTCCTACCAAAATATCAATTTCATGTTGCTCGAAGGCTGTTATTATTTTCTGATAGCCATACTTTCCTCTGGTAGTATCCAAATCCATCCTTCCTATTTTCAAATCAGGATATAATGCATTTAATTCTTTCTCTAATTGTTCTGTACCAAAACCTTTCGTATCCAAATCATTACTTCCACAGGACAAACACGCATATTGCATAGCCATTTGATAGCCACAATAATGACATCGCAATTGTTTTTTATACTGATGATAGGTTAAACTTACATCGCAACTCGGACATTGTGTAGCTTCTCCGCAAGTACCACACTCCACAATAGGTGAAAAACCTCTTCTGTTTTGAAAAAGAATTACTTGCTCTTTATTTTCTATAGCCAAATCAATTTCTTCTAATAATCTATCAGAAAAATGACCCTTCATTTTTTTTCGCTTATACTTATCTTTTAAATCTACTAGTTCTATTTCTGGCATTTGCACATTATTATGTCGATGCAAAATCTCCACCAAACCATATTTATCAGTTTTGGCATTATAATAACTTTCTAAACTAGGCGTAGCACTCCCCAATACTACATTGGCCTTATGTATACTTGACAAAACGATAGCTGCATCGCGCGCATGATAACGTGGTGCAGGATCAAATTGTTTAAACGACTGCTCATGCTCCTCATCTACCACTATTAACCCTAAATTAGAAAACGGCAATAATACTGATGAACGCGCACCAATAACCAACTGAGGGGTATTATCATTCAATAATACTTTATTCCATGATTCTACGCGTTCATTTACTGAATATTTAGAGTGATACACCACTATCTTATCTCCAAAATAGACTTTTAAACGCGAGATCAATTGTGTAGTTAAAGCTATTTCGGGCAATAAATACAATACCTGTTTATTCAGCTGAAACGCTTTTTCAATTAGTTTTACATAAATTTCTGTTTTCCCTGAAGCGGTTACTCCTCGCATCATACAAATTTTATTTTGCTCAAAAACAGCTTCCACCTCATTCAAGGCTTTTATTTGGTGCTCATTTAAGGTTTTAGATGTTGCTATATCATTCACAAACTGATTTCTATCCGTCTGTACATAATAATATTCCAAAATCCCTTTATCAACCAATCCTTTTAAAACAGCAGTTGACACCGATGCTTTTTCTTCTAATAATTTCGCTTTAATTGGCTTTTCTGACCCTAACTTCAATACAAAATATGCCATTACAGCATCCTTTTGTTTTTTAGCACGCGACAACCTTTCTAGCAATTCATGCAAACTATCATCCGATTCATATTCCGATGATAAACGTACATACTTTACTAATTTAGGTTTATACTGCTCGTAAATTTCTTCTTGTAATTTAATATACCCACGACCTAATAAATTTTTAATTGGTTTGAGCACATTTTTTTTATCCAATAAGTTACTGACCTCAGAAATCTTCAAAGAAGATTGCTTTTCCAGCGCTTCTAACACCATAAATTCATCGTCTGACAATTGACTTTCTTCAACTACTTCAACTACAGTTCTTGATACTAAAGTTTCACTTTCTAACAAGAAAGAACTTGGTAAAGATGCTCGCATGACATCGCCTAAACTACAGATATAATAGTCTGAAATCCATTTCCAAAATTTTAATTGATATGAATTTACAACCGAGTGCTCATCTAGAATTTGATGAATATCCTTTGCTTCATACGCATCAGGAGCATTTTGATGAATTGAATACACTATAGCCGTATATAGTTTACTTTTCCCAAACGGAACAGCCACCCGCATACCAGGTTTCAAAAACTTAGCTTCCTCAGGATTTATACTATATGTAAATAGTTTTACAAGAGGTATTGGTAATATGACATTGATAAAATACTGCACTTAACAAATGTAGAGATTCAATTCTGATATAAGAATTGTGAGTTCAAAATTTTAAGTGTAGTTATTAACATCTTTAAAAAAACAGAAGAAAAAATTAACAATTATATGCCCGAACAAGTATCGCTACTCCTTTTCTATTTAATCATCATACCATATTTATAATTTTACAAAAACTATTTATCCATATAGCCCTGCCAATCAATTATTAGATACTTTTCCTTATTATTATCTTTTAATGCTAAAAAACCATACTCGTAGCAGAATAAATAAACTTCATTTTTGCTTGTTTTCCAATAATTAGTAAAATATTTTGGATTGAATCCTTTATCTATTAATTCTGATTTTAAAATTGTAGTTTTTCCCGTTTTATGAAAATGCTTCAATACACTTCTATTTCTTTTTAACTGTTCGTTAATAATATTAAACCTTGTCATACCCTTCTGTTTATTTTTGACATAATGATATGACGACTTACAATATGAAGAACAAAATAGTTTATCAACCCTACCTTCTACTTTTTCACTACATGATAAACACCAACGATCCATAAGAGTGTAATTATATTATACGTGTTTTTATACGTATAAATATACGTATAATATTGATTCTACTTTTTTATTTGACTATATTAACTCTAATTATGAGACACTTAGGTTTACATATTAGCTTAAAACACCTATTAATTGATCAAATAAAAATGATAGGATTGGTTTTCCCTCCCAATAAGGTGCTTCAAAAGCTCATGAAAACGCTACCCTCTATTAAATGGAGTACCGAATACAATATAGTATATGTCATAAATAGTCAAGAAAACTTAATTCAGATATATGACACCTTTAGAGGAATTGCCTGGGTAGACACTAGACTCTTTTATATAAACAAAATTCAAAAGGGAAATCAGAAATTAAACATTGATTATTTTAGAAACAGAAAATTAGAAAACACTTATAGAGCATGTCCTGAATCATACCTAATAAAATTAGAATTGAAAAGATACGCTTATAATACAGCCAAAACATATATTTCATTATTCGAAAAATTTATTAATCGGTTTTACAAAATCCCTTTAAACGAATTAACAGAAAATGAGATAAGACAGTACTTAAAGGAATTGAATGACCAAAGCAAATCAAACTCCTATATACACCAAGCCATTAATAGTATTAAATTTTATTTTGAAATTGTACTAGGTATGCCAAATCGTTTTTACGAAATAGAACGTCCTAGGCCACAAACCACATTGCCTAAAGTATTAAGTATTGAGGAAGTCATGGCTCTAATTAATAACACTAACAATTATAAACACAGGTGTATCGTATCACTCCTCTACTCAGCAGGTTTACGCAGATCAGAATTAATAAATTTAAACCTTACAGATAGTGATAGTGATAGGATGCTAATACATGTGAAAAACGCGAAGGGAAACAAGGATAGATACACAATATTATCAAAAACCACATTAATTGATTTAAGGATTTATTTTAAGAAATGGAGACCAAAAAAATTTCTATTTGAAGGGCCTAAAGGCAATCAATACTCACCTAGTAGTGTTTTGAAAATTGTTAATAAAGCAGGTGAAAAAGCAAATATCAAAAAAAGAGTTACTCCACACATGCTACGTCATAGTTTTGCTACCCATTTACTAGAAAACAATACGGACCTAAGGTATATACAATCATTATTAGGCCACAGTAGCAGTACAACCACAGAGATTTACACTCAAGTAGCTACTAAGTTTTTACAAGTTGTCCAAAGTCCACTAGATTTAATATCTTAGCCATATAATAGATATAAACGTAATTACGTTTATATAATTGTTAAAGGCAATTGTCTTTTCTTATCAATATTTCGGAATCGTAGTGTTTGTAGTTCTTCAAAAATTACGCAGTCTTCACTTATTTTAGTCAGTTATAATTCCCATTTTAAAAATTGCTTTTTAGGTCGGTATTTACAAAAAGTCGGGAGAATCCAATTCGATAATTGAATCTTGTAAAACAAAAAGTCGTTCGTTTGAGCGCCCAATCAACAGTTAGTCACAGGAAGTGTATTTGGTAACGCTATTTTGCTCGGATGTTTGCCGTAACAACTTAGTTAAACCAGTTAACACGGGATGAAGATTACTTGCTTTTGTCGTTATATAAAATCGAGCTACAACAGTATAGTCCTGCCCTCCACTCTCCTCTGCTAAAAACCAATTTTAAAAAGGTTTCTTCTGTGTTTATTTGGCTTGGGAAAGTAAAAACTGCCATTAACAACACCTATAAATAATACGGGTTCAGGTCTGTAATTCCTATGGAAAGTGTATATTTACGAGGTCGCCAAACTTATAATATTTGGGTTTAAAACGACAAAGTTAAATCAAAATTTAAAAGCTTTGGCTTGTGACGATACGAAAATCCGTAGATTTTCTGTCCCGCACTATTCATAGGTACTGTGTCAAAAAACAAGCTTTTTATATAAAAATTTTAGGAAGTCACTAATTCATTTTTATGACTATCCTGTGCGGTAAGAA
>NVVR01000076.1 GCA_002733415.1 Kordia sp. | reverse complement strand
ACTACAGATTTAACAGGAGCAGATGGTGCTGACGGATCGGATGGAGCAACAGGAGCTGCTGGATCAGACGGAACTAATGGAACCAATGGAATAGATGGAACCAATGGAATAGATGGAGCTGCTGGAACAAACGGCGTAGGAATTACTTCAACAGTAGATAACGGAAACGGAACATTTACGTTGAATTATTCAGATGCAACAACATTTACTACTACAGATTTAACAGGAGCAGATGGTGCTGACGGATCAGATGGAGCAACCGGTGCTGCTGGATCAGACGGAACAAATGGGACAAATGGAATAGATGGAACTAATGGAATAGATGGAGCTGCTGGAACAGATGGCGTAGGAATTACTTCAACAGTAGATAACGGAAACGGAACATTTACGTTGAACTATTCGGATGCAACTACATTTACTACAACTGACTTAACTGGGCCTCAAGGACTTCAAGGTGATCCTGCTACAAATATTGATACTAATCTAAGTCAGAATACTACTACAGGTGTGATTACATATGTTAATGAATCGGCTGCAAGCCAAACAGCTAATGTAGTGAGTGCTGATGCGAATAATATGATAAGTGTAGGAACAGATGGAGGAGCTTATTTAGAGTCATCAATAGCAGAGGTCTATGATATGACAGGAGGTCAAGCTTTGACTACAACTTTTGGTAACATTAATTTTGCAACACAAGGAATAGTGGATGTTAATTATTCAGTTTCAACTAATTCCATAACGATAACTTCTGCAGGAAGATACAGAGTAACATATAGAGTAACATCTACAGTGACTAATAATACTAGAAGTGGAGTTGAATTTCAATTAACAAATAATAATTCCGTTGTGCCTGGGACACATAGTTCTGTGTATCACAGGAACATTGATGTAAATCGAAATACAGCAACAGTAACAAAAATAATGCAACTTTCTGCGAATAATGTAATTCGTGTTCAAGGAAGAAGGTATAGTAATAATGGAAATATTCAGACATATGCTAATGGATCATCATTAGTTATTGAAAAAATTAATTAAGAATGATATATATACTGTTATTAATGATTAATTTTGTTTTGACTCTACAAGTGGAGATGTTAAGCTTCTAGAAGACGGGGTGTATGAAATAAGTTCCTTCGGTTGCTTTTTTTTAATGACGCAGATGGTTTTTCTTTGTCAGATGTGCAGTCTGAGTTAAGATTAAATTGAATTCAAGTACTAGGTTCGGGTGTTTTCACTCAATATATTAGTAATTCGTCAAGCTTGCAAACAGGCAGTAGGGAGGTTATTTTAAATATAAGTTCAGGAGATATTATTAGTGTATGGAGTGTGCAAAACGGTGGTATAGACATAATTATTTCTGAAGCTTCAGAAAGTGGTTTGACAATTAAAAAATTAAGTTAAAAATGAAAAAAATATTAATATTAATATTAGTGCTTTTCTTTATAGAGAACACTAAGGCTCAAAGTATAGAACGTCAGGTGATTGGATCCTCAGGAACTACGCTATCTAATGCTTCAGTAAATTTAGATTTTACTGTTGGTGAGTTAGCTGTAACTACTATGTCAAATGGTAGTATAATATTAACTCAAGGCTTTCATCAAGGAAGTTTTTTATTATCTGTAAAAATCAGCCCTATAGCAAAACTTCAAGGAGCATCGTTAAATCCTAATCCAGGTGAAGAAGCATTAATGCGTGATGATTTACGTATAGCAGGGTATATTCCAACAATAAGTCCTTATGGTGATGGACTAATTTGTGCAAGTACTGTGCTAAGTCTAGGAGGGACTTCTGGAACAGGAGCTGATAATGATGATATTGTTGATTGGGTTTTTGTAGAGTTAAGAGATGTGTCAGACAATACTATTATAAAGAGTTCTCAATCGGCATTATTGCAACGGGATGGACATATAGTAAGTATTGATGGAATATCTGACTTATTATTTAATAACTTAACTTCAAATGATTTCTATATAGCAATCAGACATCGTAATCATTTGAGTATTATGTCAGCTAATTCGATTGCATTATCTGTCACTACAACAGTATTAGATTTTACAGATGCTAATAATCAAATAACCTTTGGTACTAATGCTCAATCAACATACGGAATGCCAAATGGAGCTGTAGGAATGTGGGCAGGAAATGCGGGAGCTGATACTTCTGTTAGGTATCAAGGATCAGGAAATGATACTAATACGATTAAAGATAATGTGTTAGCAGATGTAGATAACATTACAAGCAGTAACTTACATTCTTTTACAGGTTATAATTACGCTGATGTTAATTTAGATGGAACGATACGTTACCAAGGGTCAGGAAATGATTCAAATACAATTAAAGATGTTATACTAGCGCATCCTAATAATCAAAGTTCGCCTTCAAATTTATTTCTCATACTAGAGCAATTACCAGAAAACTAAATAATAACCAAAGTTGGTTTATGATGTTAAAACAATGACAGAAAATAAAACAGTTATACTTAACTTTTACAATACTAATTTTAGCATTTAGTATGAATGCTCAGACCGCTGGGCAGCTAATGGATTACGGTTTGGAATATATTGGAGTAACGCCAATGGTAATGCAGGAATTACATTAATGCGACTCCTGATTTTACAGCGACTAAAGGTAATTCTGCAGATTTAGGAGCAATCATTTCAATTTCTGGTGGAGGATGTTTATTACCAGGTAGTACAGGGTTTGTACATGAATGTGTATATCCCTCCTGCAACTAATTTTGGGAATATAAAATACCTGTATCAGAATGGTCACATGTTTATTTAACAGCAGAATATACAGCAAGTGGTTAATATATATATCAATTTATTAGAACACCAGGAGTGGAAAATCAGTTTTTTGATGCAGTTGCTGGGGCTTCAATTACCATGATGGTTTTTCAAGTAACCGATGATTCAGGAGCATCTACAACAGGTGAAATAACACTAATTAAGAATTCAGACCCACTTTTAGATGCTATAAAAAATGTAGAGTTGTTTAGTATCACTGGTCAACGAGTACAGTATATTGAAAATACAACTGATTTTATAGATATGAGCGGTTTATAAGCTGGAGTTTACTTTATGAAAATAACTTCGGCAAACGGAGTTGCAACAAAGAAAATTGTAAAACAATAAGATTTTTCCAAACCTACTATTAAGACTCAATTATTATGATTGAGTCTTTTTTAATGATGAAAATCCCAATAAAATATTTTCAAGTAGACTAGTATAAAATTTATCTTTTTTGAAAAAAAATATAAATTTTAAAAGTGTTAGTTTAGAGTTTAATTAGTTTTGTTCCTTCAACGATGAAAAAATGCAATTAGATATAAATTATAAATCAGAGAATAATGAATTGAAGTTATTTCAAGTTAATGGAGGTTTAACACATTTATGGTTAAAACGTGAAGATTTATTAGGGGATGGTATATCGGGTAATAAATTAAGGAAACTGAAGTACAATGTTCTTGAAGCAATAAAAGAGGGGTATACTCAAATACTAACCTTTGGAGGAGGGTATTCTAATCACATCCTTGCAGCGTCCTTTATTAAAAAGAATTATGGAATTGATGTTATTGGAGTAGTAAGAGGTGAAGAGTTAATAGATAAAATTGATGACAACCCTACTTTAAAGTTGGCAAAACAAAACGGAATGCAATTTCATTTTGTTACTAGAGAGGTGTATAAAAATAAAATGTCACCCGATTTTTTAAGTGAATTGAAAGATAAGTTTGGTGATTTTTATCTATTGCCTGAAGGCGGAACAAACGAATTGGCAATAAAAGGTTGTGAAGAAATATTGACTGTTGAAGACGAGAAGTTTGATTATATCTGTTGCGCTGTAGGTACAGGAGGTACGGTAACTGGTTTGATAAATTCGAGTTCAGACAATCAGAAGGTAATTGGGTTCTCTGCGTTAAAAGGAGATTTTTTAAAAGATGATGTTGCTACTTTGGTGACTAAAACTAATTGGGAAATCCAAACCGATTATCACTTTGGAGGTTATGCAAAAATTACTTCAGAGTTAATCACTTTTATGAATGCGTTTAAATCAGAAACAGGTATAGTATTGGATCCTATATATAATGGTAAAATGATGTACGGGATTTATGATTTAATTAAAAAAGGATACTTTCCGAAAAATACTAGTATTTTAGCAATCCATACAGGAGGACTCCAAGCAATTGATGGAATGAATAGGCTATTGCAGAAAAAAGGAATGCCTTTAATTAATAGTAAATGAAGTTATAGCGATGAAAAAAACACTAGTATTAATAAGCGCAATACTGATTGTAAGTTGTGGTTCAAGTAGAGTGATTACCTCTAAAAAAGCTAATAAAGAATATAATGAAGGTGTAGTGAAAACCGATAACCCAGTAGCTACTCCTAGTACTAATGAAACAACTGGCACTATTTCTATGCCTTCTCCAGAGGTTAATAATACTCCAATTAGCACTACCGATAAAGTAGCGATTTATGTGCATAAATATAAAGCTATTGCGCAGTATGAAATGCAACAATCAGGCATTCCTGCGAGTATAACGTTGGCTCAAGGTATTTTAGAATCTGGTGCTGGAAATGGCGATTTAACCAAACGCGCTAACAATCATTTTGGAATTAAATGTCATAATTGGACCGGTGAGAAAGTGTATCATGATGATGATAAAAAAGGAGAGTGTTTTAGAAAATACAGCCACCCTTCTGAATCGTTTAAAGATCATTCTAAGTTTTTGACCTCAAGAGGTCGTTATGCATCCTTGTTTCAATTGAATAAAAAGGATTATAAAGGTTGGGCAAAAGGATTGCGTAAAGCAGGTTATGCAACAGATCCTAAATATCCATCAAAATTAATAAGTTTAATTGAACGTTATCATTTAGATGATTATGATGAAGTGCAGAATACAGTGAGTTCTACTGTAGTAACAACGCCAAATAAGTATACAATACAAAAAGGAGATACCTTATATTCCGTAGCTAAAAAGTTTAATTTGCCTATTTCAGACTTAATGGATTTAAATAATTTAACAGATTCAGCATTGAATATCGGACAACAATTAATAGTTAAGTAAATGAGTGTTTATAAAAGAAGCAGTGCTTTATTTCATGAAGCAACACAATATATTCCTGGAGGAGTAAATTCTCCAGTTAGAGCATTTAAATCAGTTGGTGGAGATCCTATTTTTATTAAAAAAGCGGAAGGAGCTTATTTATATGATGAGGATGGAAATAAACTAATTGATTACATCAATTCATGGGGGCCGATGATTTTGGGTCATGCCAATAAAAAAGTAGTTGATGCTATTATTGAAAAAACAAAATTAGGAACCTCATTTGGTACACCAACAGAAGTAGAAACAGAAATTGCAAAATTAGCCGTTTCAATGGTGCCAAATATTGATAAAATCCGATTTGTAAACTCAGGGACAGAAGCTTGTATGAGTGCAGTTCGTTTGGCAAGAGGGTTTACAGGTAAGGAAAAAATAATTAAATTTTCTGGGTGTTATCACGGACATTCTGATTCGTTTTTGATTCAGGCTGGTAGTGGAGCGGTGACTTTTGGTTCACCGAATAGCCCTGGTGTTACTGCTGGTACAGCAAAAGATACCTTGTTGGCAACTTACAATGATATTGAAAATGTAAAAGAAGTTATTGCTGCAAATGCAAATGAAATCGCATGTATTATTATTGAACCTGTAGCTGGAAATATGGGGTGTATACCTCCTAAGGATGGTTTTTTACAACAGTTAAGAGCGTTATGTGATACACATAATATTCTATTAATTTTTGACGAAGTGATGACGGGATTCCGTTTGGCGAAAGGAGGAACACAAGAGTTATATAATGTAAAAGCTGATATCGTGTGTTTTGGAAAAGTTATTGGAGGGGGACTTCCAGTAGGAGCTTTTGCTGCAAGAAACGAAATTATGAACCATTTGGCTCCTTTGGGTCCAGTTTACCAAGCTGGAACGCTTTCAGGAAACCCATTGGCTATGGCAGCAGGATTGGCAATGTTACAGCAATTAAATAATGATTCGGAGGTTTATAACCGTTTAAAAGATAAAACGGATTATTTACATAAGGGAATTAAAGGAGTATTAGAGGCAAAAGGAATTGCTCATCAAATAAATCAAGTGGGATCAATGATATCGCTTCATTTTACTACTGTAGAAGTGGTAGATTTTAAATCAGCAGGAGCAGGTGACAATCCTCAGTTTAAAAAATTCTTCCACGGTATGTTGGCTGAAGGAGTGTATTTAGCACCTAGTGCATATGAAACATGGTTTATTTGTGATGCATTAAGTTATGATGATTTGGATGCAACTATAAAAGCTTGTAGTGAAGTAGTAGATGATTTTTAAGAAAGTTGTGTATATTTATGTAATGTTTTGAATACCTGTTAAACTTACTTCATTAAATCATTTTTTATGACCTGTTTTTTCTTTAAAAATGGTATCCATAAAGAGTATGCTTATTTCTGAAACTGAACTAAATCAGAAGTAATTCAATTTATTTAGGAGTGTTTCTAAATATTAAAGGGGGCAATACTATTACAAATAGTATTGCCCCCTTTAATATAGTGTGCTTAAATTTTATTTTCGGCTAAAAGCTTTGTGATTATTTCACTCTGCTTTTTTAATTCTTTTTCAAGGCGCTCTATTTTAGTTATAATATTTATGTTTTTTGAAGTAGGGTCTATAGGAGCTATAGGAGCTATAGGAGCTATAGAAGATATTGCTTGCCATGAAGCATTCCCATTAGCATCAGAAGTTAGTACCCTACCAATTCCTTGAGTACCATCTACAATTCTTAATATCGGTTGTACTGTAGTAGTAGATGTAATAGAAATGTCATCAATAAAGGCTCTGTCCAGTCCAGTATTTACTGAGCTATCTTTTTCATACCTCCATGATAAAGTATGTGCTCCAGCGGTTAATGTTCCAGCATAATTATTCCAGTTAACATTACCTGACCAAGAAGCACCAGTTTGTAAAACACCGTCAATATAAAATCGTAAAAAGTCATAGTTAGCTTCACTATTTACTCGGTAATTGAAAGAATATGCTGAGCCACCGGCTGGAATAGCTACGTTTAGGTCTAATATAGAATCACCGTTGGTAATTCCAGATCCAGATCCTACTCCATAAGTTCCGGTATTATATTCTCCTGCTCCAGATGTAATGTTCCATGCTCCTCCACTTCCATTTGTCATAAATGGTGCAATTGTATTGTCTTCAAAACCATCATTTAAAGCATTAATTGTTCCTGCAGTATTATCTTCTAAATGTAATAGAGTTGTAGGACTATTTGTTCCGAGACCAATAGAACCTGAGTTAGTATTGTAAATGTCAGTTCCTGAAGTTGCCCATTCAGTACTGCTTGATAAAGGGGACCATTTTGTGCCATCCCAATAATGAAAGCCCACTCCTGTTGAAAGATTTGTATTGTAAATTAATAAACTTTCAACAGGTGTAATTACAGGGGCGGCTGAATTCAAATTAGCAATCGATATACGAGGAATTAAAAGTCCTTTATTTACTGAGCTTATTTCTAGTACAGAACTTAAATCAGGGGTTGTTGTACCAATTCCAACTTGAGAGAAGGAAAATGTAAGGCCTGCTAAAAAGAATAAGGGGAGTAGTTTTTTCATAAATCAAATAATTAAAGATTAACATATGTTAAATATGTGGCTAAAATACTAATTATTAGTATATAAGTTAGAGAAGCTTTATTTTTTCGATATAAAGCAGTAAAAATCCGCTAAGAAACCGAATTTATAGGGTAACGTAAGTTTTAAGCATTGGGGAAAGAATAGTATTTCCTTGTTATTAAGCATTTGATAATGTGTCGTTTGTGTTTTGTGTAATGAGTTTTTTAGGTTTATGAATTAGATATATAAATTCTGAAATGAAAACAAGATAGGTAGGTAATGATCATGATTTAAACACGAGTATTATAGGGAATTGGAGAAGGGAATATGTTGTGAAACCTGTAGCTTTTTCTAAAAAAAATAGAATTTCTTATAGAGTTTATTTAGAAAGTCAATCTATATGCTTTCTGATTATAAGTTACGTGCTGCTAGCTTTACCGATAGTTTTATGAGGTATTTTATTTTACATACATTATAAAAGTATCAAAAATCAAATGAAATCGCATGTATTATTATTGAACCTGTAGCTGGAAATATGGGGTGTATACCTCCTAAGAATGGTTTTTTACAACAGTTAAGAGCGTTATGTGATGCACATAATATTCTATTAGTTTTTGACGAAGTGATGACGGGGTTCCGTTTGGCACAAGGTGGAGCACAAGAGTTGTATAATGTAAAAGCTGATATCGTGTGTTTCGGAAAAGTTATTGGAGGAGGACTTCCAGTAGGAGCTTTTGCTGCAAGAAACGAAATCATGAACCATTTGGCTCCAGTTTACCAAGCCGGAACACTTTCAGGAAACCCATTGGCTATGGCAGCAGGATTGGAAATGTTACAGCAATTAAATAATGATTTGGAGGTTTATAACCGTTTAAAAGATAAAACGGATTATTTACATAAGGGAATTAAAGGAGTATTAGAGGCAAATGGAATTGTTCATCAAATAAATCAAGTGGGATCAATGATATCGCTTCATTTTACTACTGAAGAAGTGGTAGATTTTAAATCAGCAGGAGCAGGTGACAATCCTCAGTTTAAAAAGTTTTTCCACGGTATGTTGGCTGAAGGAGTGTATTTAGCGCCTAGTGCATATGAAACATGTTTTTTATGTAATGCGCTTAGTTATAGAGATTTAGGTGCTACAATTGCAGCATGTGAAGCGATATTGTAAAGGGGATAAAATTATTTATAATAAACATAAAAAATCCGATTGAGTTATCAATCGGATTTTTTTGTATTAAAAGAGTAAGCTAAATTAAGCTTTTGTTTTTAGGTACTTAGCAAATTGTTCTTTAGATAAAGTTCCTTTTATTTTTCTGTCAAACGCATTTGAAATCACGGTTGCTTCAGCTGAAGTTTTTGTTCCTTTTGCAATTGCCTTACGGTCATTCTCTGCAGTAGATAATGCGTTTATTTTACGATCTCTTAACATGTACGCATTATAAATAGCACGTTGTTGAGTACCATCTAAGTTAAACTGCTTAGTTAATTTATGTGTAAATGTTTTAGCGTTAGTACTTAAGTTTCTAGAACTATTTTCTTGTGCAAAAGCTGTATCAGTACTTAATAATGTAATTGCAAAAAAAGCAATTACTGCGATGATTTTTTTCATAATAATGTTTTAATATATTTAAGGATTAATAATTTAAAGCCCTAAAGTAACTAAAAAAATGTTAATAGCATGATACTGTAAATAAGAAAATATAGTAGAGGACTCACTATTTTCTCATATGATGTTTCTTCTTTTTATTTCTAGATTGTTTTTGTGAACGTTCCCATTTTTGAAATTGTTCTTGGGTTAGGATAGATTTCATCTTGCTTTTCATTTCAATTTTTCGATCTAATACAGAGTTTATTTTTTGATATTTTTCTTCAGAGGATAATTTTGGTTTTTCAACACCTCTATTTTCCGCTCTATTTTTCATGTGCTTTTTTCTTGCTTTTGCTCCTTCTAAATGTAATGCATGTATTTTTTCTTGCTGTGCTTTTGTAAGACCTAATGCTAGAATCATTTTTTTAGTTCTTAAAGTCGCCATTTGCTCAGGAGATAAGTCTTTCATCATTTCCATTTTCCCTTTTTTATGATGTTCTCTTTTTTCTTTATGGTCTTCTTGTCCAAAAGTTACAGTACTAATTACTAAAGCGGCTAATACAATTAATTTTTTCATTTTATTAGGTTTTATATTATTTGATTCTATGACTATAAAAAAACTAAAGGGTTTAAATCGGAAGTGATATTAACCAAAAAAGGAGTTACGTTTGTAACTCCTTTTTGATATTGCAATATGGAAATAAATTATATCCTTTTAAAAAGAAACCGCTTTGCATGTATGTGTAAAGCGGTTTTCTTATTTTATAATAAGTGAAATGAAAAAAGGAGCTACATAATTGCAACTCCTTTTTTAGTGTTATATTTTCTATGAAATAAATGTTAAGTCAACCTTAGGTTGTGTTACACCACTTCCACAAACAATCCAGCTTCAGTTTTATTTACCTTCGCCAAGTTGTTATTGGTTAATCCTTTAATAGATTTATCCCATTTTTTATTACTCAGTCCTGATTGTGTTTTCAACTCGTTTAAGTCAATCTTTTCAGCTTTTTGTAAAAGCACTAAAACAGCTTTCTCCTCATCAGTAAGTGTTACGTCTACAGCGATTCGCTTTTCAGGTCTCATTTGTGGGAAGAATAATACTTCTTGTATAGAAGGACTATCTGTTAAAAACATAATTAAACGGTCCATTCCAATCCCTAAACCAGATGTTGGAGGCATACCATATTCTAAGGCACGTAAAAAGTCGTGGTCAATAAACTCAGTAGCTTCATCATCACCTTTTTTAGCAAGCTCTAATTGTGCTTCAAAACGTTCGCGTTGGTCAATAGGGTCGTTTAACTCAGAATACGCATTTGCTATTTCTTTACCACAAACCATTAATTCAAAACGCTCTGTTAATTCAGGATTGTCTCTATGTTCCTTACATAATGGACTCATTTCCTTTGGGTAATCAGTAATAAATGTTGGTTGTATGTAATTTCCTTCACATTTTTCACCAAACATTTCATCAATCAATTTTCCTTTACCCATAGTATGATCAACAGCAATCCCCATATCTTTTGCGGCAGCTCTTAATTCTTCTTCTGATTTTCCGTAAATATCATAACCAGTAAATTCTTTAATAGAATCTGTCATGGTAATACGTTTGTACGGTGCTTTAAAGTCAATTTCTTGTCCGTTAAACGTCGCTTTTGAGCTTCCATTTACCGCTATAGCACAATGTTCTAATAACTTTTCAGTAAAGTCCATCATCCAGTTGTAGTCCTTATAGGCTACATAGATTTCCATTGCTGTAAATTCCGGGTTGTGGGTTCTGTCCATTCCTTCATTACGGAAATTTTTAGAAAACTCATAAACCCCTTCAAAACCACCAACAATCAATCTTTTTAAATACAATTCATTGGCAATACGCATGTATAATGGGATGTCCAATGAGTTGTGATGCGTGATAAATGGTCTTGCAGCTGCTCCTCCAGGAATTGGTTGTAATACCGGAGTTTCAACCTCCATATATCCTGATTCGTTAAAAAAGTCACGCATAGCTGTAAACAACTTGTTTCTTTTTATGAATACTTCTTTTACGTGTGGGTTTACAACCAAATCAGCGTAACGTTGACGGTAGCGCATTTCAGGGTCGTTAAACTCATCAAACGTATTTCCGTCTTTATCAGTCTTTGGTAATGGTAAAGGTTTTAAAGCTTTACTTAATAAGGTAAACTTGTTTACTAAAACTGTTTTTTCTCCAACTTGAGTCGTGAACAGCGTTCCTTCAATACCAATAAAATCACCGATGTCTAATAATTTCTTGTAGACATCATTATATAAAGTCTTGTCTTCTCCAGTGCAAATTTCATCACGATTAAAATACACTTGTATTCTTCCTTCGCTATCTTGCAATTCAGCAAAAGAAGCTTTTCCTTGAATTCTACGAGACATTAATCTTCCTGCAATTACCACCTGTTTATCCTCAGCAAAGTTTTCTTTAATCTGTTTTGAATTATGATCTACAGGATAAAGGTTTGCTGGATAAGGGTTGATACCCAATTCTCGTAACTTAGTAAGTTTTTCACGTCTTACAACTTCTTGTTCTGATAATTGCATTTGTACTTGTTTTAGTCAATTTCCTCGAGGACAAGCCTTGAGGAATAAATTAATTCTATAATTTTACTGGTGAGGCAAGCCTCAGAGTGTTAAACCCACTGGTGGGAATAAAACAAGTTGCAAAATTACGTAAAAATCTGCTGAGCGTAGGTGTTTGTTTGCTGAAAAAGGGTTAAATAGAGAAATATCACAAAAAGTAATGTAATTGAAAGTATTAAAAATTTAAAATCCGAATTATAAATGTAACTTTTATGTTAATTTAAGGGTTAGATATTTCAATTGACAGTTAGATGAATCACCTAAAAAGGGAGATTTCGTATCACAGTAAACACTACAAAAAACAATAAGATTAACCCCAATTTTTTGGTAGAGATATCTATGTCAGGAAAGTTGATGTTGAACGGTTTTAAAGCGAAACTAAAGAAAATGTACGCTAGAAGAGGAGCAAAGAAATAAATAAAAATATTCAGTTTACCGGCTTCGATAAGGTTCCCGTTTAATAACTGATGAAATGCACGTTGACCACCGCATCCTGGGCAATCGATATTTGCTATACGTTTAGTCATGCAAATAGCAAAAGGAGTTTCGTTTTTTGAAGGGTTGTTTAAATAAAAGTATCTAATAACTCCAAAAAAGGCAATAATAGCTAATATGGCAAGGACTTTTTTCATGTAAAAAATGGTCGCTGTAGAAATCACAACGACCTATACCTTTTATAAGTATAATTTAGTTCTTGTTAAGTAACTCCATTATTTTCTCTTGCATTTCTTGTTGTGCTTCAGCATCGTATGTTACAATTGAATACACAATTCCTGCAACAAATAATCCTAAAGAAATATATGTTAATAGTTTTGCGTTTTTTGCTGCGGCTTCTGCCCCAGCATGATCTCCATCTTCGAATTTCTTCTTTACTTGAGTTGCAAAATAGATCGCAATACCTCCTAAAATTCCATTTATACAACAGATAGTTGGGCACAGTCCGATTACTGTAGCAACAATCGCTAATGTCATATTATTTTTTGGCATTTCTCTATTGTCTATATTTCCAAAAGATGAGCTGTTTTCCATAATTTAATTTTCTGTTAGTTTAATTTTAAGCTAATGTAACACATTTTTTAAATATAAAATAAGTTAGTTTTTTGTAACAAAACGAGTGATGGTACTACTTATAAGATGAATCAATCAAAAAAAATCAATCATTATGAGTATTTGGAGAGTAATTCTTTCAATTTTATTTCCACCATTAGCAGTTTTAGACAAAGGCTGTGGTTCAATAATAATCGTTTTTATACTAACCTGTTGTGCTTGGGTTCCTGGAGTTATAGCTGCCTTGGTAATTATAAATAATCCGAATAAATAAATGCTCCGATCCTTGAGATTTAATTCTATGACACTTTCTGTGAATTAAAATTGAAATTGATTAATTTTGTAGGCTGAAAAACGAATTATATGAGTTTGACCAAGTCTACAAAATACGCTACTATAATAATATCAGTACTTACTGCTTCGTTAATAAATGAATACGTAGTGAAGTTAATTAATTCGTATTATAAGGAGTCAACTTATATTTCAGTTTTAATAGGAATGGTGGTGACTATATTGATATTTGTGCCAATGTTTGGTTTGGTTGGTAAATGGATAGGAAAAGTATCAAAGTCTTATTTAAAAGTAAGTAAGAAGGTTGCGAAAAAAAGTAGTAACGGACTCTTTTTTGGATTTTTAATTGCATTTGCAATATTATTTGTTTTGTTCGCTAAAACCCGACATAATATAGATGTAATCGCTAACTTAATCAGTTTGTTGGGTGTACATACATAAGGTATAAATTAACAAACATCATTTTAGTTTGAGGTATCCTGACAGCTATCGGGACGAGGAATTAAACTCACTGGTGAGATTAAAATAGTACCTTTGAAATCTAAAGGACAATATTCTTTTATGGATAATCATATAATAAATAAAAAGGTACACGTACAGGACTTAGGGACTAAAGACTATAAAGAGTCTTGGGAGTATCAAGAAGCTATTTTCAAAACTATTGTTAACACAAAAATTAAGAATAGAAGAGAGGGGGCTAATCTTGAAACAGAAAACCATTTTTTATTTGTTGAGCATCCGCATGTATATACATTAGGGAAAAGCGGAAGCTTTGATAACTTGTTATTAAACGAGGAACAATTAGTTGCAAAAGGGGCAACTTTTTATAAAATTAATAGGGGTGGAGATATTACGTATCACGGACCAGGACAAATAGTTGGGTACCCTATTTTAGATTTAGAAAATTTCTTTACCGATATACATAAGTACCTGCGATTATTAGAAGAATCAATTATTCTTACACTTGCCGAGTACGGATTAGAATCGGGACGTAGTGATGGGGAAACGGGTGTTTGGTTAGGAGTAGGAACTCCGTTTGCTAGAAAAATTTGCGCGCTGGGAGTACGTGCTTCTCGTTGGGTAACCATGCATGGTTTCGCGTTAAATGTAAATGCCGATTTAGGATATTTTGATAATATTATTCCATGCGGGATACGAGGGAAAGCAGTAACGTCAATGCATGCTGAATTAGGAAAAGAAACTCCAGTAGAAGAAGTGAAATCAAAAATATTGAAACACTTTAGCGTGCTTTTTGAAGCGGAACTAACGTTCTAATACATGTTGTTTGGTTAAAATAAAAGATGTATTTACGGGTTTTCTTTAGCTGTGGCTTATTAGTTATTTACCAAGAAATCTTTGTTCTTGACTCTAACAGCGTAGCTATTTTTAGACTAATACATTTTATAAATCAAGATGGAGTTTGCTTCACCTTTAACTGCAAATTCTAATTTAGCATCTTTATCCATGTTAGTCAGTGCAATTGCAGATTGTCCATATACAGGAAATTGATTTAGTAATTTCGCGTTGTTATTATATATGTAAGTCTTCTGGCTATCTAAGTCTGTAATGTTGATATAGCATTTCTTTCCATTGTAAAATATTTCTGGGGCACTATAATTTCCAAAATCTAATTCTACAGTTTTATCATTTATAGTAAGAATATTATCTTCCAGTTTAGTTGTTAAATTATTGCTATAGTTAATAAAATTTAGGGTATTACCTTGTAACAAGTCCAGTTTGGATACTTTTCCAGACGAAATATTAACTCGGTGCACAGTGTTATTTCGGTCCTTAAATACTAATCCGTTTTTGTGATTTGAAATTTTACTAGTGTCAAAATCGAATTTCGTATTTATGTTAGTACGTAATTTTCCTTGTCGGTTTAAAATATGAAGTGTTCCGTTAGTTTCAGAAATAACAATATAATCCTTAGTTCCAATTCTGATATGTTGCGGGGAGTGTACTATGTTACTCTTTGTTTTAGTAAACTTGAATCCTTTTATAGGGCTGAATTTATTGTCGTACATGGCTATTTGATTCCTGTGACTAATTACGAATCGATAATTTCTATTCTTGTCATAATCGAAAACAGAAAGAGGCAATACATTTCCGTCTGAGAATTTCTTATGAAACTGTTCAACTACTTTCCCGTTTCTGTCCAAAACTAAAAATTCATTATTTGTAGTAAAAGCTAATTGAAGTTTTCTGTTTCTGAATAAGTCAACTTGAATAATGTCTCCTTGAATTTCGCCATTCAACTGCTTATTCCAAAGAATAGTTCCTTTGTTTGAGATAAGATATAAAACATTGTTTTTGTCTTGTACAACAAGTTCCTTCTCTTTTGTTTTATGGTTGGTTACCCATTGTAGGGTAGAAGCGATATCAGCAGGAAGATTTATACTTGCAACCTGGGAAATGGATGCTTCAGTTTTTTGTTTACTTACTTTTTTAATGACAGAATTAAATTGAATATAATTATCTTCAAAAGTAATTTGATTCATTACAATTGGGAACTCAGTTAATTCAACTTTTCTGATACTTGAATCGTCTAAAATAGCGGCTAATTTATTTTTTAAAATAGTAGTTTTAGTACTATTAGTAATATGTGCTTCCCTTAATAAAGCATCTGTATTCTCTGTAAAGAAGTGTTGGTTGTTTAATGTTGTTTTGTTCTGGTAATGAGAAATACAGTTTTGAATCCCTCCTATATTGTTTGATAAAATTAAAAAGTCACCTAAATAACAAGCATATTCGGGTTGTTTTTTAGAAATTTCAGTTGGAATTTTAAAATAAGTATTCTTGTATATAGGTGTGTTTCTGTATGTGTTCAATTCAGTAAGGTTTTCAGAAACGGAAGTGTTTAAAAGTTTAAATGCACACGATGAGTTTTTTTCTTCGCGAAAGCTAGTAGCTTCCGTAGAGTTGTCTATTAACTCATTAAAGTTTTCAAATGGTGAATCAAAGTTTTTTAATTCTTCAAAGGTATATGTGGTATAACTTGAAAAATTTAGAGGGATAATTTCACTAATGTTACTTTCTTCTGTTTTTGATTGTAATAAATTTTTAGCAAAACTATGTGCAATTGTAGTATTGGTGGTAATACCGTTAATAGAGAGTCCGTTATTATTGTTTAGTTCTACAGAAGTCCAGTTAGTGTTGCCTAAAAACTGCGTAGGGAAAATACTAGTAAAGAAAAACGGCTTTTTCTCGTTGTTTAAGTATGCTGATACTTTATTGTGATCGCTAGTTTCATGAAGTTTTAAAAAACTACTGTTGCTATATCTAATGTTATCAGTATTATTTCTAATTAAATTTTCGATAAGAATTTCCGATGAACTAACAACAAGAGTGCTGTCTAGTACTAAAGTGTACACTTTTTGGTTTTTCAACTCTTGATAAGAAACATTGTTATAGCTTTTTTTAGTTGTGTTGACCTCTATTTTGTGTTCTAAGTTCTTAGCTTTTATAGTAAATAAATATTCAAGTGTTTTCCCTACAGTTGCGTAACTTATCAAAATTGAATTGTCAGATTCAATATTATCACAAAAACTAAAATCATTTTTTAAATTCTGAAATGTTTTAGTTGCACTGAATGACTTGATAAAAGAATTCTCTTTTAACTCACTTTGTAGTTTTTGAATACTAGGAGCGCTAATTATAACCGAAGGATTATTAGGGATGTAATCAGTTAGCGTATTTATTTTAGTTTCTTTTTTATCGCATGATAATAGACTGATAAATAGGATAAATAAGATGTGAAACTGCTTCATATAGCTAAAATTTAACCCGTTTATAGGGTTGATTATAAATACTTGTTAGATGTGTAAATGGATATTAAATAGTATTTAAGGCAAAAGTATCAAAAAGAAATCGTTTTTTAGATTTTGAAGCGCTACCATCCGAAAATTTTAAGTAAAACTTAATTTATTGTAAGATTGAGCTTAGCCTGTGCAGAGCGTAGACGAAGTGTCTAAAACCATAAAGCATTTGTTTTTATAAAACTTCGACAAGCTACCATTGATGGATTTACGACTTTATCGTCAGTTCGAGTGATTTTCATGTAGTGTAACGGTATAGGAGTTGTATCAAGAACTAATACTTCTCAAGTGAAATGTTTTTCCATTTCATTTCAAAACATTTTACTCGAAGTGACGCTGTCATTGTCTTCGTTGGACATTTTTTTATCCAACACCTCATTTTGATAACTGTTTCTGTTATGAGAGATTAAGTTTTCAATTTTTGAAATTATAACTTTTTATAGTTTAAATTCGTGTATTCGTGGCGGAAAACGTCGGTATTTATTTAACATAAAAGGATAAGTTTTATTGCTGTGGATAATACTATGTATTAAGATTATTTTAATTGATATATGGTATAAGCTAAATATCTAAGGTGTACTGTTCAGGTAAGAGTCTGAAAGTTTTTCTGTGATATTTTGTTGCCCCATACTTTCTAATTGCTGCTCTGTGTTCTTTTGTTGGGTATCCTTTGTTTTGAATCCAATTGTACATTGGAAATTCTTCATGAATTTTTGTCATATATGCATCTCTGTACGTTTTGGCTAAGACGGAAGCGGCCGCAATGCTTAAATATTTTCCGTCACCTTTAATAATTGTTTCGTAAGGAACGTCATTATAAGGTTTGAATTTATTCCCGTCAATAATAATAAACTCAGGTTGAGGCGTTAACTGTATTATTGAACGTTGCATAGCTGTAATAGATGCGTTAAGAATATTGATTTTGTCAATTTCTTCCTCAAATACATGGCAAACGCCATATGTGAGAGCTTCAAGTTCAATAATAGGCTTTAGTAAATCGCGCTTTTTTTCGCTCAATTTTTTAGAGTCATTCAGGGTGTTGTTCTTGAATTTAGGTGGTAATATAACTGCGGCTGCGGTTACTGGTCCGGCTAAACAACCCCGTCCAGCTTCATCTGTTCCGCACTCAATAAGTTTGTTTTGAAAATAGGGTAAAAGCATAGTGGCGAAAATAAGCTTTTCGAAATAGAATATCAAAGAATTAAAGAGGCTATAAGGATTAACATCACTTTAAGTGTAATTATAATGTAGGTTTTTTTATTTCTATTACATTTGCATAAGTCAATAAACTTGATGTAAGTGTTTGAGTTATGAATTGCTGCAGTATTTAGTTGTTAATAATAGCTTAGATGAATTAACCCGATGATGGGATAAGTTGAATTTCAAATTAAAGAATGAAACAAGTACTACCTGTATTTATAATATTATTTTTATCTGTGTTCACAGTCAGTGCACAAGTAAAAGAGTTGAAGTCAATTAAACGAAATAATAAATCAGAATCAGTTATTAGTTTGAAAAAGAGTACTAACTCTTCTTCAAGAACAACGAAAGGGAAGAAGATAGATACGAAAGCTTCGGACTATAAATTTATTTCTATAGAAAATGATACTACCTACATTGATACTACTCTGAGTATAAAAAAGGAGTATAAGTATAATTATTTAAGAAAAGACTATTTTGAACTATTACCTTTTTCAAATACAGGGCAAGTTTTTAATCAATTAGGATATGACTTTTCGGAGAGCCAAGCGTTGTTTTCTAGGTTTGGAGCTCGAGCAAAACATATTGACTATGCCGAGGTTGAAGATGTTGTGTACTACAATGTTGCTACGCCATTAACGGAGTTGTTTTTTAAAACTACAATGGAGCAAGGGCAGTTGGCAGATGGTTTTTTTACCGTTAATACTACGCCTCGGTTAAATATTTCAATTGCTTACAAAGGGTTGCGTTCTTTAGGAAGGTATCGACATATAAAAACTAACGGAGGGAAATTCAGGTCATCGATAAATTACAACACTAAAAACAATCGATATTTTGCAAAAGCACATATGGCTATGCAGTCAATCGAGAATCAAGAAAACGGAGGAATTGCTGATACATTAATTACTGAGTTTGAAAATAAAAACAAAGAATTTAAAGACAGATCTCGTTTTGAAGTCAATTTTGAAGATGCAGATAATAAGTTGTCAGCCAAAAGGTTTTACATCAATCATTATTATAACATATTCAAGCAGCAAGATTCAACAAGTAATTACGGATTGAGTGTTGGACATATTTCTAATTTAGAAGATAAAAAATACCAGTTCAATCAAGTTGCCGAAAACACGTTTTTTGGCGATGCATTTGGGTCAGCGATACATGATGAGGTTCGATTAGAGAGATTTTATAACCAAGGATATGTTTCGTTTCGAAAGAATAAAATCGGGAATATTATCGTTCATGGAGGATATACCGATTATAATTACGGATACAATAGTTTGGTTTTCTTAACTACAGGAAATATTCCTAACAGGTTAAAAGGAGCTTTCGCCTCTTATGGTGTTAATTATAAGAATGATTTTGGGGAATTGAAATTAAAGTCAAGTTTCATTTCAAATCTATCTGACGATAATAAAGGGAGTGTTTTTAATGCAAGTATTGAATACTCATTATTGCCTTCAATTGATGTGCGAGCAAAAGCGGTTTTAAAAGAAGCATTGCCAGACTTTAATTATAGGCTGTATCAAAGTGATTATAAAAACTACAATTGGTCAAATCCAAATTTTGAAACGATAAAAACAAACGTACTGGCATTTGAAATAGATGCCAAAAAATACGGACTATTAAAAGCATCATATGCTACAATTAATAACCATGCTTATTTCGGAATAAATGGGGTAACAAATAGTGTGAAGCCATTCCAATATAATAAAGATATAAAGTATCTGAAGTTGTCAGTAAATAAAGAATTCAAATTCCGAAAACTAGCATTGGATAATAATGTTCAGTATCAAAATGTTACTCAAGCAGATGATGTGTTAAATGTCCCTGATTTAATACTAAGAAGCTCCTTGTACTATACTGATGCTTGGTTTGATAAAAACCTGTTTATACAAATAGGTGTAATAGGAAGTTATTTCTCAGAATATAAAATGAACGCCTACGATCCTTTATTGTCGGAATTCTATGTGCAGACTAATAAAGAATATGGAGCATATCCTCGTTTGGACTTTTTTGTAAACGCTAAAGTTAGGAATGCACGTATCTATTTAAAAGCAGAGCATTTCAATTCAGCATGGACAGGGAATGATTTTTATAGTGCGCCTAACTATCCATATAAAGATTTTATGGTACGTTTTGGTTTAGTTTGGGATTTCTTTTTATGATGTTCTCCTTGTCATTAGGGGTAAAGTGTGATGTAACATATCAATATACTGATTACACACGTCATTTCGAGCGTAATGTAGTACATTGAAATATCATGTCATTGCGTATATAGTGATAGTGAAGTGTAACAATCTGCCGTTAGAAAAGCAGTGTACATACTTTATTAACTCCCTTCTTTTATGTAATACTACAGACATACAGATAATTTTTTCATAGCTATCTGTATGTATTCGCTTTATAATAACGTGTCTTTGTGGGCGGAGTAAAGTAATCCCATACATTATACAGACCTGTTTTTAACTTTTAATTATTATGAATTATAAATAGACAAAGATAAAAGCGCCTGTGTATTTCACCGAAAAAACAAATTCGTTCGTCTAAGTCATGTGTTTAGGTAAAAAAATAGTTCTTCAACCTGCACGTTTCCAGTCGCTAGTAAAACACT
>NVVR01000075.1 GCA_002733415.1 Kordia sp. | reverse complement strand
TTGCTGGACAAATTAAAATTACTGATGGTACTCATGGTGCTGGAAAAGTATTAACTTCAGACGCTAATGGATTAGCAACTTGGACTACTCCTGGTGCAGGAACAAGTAATTTAGCTGATGGTACTGCTGTAGGAAACACACCATACTGGGATGGGACGAAATGGGCAGCTACTAGTAGTAATCTTTTTAATAATGGTACTAATGTAGGTATTGGAACAACAAGCCCTACTTCTCAATTAGATATTTTAGGTACTACGGAATCAAGATCAAGGTTTAGATATGGAAGTGAAACTGCAGGATTAACTATAGGTAATTGGTCAGGAGAGGCATATGTATATAATGAATTAAACACTGATTTAGTATTTGGTACAAATAGTATTACTAGAGTAAGAATAAAAAATGATGGTAACGTAGGTATCGGTACTGATACTCCAGGAGCAAAATTAGACGTGGCAGGAACTGTTAAAATTACTGATGGTACTCAAGGAGCAGGAAAAGTATTAACCTCTGATGCTAACGGATTGGCTACTTGGGCAATTCCAACACCAGCTCCAGTAAGTACACCATATCATCATTTTACAGGTACTGCTTTCGGACAAACAATTAGTATTCCTACTGGTACTTCTGGGGCTATAATGACAGTTTCTTTTAAAAATAACTGTGGTACTAATAACACCGGAGGAGGAATGATTTATTATGATATGAATACTAATGTGGTTTCTATACTTAACTCTACTCCTATTGCAATAGCATACATAGATGCAACAACTAATGTACTAACTCTTTACAATGGATGTGAACCAACAACTTTTACTTTTAATAATACAGGTGGCGTGGTTAACATTACTTTAGGCGGGCCTGTAGCTGGTATTATGGATTCTAAATGGACAGTATTAGGAATGTAATACATAACAACTAAGAGCGATTTTTGCTTTTTAAATTAGGTTATGTATCTAGAATAAAAATAAAAGCTTTTACAGAAATGTAAAAGCTTTTATTGTGTTATATCAATACTATTTTTAAGTTACATATATCTAATTCTTATTTACGGTAGATTACTAAAACGACTCTTTTAACTAACAAGTCGTTTTAACCTCACTACATAATCAGGTTTAATTATTTCCCGAAATGTGGTGATTTTTCCTTTTCTACTTTAGTTATGAAGTAGTTGGTATCTCCCAACCATGAAATATGCTTATAGCGTTCTTTGTAATATATCTTTACATAGTTCCCTTGAAATTTCTGTAAATCATCTATTACTTTTTTCTCTCCATCTTCCACAGAGAATTTAAAAATTTGAGCTCCTGAAATCCCTTGACTAACTTCGCCTTCCCAAGTTTTCATCAAGACACCTTTTCTACTAATTTTTATCAACTCACCTGAACGTACACCTTCACTATACGGTACATAATAAATAAATGCACAATAAGCTCCAAAGCATAAAGTGGTTGCTAGTACTATTAAAAATATTATTTTCTTCATGGTTCTATATTATATTCCTTCTGATTCAATTGCTTTATTAATGATAGCCTCTGGCAATGCTTTCTTTGCTTTTGCTCCTAATTTTTTAATTTTTTCAACTGAAGTTATCAAGTTTCCTTTTCCTTCAAACAGTTTATTCATCGCTGCAGAATAATTTGTTTTTGCTTTATCCATATCTTTTCCAACTGCTGTTAAATCGGTCATTAAATTATGGAATTTATCATATAACGCTCCTGCTTGACGAGCAATTTCAATGGCGTTTTTTTGTTGTTTTTCATTGTTCCACATGGTATCAATAGTACGCAATGTTGCTAATAATGTTGTTGGAGTAACAATAACAATATTTCTTTCAAACGCTTTATTATATAAGGAATTATCTACATTTAATGCTACTGCAAAAGCTGGCTCAATAGGAATAAATAACAACACAAAATCAGGACTTTCAATCTTATATAAATCGTGATAATTTTTATCTCCTAATTGCTCAACATGTCGTTTGATAGAGTTTACATGCTCTTTTAAATATTGTTGTTGCATTGCTTCATCTTCCTCATTCACAAAACGTTCATAATGCGTTAAAGATACTTTTGAATCAACAATCATTTTTTTATTGTCTGGAAGGTTTATCACAACATCAGGTAATACTCTACTTCCATCTTCAGTTACAAAACTTTGTTGCACAAAATACTCTCTGTCTTTTTCTAATCCTGATTTTTCAAGTACGCGTTCCAAAACTAATTCTCCCCAATTCCCCTGTAATTTACTATCTCCTTTTAAAGCTTTAGTCAAGTTTATGGTTTCTTTACTCATTTGTAAATTCAAATCCTTCAATCCTAAAATTTGTTCTTTCAAACTTGCATGATGACTAATACTCTCTTTATGAGTATCCTCTACTTTCTTTTCGAAATGCAGTATTTTTTCTTGTAAAGGGTTTAAAATATTTTTAATATTTTCTCTATTCAGTTCCGTAAATTTATTTGCCTTTTCATCTAGAATTTTATTCGCTAAATTTTCAAATTCTTTTGTGAATTTTTCTTGAAGCTTCTCAACCTCCCCTTTTTGCTCTTCGTTTCTAAGTTGAAGGTTTTTAAAATCTGAATCAAGTTTTGTCAATTCAATAGTTACTGTATCTTTTTGCTTTCTGATCAATTCTTTATCCTGGTCAGATTTATACAGTTGTTCTTTTAGTGAATTCAATTGTGTTGAGAAATTATCTTCAAGCTTTTTGTTTTCTATACTAGCAGATTGTTTCACATCTCCTAATTGTTGCTCTAATATTGAGTTACGTTCATTTATACCTCTCAATTCTGAGGTGTTTTGAAGTTTGGAAATATGTTTTCCTATTAAAAAACCAATAACTCCGAATAGAATACTGGCGATTATAATGATGATTGCTTCTGACATATGTATATAAGCTAAATATAAAAGGTAAAGATAATTTGATTTTATTGAAGTTGCTACTTCGAATTATTTTATTTTAAAAGAACTACTATCAGCATCAAACTCAACTAAATCTTTTGGAAATAAATCATCAAATGCATTATTACTAATTAGTTCTTGAGGCGTACCAAAATGTGTTTTATCTTGTTTCATGACAATTAGTTTATCGCACATAGATAAAGCTACATTAATTTCATGTGTTGAAAACAGAATCGTTTTATGCGTCTCTTTAGCTAATTTTTGCAATAGTTTTAAAATGTATACTTTATGATACAAATCCAAGTGAGTCGTAGGTTCATCTAAAATTATCAAATCAGTATCTTGAGCTAAAGCTCTAGCAAGCATTACCTTTTGTAGTTGTCCATCACTCAATTCAAAACATTTTTTTTGAGCCAGTTCATTAATTTGTATAACATCTAAGGAGGCTGCCGTTTTTTCAATATCCGTAGCGGATAACGTTCCTAACCAATTGGTATATGGTTGCCTACCTAAAGCGATTAATTCCTGAACAGATAAATTAGTTTGTGAAACATTTTCAGTAAGTACTAAACTCAACTGTTTTGCTAAAGTAAGCTGATTAATTTGTGTTAATTCCTGATTATTAATGTGAATAGTACCTCCTAAAGGTTGTTGTGTTTTTGTAAGTGTCCTTAATAAAGTAGATTTACCAATACCATTTGCACCAATAAGTCCTACTAACTCCCCTTTTTTAAGTTCGAAATTAATATGTTTTGCAACAGTATGAGTTTGCTTTTTGGATTGATACCCAACGGATAAATCCGTTGCTTTTAAAACGATATGTTCACTTTCTTTTTTCAATGTTCTATTTTAAAAATAAACTACTTAATACAAGGCCTAAAATTAACCACTATTTTTTCATTAGAGGCAAGCCTCAGCTTATTAAACCCACTAATGGGTTATACAAACATTTTTTTCTTCCTCATTAACAACCAAATAATCACTGGAGCACCTACTAAAGAAGTTACTGCATTAATAGGTAAGGTATATTCGCTTGTGGGCAATTGTGCGATACTATCGCAAATTAGCATTAAAATACTTCCAGAAAACAATACTGCTGGCACCAATATTCTGTGATTTGAAGTATCAAAAATTAATTTTGTAAGATGAGGAACCGCTAAACCAATAAAAGCAATCGGCCCAGCAAAAGCCGTTATACTTCCCGCTAAACAACTTGTAGCTACTATGATAATGAATCTTGCTTTTTTGATATTTAAACCTAAACTTTTTGCATAATGATCTCCCAATAAAAGGGCGTTTAATGATTTAATAGAAAATATGGTTAAAATAAGTCCAATTAGGTAAATAACTGACAATATTAGTAATTCATTCCAAGATAGGTTTCCTAAACTACCGAAACTCCAAAACACATAACGTTGTAATTGTTCTGCTGTAGAAAAGTAAGAAAGCATATTTACTATGGCTGCTGTAACACTAGCAAACATTAGTCCTATGATTAATATCGCCATCGTGTCTTTTACTTTAATACTAACTAAAATCACGGCTAGTAGTACTAAAAAACTCCCAATACTTGACGCGATAACCAAACTCCATTTTGTTAATAACACTGCTGAAAAAGCTCCTCCGAATAAAGAGGATCCTAATATGACTATTGCTACGCCTAAACTAGCTCCTGAACTTAACCCTAACACATAAGGTCCTGCTAATGGATTTCTGAATAAAGTTTGCATTAATAAGCCAGAGATACCTAGTCCAGAACCTACTAGCAATGCTGTAACAGCTTTTGGAATTCTGTAATTTATAATAATATGTTGCCAGGATGATTTGGTACTATTATCCTCTAGTATAGCTGCAACAACATCTTTAAAAGGAATACTTACAGATCCCAAGCAAATATTTAAAAAGAAACAAACTACCAATACAATAAGTAGCACTATGAATATTTTAGTATATGATTTTGGTGTTTCCAATTCAATTCTTTTTTGTAAAAATACAATTCGTAATTAGGTAATAGCTTAAGACCTTCGTTTTTTATACTAGTTACACTCACTCAGTATCAACCCTTCTTTTATGTGTATTCCTTTATCATCTTTGACAAGTTTGACAACATGACTATATGGAATTTTAATATTGAAGGAATCTTTTAAAGCTATTTGTTTAATCTTAGCTACTATAGCTCTGATTACTCCACCGTGAGCAACTATGATTTTATCTTTACCCGAGGCCTTAACAATAGCGTCGAAAGCTGTATTAACTCGTTCACTCAATTGAACATAAGATTCACCGTTGGGTGGTGCTATAGTAACGAAGTCTCCCATCCAGGTATTCAACTCTTCTTCATTAATACCATCCCAGGGTTTTAATTCCCAATCACCAAAATTGACTTCCATTAATCTATCATCAAAAGTAATTTCTTTACTAAAACATTGTGCTAATTTTTTACATCGTACTAATGGGCTGCTGTAAACTGCTATGTTATCAATAGTTACGGGGAGGTTTTTCTTAATGGTTACAACTTCATCTTCAAATGAATTCTGCACATCAATATCTGATTGCCCATAACAAATTCCTTTATCAATTTTTGGGGAGGTATGCCGTATTAAATATATTTCCATAATGCGATAAAACTTAGATAAAATACTACTTCACTTAATTGCTGTACAGCTCCAGCGCAATCTCCTGTTTGACCACCGATCCATTTGTTAAATTTCTTCGCTAAATAAACTTTAGAGAGATACATAGGAATAAGCACCAAGAACACTTGCCATTTAAAAAAAAATGCTAGTGGTAGACAACCTAAAAACCCGCTGATAAAAACCATTGATTTTGTGATTTTTGTTGCTGCCGGTTTTGACTTACTATTAGTGTCTCTTACATAAGGATGCGTAAAAATTAATGTCGTGGCAATAAAACGACTCGTGCTATGACCTGTTATGATTAGTAATGGCAAATAGATGATTTCCATATTATTTAAGGCCGAAAATTTTATCCCTAATATTAAGATCAACCCAATAACACCATAGGTTCCTAGCGTGGAATCCTTCATTATGGCTAATATTTTATCTTTAGTCCATCCGCCACCAAAGCCATCACAAACATCCGCAAAACCATCTTCATGAAAAGCTCCCGTTGCATATATTGTAGCTAGCATACTAAACAATATGGCTATTTCTTTAGAAAACACATATGACGATGCTAAAAAAACCAATGCACCAATAGCACCAATTAACATTCCTATAAGAGAGAAATATTTAGCACTTTTTGATAAAATTGTAGGGTTATGATCAACCCATTTTGGGCATGGTATCCTGGTAAAGAACATCATTGCCGTTAAAAATGTATGTAGCTCTCTTTTTAACATAAATTAGTTATTAGTAACATTAGCTTCTGAAAAACTTGCCATTTCATTTAAAAAATTAACTGCCGATTTCAATATAGGCAAACTTAGTGCTGCACCAGTCCCTTCTCCTAAACGCAAACCAATATTCAGAATTGGTTTTACATTTAAATGACTCAATATTATTTGATGTCCTTGCTCTCCAGAGGTATGTGCAAACACGCAATAATCCAGTACGTTTTCATCAATTGCTTTTGCAACTAATAAGGCAGATGTAACTATAAAACCATCAATTAAAACAACCATATTCAATTCTGCAGCTTGTAACATTGCGCCACACATCATTGCTATTTCAAAACCTCCATAAGTTTTTAAAACTTCTAAAGGAGATTTAACTTGATGTTTTTTAATAACTGCTGATAATATTGCTGCTTTTTTGTTAATACCTTCCTTATTTAAACCCGTACCAGCTCCTACACATTCTTCTATAGGTAAGTCTAGAAAAGAACTCATTAACAATGTAGCAGATGATGTGTTTCCAATTCCCATTTCTCCAAAACCAACTGTGTTACACCCTTTAGCATGAATATCTTTTATAATTTCTGCTCCTTTATTTATAGCTTGTGCACACTGCTCACTTGTCATGGCAGCTTGAACTTGATAATTTTCAGTACCATGAGCTATTTTAGCATCAATAATTCCATTCACAGCTGAGAAATCATAATTTACACCAGCATCAACTACATACAAATCCAAATCATTTGTTTTACATATCACGTTAATTGCCGCGCCTTTATTTGCGAAATTTAACACCATTTGTGCAGTTACTTCCTGTGGAAATGGGTTAACTTCTCCTTTTTTTGCGATACCATGATCTCCTGCAAAAACAACTATTGAAGGTGCATTAATTTCGGGCGTAAGTGTACTTTGAATTTGACCTATTTGTAATGCAATATCTTCTAACATTCCTAAAGCACCCAAAGGTTTAGTCTTGTTATTTATTTTATCATTTAAATCGATTTTAAAACGGGCACCCAATGAATTGATTGTAAATTTTTTCATATTTATTTCCAAGTTAAAAAACAATAATTATCATATTCAATTTTTTCTGATTCTAGCAATTCTATTGGTTTATCAAACAATGGACAATCAACAACTAGTGTATGATATTCTCCATTTTCACCACAACAATCAACTCCTAAGCCTTCAAGTTCATCAAGTAATGATTCGTCAATTTCTCTACCTAAAAACGCTACTCCTAAAGTTAAATCACAGGACACTATTATAGCTTTAATCCCCACTTTAATCATACTTAAAACAAGTTCTTTTCTATCTCCTTGCCAAAGTGGTAATAATGCTATTGTTTCAGCGGATTTACATACTTTCTCTTCCCATTGTCTGTGAGACTCTATATCGATATCTCCAAAAACAACAGCTTCAATTTGATGCTTATCCTTAATACTTTTTAAAGTATTAATATAATTTAACTCATAATTCCCCCAAGTAGAAGCACATGCTACTAAAGGAAGATTCATAGCTTTGGCTTGAGCTTCTAAAATTTGTAATTTTAATCCATGAGATCTTGATACTTTCCCATTTTCGTTCATCATGTTTAACAAAACTGTTGGCACATACCCTTCTTCTTTGACTTTCATCAAAGCAAAACAACTGTCTTTACCACCACTCCATGAACTTAAAGCTTTCATTTCTTTTAATTTTATAAATACTACTTAGATATGTTTAATTTATTTCAACTCTAATGGTATTCCCGAAACCATAAATGTTGCTTTGTCAGCTTTTTTAGCAATATGCTGATTTACCCAACCTTGCAACTCTGTGAATTTTCTACCTACTTCTGTTTGCGCATGAATTCCCATTCCTATTTCATTGGAAATAATAATGATATTAGCATCAATACCAACTAATTTATCAAATTCTTCTTTAGCCAAAGCTAAACACTCTTCAATGTCGTTTTTAGTATCAACAAAATAATTGGTAAGCCACAGAGTAACACAATCAATTACAACTGTTTCTTTTTGAAATATACATTTTGAAATTTCTTTTTCCTCTTCAACGGATGTCCAACGCTCGTCTCTATCATTAACATGCCTATCTATTCTCTTTTGATGATTCTCATCCCAAATTCTAGAGGTTGCAATATATTTTGGATTTCCAGATAATGACAATGCCAGCTCTTGAGCATAACTGCTTTTCCCTGACCGTTCTCCTCCTGTTATATAATGTATCATTTATAAGTTAATTTTGATTCTAATTATACTCCTTTAAAGATTACTTTTATTCAATTTTTGTATAAAAATACAATTGATGATTTGGAAGTAATTCTGGGTGAAATATTTTAATTAAGTCTTTCAATATTAAATCAGGCCTATTAGGACCCAATTCAAAAAACAATAAACCAGCAGTTGCACCTTTTCTATTAGCAATATATGTATTGTTTTCTTGAAATGCTTTAAACTGCTTGTAATGTTGGTTACTAGCTGTAAGTTCATCCTTGTTCATTGCATTCCCAGAAGTAACCCAAATATCAGCATGTTGAGCCTTTTCAATAACCGACTCAATATTAAGCGCTATACTACCAGATCCTTTGGTGTCCTTCCATAAATAATCTCCGTTGGCATCTGCAATAAATTGAGCTACCCAAGAGTTTCCATAAGGCACATTCCACACATCTTTAAACATAGATCCAGCCAATACAGTAGGTTTATTTGTAGTGCTTTTTGCTAAGGTTTTAGCGCTTTTATAATCCTCCACTATTTTATTAAAAACCGTATTTGCTTGAGCTTCTTTTTTAAATAGGTAGCCGAAAAATTTTATCCATTCAGCTCTTCCAAGCGCGTGTTCTTCAATCCATGCTGCATTGTACAGTACTGGTATACCTGCTTTTTTAATGGTATTAAATGTTTTGTTATTACCATTCACAGCAAAACCTACTACAACATCGGGTTGGATATCTAAAAGTACTTCAGTGTTAATGTTTTCATTTTTTCCTAATTCTTTAACTTTTCCAGCATCAATCCGTTTACGTGCTGCTTCTGAAGAAATAAATTTTGTGTTTGGAAAACCAACAAGCTTATCAATTTCACCTAAAGACTCCAATGCGGGAATATGTGTTGTTGAAGTCACTACTATTTTTTCGACCGGGGTTCTTACAAGAGCATCATAAATAACGTTTTCAGGCACTTCTTTGTTTTTATCAACTAACAAATAGGTAAACTTCCTATCTGCATTTGGCCAAGGTTTTTTAAGCTCAATAATATTGTAGTCTTTATACTCCCTTACCTCAAAACCGGTGGCAAATTCAGTTTTAATTAACTTACCTTCAGGATTAGGAATATTGACTTCTTTATTTTTATTGACACAACCAATAAGTATTAAAAAAGTAAATAAGAATAGCGAAGTTTTTAACATTTTATAAATTTATTATTTAGGAATTAAATCACAGAAATGAAAGCCCATTTCTTTGGTACTTGGCGTACTAGAAAAGCAAGCGTCTTCTTTTTTCTTTGGTGCTCCATAAGTTTTATACACTTTTTCTCCTATGGTAAAATCAATGGGATTCTTAAAAATTGGTCCATCATAAACAAACGTATGAAACTCACCATTTTCTCCACATGGATCTACATTCTTTGGAAGTTCTTTCAAAAAATCTTTTGTAATTACTTCGCCAACAAACTCTTCACCTAGAAGTTCCGATTTTGTACATACCAAAATGGTCTTAAATCCTAAATCTATAAACTCATGAACCAACTCTTTAGTATCACGTTTCCATAGTGGAAAATGTGCTTGTATTCCTACCCTTGCTAATTGTTCTTCACGATACTTTTTTAAATCTTCTAAAAAAATATCACCGAAAATACTATGTGTAACCCCTTGTTCTTTTAACGTATTGTTCACGTCTGTTAACAAGGTATTATACACTTCCATAGTTGGGTTTTCAGGTAAACGTAATTCTTGCAACGGTATACCTAAAGACATCGCTTGTTGACGCAATAATTCTGAGCGAACTCCATGCATAGAAACTCTATCAAAAGTATCATTTACAGAGGTCAATAATGTTTTTATGTCATATTCCTTTTGTTGCTGAATATAGTGTAATGCAAGTGCACTATCTTTTCCTCCACTCCAATTAAAAACTGAATTTTTCATTTAATATTAATTAGTTTAGCACTGCAAAAGTGGATAAAAAATATTACTTTTGCGCCGAATTTGGTTTTAAAGTTGAAAAACTTCAATTTTAATTAAAGGGAATTTAGGTGTAAATCCTAAGCTGTACCCGCAACTGTAAGCTTTAGCTATTTTTAGCTATCTGTTACTCTTTCAAACCACTGTCTGAACAATTAAAAAGACGGGAAGGTCGTAACAATAAGTAAGTCAGGAGACCTGCCTTTTTCTGCACAATGTTTAAACTTCCGGGAATAGAAGTGTAAACGTAAGTGTACCCAAATTATTATTTAAATAAAAACTTATTAAAATGAACAAAAAAGCGCTTAACCTTTTAGGTATGGCTTTCTTGATATGTACTTCGTATGCTCAGGAAAAAACACAAGACAGTATCACTGTTGAACAATTAGAAACTGTTGTATTAGACACTAAATTTAAATTAGACAGAGAAAGGTCCGGTAAAGTAATTTACAAAATTACTCAAGAAGATTTAGCAAAAGTAAAAGGACAAAGCTTAGCACAAACAATTAACACCGTTTCAGGTATTGAAATTGTTGGATCTAAAAGCAATCAAGGTTCAATTTTAAAATATAAAATTAGAGGAGGAAAAAATGCTCAGGTAGTAATTTTAATAGATGGTATACAAGTGAATGACCCATCTAGTATAGCATCTGATTTTGATTTACGTTTATTAGATGTAAATACAATAGAAAGTATTGATATTATAAAAGGAGGGGTTAGTACTTTATATGGTACGGGGGCTACAACTGGTGTAATAAACATTACTACGAAAAAAGCTTCAGATAAAAACGCAACTGGAACTGTTTTTATGAGTTCAGGTAGTAACAGATCAGTGGCAACTGATAAATACAAGCTAAATACTGCAAATGCAGGTATAAATGTAAATGGTACTCTAAAAAAATTCAATTATTTAGCTGCTTTTTCTACTGAATATGCTAAAGGAATCTCTGGAGCTAAATCAGCTGATGAGAATGTTAAATTTGAGGATGATCCATTTAAAAGAGAAAATGCTCGTGTAACTTTAGGATACGATTTTACTGAAAAATTCAAACTAGGAACTTTTGCTGCTCTTAATAAAACAACATATCAGTATGATTCTGGAGCTTTGATTGACGGAACTAATGAAGCTACTACAAAAAATATTCAATTAGGATTGAGTTCTGAATATAAATTTAAGAAAGGAGCTGTTATATTAAACACTTCATTTGCAAAAACAAATACAGAAAGAATTAGTACTTCTACATCTGAAAGCAAAAGTAATTCAGTAGTTGCGGATTTATATACTAAATATAAATTTACAAAGAAAATATGGGCCGTTTTAGGTGTGAATTTTCAAGCTATAAAAATGAATAAAACTGCTGGCCCATGGGAAACAGGAATAAGCAAAGAAGATACAGATGAAACAATTGTTGATCCATATCTAAACCTTACCTATTTAACCGATTTTGGATTAACTGTGAATGGTGGAGTACGTTTAAGTAATCATAGTATTTACGGAAATCATCTTGTTTACAATATAAATCCATCATATTCATTTGATGCAACTGATAAGTTAGATGTAAAGGTTTTAGCTTCTGGTAGCTCAGCGTTTATCGCTCCTTCTTTATATCAAAAATATTCTCCAAACTATGGTAATGAAGATTTAGACCCACAAGAGAGTATAAACGGAGAAGCTGGTTTTGAATTAAATTATAATAAAAAACATAGATTAAGTGCAGTTGCTTTTCATAGAGAGGATAAAAACGTTATTGACTGGGCTTTCACAGGGTATTTTAATGTTGATGATAATAAAGTTAAAACACAAGGTATAGAATTAGAAACTAAATTAAATCTTGTTAAAAATTTAGACGTTAATGTTAATTATACTTTTTCTGAGTTTGAAACAAGCGAACTAAGTTTTAATGTAGCTAAACATAAAGCAAATGTAAGTTTAGGGTATACTTTTAAAGAAAAAACAGGCCTTTCTTTAGCATATCAGTATATGGATAAAAGATATGTTGGTATTTGGAATAATTCAACCTATGAAGTTGACCCTACTATTATAGGTGCTTATAATTTGGTTAACTTTTTTGTAAACCACCAACTAACAAGTAATTTAGAAGTGAATGGATCTTTGTTTAATATTTTTGACGAAGATTTTACTGAAGCATATGGTTATTCTACTAGAGGAAGAAATTATAAATTAGGTTTAGTTTTAACATTTTAAGTGTTTGTTAATTTGAATTAAATTTTAGAAAAGGCTATCTGTAAAAGATAGCCTTTTCTTTTTTATCTAAAATAGCTTACATTTACACTTGTCGTTACTACACAAGATTACGATTACTTAAAACACATAAGAATTTCACTAATGAAGGATCTTTTATACACCTTACTATTTGTATTTTTAATAACATCTTGCACTGAAGATGAGGGAGTTAAATTTCAACCTGATTCATTTTATATAAATACTGAATCCACTGTTGTGAATGAAGCAGACGGTACTATTGAACTTACATTTAATACATCAAAAATCTATACAAGTGATTTAATCATCAATTATACCTTAACGGGTACTGCAGAAAATACTATTGACTACACCCTGCTTCCTATAGCTAGTGTTACAATTCCTACTGGAGAATTATCTACGGTGCTTACAATAAATTTAATAAATGATTCACTTATTGAAGAGCAAGAAGACATTATACTTACTGTTACTGATACTTCCAACCCAGAGTTATTTATAGATGCATCAGACGCTATTACTATTTCAATAATTGATGATGAAGGTATTGCTTTTCAAAATGGTATTCTAATTCCTAATTTTGGAAATGCAGCCTCAGGAACAATCTCTTTTATCAGCAATAATTTTACAACTACACAACAACAAATATACAACAGCGTTAATAGTGAAAATGTAGGAAATGGATTAATGTCAATAGGGTTTAACAATGACAAAGCCTATCTTATTACAACGGACGATAATAAAATTACCGTAGTCAATAGATATTCTTTTTTGAAAGAAACTACTATTAATACTGGTTTAAATAACCCAAGGCATTTTGTTGTATCAGGAGATAAAGGATATGTAACTAACTGGGGAGACCCTACTATTACTACAGATGATTTTATAGCTGTAATAGACTTAGCAACGAACACTGTAGAAACAACCATTCCTGTAGAAGAAGGACCTGAAAGAGTAATTACCTTAAACGGAAAATTATATGTTTCTCATAAAGGTGGGCTAAATTATAATAACATAATTTCTGTTATTGATACTACAGATAATACTGTAGCAACACTAATCGGTATTGGAGATGTCCCAGATGAAATGATTTTTGATGCTTCCAACAATATCTGGGTAGTATGTGAAGGAAAACCAGCAGCTAGCGGAAGTGAAACTGGCGGAAAATTAATTAAAATTAACACTTCAGATGACGAAGTTGTTACCTCTATTGACTTTGCATCAACGGAACACCCAAAAAACTTAAGCTATGAAACTGGCAAATTATATTATGATTTAGCAGGGGGGATTTATTCTATGCTAGAAACAGATATTACTTTACCTACAACTCCTATTATTACGACTCCTACATTTGCTATGAGTGTTAAAAACGGAAATTTATACACTACGAATGCTGTTGACATGATAAGCAATGGAACGCTAAAAGTATTTGACTTAACAGATAACTCGGAAATACAATCGATAACTGTTGGAGTGATTCCAAGGGATATATACTTTAACTAAGTATACCTTTTAAATTCATAAAAAATGCTTTTTACTTTCGAAAGGCATTTTTTTATGAATCTGACATAACAAATCAGCTATAATACCGATTAAAATTAAAAAATGTACTATTAAATAGTTTCTTTAAGACTTATTTATCGCTTAAAAAGATAGCCGTAACTAATCTCGATAGCTATCGGGAATGCTTTTATTTTTAAACTCAACTAAATCTAAAATAATTAAATTTACTTCTAAGCATCTTGAAATTTAATTGGTATAACTCATTATTCAATATGCATTGTCCCTTCAAACGGATGGTTTACAAAATCAATTGTTTTTATATCATTTATTTTTCGCCTTTCTTCTGTAGTCATTAATCTTCCTGAACCTGTAATATCTGCTATTGCTAAAGCCAATAAAGGCTCCGTTTCATTACCCAACACATCCATATTACTAAAGTCTTCCGCTAATTCCATAACAGGAATTGGAGAAAAACCATTGAAATAATCAGTAATCCCTACGCTATTTAATGATTTTAAGACTAAAGGCTGAATTGCATATTTATGTCCTGGATTCGCGCCAGATTTTCCGAAATTAGACGAGTCATATAAGGTTACTGACGCTTGAAACTTACCCGTAGTTGTCGTGCCTATTTGCACTACATCAATATAAGGGTTCAATCCGTTAATAACCAATTCACTTGCTGATGCTGAACGACCAGTAGTAATTACATATACTTTTGATAAATTTAAACTGTTTAAAGTTTGTCCGTTTCTTGTTTGTGTAACAAACGTATTAATCAATTGAGTAGGATCATTTTCTTGATAATAACTTTGCCATTTTGAATTCCACTGTTCTGTACTAAATACCTGATCAGAAAACTGTCCTGTAACCAAACTCGATAATGTTATAGCACTATGAACGGATCCTCCAGGATTGTATCTAAAATCCAATACCAATTGTGTTACACCATTCGCTTGAAAGTTTGCAAATGCAGCATTTAACTCATCATCATAATTAGCCGTAAATGAATTGTACATTAGATACCCTATTTTAATGGTATTCACTTCTAATACTGATGAAAGTAAAATAGGATTTTCTGCTAATACAGTTTTTGTTAATACCACAGAACCATTTGATGAAGTCACTAATACTCCATTGTAAGTAGCTAAATCTATTGAATAAGAATCTTGATTTAAAGAAGATATTGTTTCGTTGTCAATCTGATTAGTTGCGCTATCATACCTTATTTGAACCCCATTAACTTTGTTAAAAATAGTTCCTCTAACAATTCCGTTATTTGCAGCATTAGAGTTTGGCAATACATAGCGCACATAGCCATATGCTTTATTACTATTAGTATCTGGATCAACAAAAAAACCAAACGACATCCCATTCTTTTTTGACACGCCAGCGAAAGAAGCCTCTAAAGCTTCATAATCACTAACAATCCAGCTAAACTTATCAGTTACAAGTCTGTCATAAACTAAATTTTCAAAGAGTATATTAGGTGATGAAAAACCGTTTATGTAATTATTTAAATCTCCTTGAGTAGCAAATTTATCATCTGCCAAATCAGGTACATTATCTTTATATAAATAATAACTATTCATTCCTTTCCATACAAAATCACCAACATCTGCAGCTGTAGTAGGATGAATTATATCATCATTATCTTCAAAACAACTGGTCATGATAAATCCAATTGCTAAAGAAAGTAGTAACGGGTAATTAAATCGTTTCATTAATGCGAGAATTTAGAATATTTAGCTTTGTCAAAAATAATTCATAGTCAGAATTGAGCCTATCAAAATCCCTATCAATTATAACTTGATGTAAATTCGACAAGCACAGTCTGACAAAAAGAGTCTAATTTAACAGTTATTTCAATAAAAAACATACTTTTTTGTTACAAATTAGAAATTGAATCGTCATATACATAAGAACAATAATAAAACTAAATGACTCAAACTGCTTTTTTAAACTTGGTATTACCTTTTAAGGACAAAATGTACCGTTTGGCAAAGCGTTTGCTAGTGTCTAATGAGGAAGCAGAAGATGCAACTCAGGAAATACTTTTAAAGTTATGGACAAATAAAACAAAAATAGCAGGGTATAATAACACCGAAGCATTTGCGATGACCATGACTAAAAATTATTGTTTTGATAGATTAAAATCTAAACAGGCTCAGAATTTAAGGATTGTACATAATAATTATAAAGACGAATCTACTGCTTTACAAAAACAAATAGAGCAAAAAGATAGCTTGGATTGGATTGATAAATTAATGCAACAATTACCAAAACAACAACAAATGGTAATGCAACTAAGAGATATTGAACAATATGAATTTGCTGATATTGCAAAAGTCCTGGATATGAAAGAAACAGCCATTAGAGTAAGTCTTTCAAGAGCTCGTAAAACAATTAGAGAGCAATTAATAAAAAAACACAACTATGGAATTAAATAACATAGAAAAAATAATAGAAAAGTATTTAGAAGCTGATACTTCTATTGCTGAAGAAAAAGAATTGCGCAGTTATTTTTCTTCAGAAAATGTGGCGCCACATTTAGAGCAATACAAATATTTGTTTCAATACTTTACTATCGCTAAAAACGAAACATCAAGTAAATCAGTACCATTAAAACCCAGAAAAAATCACTTTAAATGGCTTACTGTTGCAGCAAGTTTAGTTTTAGCAATCGGTTTTTATACTTTTAGCGAAGTTAAAACCAACAACCAAGAAGAGGAAGCTTTACAAGCATATTATCAAACTAAAGAAGCCTTACAATTATTATCAAGCAACTTTAATACAGGAACAGAAAAAATGCTGTATTTAAATAAGTTTGACAACACTAAAAATCGAATTTTCAAAACAAATCATTAAATCAAATAGTTAAAAATTAAAATCATGAAAAAAGTTATATTAATATTAGGAATGGTATTATTACCAATAGTTACATCAGCTCAAAGTTACTTTGATTCATTAGAAGATCAAGATGGGATAACTTCAGTAATTGTCAACGCTAACATGTTCAATTTAATGAGTAAAATTGATGTAAGTACTGATGATCCAGAAGCAAATGAATACATAAATTTAATCAAAAATATTACAAGTTTAAAAGTTTTTGTAAGTAAGAATTCAGCTAATACTTCAAAAATGCAAAGTATGATGAATAGTTATCTTAAAAAATCAAATTTACAAGAATTAATGCGTGTAAAAGATGGTGATACCAATGTAAAATTTTACATGAAAGAAGGTAGTAACGCTAATAAAGTTAGTGAATTATTAATGTTTGTAAAAGGCACTGATTTAAAAGTTCAAGGAAAAGAAATTGAAACAGTATTACTTTCTTTAACTGGTGATTTTGACTTAAAACAGGTTTCTAAATTAACTAAAAAAATGAACATTCCTGGCGGAGAGCATTTAAAGAAGGCTAAAAAAAATTAGTAACTCAACACCTTTTCAATTCCCATAAAAACAATTGAAAAGGTGTTAAAATATCAATCAAATGAAATCAATCAAAAATTTATTAGCAATAATCATTATAACTAGCTTAATAGTAAGTTGTAATAATAAACCATCATTACAAAAGTATTATGTTGATAATCAAGAAACTAAAAATTTTATGGTTGCCGACATTCCAACAAGTGTTTTGAGTATTGATCAAGACAAACTTTCAGAAAGTCAGTTAGAAGCATACAAATCTATCATTAAACTTAATTTTTTAGGGTTTAAAATAAATAATGATAACTCTTCTGTTTATGATACTGAACGAAGAAAAATTAAGAAAATATTATCCGATAACTCCTACAAATCTCTTATTAAATATGGAGGAGACAAACAAGGAGCTGTTGTGAAATATTTAGGTACTGAAACCCAAATTGACGAAATAATTATTTTTGGAAGTGACGATACTAAAGGTTTTGGAATTATTCGTGTTTTAGGAAATGATATGGATCCATCAAAAATATTAAAATTAGTAGATGTAGTTAAAAAGTCAAAACTCGATACTTTAAAATTAAAAAAACTTAGCAATTTCTTTTAATTATAGATTTACTTATTGATAACATGAATCCGTTCTTTTAAAGGGCGGATTTTTTTATTATATAATTTGAAGATATTATCAATATCTATTCTTTCCTGATTATTGATCTCAAAGTAAAATGGGATCAATTATAATTCTTGGTGACAAATATAAAAAAACTTACCTTTCCTCTAATAAAACAGATCTTTTGGACACATAATTAGCTAAATATTTTTCTTGCGCAAGGAATACTTGATTATTTTGATATTACTTTGCATAAAACAGTAAATGAACGGAGACACTTTTATCATAAAAAAAAACATTTTCCTGATGAATATAAAACTGAAAATCAAAAGGATTTACCCCAGAAATTACTGTTGAAAATTTTCTCCTTCGTGGAAAACCTGTATTACTAAATATTAAACGAGAATGGGAATAAGATGGCTCATTTGGTTTAAAAAAATGAGATACAGTGTCAGAAACATTTTTTTTAACAATCTAGCTTTGAATTACTTACATATATCGAATAATTTCTTTAGTCTAGTGTGAATTGTCTTCGTTTTTTTAAGGACATACTTAATTAAGAGTGGGTTAGTTTATTATATTATTGATAGATGGGTAACAAAATCATGAAATAAGGAACATCTTAGTGTAAACCTTAAAGTAAATATTATTATGAAAAAGATATGTTTTATAATTTTTATTGGAATGTTAAGTCTGAACTTAACTGCTCAAGTTGGGATAGGAACTACTACTCCTGAAGGGGCTTTAGATGTAAATTCATTAAGTGGTTTTATCCCCCCGAGAGTAGCGTTAACGTCAACTATTATTGAGACACCAGTTATTAATCCTCAAGGAGGAGGTTTGGCTGCAGGGACTATGGTATGGAATACAGATACAACTGGAGTGCCTCCTGATAATGTTGTACCGGGGTTACATTATTGGAATGGAATAAAGTGGATTGCATTTGCGGGGTCTCCAGGCGGTTTGGATTGGTCTTTGTCAGGGAACAGTGGTACTATTGCTGGCGTAAATTTCATTGGAACAACTGATGTTCAGGATTTAAGAATTTATACTAATAATATAAATAGGATGAGGGTTAGGAGTGATGGGACTATAGGTGTAAATTCTATTGGAACATCATATTCACAAGTTACTATAATTGGAAGCGGTGCAAATGATGGTGTTGCCACAACTGCAGATGATACTGTTTCTAACGGTTTGTGGGCTAGAAATGTAAATTCAGCAGGCACCGCAATAATTGGCGCAACAAACTCTATAGGAGGGTATTACCCTACAGCAGGAGCTGGTGTGGCAGGTTCTGGTGTAAATTCTTCAGGTATAAGTGGCATGACCGGTAATGGTGCTCCGAATAACTCAGCTCATAATGGGAATTCTGCTGGATACTTTTCATTAGACTCGGATAATGACCCAGGAACAAATAACTCTAGTGCTTTTGCTTTTATAGCTGGTAAAGATGAACAATCAATATCGGAAATTGGGGTGCCATCTAGAAGAATATTGTATGGGGGCTATTTCGTTGCTGGCACAGCAGCAGGAGGGCAATCGTATAGTTATGTAGGGTTAAAATATAATCACAATGATGACATAACAGCAACAGGTGGTACAGATTATAAAATAGTAGGAAATGGAACGGTGTCTACATTAATTCGAGATGAAATGAACAGGCCAAGAGTGATGTTTTGTCCTGAGGCTCCAGAGGTTTTATTTGTAGATTATGGCACGGGAAAGCTTATAAATGGAAAAATTCATATTAAATTAGATAAAATATTGGCGAGATCACTCAAAATAGATAAGGAGCATCCTCTTAAGGTTTTTATTCAGTTAGAAGGAAATTGTAAAGGGGTGTATGTCACAAATAAATCAAGTCATGGTTTTGATGTTAATGAGTTAATGAACGGAACAAGTAACGTTGATTTTTCATGGCATATTGTTGCGAATAGAGCTGATAGAAAAGATTTAAATGGGAATATAAAGTCACATTTTGAAAACCTTAGGCTTCCTATTGGCCCTTCACCACTTAAGGATAAAAAAACAACTCAAAAAAAACTTAGAAAAACATCTTAACCCTATAGCTTTAAAGAAGGCAATTTCTATGAAAACACCCCAATACAAGCTTATTTCGAGCTTTATTAGGGTGTTTTGGGAGTAACTATAATTAACCGGGGACAAATGTAAAAAAGACTTAGCTTTACTCTAATAAAACAGTAACCGAACGCGTATATTTTTTTGAAGAAAAAAATATACTTCCTGATGAATATAAAACTGAATTAGCAAAATCAAAAGGATTTACCACAGAAAATACTTTTAATATTTTCCGCTTAGTGGAAAACCTGTACTACTACTTATTAAACGTCGTAGTTTGACGAACTGGGTTTAAATCATTCAACATCATATCCAGAGCTATTCAAAATCATTATGAAACTATATTAAATTGCCTTAACAACAGAGCTACAAATACTTCTACAGAATCCTTTAATTCTAAAATCAAAGCTTTCAAATCACAATTTAGAGGAGTCAGAGATGTTCCTTTTTTCCTGTACAAACGAACTAAAATTTACGCATAATTAATCTAGTCCCCAAGAATACCACTTGATCCCTAATATATACCTGATGTAAATACAAGTTGCCTCATTACGTTAGACTTCACTCGTAATGACGTGCTTAATTAATATATTCAGTTCTTTGAATTTAGAATAAAGTTGATATTTCATCTGAGTTTATGACAAAAAAAATCCCCAACATAATAAAATGTTGAGGATTAAAGAAGGCGACGACCTACTCTCCCACATAACTGCAGTACCATCGGCGCTA
>NVVR01000074.1 GCA_002733415.1 Kordia sp. | reverse complement strand
AACAGCATACAATTTTATTTGCTTAATCATACTCACTAATCCATTTGCTCTTGTTGGAGACAAATGTTCTTTCAGCCCAATTTCATCAATAAAATTAGTATTAGCTGCTAAAATTTTACTTGGTGATTGATTTGTAAATGTGCATATTAAGATAGAAACTATCCCTTTAGTAATAATCGCAACACTATCCGAAGTATACACTATTTTATTATTATTCAACTCAGCATGCAGCCATACTTGGTTTTCCGATATACACCAAGCTTTGATTTAAAATATTTGGCACTACTGGGTAGTTATATTTAGAATCCGTTGTTACTTTTAACTCACGTGTTCGTTTAACAACAAAATAACTAGATTTCATCATTCTAGCTACTTTTGAGCGAGAAACATAATATCCGTATTTCTCTAATTCAGTTTTCATTCTTGATGCTCCATACCTCTCAAAGCTGTATTCAAAAATAAGGTATATTAATGACTTAACTTAGTGTCCAGTCAAACATAGTAAGTCCATAAATTATAAAGAAACTATTTAATAGTGTATTTTGAATTTTAAATGGTATAATTTGCAAGATGAATTTAAGTTACTGGGAAAAAACAGAATGGTTTTCTAATGTCGATTTTACAATTGTCGGCAGCGGAATAGTAGGGCTGAACACTGCAATTACATTACGTAAAAAATATCCAAATGCTAAAATAGTAATTTTGGAAAGAGGAATGCTACCTCATGGAGCAAGTACTAAAAACGCAGGTTTTGCTTGTTTTGGGAGTATTTCGGAGATACTGTCTGATTTAAAGTCGCATTCTGAGAGTGAGGTGCTTGAATTGATTGAAAAGCGCTGGAAGGGGCTTGAATTACTTCGAGATAATTTAGGGGATGCAACAATTGATTTTCAGCAGCATGGAAGTTTTGAGCTATTTTCTAAAGACAATGATTTATTCGACACTTGTTCTGATCAATTACACGCCGTAAATAAAATGCTGCAGCCTATTTTTAAGGATGATGTTTTTAGGGTGTCTGAAAATAGATTTGGATTTCATAATGTGAAAGAAAACTATGTATTTAACCAGTTTGAAGGACAGATAGATACTGGAAAAATGATGGCTGCTTTATTAAAAGCAACACAATCTAAAGGAGTGAAGATTCTAAATAATGTTACTGTTAAAGCATTTAACGAAAGTAATGCAGATGTTGAAGTTGTTCTTGATTCTAGTTATTCTTTTAAAACAAATAAATTGTTAATTGCTACCAATGGTTTTGCAAAACAGTTACTAAATGAAGCAGTGGAACCAGCACGTGCACAAGTATTGATTACGAAGCCAATTGATAATTTACATATTAAAGGAACATTTCATTTTGATGAGGGCTATTATTATTTCAGGAACATTAATAGTAGAATCCTTTTTGGAGGTGGTAGAAATTTAGATTTTAAAGGAGAGGAAACTACAGTAATGGAAACTTCTCAATTGATTCAAAAACAATTGGAAACGCATTTGAAAAACATCATACTACCTAATACTCCTTTTGAAATTGATCATCGTTGGACAGGAATTATGGGGGTTGGTACTCAAAAGAAAACCATCGTAAAACAGGTGTCTTCCAATGTGTATTGCGGAGTACGCTTAGGAGGTATGGGAGTTGCAATTGGGAGTTTGATAGGCGAGGAATTAGCAAATTTGGTGTAATGACAGTAAAAGAACAATTATACGAGGAATGTAAAAAGTTTCTTCTAGGGAGATTAAATTCAGTTATTGGCCGTATTGATAATATTCAAGAATCATTACAGTCAGAAACAAAAAGTTCAGCGGGTGACAAGCATGAAACCGGTAGAGCTATGTTGCAATTGGAGCGTGAGAAAGCAGGTAATCAGTTAGCAGATATCCAAAAACAACAAGAATTATTTTCAAGAGTAGTGATTGACACTTCATCTGATGTTGCTCGTTTAGGAAGCATAATCATCACTGATAAAGGAGCTTATTTTTTAGCTATTAGTGCTGGAGCCATTGTAGCTGAGGGAAATACATATTATGCCATTTCTCCTAGCTCCCCAATTGGCAAAATATTGTTAGGAAAAAAGAATGGAGTAGCTTTTGTTTTTAATGGGATAAGGCAACAAATTATGGAAATATTATAAACGAACAAAGACCTTACGTTGCTGTAAGGTCTTTGTTTGAAGCTTTTATTGAGACCAACATTTTTTTGACGAAAATTATAGTCGAAAATTACTGTAATTGACAATCGCCATTTAAGACATCAGTAATAGTGGGGTTATAGCCGTTATAACTAGTATAGTCACCTACAAGTCCATTGTTTTGAAATAAATTAGATATACCACATAAGTTTAATAGATATACATTTCCAATAGACAAATCACCACCAACCTATGATAAACCACTTAGTCCATTTATATTAGTTAAGTTTATATCACTAACAACATATAAATCTCCGCTCACATATGATAAATTTTCAAGACCATCTAAAGTAAATAAAGATGGGTTCGATGAAATCGTAAAGCTTGAAAATGAGGTATCTAAACCTACAGATGTAAGGTTGTCTAAGCCATTTAAATTAACTAAATTACTATTATATGTTATCGAGAATCTTCCAGCAATACTTTCTAAATTATTAAGACCTTCTAAATTTGTTATTTAACAATTAGAAATGACTAGATCTCCTCCAACTTTTGTTAATGATGATAATAATGAAGTAATTGGCGATCCATATCCATCGCATTCTATAAATAAATTATAATTAGGAAGGATTTCAGTATAACCACTTGCCCCAAAAGCATCAACTTGCTCTTGATTATAAAGAGTCCATGCTCCAGTTGGTTTTGTTGTGTTTTCAATAGATTCATCTTTTGAACAAGAAGATATCAGAAATATTACTAATAAGAATAAAGTTAGTTTTTTCATTAATTGTAGTTTAAATATTATTAGCATTAAACAAAAAAGACCTTACATTGCTGTAAAGTCTTTGTTTGAAGGTGGTCCCACTAGGGCTCGAACCTAGGACCCTCTGATTATGAGTCAGATGCTCTAACCAACTGAGCTATGGGACCGAAAACGTGTGCAATATTACTACTTATTTACATATACACCAATTTTTTTATGAGATATCTTTAATTTCTTGACACAATTCTATTAATGTACCATTAGTTGATTTTGGGTGTAAAAATGCAACCAGCTTATTGTCAGCTCCTTTTTTAGGTTTTTCGTTTAAAACAACAAAACCTTCACCTTGTAATCTTTTTATTTCTGCTTCAATATCAGTTACATCAAAAGCTATATGATGCACCCCTTCTCCTTTTTTACTTAGGAATTTTGCAATCGGACTATTATCATTGGTAGCTTCTAACAATTCTATTTTATTTTCTCCTACTTTAAAAAAGGAAGTATTCACGCCTTCACTTTCAACAGACTCCATTTTGTAGTGTGGTTTTCCAAATAATTTAGCAAATAGTACATTTGACTCTTCTAAATTTTTAACAGCAATACCTATATGTTCAATTTTATTCATGTTCTAATTGTTGATTGTAATCAATTAATAGACAGTAAAAATACATCATATAAATTAAAAGTGTAGGTTCTTTTTGTAGTGAAATGAAAAGATGAAAATAGCAATGAATTGAAAACATTTATTAAGCCCTAGACTTAATAAATGCTTTAGAATACCGGTGTTAAATATGATGATTTTCTTACTTCGGTTATTGTTTATTCTGTTGTTCTTCAGTTGTTTATCAATTTGTTTTGTGATAGGTTTTAACAATAGTAAGGTAAATATGCGTTATGTGCATTATGTTTTTCAATACGCTAAAAAAGTATTTTTGCGGTCCAAATTATAAATAATAGTATCGCATGAAATGTATTAAAACAATGCAAGTATTCCTACTTGTACTCTTTGTTGGTGTTCAATTATCATATTCACAAAACTGTACTTCCAACGCTGGAGGTGATGTTATTATTTGTGAGAGTCAAGTAGCTTTAACGGGGAGTGTTTCGGGAGCTTTAGGCGCTGGGGGAACGACATGGTCATTTGTTTCTGGACCTGGAACACCTACAATTGTTTCCCCTAATAATTTAATCACTAACGTAACAGGAATGATGAATGGTGGAGACTATCTTTTTATGTTGTCCAATGTCTGTGGGGTTGGTGTTTCTGAGTCATTTGTTACAGTAACGGCTAATCCAAGACCTGCTTCATTTAATGCAGGTTCGGATATAACTAATGTATGTGCTACAGTTGGGAGTGTCAATCTAAATGGAGTTATTCCTGCAGGGTTTACGGGAACTTGGTCAGCAACGTCGTTAGCGAATTCTTATTTTTATGGAGCAAACAACTCAATGTTTAGTGACACTACTATTGGCAATCCTGTGTTTTCGTTGGTCAACGCTACTAATCATGATTATGATCCGGCTTATACTTTAACCTTAACAATTACTTCTTTGGATGGCTTATGTGTATATACTGATGATATGGTTGTTAAGTTTTGTCCTAATCCTGAGATAAATGTAAGAGATGCATCTGTTTGCTTAGATTCTGACTCTTCTGATGGGTTTTACGATTTATATACACCACCCTTTTTTAACTCTAATTACCCTGATGCCTCAGGAAGTATAGCTTCTGGTACCACAATTACATTAAATGTAATTAGTCAACCAACTGGTGGAAATATGACATTTGTTAGTATGGATAGAAACAGGCTTAATTTTGGAGGTTTATCGGTATCGGGTGATTATACATATACATTAACTATTGATAGTTGTTGTGGTACTTACACAACACCTTCTGCAACTTTTACAGTTAATGGAGCAAGCCCAAGACCAGTAAATTTTCAGGTTGCAGGGCATAGGGATCCCGAGCAGCTGACATTGTATGCTTATATGGGGTCATCAGGAGAAGTGCATTGTGGTACTTCGGGGTTAAATACACCTGAACTCTTTTATTTTGATTTAGATCCATTGGATTCACCTGCACTTGTTTCAGCAGTTACTTCCTCAGGAGTTTTACCTCCAGGGGCAAGTACGCCAATTGTTACGGTGTTTGGTGCTGGAACTATGAATCGTTATGCATCTGTAGCTCCAGGGGCAAGTGGTTGGATGGTAGGTACCTATGCATTTAGAGTTAATCTATTAGATGGTTTATGTGGTTCAGATAGTTATTATTATATTCATATCTCAGATAATTCAAGGCAACCGATTTCAGTTCCAGATGTTGATATATGTTATCCAGGAGCAGGAACTGTTTCGGTAACTGTTCAATTGCCTGATGTTTACCAAGAAGTAATTAATAGTAGTTATTTTCAAGATTTTTTAGGAGGATATGAGTTTACTATTATCTCACAGCCAGCAGGTTCATTGTCTTTACAATTTGAGTCATTATCAGAAAGAGAGCTTACGGATACTTCTACAGTTATTTCTAATTTATCAGAACCAGGAGATTATGTTATAAGAATAGCACCGTACAATGGAAGTGGTGTTGGACCTTTTCTGGAACAAGAGTATGCTTGTTCTGGTATTACGCAATTATTTGATGAGTTTACTATACGTGTGGATCAGCAGATTAATGCTGATGCAGGTTCATCTCAAACATTAAGTTGTTCGGCTGATGTTTTTTTACAAGGGAATTCATATGGAGCAGGTGTTGGAACATGGACACTTGTAAGTACTCCAGTAGGAGCTGCTATACCAACAATTGTTAGTCCTAATTCACAGCAAAGTAATGTGGAAGGATTTGATGCCGTTGGAAACTATGAGTTTGAATGGACAATAAGCTCTCCCAATGGTATTTGTACTAGTTCTGATATTGTATCAATGTCTTTTTCGTCATTGTCACCAAGTAGTCCTACTATATCTACTATATTGCCTGATTGCACAAATTTTTTATTAGGTAGTATTACAATCGACATACCTTTGCCAAATGCCGATCTCATTTACAGTATAGATGATGGAGCTACATTTCAATCAAGTAATGTATTTACTGGTTTAGCGCCAGGAGACTATATTGTGTTATACTATTCTAATAGTATAGGTTGTAATTCATATACGGTATCTGTTAATTTACCATCGGCTATTTGTCCGGATTTAAGTATTAGTAAAGTAGTTGATAATGCTACGCCGAATATAGGCGACACTGTAACTTTCAGCATTACTGCATTAAACAATGGACCTAGTGATGCAACAGGAGTTACTATTGTTGAAAATTTACCTAATGGTTACACTTTAGTAAGTGCTACACCAAGTGTAGGAACATGGGTAGCGCCAAACTGGATAGTAGGTTCATTAGCAAATGGAGCAACGGAAATATTAACAGTTGTGGTTACAGTTAATTGTAATGGGAATTATACCAATACAGTTTTTATAAGTGGAAATGAAACTGACCCAGATGTGACAAATAATAGTGCTAGTGAATTAACAATCCCTATAGTTACACCGCCTAGTTTTGTAGAAAATTTATCAATAGATATCATTTTAGAATGTGATGAAACGATTCCGGTAGCTGAAGTGTTAACAGCAACAGATGATTGTGGAGTGCCAACGGTAACTTATGCAGAGGTAAGTACAGCTGGTAGTTGTACTAATAATTATGTGCTAACAAGAACATGGACAGCAACGAATTCATCAGGGTTAACAACTACTCATATACAAAATATTACAATTCAAGATACTATACCACCTGTTTTTACAAGTAACCTTCCGCAAGATATAGTAGCTGATTGTAATGAAATTCCTGAGCCAGCTGTAATGACAGCAACAGATAGTTGTGGCGCGGTAATGATTGTATTTGAAGAAGAACGCATAGATGGAGATTGTTTAAATAGGTATAAAATAGTAAGAACTTGGACGGCTACTGATGATTGTGGTAGTAGTACCATGCATGAGCAAACACTAAGTTTTTATTGTGAAATAGAAACGTTTAATGCAGTGTCTTCTGATGGAGATGGTGTAAATGATGAATTCATTTTAGAAGGGATAGCATGTTATCCTAATAACAAGTTAATGATTTTTAATAGATGGGGAGTTAAAGTTTTTGAAAGGAATGACTATGCTAATCATATGTTTAGAGGGTATTCAGATGGTAGAATAACGGTTGCTAGAGGAGAAAAACTTCCTACAGGAACATATTTCTATGTATTAGAATATGAATATGAATATGCGGGAGAATTTGAATCAAGGTCTATAAAACAATCAGGTTATTTATACCTAACCACAGGAAAATAATAATAATAATAAAGGATTACAACATTATGAAAACAATAAAAATAGCATCAAGTCAAATCCTCTTATTAGTATTAATGCTAATGGGAGGAGTATACTTAAGTTATGGACAGCAGGATTCGCAGTTCACACAATATATGTATAATACGCAAACGATTAATCCTTCTTATGCTGGAAATAGGGGGGTGATGAGTTTTAATGGATTGTACAGAAACCAATGGGTTGGATTAGATGGAGCTCCGGAAATACTAAATTTTTCAATGAACACACCAATAGGTGAAAAAAACATGGGCTTAGGGCTATCTCTTTTTAGTGATAAAATTGGACCGTCAACAGAAAATAATATAGCTGTAGATTTCTCGTATGCCATTCGCATATCTAATAATGTAAAGTTGTCCTTTGGTATAAAAGGAGGGGCGAATTTATTAAATGTGAATTATAACAAGTTAAATGTTTATAACACTACAGATGCTAATTTCTCTGCTAATATAAAAAACAGGTTATCTCCAATTATTGGAGCAGGTTTATATTTGAATGATCATGATACTTGGTATGTTGGAATATCGTCACCTAATTTATTAAGAACAGATCATTATGACGATTTAAAAACATCAACAGCTAACGAACAGGCTCATTTTTATGCTATAGGAGGGTATGTGTTTAACGTAAGTACTACTGTTAAGTTTAAGCCGGCAATTTTGACTAAAATAGTATCGGGAGCACCATTAGCATTGGATTTGTCGGCTAATTTTATATTCAACGAAAAATTTACTTTAGGGGCTGCATATCGTTTAAATGCAGCGGCAAGTGCCTTGGCTGGATTCCAAATAACCGAAGGTTTAATGATTGGTTATGCGTATGATTATGATACTACCGAATTGAGTAATTATAATCATGGTTCACATGAAGTGTTTTTACGCTTTGAGCTAAGAAAACCTACAAGTAAAATAGTAACTCCACGATTCTTTTAAAGACTAAAATTATTATGAAAAAATTAATAAGCACAATACTGTATAGCGTATTTTTCATGTTTAGTGTAGTTGTAAATGCACAACAAGCAAAACTAAATGCAGCTGATGAAAAATTTGAAAACTTAGCTTATATTGATGCAATTAGTATCTATAAAAAATTAGTTGATAAGGGAAGTGAAAATCCAGATGTATTTAAAAAAATAGCAGATGCGAATTACTTCAATGCGAATTATACAGAAGCAGAAAAATGGTACACTAAATTATTAGATATACAGGCAGAACAGACTAAAGAGGTTTATTTTAGATACGGGCAATCTTTAAAGGGTATTGGTAATTACAATAAAGCAGCTATTTATTTGGTTAAATCCGGTGAGTCGCAAAAGGATAATGATATAAGTTTTGAGCAAGAAATAAAAAAGATTAATGCAAAAGAGGATAGATACACAATAGAGAAGAGTTTGTTTAATACTGAGTATTCAGATTATCCAGGGTATTATAAAAACGAAAAACTATATGTTGTAACTGCGAGTTCAAGTACTAAAGTGTCAGATTGGAATAATGAGCCAACATCAGATATTTTTGTATTAGAAAACACGAAGCTAAAAAGCATTAAAGGCAAGGTTAATACTAAATTTAATGAAGGGTCTTTGGTGATAACTAAAGATGAAAGTACCATGTACTTTACCAGAAATAATTATACGAATAGAAAAGTAGGAAAAGACGATAATGATGTAATGCGCTTAAAGCTATATAGAGCCTTTAAAGTAGATGGTTCGTGGAAAAATACTGAAGAATTACCATTTAACAGTAACGAATATTCTGTAGCCCACCCAGCTTTAAGTTTGGATGAAAATATACTTTATTTTGTTTCAGATAAAGAAGGAGGAAAAGGAGGTTCAGATATTTATGAGGTTGAAATATCAGTGAACGGTACCTTTGGAACTCCTAAAAACATGGAGAATGTAAATACGCAAGGGAATGAGATGTTTCCGTTTGTGGCTGAAGATGATACATTTTACTTTTCGTCAATGGGTCACATAGGCTTAGGAGGCTTGGATGTTTTTATGTCGAATAAAAATAAAGAAGGTGCTTATTCAAAAGTCTATAATGTAGGGAAACCAATAAATAGTCAGTTTGATGATTTTGCTTTTATGATTAATTCAAAAAAAGGGTTTTTTGCATCAAATAGAGATGGTAAGCAAGGAGATGATATTTTCTCATTTGTTGAAATAAAGCAGTTTACAGACCCTTGTTTTATGACAGTTGAAGGTATAGTAAAAGATAAAAAGACAGGACAACCTTTACCTAATTCAAAAGTATTGTTGTTAGATGGTAATAATATGGTTATTGATAGCATAATGTCAGACGATAACGCTAAATATACTTTTGCAGGAGTGTATTGTCAGCAAGTAAAAATTGTTAGAGCAGAGAAAGATAATTACATCACAAATGAAGTGTTGTTAGCGGAATCAGAAGATAAAATTTATCAGGACATTTTATTAGATATTAAAAACATCCCAACTGCAATAGGAACTGATATCGGACTAGTTTTAAATCCAATTTATTTTGATTTAGAGAAGAGTTTTATAAGGCTTGATGCTGGTATGGAGTTGGATAAATTAGTAGCGATATTGAGTCAATACCCTAATATAAGTATCGAGATAGGTTCGCATACTGATAGTAGAGCTGTTGACAGTTATAACATGTCATTATCTGAACGACGAGCACAAGCTACACTAGAATATTTAGTAGAAAAAGGGATATCTAAGGAACGACTAACGGCAAAAGGATATGGTGAAAATCGTTTGAAAAATGAATGTAGTAATGGTGTTAAATGTGGTGAAGAACAACACCAAAATAATAGAAGAAGTGAATTTGTGATATTGAAAAATTAGCAAGTTCATATTTTAAATTTGTTATAAAAGCATTAATAACCTCGTTATTAATGCTTTTATGTTGAAATAAGGTAAAGAAAGGAGTGTTTTTGTTGTAGTAAATTCAAATATTTAAAGCTATTGTCTTATTTTTGCGGCATGGAAAGCAATAGACAAAAGAAAATAGCAGGAGTTTTGCAACTTGATTTAGTAGATGTACTTCAGGGAGCGGCAAGAGAAGGAGGATTAACGGGAGTACTAATTTCAGTTTCTAAAGTGACGGTGCCTACAGATTTATCAATAGCTAAAGTATACTTAAGTATTTTTCCAGTTGATAAAGCTGCCGAATTAATAAAAGGGATAAAAATTAATAAAGCTGCTATAAAACATGAAATAGCACAACGTACTAGACATCAGCTAAGAAGAATGCCTGAATTGTTCTTTTACATTGATGACTCTTTGGAATATATCGATAATATCGAAAAATCTTTAAAAGGAGAAGAAGACCCTATTAAAAACACTGATTTACTAGATGATAGAGACATTGTATAATTGAAATTTTCTTTATACATAGCAAAACGATATCTCTTTACAAAAAGCAGTAATAATGCTATAAATATCATTTCTAGAATAGCATCTATGGGTGTTATTTTTGGTTCTATGCTATTATTAATAGTTTTATCAGGTTTTGCAGGGTTAAAAACATTCACCTTATCGTATTCAAGTGTTGTTGATCCGGACTTTAAAATTAGCGCTATTTCTGGAAAGCGAATTGTACTCACTCCAGAACAATTAATAAAACTTCAAAGTATTCCTGAAATTATTAGTTACACTAAAGCTGTTGAAGAAAGAGTGTTTTTAGAGTTTAATGGAAAAACTGAATTAGCAACTTTTAAAGGAGTTGATGAACAGTATCAAAACACCGTAGCTATTGATTCTACAATCTCCTTAGGGAAATGGCTTGAACCAAAATCGGCACAAACTGTTGTAGGTGAAGAGTTAGCTTTCAAGTTAGGGTTGGGAGTTTTTGATTATTCAAAGAGCTTAAAATTATTAGTGCCTAAACCAGGAAAGGGACAATTAGGTATAGATGATTACAACACCGTTTTGGGCTATAATGTAGGTTTGTTTCATGTGAATGATACATACAAACAATATTTATTTATTTCGTTAGAAACTGCTCAACAATTATTGGGCTATGACGCTAATACAATAACAGATATAGAATTAAAAACGACAGACGGCGTTGATGAAGCCGTATTGAGAGATGAATTGAATACTATTTTTGACAACAAGATTATAATTAAAAACAAATTAGAGTTAAATGATGCAATTCATAAAATGTTAAACACTGAGAATATTGCCGTGTATTTAATATTTACATTGATTTTGATTATTGCCTTGTTTAATGTTATCGGTGCAATTATCATGATGATCATTGACAAAAAGAGAGATTTGATTACATTATCAAATCTTGGAACTCCAATTAGTGATATCAAACAAATATTCTTCCTTCAAGGAGCTTTGTTAACGTTTATAGGCGGGAGTATTGGTGCTGTGCTGGGAGTATTATTGGTGGGTTCACAAGTTATTTTTGAATACATAAAAATTCCAGGAACGGATATGCCATATCCAGTTGAATTAACAGCGATGAATATATTAATTGTTTTAGTTACAATATTTTCACTAGGCTTAATAGCCTCTAAAGTAGCTTCTTATCGCATAAGTAAGAAGATGCTAAATGCTGGTTAATGTGTTTGTTTCGGTTTTATAAGTAAGAAATCAATATCCTCGGTGCAAGCTCACGAGGTATGAATTAACAAATAAGCTTTTCGTTCCAGGCATCCCGATATAGCTATCGAGACGGGAAATTAAACCCACTGATGAGGCTGAAAATTATAGCTACCGCCAAGTTAATCAAACTGATAATCTTTAAACTTTAGTGCAACTTCATCTAAAATGTCAAAAACACCTGCGGAATCATCGGTGGTAACCATTTTAATACGATAGTCTTTAAAATCTTTAATACCTCTAAAGTAATTAGTGTAATGGCGTCTGGTTTCAAAAACACCTAGTCTCTCTCCTTTCCAATCCAAACTCATTTGTAAATGACGTCTTGCAGCACTTACACGTTGTTCCATGGTTGGTAATTTCATGTGTTCACCGGTATTGAAAAAATGCTTTACTTGATTAAAAAACCATGGGTTTCCAATAGCAGCTCTACCAATCATACAGCCATCTAATCCGTATTCATCACGCATTCGAAGAGCGTCTTCAGGAGTAGTAACATCGCCATTTCCAAAAACAGGAATATGCATGCGTTGGTTGTTTTTTACTTCTGCAATTGGGACCCAATTTGCATCACCTTTATATAGTTGTGCTCTGGTACGACCATGAATTGATATGGCTTTACAACCAACATCTTGTAAGCGTTCGGCAACTTCAACAATTTTGATAGAATCGTCATCCCAGCCCAAACGTGTTTTTACGGTTATAGGTAATTTGGTATGCTTCACCATGGCTTCAGTTAATGAAACCATTAAGTCAATATCCTTTAAAATTCCAGCTCCTGCGCCTTTGGAAACAACCTTTTTTACAGGACAACCAAAGTTAATATCAATAATATCGGGTTTGCTAGCTTCAACGATTTCGATAGTCCGTAACATCGATTCTAAAACAGCTCCAAAAATTTGTATTCCTACTGGACGTTCTTTTTCATAAATATCCAATTTCATAACACTTTTAGCAGCATCACGAATTAACCCTTCTGAGGAAATAAATTCGGTGTATACTACATCCGCTCCTTCTTCTTTGCATAATGCTCTGAATGGAGGATCGCTTACATCTTCCATTGGTGCAAGTAATAACGGAAAGTCTGGTAATTCTATGTCGCCTATTTTAACCACGTGTTGAAATTTTTCTGCAAAAATACTATTTAATTACTAAAGACTAATAGAAGAGAGTAAATACCCTCTCCCTGAGGGAGAGAATAAAGCCTGCACTCAACTTGATTGGGTGGTGAGGGTGCTTTTTATTATTGTTGCAAAATCCGTATTTCGGTAGCGCCCAAACCATATTCTCGATAATCAGCTTCGTAAAAACGAATGTTATCATAACGACGTAACATACTGTAAATATCTTCTTTTAATACGCCATCACCAACACCATGTACTAATACGACTTTCGGAAAGCGTTTCTGAATACTAAAATCTAATTTGTGTTTTGCGGTATCTAATTGTAGTGTGAGAATATCATAATTACTCATCCGGTGTGTTGACTTCACGAGTTTTTCAATATGTAAATCAACCACTAATACAAATTCATCGGTATGTGATTTTCCTTTTATATGGTTTTTCTTTTTTTCAACTTTCCCAGCTTTAGCATCTGCAATGCCACTAAAGGTAAAAGTTTCAGTACCTGTTTTTACCAATTTGGATTCATGTAATTTTAATGGGAAGCCATCTTCGGTTTCAATAGTTACTTCAGGTGGATTTACGGCAATTACAACACCATCAATGGCATCGTCTAAAACAGAAACGGTATCGTTTATTTGAAATTTCATTAGGTAAATAATTCAAGCATCAAAAATAAGGTATTTATTGTAAAGTAATTATACTTGTTCTGGTTTGAATTTATTATAAGAGGAAATAATGAAATAGAACGTAAAAATAGCTGTTTTGTTGTAGTAAGTTCAAATTGTAAATGGGATTACACTATATTTGTAGTTAGTAACATGAGGGATAGCAACGACATCCTTTTTTATTGTCTGATTTTAACACATCATTACGAGGAGGTACGACGAAGTAATCTAACCAAATAGTTAGCATTGCTTCACTATCATTCGTAATGATAGTAGGTTGATAATAAAAAAGATATAGTGAATAGCCCGACCCGATAGGGGCATGCCCAAAAGAAGACGAGAAAATGAAGCATATTAGAAATTTTTGCATTATTGCACATATTGATCACGGTAAAAGTACTTTAGCCGATAGATTACTTGAGTTTACGGGTGCCGTAACTGATAGGGAGAAAAAAGATCAGCTATTAGATAGTATGGATTTGGAACGTGAGCGTGGTATTACGATCAAGTCTCATGCTGTTCAAATGGAATATACTCACGAAGGACAAGAGTATGTGTTGAATTTAATTGACACTCCTGGTCACGTTGATTTCTCGTACGAAGTGTCACGTTCAATAGCTGCCTGTGAGGGAGCTTTATTGATTGTTGATGCCGCACAAAGTATTCAGGCACAAACAATTTCTAATTTATATTTAGCATTAGATAATGATTTAGAAATTATTCCGGTATTGAATAAAGTTGATTTACCAAGTGCAAATCCGGAAGAAGTAACGGATGATATTGTGGACTTATTAGGATGTGATCCTGAAGAGGTAATTCATGCTAGTGCAAAAACTGGTTTAGGAATCAAAGATATTTTAACAGCTATTATTGATAGAATTCCTGCACCAACAGGGGATCCAGACGCACCGTTACAAGCACTAATATTTGACTCTGTTTACAATCAGTTTAGAGGAGTGGAAACTTACTTTAGAGTGTTAAATGGGACGATAAAGAAAAAGCAAGAAATTAAATTCATAGCTACAGGTAATACGTATTTTGCTGATGAAATAGGAACATTGAAATTAACGCAATTTCCTAGGCAAGAAATTAAAGCTGGTGATGTTGGTTATTTAATTACCGGGATTAAAGAGGCGAAAGAAGTAAAAGTAGGTGATACGATTACTGATGCTAAAAACCCAACTACTGAAGTAATTAAAGGGTTTGAGGATGTAAAACCAATGGTTTTTGCAGGGATTTATCCAGTTGATACTGACGAGTATGAAGAGTTGCGTAACTCCATGGAGAAATTACAACTGAATGATGCTTCATTAGTTTTTCAACCAGAAAGTTCTGCGGCATTAGGATTCGGTTTCCGTTGTGGGTTCTTAGGAATGTTACACATGGAAATTATCCAGGAACGTTTGGAGCGTGAATTTAACATGACTGTTATTACTACGGTTCCCAATGTATCCTACCATGCGTTTACTAAAAAATATATAGACGAGCCAGTTATTGTAAATAACCCAACCGATTTGCCTGATCCTTCAGGATTGGATAGGGTTGAGGAGCCATATATTAAAGCAAGTATTATTACAAAATCTGATTTTGTTGGAAATGTAATGAGTTTGTGTATTGAAAAACGTGGAGTAATTACAAGTCAAACGTATTTAACTACGGAACGTGTTGAGTTAACTTTTGATATGCCTTTAGCAGAGATTGTATTTGATTTTTATGATCGATTAAAAACAGTATCTAAAGGGTATGCTTCTTTTGACTACTCTCCAATTGGAATGCGAACTTCAAAATTAGTTAGGGTTGATATTTTATTAAATGCACAAGGAGTAGATGCTTTATCGGCATTAATACATTTTGATAGTGCACACAATATCGGTAAGAAAATGTGTGAGAAGCTAAAAGAATTAATTCCACGTCAGCAATTCGATATTCCAATTCAAGCAGCAATTGGGGCGAAAATTATTGCTAGAGAAACAATCAAAGCATTGCGTAAGGATGTTACCGCAAAATGTTATGGTGGAGATATTTCTCGTAAACGTAAATTACTAGAGAAGCAGAAAAAAGGAAAGAAACGTATGCGTCAAGTAGGTAATGTAGAAATTCCTCAAGAGGCATTTATGGCAGTATTGAAATTAAACGACTAACTCACTAGTGAGTTTTAGAATATAAAAAAACCGAAACACATGTTTCGGTTTTTTTATGCTTTAATGTTTTTTGGCATAGTTTAAGCGAGTAATTTATTATATTGGTAATGATATGAAGAAAATACTACTTATTGCAATACTAATGTGTTCATCGCTAAATGCAAATGCTCAAAAGAAAGATTCGATACTTGTTACTTCTATTGTGAAAATTGAAGTAGCGAATAGGGTACAAATAGATGAAAATTTAGCAATTGAATTGGTAGAGGTATTGTCGGATTCTCGTTGTCCTAAAAATGTGCAATGCATACGAGCAGGCGAAGCAATTATACTTGTGAATATTTATAAAAATGGAAAAATAGAACAACAAGAAAAGTTGACGATTTATCCAACTTCAATACAGAAAAATGTATTACTAATATTATCGTCTAAATTGACTAAAACAACTGCCATAAGTTTATACCCTTACCCAAATGGAGTTGATAAAATAGAACTAAGTAACTATTGCTTAGAATTGACTGTTCTGCAGTAATTAATCCGCGAAAAACAATTTACCGATACTAAACCTAGGTTTACGCTCTTCTTTAAGGATTTGAATGTCTTCAAGTAGTCGATCAATTTCTTCTTCATTAGTGCCATCATACAACCCCCGAATACGTTTTTTCTTATCAACTAACACAAAGTTTTCAGTATGTATAAATCCATACCCATCTTCTTTGCTAGGGTCGTATTTTGCTACTAAATAAGATTTCCTTGCTAAGTTGTAGAGTTCTTTTTTACTTCCAGTAACCAAATTCCATTTATCACTCAATACTCCTTTTTCTAGAGCATATCGTTTCAACTGAGCAACGGTATCAATTTCTGGCATTTCAGTGTGAGATAATAACATGATATCATTATCTAATAAGGTGGCTTGTTGTATTCTTTTCATGTTACTAGTCATTACTGGACAAATAGATTTGCAAGTGGTAAAGAAGAAATCGGCTACATATATTTTATCTTTATAATTATCTTGTGTAATAGTTTCTCCATTCTGATTAGTTAAAGAGAAATCCGCTATATAATGGAGTTTCTTTATATGGGAAACTGTACTATCTACCAATTCCAGATTTACATTTTTTCCTGGAGACCAAATAGGAAGCCGCTTAACAGGTTTCAAAGCATAATAAAATAGCGTTAAAATAATTGCAGAAAGAAACAGAAAGAAAATAGCAAACTTTTTATACACTTTAAAGAATTCAAGCATGATTTTTTATTTGGTACTGCAAAGATAAAAAAGCTTTTCATTGTACTTTCTATTTTTAGTGAAATCTAATAACTAAAAGATCCTCATTGAAAATATTGAATACATCAATTCGAGTGGTTTACGAAAGGAAACTCGCTTGATCTTAACTTGATTGGTGTATCGAGAATAGTATTTTGAATGCTGTTAATTTGTAATCAAAAATTCACAAACCATAAACTCTTCTTAATAGCCCTTTTAGTTCCGCTTAAATAGCCTATTTTAGCGCGTAAAATTTAATTCTATCACATGACGTTTACTGAAGTACTTATAATGGTTTCTCAATTCTTATTGAGCCTTTCTCTTTTAATCATCTTACATGAATGGGGGCACTATTACCCAGCAAAGCTATTTGGGACTAGAGTTGAAAAATTCTACTTATTCTTTGATGCTTGGGGAAAGAAGTTGGTAAGTTTTAATTACAAAGGAACTGAATATGGTATTGGTTGGTTGCCATTAGGAGGATATGTAAAAATATCTGGAATGATTGATGAGAGCATGGACAAGGAGCAAATGAAGGAGGAGCCTAAAGAATGGGAGTTCCGCTCAAAACCAGCTTGGCAACGTTTGGTAATTATGCTAGGAGGTGTTACCGTAAACTTCGTGTTGGCGTACTTAATATTTGTAGCTATAGCATTTACTTGGGGTGATAAGTTTTTAGCGAATGATGAAGTTAAGGACGGAATTGTTGTGCCAGAATTTATTGAACAGCAAATTGGGTTAAAATCAGGAGATAAAATTGTTTCTATTGATGGAGAAACCCCAGTCAGATTTAACGATGTACGTGCTAACTTACTTTTTGGAAGCGAGATTGTAGTAAATAGAAATAACGAATTAAAAACACTTCAAATTCCAGAAGACTTCTTAGGGAATTTAGTGGATTCTGATGTAAAAGGAATTATTGATGTTCCAAGACCATTAGTTATTAGAAAAATACCTGATAGTTCTCATAATAAATCTATTGGTTTAAAAAAGAAAGATATTATTACAGCTATTAACGGTGTTAAAGTTCATTATTTAAGCTTTGAGAGGGTATTAAAGGAAAATTCAGGCAAGCAAGTGACTTTGTCCTTAATGAATAAAAAGAAAGAGTATAGATCAATTGCAGCATCAGTTAATAAAGATGGGAAATTAGGTATTGTGCCTACAACATTAAATTCGGATGATTTAGAAAAACTTGGGTATTATAAATTTTCTGTTAGGGAATATACTTTCGGAGAGTCTTTTGCAGCTGGTGGAGTTAAGTTCATTGGTAAGTTTAAAATGATGCTTAAAAACTTAAAAGCTATCGGTAATCCTAAAACTGGAGCATACAAAGGAGTTGGAAGTTTTGTGTCTATCGCTAAAATATTTCCAACTACTTGGGATTGGCATTTCTTTTGGAACATCACTGCATTCTTATCAATTATGTTAGGAGTATTGAATTTATTACCAATTCCTGCTTTAGACGGAGGACATGCAGTATTTGTTTTATACGAAATGATTACAGGAAGAAAACCAGGAGATAAATTTTTAGAATATGCGCAAATGGCTGGTTTAGTGATCATGATGACGTTATTTGTGTATGCTTTTGGAAATGATATTTACCGACACTTTATAAAGTAGAAAAAAAAGTGTTTTTTGTGTTGCATCAAATAGAAATTAGACATATATTTGCACCCGCTTATAGATAGCAAACACTCCTCTTTAGCTCAGTTGGTTAGAGCATCTGACTGTTAATCAGAGGGTCCAAGGTTCGAGTCCTTGAAGAGGAGCTAATAAGCAAAGGCAAGGTAACAGCCGATAATTGTTGCAACTTACATAGTTCTTTATGAACATTCCTCTTTAGCTCAGTTGGTTAGAGCATCTGACTGTTAATCAGAGGGTCCAAGGTTCGAGTCCTTGAAGAGGAGCAAATCAAGTCTAACAGCAATGTTAGACTTTTTTGTTTTTTGTATCTTATATGAATGCACTGTGTTTATATTCTTTATTCCGAAAAGCTGGTTCGTTTTTATACAGGCTATTCTCCCGACCTTAATACAAGGTTAGATTTTCATTCAAATTGTGAAAGTAGAAAATAGACCTATAACGCCAATTATTGGGCTGTATTCTATAAGATCAATTGTAGCTCTAAATCTAAAGCACTACATATCATTTAGCAAGTTTGACTTCTGGTTACATCTTTTATAATCTCTTTATTAAATATAAGCTTAAGGCCTTGAGAGAGTTTATAAGCTTTTTCAATATCAGGATAATGCTCAAACAAAATTTGAGCTCTTTGTTTTTGTTTAGGACTCCATTTTTCTTGACTTTTATATAAAACACACCTGCTTCTTGCCAATAGTTATTTTGGGCAATCCACATTAGAAAATAGCGTTGTTTGACACGTTATTTTTTCTCTTCTTTAGCATTCTATAGATTGCCGTGTTTTCATCATCAACGGCTTGCAAACGATGTTTAATACAAATATCTTGTAAAGCTTCTAAAGCTATTTTTTGAACATGAAACCTATCTGTTACTTGTACTGCGTTAACAATGCTTTTTCTTGCAGAGTCAGCCATATCTAAAGTGATTTCTGTAACTGCATCGTGTTTTTCTTTGTGAACCTTATTGAGAACTTCAATCACTACATCAGCGTTAGTGCCGCTTATCACAACCACAATCCTGCCTTTATTTCCTTTATCACTTTTGCTGATTACTATTGCATAGAGTTCTCTTTGACTCATATTGACTTCATCAATAGACAAGCGCTAAGTAATATTTTCGGGGAATTACAAATAATCTTCTGCATGCGACTTTTGATTCCAATCACTAAAGTCACTCATAAAGTCTTTACAATAACGATGTAAACTCTTCCCGTTTACACCGTATAAAAAACCTACTGTATGACAATTATTACCCTTAGTATCCATTAAGTTCTTTAAAAAAAGTAGCGAACTCGGTGGCTATACGTGTTCCTGTACAACTAAACTCCAATCTCTTTCTACTGTTTTATTCGTCTCAATATTAATCCACCTTTTACACTTTATATGTAAATAGACCTGTAGCCCACGTAAAGGACATCTTGAATAGTGATTTCTTTATGAAAACCGCTGGAATGAATTTTAAATCTGAAAACTCTTTTGGTATATCTATAGCTTCTTCTAAGTATAAATGAAGTGCTTCCCCTTCTTTATTATGACTGATAAGCTTGAAGTAACCTACTAATACTTGAGGTGAAAACAATGACAATAAATAGATAGTGAAATCCATAAAACTAGTTTTTGCACAGTTCTATAATATTTGCCAATTCCACAACTATATTACTTGATCCCCAATTTACTCATGAGCATCTTGAAATTTAATTGGCATTAAAGGGGAGTTTCAAGAATATTTTTAAAAAAAACTATAATAGAACCTTGTGTAAACCATAAGAATATCGGTAGAAATGTAATAAAACTACGAATCTCAACACGCAAAGACTCTTCACTACGCTATCGCTACGTTCTGAATGACAACTAAGAACCTACCTCCTTATTTTACCTTCGTTTATACAGCGGCACAGCAGAACATGCCTCACCATACATTACGGATTTAGCAACAGAAATTAGTTTATTAGTTATATCAAGATAAGCACTTTGAGGAACTGGTTTATTAGAGCAGCCTTTAATAATAACTAATTTATCTTCATAGGACATTAAATCTAATTCACTTAAAACCTCTTGGTAAATTACAGTTTCTAGATCCACTAAGCTACCAATTACTGTTTTTACAGCAAACGGCGCTATCTTGACCACAAAGAGCATAAAAGCCCATGCTGGTACTATTGCATCAGTACTACAATAAACAGCAACATAACTGCCTTTGTATTGATCCCAATTGTGATTGTCCAAACTGATACGGAATTCTTTTTCACGCAAAATAAACCCTTGGTCTAACCACTGGGAAATATCCACCTGAATACGATTCCCTTCTAGATAGTAATCTTCTAAATTGAACGTTACTAATTTAGTGTTTTCTGCTACTTTATTTCTTATTGGTTGTTCCATAATTAAAAAAAGACTCCCTTTATAAGAAGCCTACTTTTTTATATTTTATAATTCGACATCCCGATAGCTATAGAGACATACTAACATTTAAATATTATTCTATACCGCAAACTGCTACTGAATACTGCCTACTAAAATTATAGCATTCCTAGTTCTAGTTTTGCCTCATCACTCATTAAGTCCTTAGTCCATACAGGCTCAAAAGTAATTTCAACCTCGCAATCGTTCACCTCCTTTAATGATTTTATTTTATCCTCTACTTCTTTTGGTAATGTTTCCGCTACAGGGCAATTTGGTGTTGTTAAGGTCATAATTACTTTTACATCATAATCTTCATTTACCATAACATCATATATCAACCCCAACTCATATACATCAACTGGAATT
>NVVR01000073.1 GCA_002733415.1 Kordia sp. | reverse complement strand
TAGAGCGTCAGCCTTCCAAGCTGAATGTCGCCAGTTCGAACCTGGTCTCTCGCTCAAATAGGGTAAAAGGATTTTCTGAAAAGAAGATCCTTTTTTTATTTCCGATAGTTTTTAGTCAGGGATTCCTGTTGAAGCACCAATTAAGGAAATAATTAGTCCCACGAAAAAGTAAACTTTCCCTTTGTTTGTTAGGTTTTCAGCCCAACCAAAAAAACCATATTTTAATTCTTTGCTTTCTTTTTTTAAGTGTAGAGAAAGCGATATCAAAAACATCCCGATTATTATAAAATGTAGGTGAAATAGTTTAAAAAATTCCATGTTAGTTTATGTGCTATTAATTTAAAACAATTTGTTAGAAGTATGTTGTGACTCGTGTTTTACGAATGCTTTTTTGTGTATTCAGCTAAAAGTGTTTGAGTTTGTTTGTTAAGTTTCTTTTTAAAGAATTTAGTACCTCCTAAAAGCCTTCCTTTAAACCCTAGTGCTTGTGAGGCCCATTTGTGTAAATTAAACACATCTACATGTTTGCTTATTTTACCATCTTTAAATTCAAATGTAGCATCAATGATATTAGTTACTTTGTTTCCTGTAGCAGAAAAGGTGTAAGCAGGTTCCCAATGTGCGCTATTTTCTGTAATATGACTGAACTCTAAAGAAAAACACTTAGCTCTTGAGCATATCATTCGCCACATGTTTTTAGCATCACTTCCTTTTAAGGTTCCGAATCCAGGGTCGATAAACTCAATATCATCATGATAAAAAGACACCATTTTTTCAACATCTAATTGCTGAAAAGCAGTGTAAAAAGCGGTGATAATTTCAGATTGTTTCATAGTTGTTTTCCGTAAAAACCGAGGTGGTTGTTAATTAAAATTCGAAAAGTCGTGTTTTGGTTTTACTTCATAAGGAGCTTTATTGTATTCAAATACTCTAGCATTTAGTTTTCCTTCTAAGGTAATTGTATTTCCATTAACATGTAGCCAGCTACCCTCTCTTAAACCAACAACAGGAACTGTATTGAATTTGTGAAATTCCTTAATACGTGTTTCCCTAGTTTCTCCTTTATGAGTTGATGTTGGGTCAGGGTCCAAATAATGTGGATTGATATTAAACGGAACATAGCCAAGAGTTGAAAAACTTGGGGGGTAAATAATAGGCATATCATTAGTGGTATTCATTGTAAGACCACAAATGTTACTTCCGGCACTGGTGCCTAAATACGGAATTCCGTTATTAACAGTTTCTTTTAATGAAAGCATAATTTTGTACTTATACAATTGACTCACTAATAAAAAAGTATTTCCACCACCAGTAAATACTCCTTGAGCATTTTTTAAAGCTTCGGTAGAATCTTCAAATTCATGTAAGCCTTTTATGTTGATGTTGATTTTAGCAAAGGCTTTTTTAACAATAGATGTGTACTCGTCATGTGTAATTCCGCTTGGTCTTGCAAATGGAATAAAAATAATTTCAGAACAATTTTTAAAGTGTTCCGTTAGTGTAGGTAATAAATACTCCAAGTAGCCACTACCATGAATTGTTGAGGTACTTGCGATGATTAGTTTTTTCATTTATTAATATTATGTCCCGATAGCTATTGAGATTAGGGATTTAATTTGGGTAGTGAAGATACAATTTTGTTGATAAAGAAACAGAAAACGATTGTTGTTAATTCTGTGAAATTTTATTATTGACTATTGAAAATAATTCTTTAACAAAACTTTAGAATCAGTTAAACATTTATTTAACACATTATCATGTTCTTTTACAAGATGATAAATAAGTTATGTTTTTTATTGTTGCTAATACCAATAATTTCATTGGGACAATCAACACTCAATGGTGAGCTTACCAATATTGAAGATGTAGAGGGAATTCATGTGTTTAATAAAACATACCATAAATATACAATTACGGACGCCAGTGGGAAGTTTAAAATCCCAGTAAGAATCAATGATACAGTTGCTTTTAGTGGAATACAATATGATTTAAAAATAGTAGTAATTACTAAAGAATTACTAAAAAGTAATATATTAACTGTTGCATTAAATACAAAAGTAAATGAGTTAGATGAGGTGTATTTGGGATATAGACTAACAGGAAGTTTAGGTATTGATGCAAAATATATAGAAACAGAAGTCCCTATGGAAATTGCATTAACTAATAGTTTTAGGGGGTTAGGAGTGTATAGCGGAACTCTTTCGTACGATGGGCAATCACGAGTAAAAAATCAGGTTTTGTCTAGTGGAGGTGGGGGAATAAATTTAATGCCGTTGGTAGGACTATTGATTCCTAAAAAGAAGCCGACAACTCAATTTCCTATGCTAGCCTATTCTAGAGATGCATTGGTAGCGTATTACGGAGGCGACTTTTTTAGCGGACACTTAAAAATCCTCAAAACAGATGAAGAACGCTTTATACATTTTACAGAATTGGATAGTATTATAGTGGTATCTTTGAAAAGAAGAAATGAATTTGAGTTATTACATAGGATATTACAACTCAGAGAACAATTTGAAACCGATTTCCATATCCACGAAAAATAAATATGAACCGATTAGTATATATATTATTTTTCGTTCCCATGTTATTTTTTGGGCAAAAAATAATTTCTGGAAAAGTGATTAATTCCGGAGAGAAAGAATGGATTCATGTGTTTAATAAAACATATAATAAGTATACGATTACGGATAAAAAAGGAGCGTTTCAAATTTCCGTTCGAATTAATGATACATTAGTATTTAGTGCTATACAATTTGAGTTAAAAGAAATTGTAATTTCTAAAACGATTATCAATAATATGTTGTTATCGGTATTCCTTAAGGAACAAGTTAATGAGCTAGATGCTGTATATATTAAGCCAAATTTGTCAGGGGATTTATTAGCAGACTCTAAACATATAAAAACAAAAAGTGTAATTACAGCTAAAACACTTGGGTTGCCAAATTCACATGTTATACCACCAACACAAGCGGAACGAAAATTATATACTGCTACGCATACAGGAGGAGGTATAATTCCTGTAGAAACGATAATTAACGCAATTTCTGGCAGAACAAAAAAACTAAAAAACCTTGTAAAATTAGAGCGGAAAGCTCTAGTTGAAAATACTGTTTATGAGGGTTTTAATCAAATAATGCTGGATGATTTTAAAATTCCAGAGGATAAGTTGTTTGATTTTTTATTTTACGCTTCTGCGGATGCATTATTTACGCAAATTGTAAAAACAAAAAGTAATATTATCATTTACGATTTTATAAAAGCAAAATCAAAAACATATCTTGCGCTACAAAATGAACATCCTAGGGCAAGTCCACGAAGTATGAATTAACATTATAATTTCTTGATCGAAGCATCCCGTTAGCTATCGGGACGGGGGATAAAACCCCTGGTGGGAATAAGAATAAGTGATGGCTTGGTATTTGTATTATGCTATTAAAATAAATCTCCGTTTTTAGTGTCATTCTGAATTTATTTCAGAATCTCATTTGCTAGATTGTTAGTTTTTTATAATGAGAGATTAAAGCATTTTAAGATAAAAGATGTTTTCGTCGTTAAATGACGAGGAGTAAAAAAATAAATAATATGCGAGTATTTAAATTAAGTATAGCGGGATTAATAGTCTTGATTTCATTAACTAGTTTTATGTCACTTCACAAATATTATGTGAGTGTAACCGATATTGAATATGCTAAAGAAACCAAATCATTACAGATTATATCCAGGTTATTTGTTGATGATTTTGAAGAGGTATTGAAGGAGCGTTATGTCGATACACTTAGTTTAGGTGATTATTCAGCTGATTTTTACATAGAGAAATACTTTGTGAAAAAACTGCAGGTTACCGTAAACAAGGAGCTTCAACAATTTAAATTTATAGGCAAGGAAATTGATGGAGATATGGTCCATTGTTACTTTGAAATTGAGAGCATTTCAAAAATAGAGACAATAAAAGTGACGAATAAACTATTGTTCGACACTTATAAAAGCCAACAAAATATTACTCATTTAAAGATAAATGGTAAGAAGAAAAGCTTTTTGTTTATAAAAGACAAATCTTCAGGACTGTTAAAATTATAATAATTAACTATTTATATTCCTTAAATTTAATTATTTTCACCGGCTAAATTACAAGTTTAATGATACATTACAAGCACTTAATATTATCAGTATTGTTTTTGTTTAGTGGATTTACATTCGCTCAAGAAACAAAGCAAGATGAAAGAGAATCAGGACATTTAAACACAAATAAATTCCGACAGTTGTACCAGGAGTTTTCTACTCCTAATCAGTACAGAACTGCATCTGGAGCACCTGGGCATGAATATTACCAACAAAAAGCTGATTATAAAATTAACTTGGAGTTAGATGATAAACAACAAAAAATATTTGGTCAGGAAACCATTACATATACAAACAATTCACCAGATGATTTGGAGTATTTATGGTTGCAATTAGATCAGAATGTTAGAGCAAAAGACTCAAAGTCACCATTAAGAAATGGTGGTGGAGTTCCTACGGCTGACCAACCAAGTGCGTTTGTAGCTAAGCATTTTAATGCTCCTTTTGAAGGAGGTTTTAATATTGAATATGTTAAAGCTACCGATGGTAAAGGGTTGAAATATGTGATTAACCAAACTATGATGCGTATTGACCTTCCTAAGGCATTAAAAGCAGGTGATAAATTTTCTTTTTCTATCAAATGGTGGTATAATATCAATGATCACGTTAATCAAAGAGGTAGGTCTGGATATGAATATTTTGAAAAAGATGATAACTATGCATATGTAATCGCGCAATTTTTCCCAAGAATGTGTGTGTACAATGATGTAGAAGGATGGCAGAATTATCAATTTTGGGGGAATGGAGAGTTTGCTTTAGTATTTGGAGATTATGATGTAAACATTACTGTTCCTGCTGATCATATTGTAGATGGTACTGGAGAATTACAAAATAGAAAAGATGTTTTTTCTAAAACGATGATGAATCGTTACAATCAAGCTAGAAAATCGTTTGATAAACCGGTAATGATTGTTACTCAAGCAGAAGCAGAAGCAAATGAGAAAAGCCGTTCTACGGAAAAGAAAACTTGGAAGTTTAGTGCTAAAAACGTAAGAGATTTCGGATTTACATCTTCTAGAAAGTATATCTGGGATATGCAAGCGGTTAAGTTTGGAGAACGTACCGTTATGGCTGTTTCGTTATACCCTAAAGAAGGAAACCCATTATGGGAAGAGTATTCTACAAAAGCAGTTGTAAGTACTTTAAAATCATATTCTGATAAAACTTTTGATTATCCTTATCCTAAAGCAATTTCTGTACACGCAAAAAATCAAGGAATGGAGTATCCAATGATTTGCTGGAATTACGGTCGCCCTAATGAAGATGGTACTTATAGTGACAGAACAAAATACGGAATGATTAGTGTAATTATTCACGAAGTAGGACATAATTTTTTCCCTATGATTGTTAACTCTGATGAACGTCAGTGGGGATGGATGGATGAAGGATTAGATACCTTTATGCAATATATAGCAGAGCAAGAATTTGGAGAGTGGTTTCCAGAAGCTATCGCTCCAAACAAAAAGTATCCTTCACGTAGAGGTGCTCCTTCTAAAATTGTGAACTACATGAAAGGTGATCAAAGCTTTATCATACCAATTATGGCTAATCCAGAAAATGTATTTCAATTAGGAAACAATGCATATGGGAAACCAGCTACGGCATTAAATATCTTAAGAGAAACTGTAATGGGTAAAGAATTGTTTGATCATGCATTTAAGACGTATTCAAAACGTTGGATGTTTAAGCACCCATCACCAGAAGATTTCTTCAGAACGATGGAAGATGCGTCAGGAGTGGATTTAGATTGGTATTGGAGAGGATGGTTCTATTCTACTGATTATGTTGATATAGGTGTAAAAGGAGTTAAAAAGTTTTATGTAAGTGCTAAACCTACTGCTAAAATCAAAAAAATGATGGAAGCAAGAGGAATGAAAGAATCTGATTTACCACCTTTAGTTTATATGGCTGAGGAAGGAAGTGAAGATTATTCAAAAAAGCTTAAAAAAGGTTCAGCCATTGATAATTCATCAAGTTTAAAAGAATATATGATGGATAATTTTACTGCAGAAGAAAGAGCAGTTATGTCAACGCCAAAATACTTTTATGAAGTAGAATTCAACAAGCCAGGAGGCTTAGTAATGCCATTAATTGTTGAATATAAATATATTGACGGAACTTCAGAAAAAGTTACTTACCCTGCGCAAGTATGGAGAAAGAACGATAATGAAGTTAAGAAAGTAATCGCCTCAGAAAAAGAATTAATAAGTGTTACAGTTGATCCTGATTTAGAAACAGCTGATATTGATGTAACAAATAATTCTTGGCCTAAACAAGAAAAAGATAGTAAGTTTAAAAGCTTTAAAGACAAAGTTAAAGGATAGTATTTATTCTTTAATAAGTTAAATCGGACAAAAGCCAACTCATTTGAGTTGGCTTTTTTTCTTCCAAACTTAGGGTAAACGGTTTTAGTCTTGTTTCATTGATATAAACATATTAAACCCCAATCCATATGAGAATTTTATTTTTAATTTCCGCAATAGTATTTAGTAGTTTTTCTTTTTCCAATGATAAAATTGTTATAGATAAAAAGGCTTGTAAATATGTTCAAGAACGTATTTCTTTAATCGAAAAATTTCATAGTTTAGAAGAAGGCTATAGTTTTGAATTGCTGTCTGCAAGTAAATTTTTAGCAGAAATAACAAGTTTTAAGTCAAAATCACAATATAGCTATAAGTCTATTGGAGACGCTAAGGAAAATGATATCAATGCATGGAAAATCTGGTTTGAGGGTAATAAACATCTACTGTATTGGGACGATCAATTAAAAACAGTAAGAGTTAGATAATATTCTTTCAAATGGTATATTGTATAAAAATAAAAAAGCCAGTTCATGAGAGCTGGCTTTTTTTATTAGAATTATTTCACATAATCCTTTTGATTGTTTTGTCAACTAGGATAGGCTAAAATATTATCCCTTTAATTAGATTATAAATTAAATACTGTGAAGGTATAGATAAAAAAACATATAGTTGTTAATGCTGTTTTTTTTACTCAAACTTAGGGTAAATGGTTTTAGTCTTGTTTCATTTATATAAACATATTAATCCCCAATCCATATGAGAACTTTAATTTTAATTGCCGCAATTGTATTTAGTAGTTTTTCTTTTTCTCAAAAAACATTAAAAAACGTAAGCTTACAAACTTTAGAGGGAAAATTGATTACAATGAAATCAATGCTTACTAATGAAGTAACTGTATTGTCATTATGGTCAACTAAGTGTGCTCCTTGTAAAAAGAAATTAAATGCTATCAGTAAAGTGTATGAAAATTGGAAAAATGACACTGGAGTTAAGTTTTATGCAGTATCAATAGATAACACAAGTGAAAAAAATAAGATTAAAAGCTTAGTGAAATCAGGAAACTGGAACTTTGATGTATTATTAGATGGCGATAAAAATTTAAGAAAAGCATTAGGTGTTCGTATGGTTCCGTTAACCTTGGTGATAAAAAATAATAAGATTGTTTATCGTGAAGCAGGATATAGTAAGAACTCTAAGCAAAAATTGTATAAAGCAATTAAAAAGTATAGTACAGCTAGGAGTTACGCATCACTATAGAGAGTCTTAAGTAATTAAAACATCAAAGCCACTTTTAAAAAGTAGCTTTGATGTTTTATATAGCAGTAATCATTTCGTATTAAATAGTTAACTATAATTACTGCTATGGTTATTTTTTAAATCTTATAAATAATAAGTCAAAAATATAAATTGATATAGTGAAATTATGAATGTAATCATAGTGATTTATTGACGTAAAAAAACCACCTCTAATGAGGTGGTTTTTTTATTACTCTTGTGTATAGGCTAATTTATAATACATAAAAGTTTATTTCCAATAGGAGCATATTTTTAGTGAGCATATTTTCCTGTAACGATTTGTGAAGTTCCATCACTAATAGTGTAGATTGTACCTGATTTCACTATAGTATATGTTTTAATAGCATTAGAATTTCCTTCATCAAGACCACCGTCAGCTAGTGGGAATGTAGCAGAAAGGTCTACTGTTTCACTGAAAAAACCAGCTTTAGTAAAGGTAATACTTACAGGGATGTTTGTGATAGTTGCAGATGTATTACCATTTGATAGCCATAAACTTGCATCTAAATCATAAGTGTCATCAGCATCAGTTCCGGCAATAGTAATTACTTCTGGACAATCAGTATAACTAACTTGTGTAGGTGCTCCACCAGCACTAGTATATAATTCTAAGTCAAAATCTAAGCCTGCTCCAGTATCACAAACATCAGTAGCTCCTAAATAATCACCACTCCAGTTAAGTGTAGTAGTTAAATCATCACTAACTAAGTTTTCGATATTTACAGTTAAGAATAAATTTTCAATTGTACCTGCCATTTTTTGGTACGGAGAAAATTTAAATTCAATAGTTTTTGTGTCTTCTGGAAGTACATCAGCGATTGTTGTAATATTGAAATTTTGAGTAGTATTATGAGCTGATACTGCATTAGCGTACCCATAAGCCCCATAATAAAAATCTCCAGCACTAAAGTTGCCCATATTAAAATCAACTCCTTCAACAGCGGTACCACCAATAACTTCAATTCGGTATTCAACAGGATGGTTTATTGCTTCACTTAAGTTTAATGCAAAAACAGCGTCTTGACCTTCTGTTACGGTAATGTTGTTGCTCTCTAATGTTACAACTGGCCTATTGTTCGCTTTTTGTAGTGACTCATCTTCTTGACAAGAAGCAAGTCCTAAACTTAGGGCTATTAACCCTAAGCTTGTAGCTTTTAATTTATTTAGTATTGTTTTCATATAATATGTTTTGTTATAATACAGAATGTATTATTGTTTTGTGTATGTTGCTGTAGCTATCTCACCATATGTAAGGCTTTCCCATGTAATAGTTAACGTGTCATCTCCATTATCAGTACCAGTTAAGACAATATTATCCTCAGAGTAAACTCCAGTGAAAGCTCCTGATAATGATCCGCATATGTCCTGAAATTGACCAGAAGCTATAGAATCTGCACCACCATAAACACCAGTATACCAAGCGGCATATATTCCAGCACTGAAATCTGACATCGTGTAATTACCATTTCCATTGTCAGTAATAATAACAGTTGAGGCAAAAGGCAACGGAACAACGTTTTCATTTCCGTCTGCTGTACCAGCTGTAGTTGAGGTTGTATATGTTCCGCCTAAATCAGATACACATAAACCTGCTAAAGTAATGGTTGTTGTAGTATTGGAAACAACGATACCATTGCTATTTGAAACTAACTCAATTACAAGAGTAACGTTTGTGCTGCTTGTAAAATTATCAGAATTAACAGGGATAGTTAAGTATCCAAAATCTGAATTTTCAGCAATGTCAATTATACCTGAAGGAGAAGTGTAGTGAGTACCTTCTACTGCTGTTGAAGTTCCGTCAATAGTATAATTAATTTGTAAAGCTGGTGTGTTTACCCAGTTTCCACCACCAACTAAATCTACAGGGATCTCTATGTTTTGTATGCCATTATTTATTGGCACACCAGTATTTTGTGCTGATGTTGTAAAACGAACACTGTAAGGTGTTTGTGTAAACTCCTGTTGAGGAGCGTCATCCTCTACCAAACAAGAAACACTTAATAATGAACCTACAATGGCTACGAATAATAATTTTATTGTTTTCATAATTTGTATGTTTTAGTTTGCCCAAAATGGTCCGCTTGAAAAAGCAGTTGCTTTTGTTTGGCTTGGAACATTATTTGCGTTAGCTAATATTTCTGATTGTGGGTATAGTAATCTTTTTGGATGTGTAGGTTCTGCAACATCAGCAGGAACTGGTACACTTGGGTAACCTGTTCTTGTAAACTCTATCCATGATTCAATACCATTAATACCACCATTGGCTAACCATTTTTGAGTAATGATAGCTTCCATTTTGTCAGTGTTTGATCCTGTCCATCCTAATCCAGCAATTGTGTTGACTTGTGCAATATATGCAACTGCTCCACCGGTAATACCTAAGTATGTGTACGAGCTTGTTATTGCATTTTCAAACATTGTTTGTGCGATACCAGGGTTTGTAGTAAGCATAAATTCAGCTTGTAATAACCTTGCTTCAGCTTCTGTCATAATAATACCGTCTTGGGTAGCACTTACTAAAAGTCCTTGTCCTTGAGCTAATAAATTTAATCCTTGGCCAGAAGGCACAGATGAAAAAGGTAAGTTTTGTTCAATACCAAAGTAAGCTATAGGAGTTGTTGGTGCATAAATAGCTTGTAAACGAGCATCATCTACCCCATCATTTACTCCATCAGCATTGTCTAACATAAAGTCAACTAAAAATTTACTTGCTACAGGTGTAGTTGCGAAATCAGCTGCGCTTCCATCAATACCTTTACCATATCTAGAGTAAAAGTAATTTTGCTTATCAGAAGATTCATTTGAATAACCAGGATTAATTGTAACCGCTTCAGATAGGAAAGTAACTCCAGTAAAATCACTGTTTAAAATAGTTGTAAAATAAGAGCTTTCTGCAGCTACATTACTACTGCTGCCTCTTAAAGCTAAACGTAATTTTACAGTTTGTGCAAATTGCGCCCATTTTGTCATGTTACCTTGGAAAATGGCATCATCTCCACCTATTTGAACTGATTCAGGGCTTGCATTTGCTATCAGAGCAATAGCTTTATCTAAATCTAAAATCAAATTTTTGTAAACTTCAAAATCATCGTCATATGCAGCTGCAAAATTTTCATTTCGCAAATGCATTTCTGTATATGGAGCATCACCATATAAATCCACGATGTACTGTAGGTAAAAAGAACGCATTACATAAGCAACAGCTTTGTAGTTGTTCCAATCCTTCTCATCTTGATAGTTTATGATATCAGTGAAATTAGCAGTTCTTAAATACAAATGTTCCCAAATATCGTCATAGAAAGTACTTGATATTTGAAACCCAGTTTCATCACTTAATGCCGCTCCTAAAGAAACAACATTACCACCCCATTGTCCTGACATGGTAGTTCCTAAACGATTCATTCTATCAGACAAACGATTGTAAGTTAATGCTTGTGATCCTGTTAGAGATTTGTCAGGAGATATTTGAGATACTAACGGATTGTTAGGATCTTCGTTCACATCCAAATAATCGTCACACGATTGAAAGATGAAAACTCCTAAAGCCGCTAATGATAATTTTAGTATATTTTTCATTGTTATTGTTTTATAAGTTATCTAAATTAGAACTTTAAGTTTACATTAAAACTATAAGATCTTGTAGAAGGGTTGGTGCTGTAAAAACCTAATCCATCTCCTAATTCAGGATCGGAATATCTATTTTCTTTTGGTAACCACATTAATAAATTTCTACCACTTACACCAATTTTAATATCAGAAATAAATAATTTTTCTAGATGTTTTTTGTTGACTGTGTATGATAAAGAAACCTCACGTAGCTTTAATGCTGTAGCATCATAAATAAAGTTTTCACTATTTCTTCTATAGTGATCTCTGTAGTACTTGTGGAAGTTTCCGAAAACTGGACCACCAGTAAGTGTTGCTGTATTTGGCTCAAACACACCAGATCCAGAAGAAGTTTCAACTACTGTGTTAGGAAAAAGAAAAGGATGTCTACCTCCTTCAGCTGATTCTATCGTTTGTCCATTGTATGCCATTGATTGTGCAACGCCAGAGAAATATTGATGACCTGTTCTATAATCAGCTACAATGTTTAAATTCAAGTTTTTATAACGGAACGAAGTGCTATAGTTGATGATATAATCAGGAGTAGTTTTACCTAATTTAATGAAATTCTCAGTTCTCATAGGATTACCATTAACATCTAGCATGATACTTCCTGAGTCATCTCTTTGATATCCTGTACCTTTAATGATAGGGAATTCTTCTCCTACTTGAGCGAATAAACCAATACCATTTGCTAGGTATTCATCAACTTGTAAAAAGTCATTATCTTCATTAATAGTAACAACTTTAGTTTTAGTGGTACTATATCCTATACGGTTTGTCCAAATTATATTATCCGTTTTAATAGGTGTAAAGCCTAAATCAATTTCAAATCCTTTAGATTCACTCTTACCAATATTTACTAAACTATTGATAACTCCTGAGGTATAAGATGTAGAGGACTCTAAAATTTGATTTTTGTTTGAAGAATTATAGATAGATCCGTCTAAAGTAATTCTTGAGCCCTTTAAAAACTCCAAGTTTACGTTAAATTCTGTAGAAGTAATAAATTCAGGCTCTAAGCCTTTTTGTGCTAAGGAAACAGAAGAAACAAAAGTGTTTTGCCCATTAAGGGGGTATCCAGCTGGTTGAGTATATGTTGCGCTTAATTTATGAACATCAATATTTACGCTACCAACCTTTACCCAACTTCCTGACAGTTTTGCTTTTCTTAATATTTTACCTTTGATACTAGGGAATGCTTTAGTAGGAATAAAAGATAATCCTACACTAGGGTAGAAGAAAGAATTGTTTCCTTTTTCTAATTTTGAAGTCCAGTCATTTCTACCTGTAGCGTTTAAGTATAAATAATTTTTATATCCTAAATCAAGATTTACATATCCTGCATAACTTCTTTGCTTAGTTCTTTGGTCACCTATTAAACCGTCATCAACAAAATTAGACGAACCATTAGGACTTGCTATGTTGTAAAAACCTTCAATAAATAAATCTTCTCCAGATGTTCCTAAGCGTTTTGATTCAATATCTCTTATGTTCCAACCTAAGTTAGATTTAAAACTAATATCATCAGTAAGCATGTAATCAAAATTTAAAATATAATCAGTATATATATCTCTGTAGTTCTGATTAGATGTTTTGTATTCAGAAGTAACAGTTCTATCATGAAAACCTTCTTTACGTAAATCTGTAAATGCATTTACATATCTAGTTCTGCTTCTTTCAGTAAATTTAATACTAGCTAAAGTCTTGAAGCTAATATTATCATTAATGGTGTATAATAAGTCAATTACACCACTAAAACGGTTGTTTTGCGTATTGTTTCTACGGTTTTTTAAAGACCAGTATGGGTTTTCAGAATACAATGTCCAGTTGTGTTCATTATTACCAGCAGCCCAAACAGGGTTTGTTATATCAATGTTAGCTGGAGCTTCCATTAAATCGGCATATACATTTCCACCACCATAGTTTTTCGATTCATTGGTTACGTAAGTTATGTTTGCACTGATGCTTAATTTTCCAGCAGTTTTTCCTGCACCTATAGAGAAAAATTCTTTATGATACTTATCACCAGGAGTGATTCCTTCAGTGTTTTGTTTGTTAACAGATAGGTTCATATACCCATTTTTATCGCCGGACACTAAAGACACCCCGTTTTGATATGTTACACCAGTGTTGTAAAAAGGTTTAATATGGTCTTTTATAAAACTGTAGTTTTGAAATTCATAGTCACCACCATTAAATGTATTAGTTGTCCCAGAAGGCATTGAAGCACCATTATATTCTGGTCCCCAAGAAGTATTTTCATTAGGATCATATTCCCCATCCCATCCAGATCCAAAACGATCTTGAATAGTAGGTAAAAATGCGATAGATTCAAAAGTAACCGATGAAGTTACATTTACAGTGAATTTATCTCCGTTTTTATTCCCTTTTTTTGTGGTAACAATAATTACACCATTAGAACCTTCAGAACCATATAAAGCAGCACCGTTAGCGCCTTTCATTACGTTTACAGATTCAACTGTATTAGGATCTAAATTTGAAAGTAATGTAGCAGAAGCAATTGCTCCATCAATAACTACTAACGCTTCATTATTACCAGTAATAGAACGAGTACCACGTAACAATATTTTAGTAGTAGGATTCATTCCTGTTGAAATAGTGTTTATTTGTAATCCTGAAACTTTACCAGCCAAACCTTGTACTACGTCAGGGTTTTGAGCCTGTGTTAATTCGTCAGCTTTTACCACTTGATTAGAAGTTGTAATTTCATCTGGTTTTCTTTTAATACCAAGAGCAGTAATAACGACTTCGTCTAATGAATCTGGCTCTAGAGTTACGTCAATTGTGTTAGAAACTCCAATAGGAATATCTTGGTTTAGATAACCTGCATAAGAGTACGATAGTATATCTCCTACATTAGCATTGATAGAATATTTTCCGTCAAAATCAGTTGCAGCACCAGTTGTGGTACCTTTAATAACGACAGTTGCTCCGGGTAGTGGCATATTGGTTTCATCAACCACCGTACCTGAAATTGTCTTTTCTTGCGCAAAGGTAAGTTGCACAACAAACGCTAATAATAGCGTTAAAATTCCATTAAACTTTGTTTTCATTTTATAATTTATTTGAATTAGCCAAGTCAAATGTAAATAAAAAACCAAGACAACTTATTATGTTTATTGGGAATCATATTTGAAATATGTGTATTGTATGAGATTATATTAAGGCTATTGTACTATTGCAACAACATCATACAGTAGGGTGTTAGGTGCTTGTGAGATAAAATGTAAGAACCTGTTGTTATTTAAAGGTTATTACTTGTTATTGGCGTAGTTATATTGAATATCTATCTTGGGTTTAGTTTGTGTTATAGTAAAACTACTTTTTTTGTTATTGGTTAAATTATTCTGTTTAGAGCATACTTGTTTTGTGAAACTATACATATATACCAATGAGTCATTTCTATTAGTTTAGAAATCATCCAATAAATAACATCTTCATAAGTTTAAGTGTTGTTTTATAAAGCAATAATCATTTCGTATAATTTAGTTGTAGTTCTCCAGTTTCTAGTGGTGGCTTGAATATTTAGTTTTTTCTCAAATTGAGTATTGGAAAACTTGGTTTTATGATAATCATCAGGAATGTGTAAATAGATCGTTTTACCTACAATTGTATAGGAGTCATTATTCACGCTAATGATTTCTAAATTTTCAACTAGGCCATTTTTAGGGGTGTTTTTTAAAAAAGTGACATGTAATTTTTTAATATTGTCTTCAGTTTTTAAATACGGGTTTTCTAAGAAACACTTTTTAATTTCTTCGGCGGTTAATGTTACCACGGGGATATTATAGTCAAATTGTTGTTTGATAAGTAGTGTTATGTGTTCATTTATTTTTTCTGCAGAATTGGTGGAATATAAAAGTATGTTACCGCTTTGAATATATGTTGCTACATTTTTATATCCATTATCGGATAAAAGAGTTCGCAATTCAGCCATTGGAAGTTTATTGTTTCCGCCAACATTAATACCTCTTAATAATACAATATATTTATTCATTTGTATTTTGAAATACTAATTCGCCATTTGAAAATGTTTTTAAAACTATAGTGTTTGGAATGTCATCTATAGCTATAGTCATGATATCTCTATCTAAAATAATGAAATCAGCCGACTTCCCAACTTCAATACTTCCTTTTTCATTTTCTTCAAAGTTTGAATAAGCAGCCCAAATCGTCATTCCTTTTATGGCTTCTTCACGAGTTAAGGCATTTTCTGTTTGAAAACCATTTTCAGGGAAACCACTTAAGTCTTTACGGGCAACTGCAGCATAAAAGGTGAGCATGGGGTTTACTTTTTCAACAGGAAAATCGGTCCCTAATGCAATTTTCCCATAGGCATTAAGCAAATCTTTATATGCATATCCACTTTTTATTCTATTTTCTCCAATTCTGTCTTTCGCCCAATACATATCAGAAGTGGCATGTGTAGGTTGTACGGAGGGAATGATGTTATCGAAATAATGAAAGTCTTTTGGGTCAATAATTTGTGCATGCTCAATTTTCCAACGCCTATTTTTTTCACCTTTTAAAGCTTCTTTATATGTTTTAAGAACGATGTAGTTAGTAGAATCGCCAATGGCATGCGTATTCATTTGAAAATCAGAATCAGCAATACGTTTAGCGGTTTCTGTTAAGTTATGTACGCTATAAATTAAAGCGCCATGATGATGAGCTTTATCTGAGTAAGCTTTTTTCATTGCAGCACCTCTAGATCCTAAAGATCCATCACCATAATATTTAAACGAGCAAACGTTTAAACGATCGGTTTTTACAATTCCCTTAGTTAAGTAATAGTCTAAGTTTTCTTTGTTAGCAGAAACCATTGCGTATATTTTCATTGTTAATTTACTGGCTTGTTGAAGGCTATCAATTAATTCAATTTCATGTTTTTCTAAACCTGCTTCATTTACGGTTGTAAGTCCTAAGCTAAAACAGATGCTTTCTGCAGTCAGTAGTGCTTTGGTTATTTCTGTTTTTGTAGGGGTTGGGATTATGGACATGATTAATTCCATAGGCTTGTCAATAAAAACACCAGTTAGTTCACCATCTTGTTTTAGTATCTCTCCTCCGGAAGCTAGAGTATTTGTTGTTACTCCTGCTAAATTTATTGCTGTTTGATTTGCTAATAAAGCATGCCCATCTACACGACGGATAATTACTGGGGTGTTAGGGAATAAACTGTCTAGTTTATCTTTGGTGGGGTATTTTTTTATTTCCCAATCATTCTGGTCCCAACCTCTCCCAGTAATAAAAGGGAGTTGTTTTTCTTTTTGAAATTCAACCAGTTTTTCTAAAACTTCATCATAGCTTTTCGTTCCTTCAAGTCTGATTTTTTGAGCAACCAATCCCATTCCTAAAAAATGACAATGAGCATCAATTAACCCTGGGAAAATCGGTTTTTGATTAGCATCAATAACTTTGTCTGCGTCATAGAAACTAGAAAGTTTTTCTGAATTTCCGACTGCAATAAATTTACCATCCTTTATTGCAATAGCAGTGGCTTCTTTTTGCAAATCATTAATAGTATATACTTTTGCGTTTAGAATCAGTAAATCGGCTTTTTGTTTAGGGGTACACGCTGATATAAGTGCGACTAAAATGAGCAGGCGGAATGTTAGTTTCATATTGTATTATAAGAAGGGTGAATAAATAGAGTAGAAGTTTATTTCTGTCTATTCGTTGTAATATTGACCTCTATGTGGTTTTAATGCAGCTTTTACTTTTGGCATATCACTTTCTTCAATGATCATATATGCTGAAGCACTAAATTCACTTACAGCTTCCACTGCAGTCTGTTTTAAGTTTAATTTCTCAATAGCAATGTAATCGTTCAGGTGAATTACATGGTGTTTAGCAGTGTTTTCAGCAGTAGGACCTCTGAATTCCCATATTAATTTAATTTTCTTACTCATAATTGTATAATATTGAATTGCAAGATACTTAAAATGCGGAATAAGATTTATATTTGCAGTATGCATACACATTTTTTATTTATTAGCGGTGTTGAAATTATATTTATACTCTTTATTGTAGTGATGATTTTTGGTACAGATAAGTTGCCTGAGATAGCACGTAGTTTAGCAAAAGGGATGACTCAATTAAAAAACGCGACAAATGAAATCAAGTCTGAAATTCACAACAGTGCTAAAGTACATGGTATTGACACTGATTTAACTGGTGATATTAAAAAAGAAATTGAAAAGGTTAAAGAAGAAATAGACGATTTAACTGGCCCAATTAAACGTCAGTTTTAGTGTTTGAATTTCTTCAAAAACAGGATGCTATAATTCTGTTTTTTTATAATTAAATAGCTTTGATGTAATCCAGTAATCTGAGATCTTTAGAGATGTTCATTTTTTTACGAAGTTTAACTCTATAATTATCAATACTTCTGGGGCTAATATTTAACTGCAAGGCAATTTGCTTGGAGGAATGTTCTAAACGTATAAAGGTTATTATTTTCTTTTCTTTTAAAGATAAATCAGGGTGCAGAGTATGTATTCGGTTATTAAAACCATCTGAACTTTCATCAATATTGGAATACAATTGAGCTTTTTCTTTGTTTTGAGTAATATCATCATTTATTTGCATGATTAAATTATTCATATGAGTAGAGGAGGTTTTGTCTACTATTCGGATTCCTTTGACTTGCTTTTTTATTTTTTCTAGTAAATCATTCTTTTCGGTAATATGTATGGCAAAGTCGGTGATTTGCTGGTTTTTATACAATATTTCTTTTGCAGTGTTTTCTTGTTTTAGAGAAAGCACTTCTTTTTGAGCTAGCCACATTTTTTTTCTAGTTTTATGAAGTTTTACTTGCCTAAGTATGATAACCACTGAAGCAATTATAAATAATGAGGTTAAAGCAATTAATAAAGTGAATTTTGTTTGTGAGGCTTGTTCTCGTTCATTGGCTAATAATAAATCAGCATCTCTATTTTTTAGATCAGCTCTTATCTTTAAATTATCAAATTCGGCTTTTAATACATCTGTCTTGTTTTTTTGTTGAATATGTTCAATACTATCTTTTACTTGTTTAAATTTTTCAGTATAAAACTTGGATTTATTGATATCTACAGTCTCGTATGTTTTCGCAAGGTCTTGATAAAGTCTTTTTTTAAGGTTGATAGTTTCGGTTTTTTTAGATATAATTAATGCTTCATTTAAAAAAGCTAAAGCGTTAGAAATGTTTTTATGTTTATTGGCAACGCTAGCTTTTACTAATAAATTTTCAATCATAAGTGATGGGGATTTTATTTTTTCTGAGTAAGCGGAAGATATGGAGATGTTTAGTAGTCCTAAATCGAGTTTATCTTCTGCGATATAACACTTACCTAAGTAGAGATGGCTGTCTGCGAGTATTTTTTTTTGATTAAATTTTTTTGCTAAATCAATCGATTGTAATAAAAGTCCTTTTGCTTTTTCATAATCTTTTATTTCATAATAAGAAATCCCCATGTTATTGTAAAGAACTGGAATTTGTATGGTGTCTTTTCTTTTTAGATGAATATCTAATGAAAGTTGATAATATCCTAAGGCTTTGATTTCGTTTTTTTGTTTGCTATGTATAATGGCAATTGCGTTATATGTATTGGCCCTTCCAAGGTCATCATTCATTTTATTTTCTAACTTTAAGGCTTCTTTTAAGTTTTCTAAAGCCTTAGCGTTATTTTCAATTTCACTATATATGTAAGCAAGTGTATTTAGTGCATCAATACGGTAATAAACATTCGTAGAATCTTCTTTTTCAGTTAAGTAATCATAAGAGTTTAAAATAATGTTACTAGCCTTACCATAATTATTACTCTCAGAATAGAATTCTGCTAATAATAAATTTGCTCTTAAAATTTGCTCTTTTTTTAATGAATTTTCATCACTAACAGATTCAATGTGTTTAATAGCGGTTTTCATTAATTCAATTACCGTATCATTTATTTTATCGTAACCTAATATAAAAGCTTCTCCTTTATAAGTAATACCAACAGTTAAAGTGTCGTTGTTTCTTTTAGCGAATTGTCTGGTTTTTAAAAAAACTTCCAGGGCATTTCTGTGATCATGAGCGATTAAATATTGATTGACAAGAAAAAATAAATCATCTATTTTTTCTTTATAGCTTGAATTGTTTTTAGACAAAATAGCATTAATGCTATCTGATTTCTTTGAATTATTTTGAAATACTCCTTCTTGGGCTAATATAAAATGATGAAGTATTATAAATAATATTATAAGTGGGGTTTTCATGGTTAAAGGGGTGAGTTATCTAGTTGTAAACTAACAAAATAAAAAATATACATGTAGTAAAAGTGTGGTTTATTTTAAGGAATGTGAGTTTTATGTGCGTTTTTTTAAGGCTTAGCATGTGTTAGTTAGTGTAGTTTTGAAAACATATAATTCAACAATAATGTTGGGGCCTTTAAAACATAAATATCATGAAATCTAGTATCATTGGGGCGATATTGTTTCTTTTAGTGATTTTCACTTTTCATAGTGGACATGCACAATTAACAATTAATAACGCAAATGCAAATGCAAATGCATTAAAAACAAAACTTTCTGCAAATGGGGGGTTTACAATCACCAATCAAGTCATTACAAAAGGAAATAACAAAAACCAATCAGGAGTTTTCTCTAACGGATCTGGCGGAGGACTTTCTTTAAACTCTGGAATTATCTTAACAACAGGGAAGGTTTCTAAAACTGCACAAGTAAGTAAAACGCAAAGTGACGTTTCTGCTCAAGGAGCAACTACCTATAGTGATGCAGATTTAATTGCTTTAGATACACAAGCAATCAATGATGTAGTTGTATTTGAGTATGACTTTATAATTAATGGAACTGAACCTAAAATATTTGGTTTAGATTATCAATTTGCATCTGAGGAATATCCCGATTATGTTTGTTCAGATAAAAATGATGTGTTTGGGTTCTTTATTTCTGGAGGAGATTTACCAGGGATAGCTAATTTAGCATCCGTAGGGGGAGAAAATTCAGCAGTTAATTATGTTAACTCAGGTGTGGCTGGTTCTTCTGCTGTGACGGGGATACAATGTGATTTAACGCAATCGGGGTCTTTTGTTCAGAATTATGTTTTAGATGGTTTAGGAGCATTAGATACTACAGTTAATGGATCTCATACTAATATTTACAATGGTTTTACAACAACACTTAGGGCATATACAATATTAAGACCTGGAATAACGTATCATATGAAAATGGCAATTGCAGACGTAGGTGATGATATATATGATTCAGCAGTATTTGTAGCTCCTATTCGCATAGAGCCAATCCCTCCTAAATCTGATATTGATTTTGACGGAGTAGACGATTATGTAAATACAAAACCATTTATGGGTGATTTTCAAGGTGCGACCATGATGTCATGGTTAAAGCTTGATTCAGGGTATAGTAGTAGAGGAGAAGTGTGTGGGCAAGATAATTTTAAAATATTTGTAGGTGGAGACAGAAAAGTGAGGGCTTATGTTAAAACTGGTTCTTCAACTATTTCTCATACATTACGATTAGAAGACAGTACTCCTGCTGATGGATGGTATGGTTATGTTCAAGCTAGAATTAATGGAGGAGCTTGGATGAATTTTATGATTGATGGGTTTATGACAGATTGGTTAATTCCAGCTTTTGGTACTGCTTCTATAGATTTAACAATTGAAGCGGCTATTGGGGATACAATAGATATTAAGTATATTAGAAATGGGTCAACGGCAGCTGATAGGAATAAAGAAAAATTCTCTTTAACTAGAGAAGATGGAATCGTTTTATTGACTAAAGGCTTTAATGTTAATCATACTAATACAACTTATCCGTTTACAGTAGCTTGCCCATCATGTGCGCCAGTTATTACTAAAACAGTAATAGGACCTGTTTTACAAAAAAACTTGTGGTATAATGCTACAGCGAAGTTTGATGGAGCTACAGGTTATATGTTTTTGTATGTAAATGGAGTAGAAGTAGGAACTGCAGCTACAGGCTTGGGGAGTAAATTGAATATAAAAGATGATATAAATGATTTTGCTATAGGAAGAGATGAAAAAAACACAAACAGGTATTTTAAAGGAGCGATTGATGATGTAAGGGTGTATGATAAAGCACTTAGTTTAACTCAAATCAGAGAGCAAATTTATCAAGAAGTTGAAAATGTAGGAGGGGTAGTATATGGGTCTACCATTCCTAAAGCTATTGATAACGGAAGTTTGAGTTGGTCTGATTTAAAATTGTATTTCAATTTAGATCTAATATTTGATGTAACAGTAATTGATAATTCAGCTTATCTAAAGAATGGTTTCTTAAATAATATTTTTTCTATACAGGTGCAATCAGCCCCATTACCTTATGTTGTTAATACATCAGGGAATTGGACTACAGAAGGTACATGGGAATATGGTAACGTTTGGGATATAGAAAATTTACCAAATAAAGATTGGGCAATTGTTCAAATAACTAACAATTCAAAA
>NVVR01000072.1 GCA_002733415.1 Kordia sp. | reverse complement strand
AAACTGGAGAAAGAGCTCCAGCTGACAAAGAAGAGGTCGTAATGGTTGATTGCGCATTATTTGCTGTCGAAGAAATTATGCGTGAGCATAAAGAGTGTTTGTTATACGGACAAGATGTAGGAGGTAGATTAGGAGGGGTATTTAGAGAAGCGGCTACTTTAGCACAGAAATTCGGAGATGAGCGTGTATTTAATACACCTATTCAAGAAGCCTTTATTGTAGGTTCTACGGTTGGTATGTCGGCAGCTGGATTAAAACCGATTGTTGAGGTGCAATTTGCCGATTATATTTTCCCAGGATTAAATCAGTTATTTACGGAAGTAAGTAGAAGTTGTTACTTATCAAATGGGAAATGGCCAGTATCTATGATATTGCGGATTCCAATTGGTGCGTATGGTAGTGGAGGACCTTATCACTCGTCTTCAATAGAATCTATTTTAACTAATATTAGGGGGATAAAAATAGCCTATCCAAGTAACGGAGCCGATTTAAAAGGCTTGTTAAAAGCAGCTTATCATGATCCTAATCCAGTAGTGTTTTTAGAGCATAAAGGATTGTATTGGTCTAAAGTAAAAGGAACTGATGCAGCAAGAACGATTGAGCCAGCAGAAGATTATATTCTTCCATTTGGAAAAGCAAATGTAGTTCAAGAAATATGGAAACAAGACAATGAAGAAACCATGACCATAGTTACTTATGGTATGGGAGTGCATTGGGCGTTGAATGCAACGAAGGATTTAAAAGAAAACGTTGAAATCATTGATTTACGTACCTTATACCCGTTAGATGAAGAAGCAATTCTAGCATCCGTTAGAAAGACTAAAAAATGTTTAATCGTTACAGAAGAACCTACGAACAATTCTTTTGGTAGAGCCTTAAGCGGATTAGTGCAAGAAAAATGCTTCAAGTATTTAGACGCTCCGGTTATGACTATTGGTAGTGAAAATATGCCTGCGATACCATTGAATTCTGTATTAGAAGAAACGATGATTCCTTCTACTGAAAAAGTAAAAGTTAAGATTGAAGAGTTGTTGGCGTATTAGTAACTTAAGTGCTATTAAAAAGCAGAAAAGTGATTTGTAGAAATAGCGAGTTGTTTTTATGGTCGGGTTTTTAGACAGAAAGTTATATACGCAATAAGGCCTGCTACAATGTTAGGTAAAAATCACTAAAGCCTCTACGTCTTGAATATTCTATTTGATAGATGTTTTTACGCTCATTATTAACGGGATCAATTATGAAGTATTTCCTAAATAAATTTTTTATTACTCATAGATATTAAAGAAGTTTTTCATGCTGTTTCTGATGAATTCTTTTCTTGTGTATCTTTTATCTATAAATAATTTTATTAAGATAACTTTTTTTTATGATGTACTATTATTAACATTGGTTTGAGTAATTGTAAGATTTATGATGTTACCTTTGTTTGTATAATAATGTGAAGTTTCAAATCAGTGAAACCATCCCATAGTTGATTTCCAGTAGCAGTAATACCTTTAAATAGATTATTATTTCTTTAGATTTATAAACTCTAATTGATGTAGAATTAACAAAATAATACCTGAACAATCTCCTAGGGCATGTCTTTAAAAATAATGTTATAGGTATTACAGATTGTTACATAAGTTTATTATAAGATACTGTTTTTGGGAAATCATTCTGTATGCATTTTTTGAATATAAAAAATATAAAGTGTTTTAAAATAACTTAACTAAAAATGTATAGTGATTGTAATTACTTCAGGGACGTTTAGATCGTTTGCCAAGTATCTGATTTCCTATTATTTTAACATTCCTTTTACAAAATTCATCAACTAAGTAAAATATTTTAGTCCCTCTAGAACAAATTATCATAGATATGTTTTAGAGGAACATATTGAATTTCAAAGTTTTTTATGCTAAAAATCTATCTTTTTATTATTAAAATCTTCTTATGTATTAATCGAACTCAGCTTAAAACACTTTGTTTGCTTTACACTAGGGGGCTGGGTTGTTTTTAATATGCAGGTTTTGATCAAACCTGCATTTCGTCATGAGTTTTGATGCTTTCAACGTATTTTTTGTTTAATTATCAGTACTGTTATAAGTTCTTTTATTCCTTTCATAGCTTGCAAGTATGAAAAATATACTTTTTATTCTCGCTCTTTTTTTATCATCACCTGTTTTTTCACAGGTAGGAATTGGAACAACAACTCCAGATCCATCATCTGCTTTAGACATAACATCTCAGAATTCGGGGGTTCTAGTTCCTAGAATGACCACAGCACAAAAAAATAATATTGTTAGTCCTCAGGAGGGATTAATAGTTTTTGATATTACAATCCCATGTCTAAGCATATATATCAACGGTGCATGGGCCTGCGTTGATACTACAATTCCTGTGAATGTGAGAAGCAGTTGTCTAGACCATTTCCTTAATGGTATGATTACTGATGGGGTATATACTATAGATCCTGATGGTCCTAGTGGACCTATAATTCAATTTCAAGCATATTGTGATATGACTACAGATGGAGGAGGATGGACATTAGTTTTAAACTATATGCATCAAGGCGGAACAAACCCTGCGTTAACGATAAGAAACACAAGCCTTCCGTTATTTGGTTCCTCTGTGTTAGGAGGAGACGAATCTTCCAGCACCGGAGTAGGAGGTACATGGGGGCATGCTTCAAACTCGATGATGAATTCTCTTAGCTTTACTTCTGTAAGGTTTTTTGGAACAACAAGCGCTCATACTAGGGTTATGCACTTTAAAACATCCCACGCACCTACTGCTTCTTACTTTAAAACAGGAATAGGGAATGCAAATGGATTAAATACTAGTTTTACTGCATTATCTGGGCACATAACAGGTCTTCCTGCTACAATGAATAATACTTTTTCTAACCAAGGTGATCTTGCAATGACTAATTTTCCTTTTTGGAGAGGAGGACAAAGACACTGGGGTGTGAAGGGGCTAAATAGTAGGTGGGAGTTAGATGATTATTCAGGTAATTTTAGCAGGAATACATATCATCAAATATGGGTTAAGTGAATCTATCAAAATGTAAATGTAAATGATACTCCTGCTTTAGCGGGAGTATTTATTTAGCCACTATTTTGGATGCTCGAAATGAGCATTTTTATTACCTCACTTAACTCTTCATCTTCATTTATTAATGACCAGCCAGTTTTCGTTTTTTTCTTTGGTTCTATTTACCTGCTATTATTGTTTTTTCTAAATCTAAGTACCTTCGTTCTGATATTGGAATTCGTATGTTCATATGTTTTTCTTTACTTCATTTTTATGACAGTTTTTGGTTACTTACGCAACTTTAATTACAGGTTATTTACTACAAGAAAAAAGAGGGTGATTGACTTTCTGTCTTTATTCAATTATGTAAATAACCTAAGTTTGATTATAAAGCAGAAAGGTGACTTGTAGAAAGCTATGCGTAATAGACCATGCTACAATGTTAGATAAAAAATCACCAAAACTTCTATGTTTTGAATGTTCTATCTGACAGATGTTTTTAAGCTCATCATTAACGGTTTCAATTATGAAGCGTTGCCTAAGTAAATTTTATTAAAGAGTCTTTCATGTTGTTTTTGATTGATATAATTAAACATGCTCCATCAACAAAAACGGTTTGGATTAATTTTTCTCCTATAGATCTTTTATTATCAACATTTGCTTGAGTAATTATAAGATTTTATCTCTGTTATTTATAATAATATAAAGTTCAAATCTATGAAACCATCTGATAGTTGATTTCCCAGTAGTAGCAATACCATTAAACTCTGTGTTAGAACAAACCATGATTCCTTCTACTGAAAAAGTAAAAGTGAAAATAGAAGAGTTATTGGCATATTAAAAAAATAAAAGAATAATAGATAAAACAAAGGCTACTCAATTGAGTAGCCTTTGTTTTATAAACTCAAACGTTCTTTAAAGCTCTGACTTTGTCTTCTAGACACTTCTACTTCTACGCCATTAATCATCTCTAGTTTTAGTTTCCCACTAAACCAAGGTATTACATTTTTTATATGGTTTGTATTGATAATTTGTTGCCTATTTGCTCTGAAATAATTGTTAATTGGTAATTTATCTTCTACTTGATTTAATGATTTATAGAGTAATGGTTTGTTGTTGTCAAAATAGACACGAGTGTAATTACCAACAATTTCAAAAAGGATGATGTCGGCTATTTTAACCAACCAACATTGCTCTCCATCTTTAATGAAAATCTGACTGTTTTCAGTTAGTTTTTGGGTTGGTGACTCAGAAACATTGCTACTATCAAATCTATCCGTAATTTTATGTATAGCTGCTTCAAATCTTTTTACACTGATTGGTTTCATTAAATAATCTAATGCATTGTATTCAAAAGATTTGATAGCATATTCATCAAAAGCAGTGGTGAATATTACCAAAGGTGCTTCGTCAAGCTCTTCCAGTAACTGAAAACCATCTTTTTCAGGCATGTTAATATCTAAAAATAACAAGTCTGGCTTTGTTTCTTGGATTAGCACGACACCATCATCTACATTTTCAGCCTCTCCTAAAATAGTTATATTAGGGAATTTCTTAATTAATTCTTTTAGCTCATTTCTGGCTAAACGAGAATCTTCTACTATTACGGCATTAATATTCATGATAAAGGTATTTGTATCGTAGCAATAACCTGATTATTTATTTCGTCTAAATTAAAACTTGCATTTTCTTTATACAACAAAGCTAAACGTTCTTTAATGTTTTTAATGCCCAATTGTATTGAATTACTATCGGATGCTAGTTTTCCTGGGTTAACAACCTCAATAAGTAAGTTGTTGGCTTCCTGTTTAATGTTAAGTGAAATTACCCCGCCATTTTTTATGTTTGCAATACCGTGTTTTGTAGCATTTTCAATGAGCATTTGTATAATCATTGGTGGGATTAGGATTTCCTTGGTATTTATAGAAATGTTTTTTTCAAATTGTAAGCGATCCTCCATTTGTATTTTTGATATGGCTATGTAATTATCAACCATTTCCAGTTCGTCTTGTAATGCAATAGCATCAAAATCATTTTTGGTTAGCGAATACCGCAACATATCAGATAAACGAGTAATCATTTCTCTTGATTTATGAGCGTCTTCCAATATCAAACCTCTAATGTTGTTCAAGCTATTAAATATAAAATGAGGATTAATCTGACCTCTTAGCGTATTTAGTTGAGATTCCTTTAAGTTAGCTTTTAGGATTAAGCGTTCTTTGTTACTTCTGTTTAATTCAAGCATTACTTTTATAGGGATGTAGCATGCTACCCATGAAAGTAATATTATTATATTTTCTACTAAAAAATTAAATCTGTGATCTATACTTTCTTTTTCAGGAATATTAATATCCAATAACGGATAAATAACGGAATTACAGAGTTTAGTATAGAGTAAAGCTAGTATGGAGGATGTGATGATGTAAAAAACAACTATTCCGATAGTATGTAGCACTGGAGATGTTTTTGTTTTGTCTGAAAAAACATTCTTGCCTAAATATTTTTTTATTTCATGAGTGCAAAAAATGCCTATAAGGGCATAAACCGTAAAGCTAATTGACTCTTGCCAAAATATTAGATTACCATGTCTACTAACCGTCCAATATCTAACAAAAACGAAAGCATTTAACAATGACCAAAAAGCAATTTGTGCTGACCAATACAGTGTTTCTTTATAATTTTTCATTTAGTTCGATATTACAATTGTTAATTTTAAATGATGTAGAGTCGTTTTGTTTATTATAGAGTTTTACATCAATATTAAACTTGATACAGGCTCTTTTTGTTATTAATCTATCAAGTACGTTTTTAGAGATTTCTTTAGTGTTTATAGAGTTGCAATTTCTTAATACGAATTTAAATTCACGATTATCTTTAAATGAGAATGATTCTTTCACATTAGCTTTTGGTATAATTTTTTCTATTTTTTTACAATCACAGGATATTAAGAGTATGTCTTCTATTGTAATTCTATTGTAATCATGGTTAGCACTGTGAAATAATTTTATTGCTTTAGCAGAAATATAAGTAGTTATGAAAGCAGTTGCTCCCACAATTATAATAAGGAATAAACCTCGTTTTAAATATTTGTTCATTGTATAAAATTGTTGATTTGTCAAAGATTGTTATTTGCTTTTCAAATGATATAATTAAAGGAAAGTTAATCAGCTAAAGCTAAGTAAAAATATTTTTTCATCGTAGATTAAGAAATTATGTTTACGATTAATTCAATTAAACTATTCACGAATTTTAATAATAATAGAATCATAATAGTAGTTAGTTTTTGATTACAGTGTCAAATATATAGGAAGACTACTGTTCTAAAACGTAAAATATGATGAGTGGTTTTATGAATATGACGAACGGACTGATAATTATAGAAACTAAAAAAGCCAAAACAGTTTATTGTTTTGGCTTTTTTAGTTTCTATAATTGGTTATTTCTTTCCTGCTCCAGGCGGGTATTTTGCTAAAATTAGAGTTACAAATTCTTGAGTTCTGGCATCTTTCTTTTCAACGTTATGCGTTAAATATCCAGACCCGCGACCTTGCCAAACTAACTGTTTGTCTTTTGCATTTATTAAATCGATATACAGAATTCCGTTAGTGGAACTTGAAATTTGTCGGTTATAACCGCTATACCAAGGCCCCCATCCGTATCCAATACCTGCGTTATATACGTTTATGTTTTTCTCAGTTTTCGTATTGATATTAACTAGTAAGTCCGGTGATTCAGATTTTGTAAATCCCTTAGCAAGCATTTCCTTCTCTATAGCTTTAAGAATTCTCTTTTTGTCTAAATCAGAAATTTCTACTTTATCAATCCCCGGTTTGTAGAAGGCAAAAGTTTTGTAATTATTAAATGTAGCTTGGGTATCATAATCAGTAGTTACTCTAACAGAAGCGCATGATGTTAATAGTATAGCAATTGTAATAGTAAGTAGTTCGAATACTTTCATAGTACTAGTTTTTATGCGCTTCTGTTTAAGGATATTCCTAAGAGCGCTGGTTATAAATTAGCAAGTAGTTTGTCATTAACTAAATTAGGGACAGTAACTTTTAATTTAGGTTCCGATTTCATTGCTCTTTCAATCGCAAAAATAGCACCTTCATTTCTTGCCCAGTTTCTACGGGCAATTCCGTTATTTACATCCCAGAAAAGCATTGATTCTAAACGTCTCCCTGCATCCTTACTACCATCAAGAACCATACCAAATCCTCCATTTATAACTTCTCCCCAGCCAACACCACCACCATTGTGGATTGAAACCCAGGTAGCTCCTCTAAAACTATCTCCGATAACATTTTGGATAGCCATATCAGCAGTAAAGCGAGAACCATCATAAATATTTGAAGTTTCTCTATATGGAGAGTCTGTTCCAGAAACATCATGATGATCCCTTCCTAATACTACAGTTCCAATTTTTCCTTTTTTGATAGCTTTATTAAACGCTTTGGCAATTTTCATACGTCCTTCCGCATCAGCATATAAAATACGTGCTTGTGAACCTACTACTAATTTGTTTTCTTGAGCACCTTTTATCCACTGAATATTATCCGTCATTTGTTGTTGGATTTCTTCAGGGGATTCTTTCTTTAATTTTTCTAAAACTTTACATGCAATTGCATCTGTTTTAGCCAAGTCTTCTGGTTTTCCTGAAGCACAAACCCAACGGAATGGTCCAAATCCGTAATCAAAACACATTGGTCCCATGATATCTTGTACATAACTTGGATATTTAAATTCTTTCCCAATTGTTGGATTGTCTGACATTACATCGGCCCCAGCACGAGAGGCTTCTAGTAAAAAGGCATTTCCATAATCAAAAAAATATGTTCCCTTTGCGGTATGCTGATTGATAGCTTTAGCATGACGACGAAGTGTTTCTTGAACTTTCTCTTTGAATAGTTCAGGTTTGTTTGCCATCATTTCATTGGAATCTTTAAAAGAAATGTCTGTAGGATAATATCCTCCAGCCCATGGATTGTGTAATGATGTTTGATCAGATCCTAAATCAATATGTACATTTTCTTGGTCAAATTTTTCCCATACATCAACAATATTACCTAAGTAGGCTATTGATATTGTTTCTTTGTTTTCTTTGGCTTGATTTACACGAGCTACTAATTCATCTAAATCAGTGATTTTTTCATCGATCCAACCTTGGTCTAATCTAACTTGAGTAATCTTAGGGTTCACTTCTGCGCAAACAGTTACGCAACCTGCAATATTTCCTGCTTTTGGTTGAGCACCTGACATACCACCTAAACCAGAAGTAACAAATAAGCTCCCTTTAGGTTCTTTTCCTATTTTTCTAAATCCGTTTAAAAGAGTAATGGTAGTACCGTGAACAATTCCCTGTGGTCCGATATACATATAACTACCAGCAGTCATTTGACCGTATTGAGTTACCCCTAAAGCATTAAATTTCTCCCAGTCATCTGGTTTAGAGTAATTAGGAATCATCATTCCGTTAGTAACTACCACCCTTGGCGCATCTTTATGAGAAGGAAATAATCCCATTGGATGACCAGAATAAATTGTTAATGTTTGCTTGTCAGTCATTTCTGACAAGTATTTCATGGTTAATAAGTACTGCGCCCAATTGGAAAACACAGCTCCGTTACCACCGTAAGTAATTAATTCATGTGGATGTTGTGCAACGGCATAATCTAAGTTATTCTGAATCATTAGCATGATTGCTTTTGCTTGCTTGCATTTTCCAGGATATTCCTTAATGGGTCTAGCCTTCATTTCGTAATCCGGACGAAAACGATACATGTAAATCCTACCGTAATCATTTAACTCAGCTAAAAACTCCTTAGCTAATACTTCGTGTTGTTCAGGTTTGAAATAACGCAATGCATTTTGTAGGGCTAGTTTTTTTTCTTCATCAGATAGGATTGCTTTACGTTTTGGTGCGTGATTAATAGTTGTTTCGTATTCTTTTATTGAAGGTAATTCATTTGGAATACCTTGTTTTATTTGTTGTTTAAAGCTTAATGCTGTTATAGTTTCCATGTTGTAATTTTCAAATGTTATTAAGTGTGTTGCGTTAGTGATTGAGCAACTGTTGGAGCTTATTTCTTTGTAATGTTGAGCTTGGTCGAAGCAATTAACAATAGAAATAGCGACTTGGGAAAGCACGCCTTTTTACGATGTAAAAAGTCACGCCCAAATAAAAACTATGGATAGCGGATATCAACCCTGTGATATTTGCTGTATATAGCAACTTTATAGTTCAGTAGTTGAAGATCCATTAACGCTTCTTTTTTGTAGTGTTTGTTTTTTTATTGAATCCATAAGGGCAATGTCTACAACCACTTTCACAACAATAGCCTCTTTTTAAGTGGTATTGTTCTGTGAAACATTTATAGCCTTCAGGAGTTAAGTAATAATCTCCTTCTTCTAATGGGATTCTTTTTTTAATCATCTAAACACAAATATACGGCAATTTTGGTTTGATTATTGTTCCTGTTTGTATATGATTTTACTTTGTAAGTATATTATTCCTAAAGGTTATAGTGCTATAACACTGTATTCTATTGTTTTTTTAAAGATATTAAGCAAAAAAATGATGTGATATTGTTAAATCTTGAACGAATTCACATAGCACAACAAAAAGAACTATTAGTGCTGTTTTTTTATATATGGTACGTTGTGGAATTTTTAATTCGTTTGATTATTAGTAAAGATTATAATACTGCTTACATGAATGTTTCTTTTGAACGAGAAGCGTATTGTAATGAAACTAATTTTGAATATATAAAAAAACGCCCTAGATGGGCGTTTTTGAAGTTTATCTAATGTGTAATCTAATTTCTTCCAATATAAGTGACATTTAATTCGCATAGGTTACCATAATTTGCAACTGTTTCTCCTACAATATGGCCATTGCTACTAGTTAAATTATCATCTCCCATTGGGTCATAAGCTGCGTCAAAATTGCATGCTTGCCCTGAGGTCATTGTTACATTAATAACCATGGTAACTTCATTCATCAACTGATAAATGTCAGTACCTCCAGAACCATCTGAACCATCTCCAGAACGGTAAAAACTAGTAGAGTAATTGTATTTTTCGTAGTCAGTGCTTTCAATGGTTACTTTAAATCTTCCTTCTACAAAACCCACTGCGGCATAACCACTGATGTCATCCGAACTACGAATATTTGTGTCGTTATCATCTACTTGTACAGCGCCTAAATACCCTGAGAAAATAAATTGATAAACACCATCATATGGAGCTGTAAAGGATAAGCCACTTATTCCAGTTATAGTACTATAACCATCACCAGTAGTGTATAATTTGCTTGCTGTTTGTGTGAATGTTTTATTAAATTTTCTTTGGTATTGTGACACCCATCTTGATCCGTTCCAGAAATATAATCCAGGTGTAACTCCATAGGTTCCAGCGGTTTCGGTGACATTGTAAACCATTGTCCCTTCAAGAATGCCACCTCCTTGTGGGTTAATTACAGGAGCTTCTACATTTGTAGCAGTTAAGGTGACTCTTGGAGGTAAAAAACCTGTAGTTGTTGATTTAATTTCTAATGCAGCATTTGGTGTTGTAGTTCCTAATCCTACTTGTGCATAAGTGAGTAATGAAAACAGCGTAATTGAGGTGATAATTACTGTTTTAGTAATAAAGTTTAACATCGGGTAATTGGATTTAAGATTTAATATTTTAAGGTTAAATTTTCTTCGGGTCGCCCAAAAATAGACAAATGGTAATTAGTTGAAATGCTTATTTTTGTCTTTTCGATTAAGAGTTAATATAAGCCGATGTAAATGTTTTTTTGTTGTGAAAGAGCTATTTAATGTTGTGAGTTGTTGTTTTTTTGTAGTTAAATTAGCTTTTTTTGTGGTTTGTCGAAAAATGAAGTGTGGGGTTATTGTGTAGAATAAGGTTTTTAATACAGAATAAATATTTATGTGGGTAATTTTAAAAATAACTCAGATCCTTAATAGAATAGTCTAGTTAGAAAACAGAATTTTTACTATAAAAAAAAACGCCCTAGATGGGCGTTTTTTAATTTTCAGGAATATTTTATTTTTCTCTTAAAGCTTCAATTTCATCTTTTAAGGATTGAATCATTTTTTGTTGTTCTTTCATTGCTTCTACAAGAACCGGTATGATTGCAGTATAGTCTACTACATTTAAAGTAGTATCTACACCATGTTCTTTTTTAGAAGATCTAGCTTTAATGTGTTGATTTCTAAAATGAACTGTTTTCTCTGCTACTGCATGAGGTAGTGATTTTTTAATGTTTTGAGCGGTGAATCCATAGTATACATGATTATCTGAAATAGCATTTTTATTAAATTTACTTTGATTATATTTGTATGTATAACCGTTTATATTTAATATTTTATCTAAAGCAAATTCAATCTTTTTAATATCTCTTTTTGCTCTTGCATCTGAAAGATTGTATAGTCCATTTTCATATCCTAACCCCCCGGTAAAGTAACCGCCATAACCTAGCCAACTTCCAGCAGTTGGAACGGAACCATACACTCCAAATGAGTCAGAATCATTAGAAGAACCTTCGGTTCCCCAGGCAGCCGTTGTCGAACTCACTATCAGACCTTTACTTGCCACACCAGGACCATCTGTTGTAGCTTCCATAGCGGCAAGTCCGTTAGTAACATCTTCAATTACAAAATTACCTCCTCCACCTGATGTGCCTAAATGCCATCCAGTTACAGCATAATCGAGGGCTGAGGAGCTGCTATAGACAGCAAAAGAATCTGTGTAACCCAAATGATGTGTATTTGCTTTCATAAAAACTTGATCAGTACCACCATTAACAAATAGCATATTTGGTTCATTATCTGATTCTACCCTAACATCATAATCCGCGGAATCTTCATTTAATGCGGTTTCTGTCTGTCCTATTCTTAAATGTTCAACATTATTTGCTTTTATAACAACATCCTGAGCGTCGGTAGTTCCTATATAATCAGCTCCTGCAGTAGTTCCTGTATTACCAGTAGTAGACCATCCATCACCAAGACGAATCCAGTCTGAACCGTTATTATAGTAAAATCCGGGTGTGACATCGCCAGCGGTAGCTGTGTTGTAAACTAGCATACCGGCGACATCTGTGCTTAATGGTGCAGGACTAGTTGTGTCTGTTAAAAGAATTCGTGGGAGTAATACTCCGCGTGTTGTACTTGTAATGTCCAATTCAGCATCAGTATTAGGAGTTGTAGTTCCAATTCCTACTTGTGCATAACTGTTTTGTGAAAGTAAAGTCATAATAGCACCAACAATCACAGTTTTGAGAATAATCTTATACATATCACTTTTATATTAGGTTACTTATTGTGAATTATAAGTTTATTGGAGGTGACTTTTGTAAAAAAAAGATACTAGTAAGTTAGGACTAATATCTGTTAAAAACAAATTAATTAGTTGAAATGCTATTCTGTTTTTGTTAAGAATTAAGAAAAATATTATATGTTTTCTTAATAGAGTTGGTGCTTAGGATGTGTGTTAGCTGTACTTCAAAAACGGCCTAGGGGGCGTTTTTGAAGTACTTGTAATATAATTTAATCTCTTCCTATATAGGTGATATTTAATTCACATAAGTTACCGTAATTAACAAGCGTTTCTCCTACAAGATGTTCATTACTACTAGATAAGTCGTCATCTCCCATTGGTTCATATGCAGCATCAAAATCGCATATTTTCTCTGAGTTCATAGTTACATTTATCACCATAGTTATTTCATTCATTAACTGGTAGGTATCTGTACCTCCAGAATCATTGTTAGAATGATAAAAACTAGTAGAGTAATTGTATTTTCGTAAGTAGTACTTTCAATAGTTACTCTAAATTCACCTTCAACAAATCCTACAGCTACATAACCGCTGTCATCAGAATTACTTATGCTGGTTTCATTGTCATCAACTTGAGCTCTTAAATATCCAGAGAATATGAATTGATATACCCCATCATACGGGGGTGTAAATGATAAATTGTCAAGCCCGGTAATAGTACTATAGCTATTTCCAGTAGTGAATGATTCACTGAATTTTCTTTGATACTGGTATACTCATCTTGATCCATTCCAGAAATATAATCCTGGGAAAACACCATAGGCTCCAGCTGTTGAGTTGGTATTGTAAACCATTATTCCAGCATAGATATTTCCTCCTTGTGGATTTACCACTGGAGCTTTGAATTTTAATTGGTATTATAGGTGGGAGAGTTCTGTTCATAAAAAAAACGTCCAGGTGGACGTTTTTAAAATATATTAAAGAATAGTATTATTTCTTTGTTGTAGGTCGTTTTGCATTTGTAATATTTTTGCTTTCTGGAGCACCATGTAATATTGGATGAATATAGTGTCCTTTTTCCCATGTTTTTTTAACTTCAGGAATGACTCTATTTTCATTAGCCCATGCAACTTTACGTACACCAGTAATCATCCAGCTTACTTTTATATTAGAGTTGTTTGTTTTTATTTCAAAACTATTGTTGTTTATTTCTTTTGAAATTATGGCTTGTGCAAATGAACCAATAACAGTTAATTGGTACCTAAATTCTTTATTTAATGCCTTAAAGTATTTAGGCATTTTTACTGTTGCAACACCGTTTGAGTTTGTTGTAATGTTTCCGTTATAGATATTCATCATATCTGGACTTTCAACAAAACTATGGTATAAGTATTTATTGGCAGGATCTAAAGGATGGTCAATTTTAAAAGTACCACCAGCTTTAGAAAGGTTTCCAGTGATATCTAAATCATCAATTACTTGAACACCTCCAGATGCATGAATAATTAAATGATCATCTACATCTTCGTCTAGATATACAAAATTTCCATCACCAAAATTTAATCGGGCACCTGCTCCAATAGCATCAGGACCTTGTAATCTTAGTACGTCATCAGTAATTTCATTATGTACATGCAATCTATGTGTAGGGGTTGTAGTGCTTGGCCCAATTCTTACTTCTCCAGTTTTTTTAATACGGATACGTTCATCATAACTATTGCTTCCGTCTGTAGCACTAAAAACTAAATCTCTGTCTCCAGAAGCAACTTGAAAAGTACCTGGTTCAGCAAAGCCTGAAGTAGAATTTACATGACCAACATGGCCACGATAGTTTGTTCCACTAAACGCACCTTCAGAAAAATATATTCCTAAAAACCCTGCAGAATTGTCATTTTCAATACACATAACCCCTGCGTTTGCAACATCCTGTTTTACTGTAAATTTATGCGTAGGTGTTGGTGTACCAACTCCTACATTATCTGTGTTGGCATTGTATATGTCATTCCCACTAATTGTCCAGTCATTATCTGCTGCTCCACCACCAAAAGTTGCCCAGCTAGTTCCGTCATAATAATAAAAACCTGGAGTACTATCCGTTTGATATATTAAAAGCCCAGTTCTTGTTGCATCAACTGTGATAATATTTCGTTGGGCTATTGTCATCCTAGGGATTAAAATTCCTGTTGTTGTTGATTGAATGTTTAAAGAAGCACTTGAGTTGGGGGTTGTTGTTCCAATTCCTATCTTGTGCGTAATTGTTTTGGGCAAGGACAATAATCATAGCTAATGCTATGATTCGGGTATTTTTTTTCATATTCGGGTTGTTCGTATTAGTTTTCCAGAAGAGAATTCATACCACTGATTTTCTTTGGGGCGACAAACATACTAAAAATAGCGATATAATTATATAGGGTGGTTTTATTTTGTTGATTTTCTGTTGTTTATAGTTTTTGAAACATGAGATATATTTGTTGTCATGTCAAAAAAAAACACCTAAAAGGTGTTTTTTTTGACAAATATTTTAATGCTTTAATTAACTTTAGAAGCTCTAGGGTTAACTTTTTTTACTCTTTTAACACTTGGGTTTAATCTTTGAATATCTTCTGGCTTTGTAGTAGGTTTGATAGTTTTTTGAGTTTGACTTTCTGGAGCTTTTTTTCCAAATTCTAGGTTAGTTCCATTCCACCACATAGCTTTGGAATTAGAGTTTTTACTTTCATCAACAGTTAAAAAACTATTAAGATTTTCATCAAAATCTTTTTCTAATAAATCACGAGGGATAGTGTTGTTTAATGTTGTAGCTTTTTCTGCTACAGCAATCCAATATAAATCAGCATTTGAATTACCATTGTTGTTTTCTCTTATTTCAAAACCATTTTCATCAACTTTTGAGATATATACTCCATTTGATTCCCCCATTGGAGATACAGTAACTATAATAGGCTTGTTGTTAGAAATAACATTAGAGTATGAACTGTCAAAAGCTACATAAGCTTTACCATTTACAAGCTTACTAGTACCTTTTGTAGTAATATCTATACTTGTTGATGTGGTAGCATATGAAGCAGTTTTTTGTCCGTTAATATTTTTGTCGATAACTACAAAACCTCTGTTGGAAATAGCTGCACCGTCTGAATAGATACCTGCTAAATTCCCTTTTGTAATTATACCGTATTGATTCCCTTTTGAGTGAGTCCCTAAAAAACCTCCTTGAGTACCAATTCCAATTGATGTGTCTATCAGTGGGGATGCACTTCTAAAAGTGTCAGTAGTCCTAGATGTTGCTAATAATCCATAGGCAGTTCCAACGCTATCCTCGTACCCAAGCATACCGTATGAGCCATTTTCATTATTTACTCCGAAAACACCACCAACGACTTCTCCTCTGTTTGTAGCGGTACTTCCAGAAACTCCGAATTGATTATCGTGGTCGTATGTTCCTGGTGTTGTGTCAGGTAAATTACCCTGTACACCATCTATTGAACTAACGAAACTAGTACCATCAGCATCAATAGCCCTAAAATTGGTTCCTCTTACACCTGTACTAGAGTTACTTGTTCCATCATACTCACCTTGTACTGCTGCAAAAGCAGTGGTTCCTCCGGTAACTGAACCGTATACTCCACCACCATTTTGATCAGTATATCCGTTTACAGCCCATGGAAATGTAGCATTTCCTTCACTTACACTGTTCATTAAGTCACCAGGTAGTACTGTTTCTAATGCACCAATAAAAAACTCTCCTAAAGAAGAAACTCTTGCTGCATGAAGGCCATTTGTTCTAATATCTATATTTGTATTGTCATAAGTTCCTAAAAAGTGAATTCCTGTTGTTGCTGGTGTTCCAGTAACTCCTGCAACACCTCCGTCAATACCACCGTTTCCAATGATAGACCAATCAAGACCTCCGGGTGATCCTGCTAAAGAAATCCATCTTGTGCCATTCCAATAATACATACCTGGCGCAACTCTATCTGCTACAGGTATTGCAGCTAATGAAGTTCCAGTATTCCATACAAAAGTACCTGCAGGAATAGTTGCAGCTCCAGTTGGATTTATTACTGGTGCTTGTAAATCTGTTCTTGTTAGAGCTATTCTTGGAGGTACTAATCCTTGATTAGTTGAAGTAATATCTAAAGCTCCATTTGGGGTAGTTGTTCCGATTCCAACTTGTGCAGTTGAAAATAATGGGGTAATTAATAAAATTGCAGATAGCAATTTTATGATCTGTTGGGTGACAGTTTTCATAATTATCGGGTAATTTAGTCGTTATTATTCGGGTAATATGATTCTTAAAATCAGGCGAATATATAAAAATTCACATATATTTATTACTATGTGAATTACTTTTCGACATAAGGCATAAAAACCCGATAAAATACAATATTGATTAGTTTTTAGTGTTTTAGGTGTGTTTTATCAGTTTTTAAGGTTGTTTTGTAGTGTTTTTTAAACATTAATATTGAGTTGTTTTTCACGTGAGTACACTTGAAGTTCTTAGTATTTTATAACTAAAAAGAACGGCTATCTAAAATGAGATAGCCGTTCTTTTTTATTTTGGTTGTTTTCTGTGTTTTTCAGAAAATTTTTCAGTTAATGAATTTCCGTTTTATAATTTAATACATATTAAGTATGCTAAAACATTGAAGTCGTTGTTAGTACTGTGTTTATTTGTTTTTGAGTTATTAAAAAATACAAAGTCCAAGTATCAAAATAATACTTGGACTTTATTTATATATGCTTGTCTTGGTTATTTTTTAACTTCACCTGATTGTACAGTTTTTTCCTTATTTTTTCCTTTAGGTCTTTGAAGTTCTTCTTGTTTTTTAGCACGTTCTAATCTAGTGTTGTTAACTGGTGTTTGGTCACCAAATTCAACATCATTGCCATTCCACCAAATTGCTTTACTATTACCATCTAAACTATCATCATGCATAACTCCTTTCATGTTAGTGTCAAAATCTTTAGATAGAATTTCTCTTGAAACTGTTGCTGATTTTTGGTTTTTCTTTTCACCAATAGCAATCCAATTAAATACAACATTAGAATTTCCAGCTTCATTTTCTTTTACAGTAAACCCGTTTTTTGAAGTAGTGGCTATATATAAACCTTTTGTTTCTCCAGTAGGAGAAACAGTTACAATAATAGGGCTGTTTTCAGAAACCAATTGTTTGTATTCTTCATTGAAACTAATAAAAGCTTCACCGTTTACTAATTTAGCAGTTCCTCTTGTGTTTACGTCTACACTTAAAGAAGTAGTAGCGTATGTAGGTATTCTGTCTCCGTTTTTGTTTTTGTTTAAAACGACATAAGTATCATTTGTTAAAGTTTTTCCATCTATATATGCTCCATATCTATCTCCTGAAAAATGAGCTCCGTAAGTTTTACCTTTAATCCATCCACCCATAACTCCTCCGTTAATACCTAGTCCTATATGTGCATTAATTTGAGTGTCCTGACTTTGTCTACCTCCGGCACCACCTGCAGTATAAGCATTTCCAAAACCGTAAACTGAGTAGCTGGTACCACCACCACCTTGTGCATAATACCCAAGTGCACCACTGGCTATTAAATCGGTACCTAAAACACCTCCAACTCGTCTAGATGTATTTGTACCTGTTGTACCCATAACTCCAAAAGAGTATGATCCTGTGGTTCCTATTGAACCACTAACTCCAGATACTGTAGTTCCTGTGAAATCAGTACCTGCAGTAGTAGTATTTGAAATACCTCTTACTCCTGGTCCTCTTGTATTTGACCCTTCATATTCCCCTTGAACTCCTGCGTATAAAGTTGTACCACCAGTTACCTGTCCGTAAGTACCAGAGCCATCATTTGCAGAATATCCGTTTACAGCCCAATCAAAGGTTGCATTACTAACGGCATTCATTAAATCTCCAGAGATGACAGTATTATATGTACCAACAAAGAATTCTCCTAGAGCACTAAATCTACCTCTGTATATGCTATTTGTATGGAAGTCAAAGTTTTGATTATCTGTTGTGCCAATAAAGTTGGCTCCACCGGCGGTAGTAGTACCTCCATCTGTACCTGTATTACCAGTAAGGTCCCAGTAAGTAGTAGATCCGCCTCCTCCACTTCCTCCAGCTCCAGTAGCCTTCCAGGTAGCATTCCCATTTGCATCAGAAGTAAGTACATAGCCATCTTGTTCTTGACCATCTTCTAGTCTAAACATATATGAACCTGCAACAGCGACAGTTGTTTCTGAAACTAATATATCATCTACCGTAGCTGCTAAATCATCATCTCCTGTATATTGAAAACGTAAAGAATAGTTGTTTCCTGCAACAACGGTTTGAGTACTTGTATGTGTAGCGTCTAAATCATCAGCTGTTACACTTACTAGAGTGGCAACTGTTGCGGTAGTTGTTTCATTGTATAATGTTACTGTAAAGCTGTCATCTGGCCCAGTAAAATCATTGTATCCATAGTTAAACGAAATGTCTACAGATGTTGTCGTAGGTGTAAATGTACCTTCTACCATAGTCTGATCTTGAACACAAGTTCCACTATATAGTATATAAGCTCTAGTTCCTGTACAGGTAGTACAAGATGCATTTACGCTTGTAGCAGAAATATGCCATATACTTGTACCACCTACGCATGTATTTGCCCCAGCAGCAACTGAAGTAACAGTTCCAGTAGAAAAGTCATTAGAATATAAGGTAGTTAATCCTCCTGTTGAGCCTACTACTGTAGTACCAGTTACATGAAATTTAGCAGAAGGAGTGACGTTTCCAACTCCTACATTTCCTGTATTGGCGTTATACATGTCATTTCCAACAACTGTCCAGTCGGTATCAGCTCCCCCAAAAGGAGACCAAACGGCTCCAGTGTAATAGTAAAACCCAGGAGTGTTATCAGTTTGGTAAATTAGTAAACCTGTTGTTGCTACCGAAACTGTAATAGCATCTCGTTGCGCTTGCGTCATTCGAGGGATTAAAACACCGGTAGTAGTTGATTCAATTTCTAGGGCTGCACTTGCGTTTGGAGTGGTTGTTCCTATTCCAACTTGTGCAAAAGAAAAGCAAGTAAATATTGCTGCAATTATTGTTATGGGTAATTTTGTATACATTTTTTTTGGGTTTTTGGTTGTTTATATAGCGCAAATATAAAGGTATTGTCTAATAATAGTGTTGTTGCTTGTGCTAACTCGTTGATTATTAGTTAAACAGACTGTTATTTCAGGTAAAATACAATAAGTGGTTTTTTGCTATAGATATACTGTATACAATATCAGGTGAAACGTTCTAGTGTTTTAGTTCAGTTTGTTTTCATAATGAAGCATTATAAAAAATCGGGCAATATGAGTTTTGTTAATAGACTATTTTAGATACACTCTTTTCTTTTCTATCTGAAAATCATGTATTAGCTTTTGGGCTTTATAGTGTTTAGTGTTGTGAGGGTAAATACCTGCGTTCTTTGATAAGGCATTATATTGGTTGTCAGTGCTGCCTGGTCTAGTCCCTGTTAGTTATAGCTAAAGCTAATATTGCTATTTTTATGAGCGCTTTTTTTATTAAAAATAAAAATGACGATATTATGTTGTTAACATCGTGATTCAATATGTTATTTTAAATTTAAGTAAAGTATTGCTTTTTTGTTTTATGGATGTATCTTTTTTAAGCTGTTTTGCTTTTAATTTTATGTCATTAAAAGGAACAGAGTCTCCAAAGTGTACTTCGCATTTTGGTGCCACAATACTTTAGATTCGTATAACTCATTATTCTGCATTACTTTTTAGTGTTATCATCAAATTGCGCAGAAAGTAGTTCTCTAGGAGGGCTTCTTTTTTGTTTTTCTGCTACTGCAATCCAGTTAAAGGTCATATTTGAATTCCTGCTCATATTCTCTTTTATTGTAAATCCATTTTTATTAATACTTGCTATATGTGCCTCAATTTGATTCGCAAATAGAAGTGATTGTGATTACAATAGATTTTTTAGAGTAAATTAATTCGTTAAAATATTTGTCAAATATAATTTGCAAGCATCAATCAAAAAGCATAACTCAATTATTTAGGCATGGAATACTAAGGTGTTCAATTGCGTGTAATAAAGTTTTAGGATTTAATTTTTATAGCTTATTCCAGCTTTATTTCATATTTTTTTTTTAATAAATATGTTAATTTTTCGGATTAAATGTATTGAATAGGTATTAAAAGAGCGCTATATCGGTAAAATTATCATTTTATCGAAAACATTGTAAAGAATACTGTATTATCTTTTTTTGATACTATATTGTTGTTGTTATTAACTGAAATACACCCCAAACATGATGTTAAAAAAATACTCCAAAACAGTCTTTACTGTTGCGCTTTTATTAAGAATGAAAAGTACACCGAAAGCAGAAAATTGATATTGTATTAATGGTGTGATTAACTCATAAATCCCAAACATGATGTTAAAAATTTACTTTAAATAGTACTTGCTGTTATGTTTTTATTGAACATGGATAGTAGTCAAATTTAAGTAGAGATTTGATGTTATATTAACTCATAAATCCCAAACATGATGTTAAAAAATTTACTTCAAAATAAGTATGTGCTGTTGTGTTTTTATTAAACATAAATAGCAGTAGAATTTAGGTAGGTATTTGATATTGTATTTGGTGAAACTATTAACTCACTAAATCCCAAAAATAATGTTAAAAAATTTATTTCAAACAGTATGTACTGTATTGCTTTTATTAAGCACAAATACTAGTATAGCACAAGTAGGAATTGGAACTACAACTCCTAATACAGATGCACAATTAGATATTTCAAGTACCGACAGAGGTGTCTTAATGCCTAGAGTAGCTTTAACAGCTACAACTAGTCCAGCGCCATTGACTGCAGATGTGGCAGGAATGATGGTGTATAATACAGCGACAGCTGGAGATGTAACTCCTGGTTTTTATTATAATGATGGTGCAGTTTGGGTTAGTATGACACCAAACGCTGCTGCGGCATGGGAACTTTCTGGGAATGCAGGTACAGTTAATGGTACAGATTTTTTAGGAACGACTGATAATGTCGCGATGGACTTTAGAACTAATAATACTGTTGTAATGACAGTAACTTCTCCTGATGGCAATAATGATGTACAATTTAGAGCAGGGAATTCCGGTAATAACGGAACAGAATCTTTGCCAATGTATACTTTTTCTAATGACACTAACACAGGTATATGGTCTGATGGGGGTGATGAGTTTAGTCTTGGTGGCGGTGGTCAAGAGATGTTAACTATAGATGAAGGAGCTGCAGAAGGAGATGTAGTTATTATTAATGAAGATAGTGATGATATAAACTTCAGAGTAGAGTCAAATGGGAATACTTCTATGTTACATGTAGATGGAGGAGTTAATCAAGTGCAGGTAAACGCAGGGACAATTATGACAGGAAGTCATTTGTCAGTAGGAACTCAAAATGGTACTGAAGGAATGAATATTTTTACATCTAGTAGTGGTGATGCTATATATAATCAATCAACAGGTTCGGGTTACGGGATGTATTTTATTACAGACAATAATTCTTCGGTAGGGGTTTATGCAGATTGTAGTTTTTTTACTACAGATTCTGAGGATGCTATTGTTGGACACGCAAATAATAATGAAGGTTTTGGTGGAGGATGGTTTACAAACTCTAATGGAAGTAATGGAACAGGTTATGGAACTGCTGAACAAGGATATGGAGTGTTGGGTATGAATACAACAGCCTCTAATTACAGTGTTGGAGTACTTGGAACTGTACAAGCAAGTGGTGGTAGCGGAAGAAGAAGTTCTGGTGTATATGGATCTAATAGTAACGGAACAACACAAAATGCTGCGGGAGCTTTAGGGTACAGGCCAAGCGGTGGAGGTACTTATTATGGAGGATATTTCTTTGACAACAATGGTGGAGTAGATCATATTGATGGAACAGGTAGAATGAGTAGTTCATCTACTTCAACTGTAAAAGTAAATGTTGGTATGGGGGCTATTGGAGGATTAATGGGTGGATGGGCTAAAGGGTCTGTGTACGGTTTTACTACAAAAGGAGATCGTTATAGTTTATATGTTCAAGGAAGAGAGTTTACAAATGATGTAATTACACAATTAAGTGATAATAATAATAGTGAAAGAATAGCTTCTTATGTACCTACTTCTACGTCAGTAGATATAACTTCAAAAGGAATGAATACCTTAAATAATGGAACTGCTAGAATATCTTTTTCGAAAAACTTTAGTAGTATAGCTTCTAAAAAAGATCCGGTAATTGTTACAATTACACCGATAGGTGAAAGTAAAGGAATACATTTAGTGTCAGTTGATAGTAACGGGTTTACTATTAAAGAGAATGCTAATGGTTCTTCTAATGTGAATTTTACATGGATTGCTGTAGCTACTAAAGCTGGGTACGAAACAATGACAAACCCAGAAGAACTTTTAGCGGCTGATTATGATACAAAATTAAATAACTTCATGATTGATGATAGTATTGAAAATCCTAAAGGACAGGAGATGTGGTGGGACGGTAGTCAAATTAAATACAGTGGAACACCAGAGTCTCCAGAATTTGGATATAGCAATGCTAAAGTAAAGGAATTAACTTCTGATCAAAAAAGAAGAACAAAAGAAGGTATTAAAAAAGAAACGTTAGTTGTTCTTGAAGAAGAAAAAGATGGAGAGTAAATAAAAACTCACAAAAGATATATTAAAAACAAAGCATCTTCTGTAGTTCATATAGGAGATGTTTTTTTAAATACTGTTATTTTTTAAAAAACTAATAGCAGTCGAAGTAGACTTTTTTAAAATAAAAATTATGTCTATTATTGCCCCACCCTCACTATAAAAAAATACTTATGAAAAAAATACTACTTAGCATATTTTTTATGCTGTTTGTGTTTGGTTGTTTTTCTCAAACATTTAACTATCAGGCAGCTGCTAGAGATAATTCAGGCAGTTTATTACAAAATCAAAACTTAGGAGTCCAAGTGTCAATCTTATTTGGTGGATCAACAGGGGCTAATTTATATTCAGAATCACATAATGTTACAACTAATGCTTATGGAGTTTTAGACCTCCCAATAGGAGGAGGTTCAATAATTTCTGGTGATTTTAACGCCATAGACTGGAGTTTAAATAGTTATTGGGTTGAAATATCAATGGATGTTTCTGGTGGTACAAGTTATACTTTAGTAGGAGCTTCACAGTTAAGATATGTGCCGTTTGCTATGTATGCAGCTTCAGGAACAGAAGGCCCTCAAGGGCCAACTGGCGCTCAGGGAATTTCAGGTGCAACTGGCGCTGATGGTGTTGGGGTTGTTGCTACAGTAGATAATGGAAATGGAACATTTACAATATTCTATTCAGATACTACGTCATTTACTACAGCTGATTTAACAGGGGCTGATGGATCTGATGGGGCAGATGGGTCATTAGGAGTAGGGATTACTTCAACAGTAGATAACGGAAACGGAACATTTACGTTGAATTATTCAGATGGAACAAATTTTACGACATCGGATTTAACAGGTCCTGCAGGAGTAGATGGAGAAACTATAGGTATAGGGCCAGCTGGTGCTGATGGTGTAGATGGTGTAGATGGGCTTGATGGAAGAGATGGAGTAGGAATTACTTCAACAGTAGATAACGGAAACGGAACATTTACATTGAACTATTCAGATTTAACAACATTTACTACAATTGACTTAAGAGGAGTTGGAGGAGCTGATGGCGAAATAGGCGCAACAGGTCCAGCAGGAGCAGACGGGACCAACGGAACAGATGGCGTAGGAATTACTTCAACAGTAGATAACGGAAACGGAACATTTACGTTGAACTATTCGGATGCAACAACATTTACTACTACAGATTTAACAGGAGCAGATGGTGCTGACGGATCGGATGGAGCAACAGGAGCTACTGGATCAGACGGAACAAATGGGACTAATGGAATAGATGGAACTAATGGAGTTGATGGAACTGCTGGAACAGATGGCGTAGGAATTACTTCAACAGTAGATAACGGAAACGGAACATTTACGTTGAA
>NVVR01000071.1 GCA_002733415.1 Kordia sp. | reverse complement strand
TCATTTACCACTTTTAACAATTCCTCCTTTACATTAACTGTTTCAGTAAAACTATACCTCTTTTTAATACTATTATAAAACCTATCATTAACAATTTTTGATCTTGAATCCTTCTTGACACTTTGTTCTAAACTTGACTTTAGTTCATTAAAACTAGGAACATCATGTTTTTTAATCAACTTAATTATATGCCATCCGAATTTAGTTTTTACAGGATTTGAAACTTGTCCTTCAGTACTTAATGCAAATGCCGCTTTTTCAAATTCTTTAGCACTTAATTTCCCTGCCCCAAAACGAGTTAACTTCCCACCATTTCTAGCAGAATTTTTATCATCCGAAAACTGTCTTGCTAAATCCGAAAATGAAGTTCCATCAATAATTTTAGTGTGTAACTCTTTGATTCTTTCCTCAGATGAAGAAGTAATTTTATCATTACTATTTGCTATCATTATATGAGCAACTGTCACCTCTCCCTGTGACTTTCGTTTATCAATAACATTTAAAACATGAAATCCAAATTTCGTTCTAAATGGCATAGAGATCTCTCCAATATTGGTAGTATAAGCAGTGTTCTCAAAAGAATACACCATTTTAAAAGCATTAAAATACCCAAGTGATTCGCCAAAAACTATTTTCCCAGAATAACTTTTTCCATCATCTACAGCTAACATAGTCTTTTTAAACCCTTCTTTCAAAGCTTTATTCCTATATTCCAAAACTTGATTATACCCTTTTAAACTATCCGCTGGTGAAGCATTATCATCAACTCTAACTAAAATATGATTTACATTAACCTCGTTCACAGTTCTTTGATATGCTTCTTCTAGCAGCTTATCATTAATTTTAGTATCGGTTAAATATTTTTTTGCTAATTGCCTTCTATAAGATTCTAATTCATTTATATATTTATTTTCCTTATCTAATCCTAAAGCATAAGCCTCTTCCAACTTTAATTTGTAATTCACATAAAGTTTTAAGTACACATCTACATTCTTTTGCTTTTCATCTTGAACAAGGTCAATGTTCTTATTATAAACTCTAGAAAATTCATTTGTAGTAACGGCTGTATTGTTCACAGTAAACAACACCTCTTCACTTTGAGATAAGACAGTGTTAAAAAAAAGTATCGCTAATATTGAGAAAAAGTTTAGCTTCATAATAGATTCGAATTATTTATAATATTATTTCAAACAAAAGTAACAATATTAACGCTTAAACCAAACAGTTATTGCAGCATAAAAAAAACCGATATAACAACATTATATCGGCTTATAAAATATAGTTCTTTATTTATTCCCAATCTGGCATATTTGCATTAAAGAATAAATCATTTCTTGTTCCCACGCTAGCAATATTTAAAGATTGTATTTTATTATCGGAAACCTCATCATTTGACGTATGGGTATAAATTACTTCAGCTTCATTTGGAGAAAAACGTGGATCTAAGTCCAAGAATCCGACTGGCTTACTTTGAGATAAATCAGTTGCTGTTGTTGTTCCAAAATCATAAATAAATATATGGGTATCTAATTGACGCTGATCAACACTTTCATATCCAGAAACATCATGAGTATATAGTAACTTACTATTATCTACAGAAAAGTTTAAACCTCCTGCCGCACCATTTACTCCTGATAAAACAGTATTTAATATCGTTCCTGACATGTTAATTGTAAATACCAAGATGTTATATCCATTTACATCATTTGTTTTTAACGCTATCATACTTTCATCTACTGTTATGTCACATTCAGAAATAAAGCTCCCATCTAATGTCTGATATACAAGTGTTAAACCACTTCCATCCCTATTTATACAATATAACTTATCAAAATTGGTATATAATAATTTCGCTCCATTATCAGACCAACAAAAATCTATCTGTTCTAAATCAAAACCTGATACAGGAACTGTGTTTGTAATTTGTTGAATATTTGATCCATCAGGGTTCATTGAGTACAAATGGGTTTCAACTCCGTTACTCCTTAAAAAAGCTATTAAACCTGTATTATTATTTTTTCTTGTTCTCCAACTGTTATTGCTACTTGAGGTTAGCTGTAACTCGACTGGGGCATTATTTGAATCAAAACCTCCAGAAAAAACGATTCCATTTCCACTTATCTTTCGTGTAAAAAGAAACCTGTGGTTTGGAGTAGCTACTGTGGAAAATGATCTTGTGGTGCTCCATACTTCAGGGTTAATCCCATCACTAACACTAACTTGCCAAAAGTATCTTACTCCATAATTCAGTTGTGTTAGAGTAAACGTTTCATCAGTAATATCTTCAAAAGTCAATAAATCCGAATCTTGATCATTTCTTAATTCAATTTTAAAAATTAATTCATCTTCTTCAGGGTCTGTAGAAGTCCAACTCAAATCTACGCTTAATCCTAAGTCTATAGCATTATCATCTGGACTTACCAACTCAGCCTGAGAAGGAGATTCATTATTTGTGGTTTCAATAGACATTTCTAAAATAAGGGTTAAACTCCCTCCTGAAACCATAGTAATAGCCTCAAATGAAGCTAAATACCCATTTTTTTTTGCAGAAATTGATTGCTCACCTACTTGTACATTATTTAATACAAAATCTCCTGTTGTGTTTGTTAATACAGATACATTTGAAGAAACAATCGTTACTTTAACATTTTCAATAGGTTCATTTGTCCCTTGTTCAATTACTTTTCCCGTAAGAATCCCCGGACCTAATGTATCAATTTTATCCTCACTACATGAAAAAATCGAAATTAACATTGGTACTAAAAAAAGGTGAATTATATATTTTTTCATCGCTAATAATAGTTTTAATTTAATTTACTTTGTTTTCGCTAAAGTTTTCGCTTTAATTTTTGCTCTTTTCGAGATAACATACCTCTTTTTTTATTTTTTCCTGATGATGGTATGTAATAGTTAATACCTAATCCAAACCTCCAAAAGAAATCGTCGCGTTTTCCTGATTCAATTCCGTCAAGGTTATCGCTAAAGACAAAATTATGTCCAACGTAAATCTTAACTCCAATTTTATCAGACATAAGATACTCTAATCCAACCCCATACTCAGTTTTTGGCGCTATCTCTTTAAAATAGTTAGATGCATTTAATCCACCTCCAGCAAATATATAAGGAGATAAGTTATCATATGGCAATAAATTTAATTCCGCTTTTAATTCAAAAGACATAAAACCATATGTAGTTCTATAGTCATGAAATTCTTTATTAGCTAGATTAAATTTCGCATAATTAACACCCAAATTAAAATAGGAATTAATATATCTTTTATACCCTACTTTCACAGGCATCATCTCTAATTTTGGTTTAGCATAATCTCCGTCAAACAATGTTCCCCCAGCACTTAACTCTATAACATTTTTAGTTCTTTTATCTTTATTAATTCTACCATAAATTCGCCTATTTTCTGCTTCATCTTTCTCATAATCATAGTTTGAGATAAGATTATCAACATCTTCTTTTGATCCTTTACTATTCCACAAACCGTCTTTAAGCCCCTCTATTACAAGTGCCTCAACCGCTTTTTCAATTGCTTCGGTTATAGCCATTTGTATAGGCTCCTTTTTAGTTATACCCGTTTCTACCTCTAAAAGTCTTTTGAATTTTACATACCTAAAAAAACTTGCATCTAATGCTTGGAAAAGTATTGTTTTTGAGACATAAATAGTTTTTAATATTTCACCACTAGACGTAGATATAGCTCTCAGGTAAATAGTTATACGATCTTGCCTATATTTTGTTGATCCACCAATACCAAAATATCTTGCTCCAAATCCACCTGTTAAAATATTTGAATCATATGAAATAATCCCTCCTTCTAAAAGTACCCCTGCATATAACAACGGGTCTAATTCTGGCTCATCAGGGTTAGTTTTTTTTCTATACTCTTGCCTTGTAGAACGAATAATATTTCTTTCATTTAATAAATTGTTTAAATTTTCACGCTCAATAGCTGTAAACCACTTTGAGTCTTCAAGTGCTTTTAATAAAATTGTAGTAGATCCTTGAGTTATTGCTGTACTAAAGCTACTACCGTTTTCCATCATTTTATATTGTCCCGTCTGATCTCTAAAATTGTATACACCAACTACAATTTTATTTTCAGGTTCTGGAAGATTTTTCAACACTTTCGTATTTTGAGTACCCTCACCCAGAACTGCCTTAGAAACTGTTACTGGTTGATTGAAATATGCTCCACATGAGATACACAAAAAACTAGCAACTAGCGCTTTAATTACTTTTATAAACATAAAATTTAATTAGGAATTATTATTTGTGTTTGTTCTCCTGTATTAATATCTAATACCTCTACGACTAAACCACCTGTAGACTGATAAACATGGACATTTAAGCTCCCAAAATTATACACTCCTGGCTGTAAACCATCTTCAATATTTACTTGACTATTAAGTAATGCTTGATTAATTCTATTAAGCAGTTGCCTGTTTAAGTTTTGATTAAACTCTTGCAAATCAGTAAGTTCAACATCCTCTTCAACTTCTTCATAAAAATTCTGAGCCTCAGCTGAACTTAACAGCCATTGATAATTAAACACTTCACCACCAAATGCAGGGTTAATGGGTTTGTACACAAATTCCTGAGCTAGAATTACCCAAGAGGTGCTTGCTAAAAAAAACAAAAAAAATATGATATTTTTTTTCATAACTTTTGATTTTAAAATTAAATATTTGTGAAAAATTATGCGAATTTTTTATGCATTTTCACAATACATTATTATCCGTAGGATTGATAACAACTATACATTACAAAATTAAACTAAGATCAAAAAAGTAGATGGGGAGGGCTATATATACTATACAAGACACAAAAAAACATTAATATTTTACAATGTAATTTTTTTCTTTTTTATTAAAATAATTATATATAATTCTCACTGCTATATTTGCATTATTCTTAAGGTAATCTGTTTTTGGCTGAACGAAAAATTCATAAACTTTTATATTATCAACCTTTATATGAATTTTGGTAGTTCTTCCTCTAGAAAATACCTCTTCTATTAATACAATTCTACTGTCAGTAAAATTATAACTTAAAAATTGGCTGTAAAAAAAGCCATAAAAATCTCTTCCTGGTTTTGTTTTAACTTTTTCTAATACAACACCTCTTAGTCTAATACCGTCTTTAGGTTTATTTTTTAAAGTAACTTTATGTGCACTAGACTCTATTACACCGTTTATAATTACATTTCTTGCTTTTCCTATAATTTCATTATCTAAGTTTCTTATCAATAATAATATTATAATTTTCTCATTTTCATCATTACTATTAATAGCACTAAAACACATTTTTTTTATTTCATCAGGTGCAATTACAAATCTACCTGACTGATTACTTTCACTTTCATTACCTGATTTATTATTTTTTTTAAATACTTTCAACTCATAGGTTAAACTTTGATTTATATCAGACATATTTTCAGCCTTTGAGGTGATTTCGAAAATATTTTCAGATTTAACCACTTCCAATACAGCCTTAACTTCTTTATTTAAATACTGGCTATATGTACATATACAGCTGAAAAATATTACACAAACTAATCCTTTTTTCATTTGAGTGATTTATTGAAAATTATTTATAAATATTGTTTTAAAATCACCTTTTTGTATAATTTTCAATTCCTTACTTATACTATTGGAGCCATACATATATATCTTTTGCTTATTCCCTTCTTGATATATGCTTACATTATGTGAATTATTGTTTGATCGATTATAATCCTGAAATAAGTTTCCTGAACCAATTTGAGTTATTAATTCGTTTACTACTTTGGCATGAATATTCAAACTTACTTTATTATCATCTCCTCTTTGAATTATCGAAATTTTACTCTTTTGAGCTTTAACTCTAATATTTGATAAATTCCTTTTTCCTTGTTGATGTATAAACACTAAGTTATTAGAATCCTTTTTTAGTTGAACCTTTTCGTTAAAACTATCTATAAACATCATTTTTTCTTGATCTAAGACAGTTTTTGTACTATTATAATTTTGAGCAAAACCAAACATTATAAAAAAACTTATAAATATTGTTATATATGACTTCATCTTCTTGATTTTTATCAACCTTTCTTTTAAAAATAAAGACCAAGCCTTTAAAATTTTAAAGGCCTGATATTTATCTTTAAATTACTATTTAGATTGTGTTACTCTAATTATATTATTGCTACCTGCTTGTAAAGCTATACTAACTTGATTTCCGTCAGCTTGATTTACTTTAGCAAAGTTATTAAACCCTAACTGTCCAATAAATGAATAATTATTGTCATCCTTTTGAATAGATATAGACTCATTTTTAATTCCACCTTGGAAACTCAATGCCATATTACGGTTACCAGTTTGTTTTTGAGTTGCAGTATTTCGTTTACCTCTTTGAACAACTAAGGCTTCATTTCGTCTACCATCTTGAGTTTGAGTTGATTTATTTAATAAACCATCCTGATCAGCCTCTGCGTAATTAAAGCTTTTCGTTTGTGTTTGGGTAGCAATGTTACGCTTACCATCTTGGTCAATATATGCACTGTTTCTAAATCCAATTTGAGTTTGACTCGCTTTATTATGATAAGCATAGCTAGAGTTTTTACCTTGGCGAACTTTAGCTAAATTACGACCTACTCCTGATTGTTTTTGATCAGATTCATTATAATGACCTATTTGTTTTGCACATGCTAAATTTGCTCTTGCGCTTTGTTGTTGATCTGAATCATTACTACATCCTTTTTGAAACACTTTTGCTCTGTTTTTACAATCAACTTGTGTAACTTTTGCTTTATTACTTATCCCTATTTGATCTATGTCCGACATATGTCTATGCCCTTTTTGATCAACAATTGCGGTGTTAAATTTCCCATATTGGTCAATGTCAGATTTATTTTTTATACCAGTTTGCTTAACATTCGTAACATTCCCTTTACCTAATTGAGTCACATATGACCAATTTGCCTCTGCTAATCCACCACCATCAGACTGATTAACCTTTATCACATTATAAGCTCCACCCGTACCATACTGAAAAGTTACTGATACATTAGACCCTTTTTGGGTAATTAATGCCTTACTCTTTTTCCCTAATTGTATTGCTTGAGAGTAACTAGCGCCAGCATAAAGCGCCGCTCTTAAATCTGACCAACATAAAATTGCAGGTCCATCAACTCTAGGATAACAAATATCCGTACGTTGATCTATTTCAACACAACGCTGGTGGTCGTGTCCTCCATCATTTCCACCACAACCATAAGTTGGCTGTTGTGCAAATCCAAATGCAGTAAATACTGCAAAAACTAAAGTTAAAATTACTTTTTTCATAATTAAAATATTTATTGGTTATTAAATACATCTTAATAATGAACCCATTGTTTAAACAATTTAGCTCATGTATACCTGGGGAAGTAATATTTATTTAGGAAGCAAGACTCTATTGGGAAGAGTTTAATTATGAAATTGTGAAGTGATGGGTTAAGTCATAAAATCTAAAAAAACTGAACTATTTTTCAGATACACTCAAAGATAATTACAACATGTTGATATTCATTGTTTTATGTTTATTATTTTTTTTGTATTTTATAGAAACAAAGTTAACTATTATACCTTTTAATTTATTTTATTATATAATATCGGTAAGCAAACCTAATCGTTAGATAACGATTTTGATTCGTATAATTAAAAAGAGTTTGTAATTTTTATTTAATTAACTTCAAAAAAAAAACCTTTTTTGAAGTTTTATTCAATGACCTGAGCAATATATGCTATACTATGTTTTAATTATTAAAGACAATGCACAATCATTCCTAATCAAATTAGGTAAAATAAAATACATTTAATTATAAAACAAAAAGCTCACTTCAAAATCTATTATACTAGGCTTTGAATTGAGCTCTTTGTTTTATTTAGGAAAGAAACCACTAATGCGATATCACAATAGTGGTTTGAATTTTCTGTTATTTAGTAAACAGCAGTTCTCTGTATTTTGTTAATGGCCAAAACTCATCATCCACCAAAAGCTCTAACTTATCACAATGATACCTTATTTCATCAAAAAACAATTTCACCTTATCACAATACGCAAATGCTTTTTCCTCTGAATCTTCAATAATATTCGCTTTTTTACGTGCTTCTATCATTTCCGAAACACCTTCATTTATTTTTTCAATATGTTTTGAAATCCCTTCGATAATATTCATTTGTTCTTTTGCTAATTTTCGAAAATCTGACCCATATATTTGTTTCAACCCACATACATTTTCAATTAATATATTTTGGTATTTAATTGCTGTTGGTACTACATGATTTCTCGCTATATCCCCCAATACTCTGGCTTCAATTTGAATACGAAGTGTATACTCTTCAATTTCTATTTCATGACGTGCTATCACCTCTACTCTATTCATAATGCCTAAATCCTCATATAACTTAATAGTTTTATCCGATATTTTAGCTTGAAGCGCTATGGGTGTTGTTTTATAATTACTCAATCCTCTTTTTTGAGCTTCTTTTTCCCACTCAGCACTATACCCATTCCCTTCAAAACGAATTCTTTTTGATGCTTTAATATACTCTCTCAATACATTAAATATCGCATCATCTTTCTTCATTTTCTTATCCTTTATTAAGCTATCAACTTCAATCTTGAAATCTTGTAACTGCTTTGCTACAATAGCATTTAATACGGTCATTGGATTCGCACAATTAGCGGTTGATCCAACTGCTCTGAATTCAAATTTATTTCCTGTAAAAGCAAATGGAGATGTTCTGTTCCTATCAGTATTATCCAATAATATTTCTGGAATTTTTCCTACTACATTCAATTTCAAATCCGTCATTTCCTGAGGAGAAATTTTCCCTTTAGTAACTTTCTCTAAAGTATCTAAAACCTGCGTTAATTGAGAGCCTATAAATACCGATATAATTGCTGGAGGTGCCTCATTAGCTCCTAATCTATGATCATTGCTCGCACTTGCAATTGTAGCTCTTAATAACTCTTCATTATCATTTACCGCTTTAATTGTACTGATGAAAAAAGTTAAAAATTCTAAATTATGCATTGGTGTTTTCCCTGGGCTCAATAAATTAACTCCTGTATTTGTACATAATGACCAATTATTATGTTTCCCTGAACCGTTTACACCAGCGAAAGGCTTCTCATGTAACAGCACTTTAAAATTATGACGCTCAGCAATTTTCTCCATCACATCCATTAATAATGAATTATGATCTACAGCCAAATTTGTTTCTTCATAAATTGGAGCCAATTCAAACTGATTTGGAGCCACCTCATTATGTCTTGTTTTTACAGGAATCCCTAATAACATACATTGTGTTTCCAAATCTCTCATGTAATTTAACGCACGAGCAGGAATAGAACCAAAATAATGATCATCTAATTGCTGACCTTTTGCTGAGGAGTGTCCTAATAAAGTTCTCCCTGTTAAGGTTATATCTGGCCTTGATTTGGCTAGGGCTTTATCAATCAAAAAATATTCTTGTTCCCAACCTAAGGAAGCATTTACTTTAGTTACTGCTTTATCGAAATATTTAGCAACTGCTGTAGCTGCTTTATCTACTTCTTGTAAAGCTTTTAATAATGGTGTTTTATTATCTAATGCTTCCCCTGTATACGATACAAATATAGTAGGTATACATAATGTTGTCTCCCATATAAATGCAGGGGATGTTGGGTCCCAAGCTGTATAACCACGTGCTTCAAAAGTATTTCTAATTCCTCCATGAGGAAAGGAAGACGCATCTGGCTCTTGCTGTACTAGTTCTCCTCCTCCAAATTTTTCAATAGCACTACCTCCTTCTATAGTTTCAAAAAATGCATCGTGTTTTTCCGCAGTAATCCCTGTTAAAGGTTGAAACCAGTGTGTGTAATGTGTAACCCCCTTTGACAAGGCCCAATCTTTCATAGATGCTGAAATTTGGCTGGCTATATTCCTATCTATTTTAACTCCATTTTCAATCGCATTTATCACTCCTTTATATGCATCCTTTGTGAGGTACTGACGCATTGTATTCTCATTAAATACATTTTTACCAAACAATTCTGAACGGCGCACATTCTCTTCAATAGCAATTGGCTTTCTATTGAATGTTTCTTTAATTGCGTAAAATCTTAATGTTGACATAAAATACAGTTTTTAGTTATAAGCACAATACGAAAATAATCAAAAATAACACAAATAACAAATACACCCCGTTAAAAATAGGGGTGACACACTTAAAACGATTAAAAAACACCTTTTAACCCCTTAAAAAAACAGGGATACACATATTACCGCACTATTTTTACGATTTTTTACTCTAGATACATATTGCTATTTCAAAAAAAGCTTATATTTGCACCTTAAATTGATTAAAACACAATCTATTTTTACGTATTATGGCTAAAATAAAATTAGAATACCTTTGGTTGGATGGTTACAAACCAACTCAAAACTTAAGAAGTAAAACTAAAGTTGAAGAACATGAAGACTTTCAAGGGACTTTAGAAGAACTAAAAAATTGGTCTTTTGATGGTTCATCTACACAACAAGCCTCTGGAGATTCTTCTGACTGTGTTTTGGTACCAGTTGCTATTTATACTGATCCCGCACGTGTTAACGGATATTTAGTTATGACCGAAGTTATGAATGCAGATGGTACTCCACATGAATCTAATGCTAGAGCTACTATTGATGATGAAGATAATGATTTCTGGTTTGGTTTTGAACAAGAATATTTCATTATGGATACTAAAACGATGCTTCCTTTAGGATTCCCTGTTGGAGGATATCCAGGACCGCAAGGAATGTACTACTGTTCTGTTGGAGGTAGAAATACACATGGAAGAAATTTTGTTGAAGAACATGCTGATTTATGTATTGCAGCTGGATTAAACTTTGAAGGGATTAACCAAGAAGTTGCTTCTGGACAATGGGAATTTCAATTATTTGCAAAAGGAGCACGTTTAGCTGGTGATGAAATTTGGATTGCTAGATATTTATTAGACCGTTTAACAGAACAATACGGATATTATATAGACTACCACCCAAAACCTGTAAAAGGTGACTGGAATGGTTCTGGAATGCATGCTAACTTCTCTAATACAGTATTGAGAACTTGTGGATCTAAAGAGATCTACATGGAAGTTTGTGAAGCTTTCAGACCTGTTACTAAAGAACATATTGACATTTACGGAGCGCACAATGATGAGCGTTTAACGGGGCTTCATGAAACAGCTTCTATAACTGATTTTAGTTACGGTATTTCGGATAGAGGCGCTTCAATCAGGATCCCTATCTTAACGGTTGATAACGGTTGGAAAGGATATTTAGAAGACAGAAGACCTGCTTCAAATGGTGATCCATATAAAATTGCATCAAGAATTATTAAAACTGTAAAACCAGTTTGTGATAAATTGAAAGTAACCCAATAGTAAAATTAACTTTCCCATCTATAGGGAGGAAATTTTAAATAAAAATATAAAAGCCGCTAAGGAATTCCTTAGTGGCTTTTGTATATCACAAGTACAGCGTTACCCCCCTTCTCCACAGCCATTATGATATCTTAATTTACTTGTTCAAAATAATTAATTAACTTATAAAATGATTCGAAAAATTGCCTTAGAAGATGCTGAAACCATTACTACTATTTATAATTATTATATTCTAAATTCTACTGCTACTTTTGAAGAGAATTACGTGCCAATTAGTTTTTTTGAAGAAAAGATTACTACCTCGGATACCAAGTTCCCTTGGTTAGTTTATGAAGTAAACAATACTATAGTTGGCTATGCCTGTTCCAGCCCGTGGAAACCTAGGTCAGGGTACAAATACACAGCTGAAATTTCTATTTATTTAACCCATGATACTATAGAAAAAGGCATCGGTACAATTTTATATAACGAACTTATCAAGCAACTTAGGCAACAAAATTTCAATGCTATAATTGGCGGCATAACACTTCCGAATCCCCCATGTGTCAAATTACACGAAAAGTTTGGATTTGAAAAAATAGCACACTTTAAAAAAGTAGGTTATAAATTCAACAAATGGGCCGATGTAGGGTACTGGCAATTGTTATTACAAGAAGAGGCTAATTAGTTTTTTAGATGTTAGTATCTAAAAAATCCTTAAAATAATCCAAAAGGAATCTAATAGTAAGATTTGTCTGATCGAGTACAGTCGAACAGACAGTTATTTTCTAACTAATACAAATTAAAAATGTAGGAGCTTATCTATTAATCTCCATAGGTTTTAATTAAACGCTAAATAAATAAACACAGCATATACTGCCAATAATAGTATTCCTTTAAAACGGGTTACTACAAACTTTTTAGGCAATAACACTAAAGGCAATAATCCAACGGTAATTGCTAACATCCAGAAAATATCATTCGAAAGAATTTGAGGGTCTGTAACTGGTATGTTTTTAATCATACTTGTCAGCCCCAAAACCGATGCTATGTTAAATATATTTGATCCTATTAAATTCCCAATCGATATTGCCTTTTCTCCTTTTAAAGCCGCTATTACTGAAGCAGATAATTCCGGAACACTTGTCCCAATTGCAATTACAGTTACCGATATTACAGCCTCGCTCACCCCAATTTTAGTCGCTAAATCAATCGCTCCAGCTACCAACCAAACCGATCCAAAATACAAAGTCACTCCTCCTATTGCTAGCCATAAAAATATTTTACCGTAACCAACAATTGCTAATTTATCATCAACTTCATCTGAAGCTTCATCACCCTTACTCGTTTTAATCAACACTACTAAAAACACTAACAGCGCTACAAATAATATTCCACCTTCAACGGTGTCAAGCATGTTGTCATTCCATAAAAAGTAATATAATAATACTGAAAACCCTACCATTACTGGCCAGTTTAGTTTATAAAATGATTTATCAATTGCAATAGGACCTATCAAAGCAGTCACCCCTAATACCAAAGCAATATTTGCGATATTAGAACCTACTACATTATTAATTGCAATTGCTGGAGAACCTTCAAGAGCAGCTTGTAAACTTACTAATAATTCAGGAGCAGAAGTAGCAAACGAAACTACCGTCATCCCAATAACCATTTTGGAAATATTTAATTTAAATGATAAACCTACTGATGCTTTCACTAAATAATCTCCACCTAATACCAGGAAAACTAATCCACCTATTAAATACAATATACTTTCCATTTATATTTTATTTTTTCAGCGAATATACTATAACAATTAAGATTTATGAATACTTCAATTTAATATATTAAATCTTGAAAACAAATAAATAGTTATACAACTCCTTGTGTCTTATAAGATTTAATATATTCAAAAATTAACTAATAAAGAAGAAGAAGAAGAAGAAGAAGAAGAAGTGATGCATGTTATATGGAGGCTACAAAAATCCTTTGTAAAAGACATTTTAGAAGAAATTACCAAAAATAAGCCTCATTACAATACTTTGTGGATAAGTTTTAACAAAAAAAACATATCTATCTTAGAACTTAGCATTAATCAAAAAACGAATTATCATGTTACACTAACAATCAAAACAGCATTGGAAATTAGTAACCATCCTCCCCTTGGTTATCAATTTTAAATTTTCATGCAATACAGAAACAGTTATAAAGGAAAAAGAAGCTCTATTCATAATCAATCCTATTACATAGAGGTATTAGGTTCTGAAAATTCCCCAGGATTTACTTTACCTATTACTGTTGAAAAAAATGAACTACCAAAAAATTTCATCTAGATTTGGTATGCGAATGCACCTCATATTAAAAATTAAAAAGATGCATAAAGGAATAGACTTTAAAGCTCCTTTCGGAACGCCAGTTTATGCTACTTCACCTGGCGTAGTTACTTTTTCAGGAAAAGAAACTGGCTATGGTAATATTATAAAATTAAACACCCTACAAGTCATGAAACTAGGTACGCACAACTAAGAGATATTCATGTAACTACTGGTGATAAAATTTCGGTAAATCAACACATTGGTGGAGTTGGTAGTTCAGGAACTTCATCTGTCACGCATTTACACTATGAAATATTAAAAGATAACAAACACATAAATCCAAAAGGACTTTTAGGATACTTTACTGAATAAAATAACGGAGAAACAACTACAAGCAACGGTCTCGTTATTTAATTCAAATTATAATGATGTGAAAATTAAAATTGATCAGGTAAAAAGAACTAATGAAGGGTTTGTAACTTACATTGTCGTTTTCCTGAAAATTTAAAGAAAACTTATTGATAGAACCTTTCATATTTTATTATAACCAAAAAGAAAAAGAATTATACGTAATACATGCTGACAACTCAATAATGCTAATTTCAAAAAACGCGGAAAAAGAAGTAGTTGATTAAGAATCTAGCATTGTTTGTAATACTAAGTAAGTAATTCATCTATAACTTATGTAACAGGTCGATTTTTTTTCATTGTCAATATACTTTTATCTATATTTAAAAAAATATCCCCAAATATATTCACAATGAAAAAATTATGTACGCTAATTTTAATAATGTCCTATGGTATAATTTTAAATTCTCAAACATTTGTTAACTCATCCTCTATCATATCATTTACATCCGCAGGAGAAGGAGATTTATATATCGATGAAAATGATGCTCATTATATTGGCAAAACAAATGGTACACTCCGTCTAATAGGAAAGCTCAATTTAATTAGTTCTAATGACGGATCAGTATCTATTACTGAAAATGGCAACAATATAGATTTATCCGCAGTAATATCCAATTGGTTATTATCAGGAAACAGTGATGCTACAGCAGCTAACTTTATAGGAACAACTAATGATACAAAAATGGAGTTCCGCTCTAATAACACCTCAATCTTACAATTAGGTAGAAGGCAAACATTGGGCTTAACTCAAAACTTCCCTGATTATAATGATAACGATCAGCCCTTAGTATTACTAAATGGTGATGGAGTAACGTCTGCATTACAATTTACAGCTTCTGGAGCTTCGTTTTATAAACCTATGTTTTTTACTACTCCCAATGGAAGTTTTAGGCTTAAAGGAAGTTCTGGTATTACTGATTTTTTCGAAATAGGATCTGCCGGACCTAATAATGATGGCCGATTAGAATTTATAATTGGAGATGATGGTTTTGAACCCATCGTTTTTAAACGTTACGATTATAGGAATGGTCAATTTCATACAGAACTATTTAGAGTTCAAGGCAGCAATAACACAGCAAATGCGTTACCTAGGTTTGGCATAAATGTTAACCCGCAACAGATTCCAGTAGATACCGATTTTGATGATCCATCATCATCATTAAACGCAGCAAATTCTACTTTGCAAGTTGGCGGTTCAGTATCCGTAGCAATACTACGAACAACAGGTAACCTTAGCTTGGATGAACAACATCATACTATTATAATCACAGGAGCTCACAATTTAACCTTGCCAAATGCCAATAGTTGTACTGGCCGGTTTTATATTATTAAAAATAGCTCAAATTCGAATAGGACAATATCTAATTACAGAGACAATAATAATAATAACCAAAATACAATACAAAGTAATTCCACTTATTGGCTACAAAGTGACGGTATAGATTGGCAACAAATTAATTAAATTAACTGCTTTTATTTTTAGTAAATTAAACGTTAAAACTATGCTAAACTAATTCCCATTAACACTGTTCAACTCTTTTTTAATGTATTTTTATAATAATCAAGTTATTTAAGTGACACTTATTCACTAACTAAAAAACACATTATGAATGCATCAATTTTAAAAAACGCACTACTAAGCCTAGCGCTTACAACAGCATTGGTTACACCAACTTTCGGGGATAACACAGTTATTGAAACAGTTGAAATTAATACTCGCGTCAAGAATGAAGTTAAAATTACTATCGATAAAAACACTCAAGACAGTGAGTTTAAAGAAATTGTAAAAACATTAAAAAAACACAATATTGAAGCAAAATTCTCAGGAATAAAACGCAATAAAAATAATGAAATTGTTGCCATAAAAATCAAATTAAAAGATGATAACGGTAATGAATCTACCACATCTTTATCTAGTAAAAATCCAATAAATACAATTACTTTAGGAGCTGAAAAGAATTCATTATACATCACTTCATCTAATTCTAAAAGTTTTAGTTTTAATGGCACCCACTCACTTTCAAAACATTTTGATTTCTCCTTTAATGACGACGAACATAAAATGACTATTAATGGTAAGACATTTGATTTTGATGACATAAAAAAACAAATTAAAGATGCTTTTGTTTTTGAAGAAGATGCAGATGGTAAAAGGGTGGTGATTAAACTTAATAACTTTGATTTCAACTTAAATTTTGATGATGAAGATGGTGATGGAACAGGGGACTATAAAACAGTAATTGTAAAACCAGCTCCTAAATTTCATTTTGTAGATGACCCAGAAATAGAAAAGTATATCATCATTAATGGGAAAAAGGCGAACTTTAAAAAACTAGATGAATTGGCTAAATCAGATCAACTAAAATCGGTAGACTTCTTAAAACCTGATACAGCGCAAAGTTTATATGGTAAAAAAGCAAAAGACGGCGCAATTATAGCTACTACGAAATAACTTATTTTTACATTTATTACAAAAACTCGCTCAAATTGAGCGAGTTTTTTATTTTTACAGAAAAATCACCCCACTTGAAAATAATATTTTTTAAATTTTTAGCAAAAGTCAATAAAGCAGTACTCCCCAGTTTTTCTAAAAGAAGACTTGATTTAAGCAAAGCAACTAAAATTCAGCTAGCTATTTTAGGCTGGAGAATTTACGTTACAAAAAGGGCCCTCGATTAAGCTTTTACATTATTTTATAATTCATAATCGATAATCCAATACGATCACTTCAAACATGAATTAAACAACACTACTGTTTATCCAAGATAAACCTCAATAATTAAACCCCTAGCGGGATTAAAACTAACTAACTTTTTGTATCTTTAGTATAAATCAATATACTTATGGATAATAAATCAAAACACATTACACTTCACGAAGGTTCAATAATTAGACTTCAATCTCTTAAATACGCTTTAAACACAGCTAACATCAGTAGTATTATTAAGAATAATACTGATTCTGGTCGTTTAGCTGGATTCGTTGCAGGCGATAATAGCAACCAACTTTTTGTATATGAAGAAGACGCTATTTTGGCAAAAAAAATCTTACAAGAATTTTTATCAAAAAAAAATTAAAAAAACTTCCACTTTTAGTTTCGTAATTACAGAATATAACTATATTTGCACACGCTTAACGGCCTCGTAGCATAACTGAATAGTGCACCACATTACGGCTGTGGAGGTTGAAGGTTTGAATCCTTCCGAGGTCACTTATAAATCCCTAAATCCCTTTAAAAGGATTTAGGGATTTTCTTTTTTAAATTGAAAAATAGCAATTTCATTTTACTTCTCCCTGCTTTTTAACTATAGCTTTTTATTTGTGTTTTTCTATCGTAAAAAACCCCCACTTTATTCGTTTCCTTATTTAATTTACATCACATAAAACATCGCACGCTTAACTAAGTTCTTCATAAACTTTTTCGTCAATCATTCTAACAAAACCTTTTGATGAAGATAGATTGAGTATTGCTATAGAGCGAATTAAAGCACTTAAAAAGAATAAGCAAGCGTCACATTTAGAAGATATAATAAAGAACCTACTCAGAAGCTATGAAAATGAAGCATCTAACTTTTTAACTGAAATTCAACTCCCCTTAAAGGGTAGAAATATTACGGTATATATTGAGGATGTTCTCTATTTTAAAAGCGATGGTAATTATATTCAAGTTGTAACAAAAACTAAAACGTATTTACACCGCAGCACATTAAATTCATTCAATGATAGTTTCGATACAAATCATTTTTTGAGAATTCATCGATCTTTCATACTAAACAAGTTTTACATAAAAAAAAGTGTGTATAACAGTAATAACGAGTATAAGTTTTATTTAAAAAAAGAAGAACAATTAGTTTCGTCAAGATCATACAAGTCTTTAATTTCAGAATACCTTTCTAGTTTGAGTAAAGACGGACTTACATCAATCTGCTATACATGGAGTTATACCAATTAAATTTCAAGACGCTCATAAGTAATTTGAGTTATTTTAGATTTAATTGAGTTTAAAAATATAAGCATAACCCTATCGCTAATGGTTATGGAATTGGATTTTCTGAAATAATTTATGGCTTCCAGCCATTTGTTCTAAAAGGATATGGTTATTCTGTTCGTTGTCTCAAAGATTAATATTACTTTTAAACTTCTATTTTTATAGTACTTTATGCAAATCAAAAAACATATGCAACAACTAAAACCATTTTATCTCTTTGGATTATTTTTGTGTTTGAATTATTCAATTTATGCACAGGCTAATTACCATGAGTATACGGTAAATAGTGAATCACAATTATTTTTTGAGGACTTTGATGACAATAAAAATGGTTGGTCTATTTATGACCGACAAGAAATTATTGACGGGAAATTACGCATTGCTATAAGTGGCAAATACCCAAGCATAAAGAAAATAAAAATTAATACAGCAAAAGATTTTGAAATTGAAACATCTTTCAAAATTGTCGAAGATTTGAGCGGTTACCAGGAATACTACAATTCAATTGAGTGGGGTCAAACGGATTACAGACATTCTTATTCCTTTGGAATAAATAGCAGCAATCAATATGCTTATTGTAATTATAATGGGGAGCAGGATGACTGTGATCTGATAGATAAAAAATTTGAATATATAAATAAAGGTGGTGATAATAAACTGACGATCAGGAAAATTGGCGAAAACTATTATTTTTTTATTAATGAGCATTTTGTTAATAAGGTTGCCTTCAAGCCATTCTTTGGCAATATGGTTAGTTTTTCTACAGGTGTTATAAATACTATTGAAGTTGATTACCTAAAAGTAGGCTATCTAAAAAAAGACCTCAATAATTATCCGCCGAATATTGTAATAATCGAGCCAGATATCAATAACGGCTTTAAGGTTACTCAAGCTAAAACTATAAGAGTTACTGGTAAGGCTATTGATAATGATGGTGTCTATAACGTTACAGCGAATGGAATCGAAGCGAACCTGCAAAGCGGTGGTTATTTTTCTGTTGACGTACCTTTAGCAGTTGGTAATAACACAATATCAGTATCTGCTACGGACACAAAAATGAAGTCTTCTACCAAAACCTTTGGAGTAAAGCGAAAATCAATAGCTATTGTAAATACCTACACCACAAATGAAAAACGTGTTGCCCTGGTTTTTGGAAATTCAAATTATTATGGCGCAGGAAACTTAGGAGAGAACCCAATTAACGATGCAAAAGATATTGCTTCAACATTAAAGTCAATCGGTTTTAGTGTTGTCTTGAAAACTGATGCAACTTTGAGTACAATGAACATGGCAATCAGAGACTTTGGAAGACAAAACAAAGATGCAGACGTCGCTTTATTCTACTTTGCCGGCCACGGAATGCAAGTTGAACGAATTAATTATGTCCTTCCTATCGGAGTAGAGGTAAAAGATAAAAATGATGTAAACTTCGAATGTGTTAGCGTTGCTACTGTTCAAAAATTAATGGAAACAGGTAACTCGAATCGATTAAATTTAATCATTCTGGATGCTTGTCGTAATAATCCATTTAGAACCTGGCAAAGAGGAGGGGAAACAGGGTTAGCGGATATGACACCGCCAAGTGGAACATTAATTGCTTTCGCAACTTCACCCGGCTCAACTGCATCAAACGGGAGTGGCAGAAACGGGCTATACACCGGAGCTTTAATCAAAGAGCTAAACAAGTCACAACGTATTGAAGATGTCTTTATAAACACAAGAATAGAAGTGGAGAGGAAATCTGGCGGTAGACAAAGTCCCTGGGAATTAGCTCGCCTTAGAGGAGCCTATTATTTAAAAAAGTAACTTTAAAAAGTTTAAAACTGAAATTAGTTTGTAAGCTCTATCGCTGTATTTTTTTTGATCTTGTTTACAAACTGGACTTACTACAAAATACTAAGTATAGCCTTATCCCTATAGCTATAGGGAGCGGTTGATTTTTAAGGAGATGTGTTCAATTTGATTGGTAAACGGTTTAATATAGTGGTTTTAGATTCTAATAGGTATTAAGAGTCACTCGGTAACTTCTTATTGAATATATTAACCCTTAAGCTTTCCGATTAACTCCATACGTTTTTCATATCACCACCAAAAGAACCTTTTGTCCCACCACGTATTTTACGGTCTGCGCTTCATTAGAAAATAACAAAGAATAATTTAGCTTTAAATTTCTTCTTAAAATCAGTATCACCATTCCTTAAGAACGTAGTAGAACAATTTGATGATGAAAATACTCTTCGTCTTATGTTGTTTTATTGTTATCTATGTTTGATTCTTTACCTAAAGACACAGTAACTACTTGATTGTTATTAATGGTTTTTGCGCTTATTTCTACCATATAATTCAACCGTTGTTATAGGATGATATATTTTTTTAGAGAAATAATCCCGACATTAGATATTTAATAAAAACACATGTGCCATGAACTAATTTTAGAGCTGCACAGTATATAACAGAGATATACCTAATAGTACCTTTATCTACTTGTTAGATCAATAAAAGGAGTGTCTGAATAGCTCACTCAATATGGGATGTAAACATAATTAAATACAATTTTTTTTCATAATCTAAATTTTAAACTAAATGAAGCATAACCAACAACCATTTGACATTATCGTCATTGGAGGAGGTCCGATCGGGCTATCTTCCGCCTACCATTTGAGTAAACAAGATCCAACAAAACGCATACTTGTATTAGAACAATTTAAATTTATTAATGACGAAGTTAGTTCGTCAGGAAAGTCGCGACAATTCAGGGTTCAATACGATACTATTCCAATGGCTAAATTGGCATTGAGAGCAAAAGATCAATGGTTAGAATTTAATTCTGAATCAAAACAACCATTACTCGATCAGGTTGGAGCCTTATGGTTCGGCGATCCGAAGTTAAATTCTTCCGAAGGTGGAATCGATGATGCCATTAAAGTAATGGATGAATTGAAAATACCTTATGAGCCCTTCAAAAGTGGGGCTGAAATAATGAGTCGTTTTGAGTTTAGTGAACTACCAGCTGATTACGAAGGTTTCTTTCAAGCAGATGGAGGAATTCTAGATATTGAAGCAACCCAAGCTTTTATGTTGAATGTTTTAAAAACAAAAAAAAATGTAGTGTTACAAGACTATTCCGAAGTAACCAACATTGAATCATTACCAAATGGTGATATCACTATTTCAACAAAGAACACAGAAGGTTCTGGTGACACAGCTGTTCTTGTAACAAAAAAACTGGCAATTACACCTGGCCCATACGTAAACGACCTAGTGAGCAACTTCGGGTTAAATGTTGGTATTGACATATGGGCTATGTCGTCCAATTATTACAAGATTACTGATCCGGATATTGCTGAAAAATCAACAACTTGGTATTCCTATGTAAAGGACAATACAGGTTTTTTTTATGGATTTAATGAGGTGTCATGGGCAAACCCAGGTTATATAAGAGTTCCAAATGCGATTGCCGATAAAATTATAGACCATCCATCTGAAAGTTCACACGAACCTGATCCCATATCCATCGGGTATACTACTGAGTGGGTAAAAAAGCATATGCCGGGTATCAAACCAGAAGCCGAGTTTCTGTCCACTTGTATGGTGGCCATTTCGCGCTCTAAACATGAGTTATTGTTGGATTATTTACCAAGCACGGTAAACAACAATAAGAATATTGTCGTTTACACAGCAGGTTGGGCAGCCAAGTTTATTCCAACGCTCGGTGACCTGATATCAAAAATGATGCTAGATACACTAACAACAGAGGATAAAGGGTTCTTAGAATACATGTCTATCGATTGGGAATATTCCTTCGATAAGTATGCTCCTCATTTGAACAAAGTAATTGATACTAAATCAATAGCTGATGATGTTACTGCTCAAAAAGCAGTAAATGGAATCCACATGAGAAAGGCAGCTGTTAAACCTTCTGTAAAAAAGATTGTAAAAGGGCACAAGCGATTTACAAGCGAACCAGAGCCAGACTTAGATTTGGATGTGGCAATAATTGGGGCAGGTGCTTCAGGTTTGTATTCTGCCTATCGATTGAAAACAGGAGTGGATAAAGATAAGAACCCATTGAATTTGAAAGTGGAAGTTTTCGAAGCAAGTGATCGAATTTGCGGACGTTTGGATTCCGTAAAACTCCCAGGGATGGAAGTAACGGCGGAACTCGGAGGCATGCGCTATATGGATACCCAAGAAATTATTACGGGTCTGATCAAGAAATATGAGGGTGATAACTTGCTTAAGAGTATCCCATTCGAAATGGGCGATTCTAAGAACCAGCTGATCTATTTAAGGAAACAACGCTACACGGCCAAGGATTATGACAAGCCAGGTTTTAAAACACGTTATGATGTTGAAGAAAAATATGTTGGAAAAAGTGCTAACGATATATTTAATGACATCATAGACACTGTTTTGATGGCAGATGGCGAAAGCATTGATGAAATTCAAAAGAGTAAAGACCCACAGGCTGAATGGAGACGTGTGAAGCGAACGCTACGCTATAATTTTGAAGGACCATACGCTGGGAAGTATGTTTATGAAATTGGTTTTTGGAACTTGTTAAAAGACAGAAGTTCACAAGAGTGTTATGAGTTTTTGGCAAATGCAGGAGGTTATTATTCAAACACAATAAATTGGAATTCAGCGGAAGCTTTCCCATATATGGTAGGTGACTTTTCTGATGATGAGGTGAAATATAACACTATCGAAGGAGGTTTCGATAAAGTATTAAAGGTAACGGCTAACAATTTTGTGAATGCTGGTGGAACAATCCGACCAAACAATGCGCTTGTAACATTTGCTAAAACAACAGCTGATGACAACACAAAAAGAAAATACAAATTAACGTTTGAACACGTTGGAACAGGTGCAAAACATAACTACAAGGTTCGAGACGTTTCTAAACAATGGACAGTATATGCCGACGATATTATACTGGGTATGCCCCGAAGATCGTTGGAGTTATTGGACCAAAGTAATTTCTTATTCAATCCTTTTAATGCCGAAAGCATCCCCCTAAATAGTAATATAAAAACAGTAATGAATGAACCTTCGCTGAAAATATTGCTTGGTTTTGAGAATCCTTGGTGGCCAACGGATCCTGATGAATATCAATCACCATCTGTAACGGATCTGCCAATGCGTCAATGCTACTATTTTGGAACAGATGCCAATAACCATTCATTGTTTTTAGCGAGTTATAACGATATGCGTACCGTTACATTTTGGAAGGCTATGGAAAAGGATGAGCCTTTTAAAACAAGGTCTACTAATTATTTGGAATCAACGCCTACACTAGCAAAGCAGTTCAAGGACTATCTTGCGAAAGACGTTCCTCCAGCAACTAAAAGTATGGTTGATGAAGTAATGAATGAAGTTAGGGAAATGCATGGTGAAGGAGTTACCATTCCAGAACCTTACACATCAGCTTACAAAGACTGGAGTGATGATCCTTATGGAGGTGGTTATCATGCCTGGAAATCGGGATATATCGTATCTAACGTTATGCCCGAAATTAGACAACCTCAACCAAATGAAAGAGTTTTTATTGTAGGAGAAGCATATTCCGATCAACAAGGATGGGTTGAAGGAGCATTCGCTGAGGCAGAAAAAGTAATGCTGCATCGTTACAATCTTGAACGTCCAGTGTGGATTGATAAGGATTATTTTTTAGGTTGGGACGCTGATGGTTCCGAGGAAATAAGAGATCATAAACAAGAAAAGATGATCGTTGATTCTTTAGTCGAATAAAGGATCAACTCCAGTTACTTGAATGTTTATAGGTATAGAAGCCATTCTGCTACACTTAGGTGTAGGAAGGATGGCTTTTGTATTTCCTCGTTATAGAGAATCACACGGCTATTTTTAATCCTTAAACTTTCCGGTTAACTCCATAAGTTTTTCATACCACCATCAGAAACACATTTTGAACTCGCTTTAAAATGACCTTATATGAGTATGACACTAAAAGCACCCAATTATAGGGATGCGAGCTCACTAATATTAGGGATTATACCAATAGCCAAAATTAGTGAAAGTGAAATTTGTTTTATATTAGAGCCATAAAAAATTAAATACACTAACTCAATTATAATGACATAATTTGAAGTTAACGAACTTTTTGAGTTAAACTAACTTGAATACCGCATGGTAAATTCATCCATAATAATTTACTGTGCGGTATTAAATTAAAATGAACAAACGGAAATTGAACTACTAACCAGTGGGACGGTAATAGTTAATATAGAACGAACTATTTTTATAATAAAATAACTCCGATATTTGAGGATAAAAAATAGTCGTGAGCTATTAAAAAAACTTGATAACATAATAGAGATATACCTGATGGTGCGTTTATTTGCTTGTTGGCTGTAATTAAAAATTCATTACTAGATAAAATAATTAATTTCCTAATTAGTTATTTTCTTAAATGCATAGTTGAAAATTATGAAATATACATACATCATATTACTTTCGATATTTTCATCTTGTATAAGTAATAAAAAAGTACTTCTCTCAGGAACTTTAATTATCCACGAAGATAATTGCATCAATTACGAAGTTGTAGTTAACGATACAATTGCAAAATTTAAAAATTTATTTGAACCCAAAGGATATTGGTATTCAACAATAGCAAGTGATGAATCTTTATTTGGTTATGTGTATTCAGACGGTGAATTCGAAATTATGCCGAGAATAAAAGACACTCTTTTTTTTAAAGCTAGAGGATACTTTTCTCAAAAATATCCAGTTTCCGAATTAATCAAACGAGACACGATAATTATCAATTTGAAAGCTAGAAAATGTGAAAAAAGAACTGAATGTAATGAAGACTCAGAAACAATAATAATTTTAGGGAAAAAGCAAAAAGTCATTTTTGAAGAACCAAATAAATACTGTGATGAAGATGATCTATTTATTCCATTTAGTGACAAATATCTAGCTACATTTGAAGTTATAAAAACGTTACATGGTAAATTGACTAGTAAACAATTAAGTTTCATAACATATGACCATTATTCTGACCCAAAGTTTGCTTATTATGAACATTCTATAATTTATTTAGTTAGAGAATGCGGAAAGTATTATAATTCAAAGCATCGATATCAAGATTTATACAAGACAGTTGACGGTCGTTGGGCTTCACCTTACAACCCAAATCATCATAGATCCCAAAATAATGAATCTAACATTATTCCCATTCCAATTGATTTCTCAAAACCAGTTATCTACAAATATCATAAAGATCTATCTAAAAACATTATTAACCGCAGATATCCAAAACCATATTATGAACACTTTAAAGGTTATGTCAAAGCAGTATACGGTAATTATATTCCCGAACTATTAAAGATAAATAGAACATCATTTATTAACACTAAAATAGAAATTGTAAACTTAGGAAGCCTATAAATAATACGGATTTTGGTTTGTAATTCGGGACGTAAGTGTATCTTTACTTTATCACCAAATCTTTTAATTTACTCACCTCCTTTATATTTAGTTTAGAGGTGTTCATTATTTGAAAATTGGCTTTTTTGAAACGATAAAATTAAAACAAAACCTAAAAGCTTATGGTTTGTGTAGACACGAAAATCCACGGATTTTCTGTCCCGTACTATTCATAGGTACTGTGTCAAAAAACAAGCTTTTTATATAAAAATTTTAGGAAGTCACTAATTCATTTTTAGGACTATCCTGTGCGGTAAGAA
>NVVR01000070.1 GCA_002733415.1 Kordia sp. | reverse complement strand
GTTTTTTCAGAAACATCAATATCCAACTCAATAGAATACCCGTTTTTTAATGCATTTACCATTATTTGTTCAAATTCATCTAACGGCACGTTATACATGCTTCCATTTGAAAAATTGTCAGGAATACTTAATACAAAATTATTGTAAAATGGTTGGTGTTTAAAAGAGGTAAGTGTAACATAATCATTAGCTTTAATTTTCACCATTTTCTGGAAAGACTTAGGTGTGTAATCCTTTCCGTTATAAGCAAAGGTTTTAGGGTTTTTCCCTAAGTATATATCCAATATAGCTTCAATAGATGTTTTCCAACGCGGACTTAATTTTCTTGCTGGATTATCAATATAAGCATTTAGCATTGCTTTTAACACCGCAACCATTTCAGAGTGATTGTGTTTTTGATCATTATTAGCTAAACCTGTAAAAGCAACTTCAGGCACTAAACCATAACTTTCAACTGAATTTAATACATCATGCGCCAAACCACCTTGGCTAAATTGGGCTTTTCCTTGTCGCATTACATAGTTCCATGCTTTTTTTGGATACGTATTTCGTACGGTATACATTTCTGAAAGATCAACATTCATATTTGTAATTCGCTTAATTTCGCTTTCTAAAAAAGAAGATGTAGAAAAGCTCCAGCAAGTACCAGTATTTCCCTGACTTTTAACTGTAGAACAGTCTAAATCTACTATTGAAGTAAATTGATACTCTTGTGAGAATCCTATAAATGAGGATAATACAATTACGGAGCTAATAATTAATTTGTTCATAATGGATATTTAGTTGATTCTGAATTTTAATTCGTTTATTTTTACGCAAAATATAAAATTATGAGCGAAATTAATTGGAAAGTAGCTAAAGAATATACAGATATCACATATAAAAAGTGTAACGGGGTTGCTCGTATCGCTTTTAATCGTCCTGAGGTGCGTAATGCATTTAGGCCTCAGACAACTACTGAGCTTATTGATGCATTGCATGATGCTACTATAGATACTAGCATTGGAGTAGTATTGATTTCTGGGGAAGGACCATCTCCAAAAGATGGAGTATACTCCTTTTGTAGTGGAGGAGATCAAAAAGCACGTGGTCATCAAGGGTATGTTGGTGATGATGGATATCATCGTTTAAATATTTTAGAGGCACAACGATTAATACGATTTATGCCTAAAGCAGTAATTGCTGTAGTGCCAGGTTGGGCAGTTGGTGGAGGACATAGTTTACATGTTGTGTGTGATTTAACACTTGCAAGTAAGGAAAATGCAATTTTTAAACAAACTGATGCTGACGTGACTAGTTTTGATGGAGGGTATGGCTCTGCATACTTAGCAAAAATGGTAGGTCAGAAAAAAGCAAGAGAAATTTTCTTTTTAGGACGTAATTATTCTGCTCAAGAAGCTTTTGATATGGGAATGGTAAATGCAGTAATACCTCATGATGAATTAGAAGCAACAGCATATGATTGGGCACAAGAAATTTTGGCAAAATCACCAATGTCAATTAAAATGCTAAAATACGCAATGAACCTAACTGATGACGGTATGGTCGGACAACAAGTATTTGCTGGTGAAGCAACTCGTTTGGCATATATGACCGAAGAAGCAAAAGAAGGGCGTAATGCATTTTTAGAAAAGCGTAAGCCAAACTTTGATAAAAAATGGATTCCTAACTAGGATTATACACAACTATAAAGTTGGTGTATTTATCAAATAAATAAATTTTATAGTATTGAATATTTATATATATAAAAATGATTCTTAAACTTGAGCATAAAAAACATAGTGTAGCTACAGCTATTCAAACGGTATTTCAAGTGTCTTATGCAATAGAGGCAGTGCTTCTTAAAGCAATTGATTTCCCTCCTTTAAAAAGAACTGTCGCTAATTTTTTAGATAGTGATACAGACTTTTTTGGTTATATGGTAAATGGTGATGTGGCTGCTGTAATTGAGGTAAATTCTAATAAGAAAGTGGTTCATATACAAAGTTTGGTAGTTGACCCTAGATATTTTAGAAGAGGGATAGGGCGTAAGTTGGTAAAATATGTATTAGACAAGTACGAAACTAAACTTATTACTGTTGAAACAGGACTAGAAAATATACCTGCTATAAGTCTTTATAAAAGTTTTGGGTTTAAAGAGGTTAAACAATGGGATACTGATCATGGTATTCGAAAAATTAGATTTGAAATAGTGAAAAATTAATGGCTACAATAAAACATTACATACAAGCAGCACGTTTACGTACATTACCTTTATCTGTTTCAGGAATACTAGTAGGAACCGGTATAGCTGCTTCTGAAAGTAAATTTAATTTACTTGTTTTTATTTTAGCAATAGTAACTACTATTGGATTTCAAGTACTTTCTAATTTCGCAAATGATTATGGTGATGGAATAAAAGGTACTGATGATGAACGAGTAGGAGAACAACGTTTAATTGCTTCGGGGTTAATTACCCCTAAGCAAATGAAAACCGCGATGATAGTAACAACTATAATTACGCTATTGTGTTCTCTCGTGTTAATCTATGTTGCCTTTGGAAGCGAGAATTTTATAAAATCAATAGTGTTTTTCATACTAGGTATTGTAAGTATAGTTGCGGCAATAAAGTATACAGTGGGTAAATCGGCTTATGGATATTCAGGATTGGGTGATATTTTTGTGTTTCTGTTCTTTGGTTTATTAAGTGTTTTGGGGAGTTATTATTTATATACACATGAATTAGCTAACATTTTAATGGTATTACCTGCGTTGGCATTCGGAATGTTAAGTACTGCTGTATTGAATTTGAATAATATGCGTGACCAAATTCAAGATAAAAAGGCAAATAAAAACACATTAGTAGTAAAATTAGGGAGTCAAAAAGCTAAAGTATACCATTTTAGTTTAATCATTATAGCACTGATATTATTGATAATTTATAGAACAACCCAAATAACAATATCTTATAAAGATTGGATGTTTATAATAGCTTTTATCCCATTATTTCTAAATTTAAAATTTGTTGCCCAGAATATAATTTTTAGAGAACTAGATCAGGAGCTTAAAAAAGTGGCTTTATCAACGTTTTTTTGCGCGATTCTTTTTGCATTGGGAAGTTTCTTGTAAAAAAATAATCATATATTTATGTCAAGATATTTCTTAGCATAATTTAATGAACATTAAAAAATCAACTTTATTATTTATTATCATCTTCCTTTTAGGGGTGATAAATGTTCAATCTCAAATAAATTTTACAGCAGATGAAAACGCATGGATTAAGGATCATCCGGTAATTAATTTCGGGTATGAATCAAATTGGCCACCCTATGAAATATATACTAATGGGGAGTATTCTGGTATAGTTGGGGATTATGTAAAATTAATTGAAAAATATACAGGGATTGATATGAAACCAATTCCTGGGATTACTTGGAATGAGACTATTTCAAAATTGAAATCAGGTGATATACATGTTGTACCTATTGCTGGAATTACTGATGAGCGGAAAGAGTATTTAAAGTTTACAGATCCTTATATATCCGACCCTTTAGTAATTATAACCCGAAATGACTTTCAATTTATTAGTGGATTAGCTGATCTAGAAGATAAAACACTTTGTTTGCCTAATGGATATTATACTATTGACATGGTGAAAAATGATTTTCCAAAAATGAAAATCATTACTACTAATTCTGTTAAAGATTGTTTATTAGAGGTGAGTACCTCTAGGGCAGATGCTTTTGTTGGGAGTTTAAGTGTAGTATCCTATTACATTAATACAATCGGATTTGCAAATTTAAAAATTGCATCACCAACACATTATGGGTATACTCAAATGGGGTTTGCTGTAACTAAAGATTGGGGCATTTTTAACGGTATTGTACAAAAAATTTTTGACAATATATCTAAGGAAAAACATAGTGAAATAAAAAGTAGTTGGATTGCTGTAAGGTATGATCATGGAGTTGATGAGGGAAAAGTAAAAACATATGTATTGTATGCTTTAGGAACTGTTGTTCTGTTATTAATAAGTCTTTATATATGGAATACAACTTTAAGGAAACAGATAAGAATTAGAAAAAAGGCAGAATATGATTTGAGTAACTCGTTAGAATTAATTAGTCAGCAGAATTCTGAAAAAGAGATCCTTTTAAAAGAGATCAACCATAGGGTTAAAAACAATCTTCAAATTGTATATAGTTTACTGAATATGCAATCTAGAGAAATAAAAAATGAAGATGTACTTATGGTTCTTTCTGAAGGAAAAACAAGGATTAAAGCGATGTCTTTAGTGCATCAAGTGTTATATCAATCGGATAATTTATCTGAAGTTAATATTGATAATTATATTAAATCATTAAAAAAGAGTGTAGCAAGTATCTATTTTAATGAAAAGAAAGATATTAAGGTAAATATTGAAGTAGAAAATATCACTTTGTGTTTAGAAAAATCAATTCCTTTTGGATTGATACTTAATGAGTTGTTGACAAATTCATACAAACACGCTTTTGTGAATAGAGTTTCGGGTGAAATTAGTATTACAATAACTAAAAACCAGAATATATATAGTTTTGTATATAAAGATAATGGGGTAGGTTTAGAAAAATTAAACATTTTAGATCATAAAACTTTGGGGATGCGTTTAATAAGTAGGTTGTCCAACCAACTAAATACCCAAGCCACACTTAAAAATGAAAACGGTATTGCAGTGGAATTCAATTTTAAATAAATGATGATTTTATGACTATTTGTGTAAAAAAAAAAGTTATTTTTTATGTATATTTATAATTCAGTTAAAAAATAGATAATGATCAAAAAGAAGTTTTTCTTATCGATTTTAATGCTATTTAGTTTGGGTCAAATTATGGCTCAAGAGGTTATAGTGTTTACTGATATTGAAAAACAATGGATTAAAGAACATCCAGTGGTGTATTTTGGTTATGATTCAAATTGGCCACCTTTTGAGTTTTATACACAAGGGAAATATACTGGAATGATAGCTGAGTATATTGAAATTATTGAAAAATATACAGGGATAGATATGATACCTATAGCTGATCTTACCTATACTGAAACGTTAGATAAACTTGAAAATGGAGAATTGCACGTAGCTCCAATGATTGGTATAACTGATTATAGGCAAACTTTCTTAGATTTTACATCACCTTATTTAACCGATCCACAGGTTGTAGTTACTAGAAATAAGTTTAAATTTATTAATGGAATTTCTGATTTAAAAGGAAATGTAATTACACAACCCATAGGTTATAAGAGAATTAATGTACTTAAGAAAGAGTTTCCTAGTATAAAAATCATAACGACCAATGATGTTAGGGAATGTTTATCAGCTGTAAGTTCAGGACAAGCAGATGCTTTTGTTGGGAGTTTAAGTGTAGTATCCTATTATATAAATGATTTTGGACTTTCTAATTTAAAAATAGCATCTTCAACTCATCTAGGCGATATAAAATTTAGATTAGCTGTAACTAAAGATTGGCATGTATTTAGGGATATCGCTGAAAAAATATTTAGTAATATATCACAACAACAGCGGAATGAAATTAGAAATAATTGGATATCTATCCGATATGAACACGGTATTGATAAACGTCAGGTAAGGAATTATATTATTTTCGGAGGCTTTGCTTTTTTATTGCTAGGAATGTTTTTTTTTATATGGAATAAAACATTGCGTAAACAAATTAGAATTAGAAATAGAATAGAAGATGAGCTAAGGGTGTCGTTTAGCTTAATCAATGATAAAAACAAAGAAAAGGATACCTTGTTAAAAGAAATTCATCATAGAGTGAAAAATAACTTGCAAATGATTCATAGTATGTTAAATATGCAATCAAGACAAGTAGATAATGAATATACACGTCAAGTTTTGTCACAAGGAAAATCCCGAATTAAAGCTATTTCTTTAGTACATCAATTATTATATCAATCAGATGATTTTGATGAAATTAATATTCAAGATTATGTTAATTCATTAAAAGAAAACATAAGTAGTATATATAAAAGCGATGAAAAAAGTATTGAAATATGTGTCATGGCTAATGACGTGAGTTTAAATATAGATAAAGCAATTCCTCTAGGGTTAATATTAAATGAATTGTTAACTAACTCGTATAAATATGCATTTGAAGGCAAAAAATCTGGTAGCATTTATATAAATATTGAAAAAAATGAGTATAATTACAGTTTTGCTTACAAAGATGATGGAGTTGGTTTTGATGTTAATAGTTTAAAAGTTTCAGATTCTTTAGGTATGAGGTTGATTACTAGGTTGTCATATCAATTAGGAGCAAGGCCAATATTTAAAAACAATAATGGTTTAGAATTAAGCTTTGATTTTGAAATATAATTTTTAAATTGTCATAATTTTAAACCCCCTAACAAAACATGTTATACAACAAGTTTATCTTGTTTTGCAACAAAAAAACACGTATTCACAACATTGTTTAGATTAAAATTTGTATATTTAAACACTAGATGTCAGTACCTTAATTGAAAAATGTGCATGAGTAAATCCATAAATATATTAATTGTAGAAGATAATGTCCTTATTGCAGACGACATGCAAATGATATTAGAGGACATGGGCTATAATGTAGTAGCTAATGTTACTTCTTATGAAAAAGCTGTAGAAGCATTAAATGAAAACACTATTGATTTAGCGCTGTTAGATATTCAGTTGGCTACAGAGAAATCAGGTATAGACGTAGGAGGGTATATCAGAGAGAAATTCGACATGCCTATTGTGTTTGTTACTTCAAATTCTGATAAAGAAACAGTTAACCAAGCAAAACATGTAAAGCCAAACGGGTATTTAGTAAAGCCTTTTGAAGAAAAAGATTTATTTACGACAATTGAAATTACAATGTCTAATTTTCAAGAATCTGAAACCTCTATTGCAGAAAATGCTACTTCAAAAAACCTTTTAAAGAAATCTATATTTGTTAAGGATAGTCATTTATATAGAAAAATTGTATTTAAAGATATTTTATATATAAAATCGGATAACGTTTATATTGAAATTTATACAACTGGTAAAACATATGTTATTCGATCAACATTGAAAGATTTTCTTAAAAAATTACCTAAAAATGATTTCTATAGAACCAGTAAATCTTATATCATAAATATTAAACATGTTCAGGCGTTAAACTCAAGAGATATTATTATTAATGACAAGTTAATACCCATATCTAAAGAATATAAACCAATTATTCAGCAAATGCTTAATATTTAAAAAAATAGTTTAGAAATGTATAAAAAAACTTAAGTCTTTTTGATTTAAGTTTTTTTGTTGCTTTACTGCGAACTTAATCGAATTGTGTACTTTAAGTAAAATAGTGTAAGGCAACTATACAAACAAGACTAAATATATGACACATCAACTTTTAGCTACTTCACCATAAAGAATAGCTACTTCACAACATTTTGTTTGATTACTGGTTAATATGTATTAAATTAATTAACCCTGAAATTATCTTTTAAAAGTTGATATTATATTTGTTTTTATGATGGTATTGTTTGGGTTTATATTGTTTTTTGTAACTAAGCAAATTTTGTTTGCAGCATTTCCACACACCTTATCTTCATTATTATTTTGTGCATCCCTAATTGTTATTATTGTTTTAACGGTTAAAACTATCTCCTTAAAAAAAAGAAGCAACTTTTTAAGAAAAGAAATGCACCATCGGGTTAAGAATAATATTCAGTTAGTTTCCAGTTTGATCAATTTACAACTCAGACACTCAATTGATCATAAAGTATTATCTGAATTAAAAGATAGTAAAAGCAGGTTTGCTGCTTTAGGGATACTGAATAAAATTATTTTCCAAACAGAAGTATCTCATAAAAAGATAAATATTAATACTCTTGCCAATTCAATTGTTGAAAAAAGCATAAATCAAAATAATTTAGAGAAGGAAGGTTTGAATAAATTATTTACTATTAATGCAAAAGTGTTTGAAATTGATATTGAAAAAGCAATACCTTTAGGATTGATAATTAATGAATTGCTATTGTTTAATATTAAAAACAAGCTATACTCCCCGGGGAAACAGATCGCTATTAATTTAGATTATTGCTTTGACAGTAATAGATGTAAATTTAAATTTGTGAATAATCATGCTCCATCAAATTGGAATATAAATTTTGATAATACCTTAAGTAAAAGAATCATAGTTCGATTGGCTAATCAGTTACAGTCAGAAATGAAAATTGATTATGACGAAAAAATGGAATTCTCATTTTCTTTTTAGTGCAAATTATTACAAGCTTCTCTCTTATTTTTGTAACATTCATTCCTATATTTTCTTATCTTGCTTATTTAATATATTAGAATAATAAATATGCAAGTTACTTACTTAGGTCATGGTTGTATTTCGGTAAATATTAATAATAAAATATTATTAATAGATCCATTTATAACAGGTAATCCATTAGCAAAACACATTAATATTGAGGAATTAAAAGTTGATTATATTTTAATAACCCACGCACATCAGGATCATATATTAGATGTTGAGGTAATAGCGAAACGTACAGAAGCAAAAATTATTTCTAATTATGAAATAGTAATGCACTATATAGCAAAAGGGTTCATTGGACACCCAATTAATCATGGAGGTAATTGTTTTTTTGATGAAATCAATATAAAATACGTAAATGCTATTCATACTTCTTCTTTTCCTGATGGAAGCTATGGTGGACAGCCAGGTGGTTTTGTGATTACTCATAATGAAAAATCAATTTATGTGGCGGGAGATACTGCTGTTACATTTGATATGAAATTGATACCAATGCAAACAAAATTAAATTTAGCGATACTTCCAATAGGGGATAATTTTACCATGGGAGTAGAGGATGCTATAATTGCTGCTGATTTTGTAGAATGCGATAAAATATTAGGTTGTCATTATGATACTTTTCCACCTATTGAAATTGATGAAAAAGTAGCTGTTCAAAAGTTTAAAACCTCAAATAAAGAACTGATTTTGTTAGATATTGGAAAATCAATTTTTATATAATGAAAGCTACTTATAAAAAACATGTATTAGAATTTATACGCCCTAGTGGTACTTCGCGTGGGATATTAAAAACAAAAGAAACCTGGTTCATCATTCTTGAAAAAGTTGAAAAAACTGGAATTGGAGAATGCGGAATATTAAGAACGCTATCAGTAGATGATATCCCAGAATATGAAGAAAAACTAAAATGGACTTGTAATAACATACATTTAGGGTTGATAGTTTTATTGCAGGAGTTAATAGCTTTTCCGTCCATACAATTTGGTTTAGAACAAGCTTTTTTATCATTAAAAAACACTAATTCATTTGAATTGTTTCCTTCTGATTTTACAAAAGGGGAAGATGCTATTCCTATTAATGGATTGGTATGGATGGGAGAAGAACGTTTTATGAAACAACAGATACGTGAAAAGCTTGATCAAGGTTTTTCTTGTATAAAAATGAAAATTGGAGCGATAGGTTTCGAAACAGAATTGAAATTATTAAAATCAATTAGAAAAGAGTATTCCAAATCAGATATCGAATTACGTGTAGATGCTAATGGGGCATTCTCTCCTAAAAATGCATTAGAGAAACTTAAAGTGTTGTCAGACTTGTGTTTACATTCTATCGAACAGCCTATAAAATCAGGACAATACAGCGAAATGGCTAGGTTGTGTCAAGAATCTCCATTAGCAATTGCATTGGATGAAGAATTAATAGGTGTTTTTGATGTAACAAAAAAGGAAAAAATCATACAAACAATACAGCCACAATACATTATTTTAAAGCCAAGTTTAGTAGGAGGTTTTAAAGGGAGTGAAGAGTGGATTTCTATTGCAAAGGATAATAATGTTGATTATTGGGTTACTAGTGCTTTAGAAAGTAATGTAGGGTTAAATGCGATAAGTCAATGGACGTATACTTTAGACTCTAGAATGCCACAAGGATTGGGAACTGGAGGTTTGTATACTAATAACATAGATAGTCCGTTAGAAGTTAAAAAGGGACAGTTGTATTATAACAATAAAGTCGATTGGAATTTTAAAAACCAACAGTGGGTTTGAATTTTTGAAATGTTATTTAAATAATAAAGTACAATTAATTAATAATTCAAACTCTTTATATCTAGAGAGTTTATTAAAAAAACAAATACAGAATGTTCATATCACAAGTATATAAAGGAGTTTATGAAGGCTGGAAATACATATTAGGTTTTTTTGTAGTATTTGTAATTGGGGCACAAGTTATTGGAGCTATTCCATTTGGAATAGCCGTAATAATGAAAAGTATAAAAGATGAAGGTGATTTTAATATGTCGTCATTAGATGATATTTATACGCTTTTTGAGTCAAATACAACCTTAGCATTAATGCTAATCCCTTTTGCTGTAGGGATGGTAATTCTGTTTTTTTGGATGAAATATATTCATAAACAAAGTTTTGTAAGTTTAACAACATCTCGCAAAAAAATAGATTGCAAGCGTGTGTTTTTTGCTTTTGGATTATGGGCTACGATAGTAATTGCTATGACGCTTATTGATTATCAATTATCGCCAGAAAATTATCAATGGAATTTTGATTTACAAAAATTTGCAGTTTTGTTTGCAATCGCTATTGTATTAGTGCCTATTCAAACTAGTTTTGAAGAGTATATTTTCAGGGGATATTTAATGCAAGGTATTGGAGCTGCAGCAAAAAACAAATGGGTGCCGCTAGTAGTAACATCATTTATTTTCGGATTGATGCATATTGCGAACCCTGAAGTAGAAAAAATAGGGTATATCATTATGGTATACTACATAGGAACAGGATTCTTTTTAGGGATAATAACTTTGATGGATGAAGGTATGGAGTTAGCACTAGGGTTTCATGCAGCAAATAACCTAGTGACAGCATTATTAGTGACAGCGAATTGGACAGCGTTTCAAACAAATTCAATTTTAAAAGATATGTCTGAACCTGCAGCAGGTTATGATGTGTTAGTACCTGTATTGGTTATTTTTCCAATTTTATTATTTATTTTTTCCAAAAAGTATCAATGGAATAATTGGAAAGAAAAACTTACAGGGAAGGTGATTAACCCTTTGGGAACAAACGTGATTTCTAAATTAGGAGAACAGTAATTAGTATTTAAGCATGTTTCATTCGTTATTTAAAATTAATAATCATTCATTTACTGAAGCCTCATTTATAGAATGTATTGAGAACTATCTTGTTTCAGATGAATTGTACTTACAGGATATTGGACAGTTTTTGAAAGATTGGGTAAATAACGAAGCGTATATCAAAGTTAATACTTCTGGGTCTACAGGTTTACCTAAAGAAATTCAATTAAACAAAAAGCACATGTGTAATAGTGCTTTAGCAACAGGGGAGTATTTTAGCTGTAAAGAAAATACAAAAGCATTATTATGTTTATCAGCAAACTATATAGCTGGTAAAATGATGTTGGTTAGAGCTATGGTGTTGGGGTGGGATATTCATTTGGTGTCTCCAATATCAAATCCATTAAAAAACCTTACGACATCCTATGATTTTTGTGCAATGGTGCCTTTGCAAGTAGATGAATCATTAACTAATTTACATAAAGTAAAAAAGCTAATTATTGGAGGAGCACCAATCTCATCAATTCTAAATAAAGAGCTGCAAATAGTTACTACTAATTGTTACGCAACTTATGGAATGACAGAAACAATTACACATATTGCGGTAAAGAAACTGAATAATTTCTCAGGAGTGATTTCGAACGATAATGAGAAATTACATTATCATACTTTACCAAACGTTTCTATTTCTCAAGATAATCGTGATTGTTTGGTTATTAATGCACCAAAAGTTTCTAATGAATTAATAGTAACAAACGATATTGTAAAACTTACTCACGGTTCAAGTTTTGAATGGCTTGGACGTTATGATAATGTAATTAATAGTGGTGGGGTGAAGTTATTTCCTGAACAAATTGAAGAAAAGCTTTCTCACATTATTAAAAAACGTTTTTTTGTTATAGCTGTTCCTGATGATAAATTGGGAGAAAAATTAATTCTTGTAATAGAATCTGATGTCAGGCTGAACTTATCAAAGCCCGATTATGAAAGATGTAAACTAGTAAAGTTTGAAATCCCAAAGGAGTTGTTTATACTACCTAAATTCATAGAAACAGTATCTGGAAAAATACAACGCAAACAAACATTAGCATTATTGGAGCTTTTATCAGAATGAGCTTGTCGTGTCTATATGTTCTTTGAGACAATGAATTCATCTAATAATAGTGTCAAGGACTAATAATAATACTGATTTGAGTAGTTATTTCTACGGGAGGAGAAATAAAATAAGGCTCATAGTAATATAGATTGTCTATCCTAACTCAAAAAGTTACTTCACTTAGCAAAAGTACCCGTTCCCTCATTTATGGTTTTTAATACCGTTTATTTCAATGACATTTGAGTAAACAATTAAAAAATATCATTATGAAAAATTTTGCTACTGCCTTATTGCTTTTTGCGTTTATAGTAATGAATGCTCAAACTGAAACTATGGATATAAAAACAAGTTCAGTTACTGTTGATAATTTAATCGAGTTCATAGTTAATGATTTTGAGTATAACATAGAAACTGGAATAAAGTCCAATATCACGTTGGTTGTAGAAACAAAGAACTATACGATTTCAAGAGATAAAAAGTTTTTTTTGAAGCAAGCAATCCATTTGATGTCTAAGCGTTTAAATAGTTATGATAAGATTTCTGTAATAAGTTATAATAAAAATAATGGTGTTGTGTTTAAGCCTATTTCTGTTTCAAATAAGGATGGGATGTTAAATAAAATCATGAGGTTTAAGGTTAAAAAGCATAACGATTTATTTGGTATTGATTTAGCTTACAGTATGGCTAAGGAACACTATGAAGATAATGGGAGAAATCTAGTGATAATAGTTCGAGATGGAGAAAATTTTGTTGCAGGATTAGAAATAGATACTCAAAATGAGGGGGAAGGTAGAGTTGTGAAAACAGGAGTGGTAATAAGTGCTCTAGGATTATTGCCAGGATTAATTAATGCAATTAAAAATTAAGACATTGAATAAATAAAGTTGAATCTAGGAACACATTTTTGTGTTCCTTTTTTGTTATATTTGAACCAATTGTATGTAGATTTAGATGCATCTCATAATTAATCCCATAAATTGAAAATTCAGCGTTAAAATGAAGTTATTAAAAGTATTACTATTATTTATTTGTGTTAATGTTTCTGCACAACAAGGTGGAATGTGGATTCCTTCGCTATTAAAAGGAATGAATGAAACTGAAATGCAAAGTTTAGGAAGTAAATTATCAGCCGATGATATTTATAATGTAAACAATTCAAGCTTAAAAGATGCAATTGTTCATTTTAACGGAGGTTGTACAGCGGAAGTTATTTCGTCTAAAGGCTTGTTGTTAACCAATCATCACTGTGGTTTTGGGCAAATTCAATCACATTCTTCTGTAGAAGAAGATTATTTAAAAGATGGGTTTTGGGCAATGTCATTGGATGAAGAGCTACCAAATAAAAACTTAGAAGTTACTTTTATTATAAGTATTGAGGATGTAACAAAAACAGTTTTAAATGGAGTTTCTGATGATATGTCGCCAAAAGAAATACAAAGTTTAATTCAAAAAAATACAAATGGCTTGCAAAAATCATTTAAGAAAGAAGAATGGCAAAGCACAAAGGTGAAAGCCTTTTTTAAAGGAAATCAGTATTTCTTATTTGTAACAGAATCATTTGAAGATATCCGTTTGGTAGGAGCGCCACCATCAGCAATTGGTAAGTTTGGATCAGATACCGATAACTGGATTTTCCCTCGTCATACGGGAGATTTTTCAATGTTCAGAATTTACGCGGATAAAAATAATCGTCCAGCAAAATATTCAAAAGATAATGTACCTTATACACCAAAACACTTCCTGCCAATATCCTTAGATGGTATTCAGGAAGGTGATTTTACTATGGTTTTTGGTTTTCCTGGAAGAACAAACGAATATTTACCAGCAGTAGCAGTTGAACAAATTACTCAAAAGGTAAACCCTACAAATATTAAAATTCGTGAAAAAGCATTGAAGGTAATAGATGCTGCTATGAAAACGGATGATAAAACCCGTATTCAATATGCGTCAAAGCAAGCTAGTATTGCTAATTATTGGAAAAAATGGATTGGTGAAAATCAAGGGATAGAAAAAAGTAATGCAATAGCTAAAAAAAGAACTTTTGAAACAACGTTCATGAAGGCGATTTCAAAAAACAAATACAAAAAACATCAAACTTTATTATCAGATTTCGACAAGTTATATGGAGATTTCGAACCTTATGCAGTGAAAAGATCTAACTTTTTTGAAATATTTTATAGAAATAATGAATTAATGCAAACAATGTTTCGTTTATATCAGTTTGAACAACGTGTAGAAAAACTCAAACTCAATAAGGATGAAACAAAATCAGCTACTGCTGAGAAGTTAAAAGAAATTCATGATACTGAGGGGTATAAAAAAGCAAAGGAATATGTAATATCTCAAATTACTCGTATTCAGAAAAATTATAATGCAAATGTTGATAAAGGAGTGTTTGAAGCAATTATGCCATTATATGATGCTAAAAACAGCAATAGTGATTTTTATAATACATCTTCTTTTACAAATTTAACAGATGCCTTAAAGGTTTTAGAAGGAACTTCAAACAATGTTATTACGGCAATAAATAATGATGCAGCATATAAATTTGCTAAGCCATACATAGCTGAGTTTTATAACGATTTAGAACCAAATTATCAACGTATAAATGCAGAGATAGCTAAAGTACAAAAGCAATATATGAAAGCGTTAATGGAGGTGCTGCCAAGTGATAGGTACTATCCTGATGCAAATAGTACGTTGAGGGTTACTTACGGTCAAGTTAAAGGGTATGCTCCCAGAGATGCTGTTTATTACAATCCGGTAAGTTATTTAGATGGTGTTGTGGAAAAACATATTCCTGGTGATTACGAATTTAATGTTCCAGAAAAATTATTAGAGCTTTATAAAAATAAAGATTATGGACAATATGCCGATACTAATGGTAAAGTACCAGTTTGTTTTTTAGGAACTAATCACACCACTGGTGGTAATTCGGGGAGTCCTGCAATCGATGGTCATGGGAATTTAATTGGGTTAAATTTTGATAGAGTCTGGGAAGGTACAATGAGTGATATGAATTATGATCCATCAATTTGTAGAAATATTATGGTTGATGCTCGTTATATTTTATTTATTGTAGATAAGTATGCAGGAGCTACTCATTTAATAGATGAAATGAAATTAGTACACCCTAAGAAAAAATAGATTATTTTAAATAAATATCAAAAGCTGTCTTTGTTAAAGGCAGCTTTTTTATTTAAGAGATTACACTAATGTCAAATGGAAGAAATATTAAAGTTAACAGGCGGAATTTGTTGGTCAGTTGTGTATTTTGTACTGATTTATCAAGAATTTAAGTAATAAAAGCATGATATGCCATTATTGGCCTAAGGATTAAATTTTGGATGGGGATTTTTCTTTAGTTTTTATGAGTTGGATATTGCAAATATAAGTTTACAACGTGCGATTAGTATTTTCGGGTTTTTATTTGATGCTATAATAGTGTTTCAGTGTTTTAAGTATGGTAAGCAGTATTTTCATAAGAAATTAAATTCAAAATTTTTTGCTTTTATTTTTATTTGTAATAGAGTATGTTTTCTTGCAGGAGTTTGGAAGAGTTAACGGTGCAAAGTATGCGTCATTTATACAAAATCTATTGATGTCCTTCTTGCTTATAGATTTATTAATTAAACGGGCTAATATTACAGAGTTTTAATAGTAGTTGCGGTTTGCAAGTGAGTAGGTACATTAGCTCCAGCAATATTATTCGGAAAAGAGAATAAGTTTATATTAACAATTGGTATTTTGTATTCAATAGTTGATTTAATATATATATATATATATATATTAATGTTCTTTTAAAACATAAATTTGATGAATAAAAAAGATGTCATTGACTAGAATTGTATTCAAGAAATACGAATTATTATTTTGAATCTAAAGTCTAAGCACTTGTTTTTTAATCGTATAGCTTTGTTGAAATGCCGTTCTTCTTGGTTATCTTAATAAATTACAACCTTATTTCCATACGTTTTTTTTTACTAATTATTATTCATAGTATAAATGTATGAAGAGTTTAGATCATGAAATTATTGGAGATAGGGTATTCATTAAATCAAAACACAGTTTTTATAAAAATTGATTTAGCGAAGGTTAATTATATTAAAGCTGACAGAAATTACAGTTACATTTTTACAAAAGAAAAAAAGTATATTATTGTTTGTACTTTAAAAAAATAGAAGAAAAACTTTCTTCCTTTAATTTTATAAGAATACATAGATCCTATCTAATTAATTTATTAAAGATTGATGAGGTAAATGATAAATATGTTGTAATTTCTAAAAAAACAATTCCATTGGTTAAAAGCTTTAGAATTGGCTTATTAGATAGGTTACAAATATTGTAAGTTTACTTTGATAAATAAATAATAAATTTGGGGCATTATTTTGTAGTCTTCATCCCTAATATTTTTCACGCTTATTTTAAACATTATAACTTTACATTTATTAATTATTAAAGCGCTTATAATAAATCAGTTATGTGTTTATTTGTTGTGGGGGTGATGTTGCCTATTTGTGTCTAGGAGCAAGCCGTGGAGGAGTATTATGAGTCTAATGTATTACCTACTGTAGTATTAAAAAAAGCAGGGAATGAGTTCTCTGTATATTTTCCAGATAGTACAAATCCTGAAAGTAGGGTTTTAGAATTAGAAAATAAATTTATTGGACAAGATTGATAATGATTTTAAGGAAAAGAATCGTATTTACTATTATTAGAAATTGAAGATGGTTTTCTTTCAGCAACATTTAATGAAAAAGGAAAATTAATTTCGGTTGTTGAAAATTTGAAAATGTAAAGATTTTCAGAAAAAACACGAGCTAGTTTGGCTAAAAATTTCCCCAAATGAAAAATGATGAAAGATAAATTTTTATATGTTCAGAAAGATGGTGAAATAAAGCGTAAGGAACATATTATTATAATGAAAAAAGGTAAAAAAATTAAAGTTAATGAAGAAGTGGGGTATTAAAGGTAAATCTTATATATGTGATGCCCTAAAATAACGTTACAGAATTAATATATTGAAGGTAGTGATTTTATACTATTACTTTTTTTGTAAGTATTTTGTTTAAAACCAAACTGTTAAAGAGTGTTAATGAAGTTGTACATTGTGTTTTTATTAACATAAATAACTAAGTTAATGATTAACTTTATGTTACTGCAGTGTTAATTTATACTTTGAATGGCCTTAAAAGTATATCAACCCAAAAGATTGCTTACTAATTTTTAATATATAGAATCATTATTGTATTCCAGTAAAGTATTCTGTGTAACATTATTAATTAAAAAACAATCATTATGAAAACAGTATGTATGTATTTACTTGTGTTAGGGTTTATTTGCCCTGCACTAGCGCAAGAGCGTTTATATGAAGAAATGTATGAGTCTGGTGAGTTGCCAGCAGTAGTGTTAAAAAAAGCAGGAGAAGAGTTTTCGGTATATTACCCTGACACGACTAATCCTGATGGTAGAGTTTTAAAGCTTGAAAAATCATTTGTATCATATAAAGTTGAAGTTGAAAAAGGGGAGTCAAAATCGTACTTTTTATTATTTGAACTTGAAGATGGTTTTTTATCAGCAACATTCAATGAAAAAGGAAAGTTAACTTCTGTAGTAGAAAAATTTAAAAACGTTAAACTGCCAGAGCCAGTAAGAAAAAGCTTGGCTAGTAAATTTCCGGAATGGATATTAGTAAAAGATAAATATCTATACATTCAAAAATATGGTTCAGTAAAAATAAAAGAGTATAAAATTATAATGAAAAAAGGAAACAAGATCAGAAGAGTTGTTGTTAACGAAGATGGTGTGATAATTAGAGGGAAATCTTAATACATTTTTTTTAAAGCCTAAGTAAAACAAAAGCCACTTAAATATTTAAGTGGCTTTTTATAAGGGGTGATTAACCTTAAAATACTAATAAAAGTATTTATTTTCGGGAGATAACTTTTTCTACTGCATTTATAATTGCAGTGTCGTCTAACCCATATTTTTTCATTAATTGTTCAGGAGTCCCTGATTCTCCAAAAGTATCATTAGTAGCAACAAACTCTTGAGGAGTAGGAGTGTTTTGCGATAATACTCTAGCAACACTTTCTCCTAAACCACCTAAATGATTATGTTCTTCAGCAGTAACAATACAGCCAGTTTTAGCAACTGAAGCTATTATAGCGTCTTTGTCTAAAGGTTTGATCGTGTGAATATTGATTACTTCAACAGAAATTCCTTTTGCTTCCAAAACCTCTGCTGCTTTTAAGGATTCCCAAACTAAATGCCCTGTAGCAACAATAGTAACATCAGTACCTTCGGTTAATTGAACTGCTTTTCCTATTTCAAATTTTTGATCAACAGGAGTGAAATTAGCAACTTTTGGTCTACCAAATCGTAAATAAACAGGTCCTACATATTCAGCGATAGCTTCCGTAGCAGCTTTCGTTTGATTGTAATCACATGGATTGATAACCACCATTCCTGGTAACATTTTCATTAATCCAATATCTTCTAATATTTGGTGTGTTGCACCATCTTCACCAAGAGTTAACCCAGCGTGAGAAGCACAAATTTTTACATTTTTATCAGAATATGCAATTGATTGACGAATTTGGTCATACACTCTACCGGTAGAAAAGTTAGCAAATGTCCCCGTAAAAGGTATTTTACCACCAATAGTCATCCCTGCAGCAGTACTCATCATATGTGCTTCAGTAATTCCCATTTGGAAAAAACGTTCCGGATTATTAGCGATGAATTCATCCATTTTTAAGGAACCAACTAAGTCGGCACATAAAGCAACCACATTTTCGTTAGCTTTACCTACAGCCGCTAAACCAGCTCCAAAACCAGAACGAGTATCTTTTTTACCTTGATCTATATATTTTTTCATTGTTGTTGTGATTGTAGATTAATAATCTCCTAAAGTTTCAGGGTTTTGTGCCAATGCATTTGCTAATTGCTCATCATTAGGAGCTTTACCATGCCAAGCATGTGTACCCATCATGAAGTCAACACCGTTACCCATTTCGGTATGTAATAAAATACAAACAGGTTTTCCTTTTCCTGTACGGCTTTTAGCTTCTGCTAAAGCTTTAAGAATAGTATCGATATCATTACCTTTTTTAACATCTAAAACATCCCATCCAAAAGCTTCAAATTTAGCTTTTAAATCTCCTAATGGTAGTACATCATCTGTAGCGCCATCAATTTGTTTTTTATTATAATCTATCGTAGCAATATAATTGTCAACTTTATTACCTGCTGCATACATTATCGCTTCCCAGTTCTGACCTTCTTGTAACTCACCATCACCATGTAAACTATATATAGTAGTATCTTCTTTATTTAGCTTTTTAGTTAAAGCAGCTCCAATAGCAACACTCATTCCTTGACCTAATGATCCTGAAGCAATACGAACACCATCTAAACCTTCATGTGTAGTTGGGTGACCTTGTAATCGAGTATTTAATAGTCTGAAAGTGCTTAGTTCTGATACTGGAAAATATCCATTTCGTGCTAATACACTATAAAAAACAGGAGAAATATGCCCGTTTGATAAAAAGAATAAATCTTCATTGAAACCATCCATTGTGAAGTTGGTATCATGTTTCATTACCTCTTTGTATAAACAAACTAAAAATTCTGCACATCCTAAAGAACCTCCTGGGTGTCCAGAACTTACTTTATGGACCATTCGTAATATATCTCTACGAACCTGAATAACTTGATTTTGTAACTGTTGTGTTGGCATGTTGTGTTGTTAAAATATTTTGCAAAAATAGATTTTTAATACCTATAATAAAAACTATTTTTAAAGCAATTATTAACCATTAATAATATTTGCTAACAATTTTGTTTTTATTAAGATTTACTTATCTATTAGTTGTTATATTTGCTTCCATATTAAACCACAATTAGTAGTTTAATAAGATGAGGTTTTCCTCAATAAAAAATACTATTAATCCATAGCTTTGTGTGTTTACGCAAAGCAAAGTTGATTTTTGATATATGCAATTTGAAATAAACGCAAAAGATGCTCAGTCAAAGGCAAGAGCTGGTAAAATGACTACCGATCATGGTGTTATTGAGACCCCTGTTTTTATGCCAGTAGGTACTATTGGTACCGTAAAAGGAGTTCATCAAACAGAGTTGAAGAACGAAATTAACTCTGATATTATATTAGGGAATACATATCATTTGTATTTACGTCCTGGTATGGAAATAATGGAAAAAGCTGGTGGTTTGCATAAATTCATGAATTGGGATAGGAATCTTTTGACAGATTCTGGAGGATACCAAGTATATTCACTTTCTTCTAATAGAAAAATAAAAGAAGAAGGAGTAAAGTTTAAATCGCATATTGATGGTTCGTACCATTTCTTTTCTCCAGAATTTTCTATGGATGTTCAAAGAAGTATCGGTGCTGATATTTTTATGGCATTTGACGAATGTACACCATATCCTTGCGATTATAGTTATGCAAGACGATCAATGCATATGACGCATCGTTGGTTAGATAGGTGTATAAAACATATTGGAGAAACTCCAGTAAAATATGGTCATGACCAAGCTTTTTTTCCAATAGTTCAAGGGAGTACTTATAAAGATTTACGTAAACAATCAGCTGAATTTATTGCGTCAAGAGAAGCAGTAGGAAATGCAATTGGAGGTTTGTCTGTAGGAGAGCCTGCTGATGAACTATACGCAATGACTGAGATTGTTTGTGATATTTTGCCAGAAGACAAGCCAAGATATTTGATGGGTGTTGGTACACCAATAAATATTTTAGAAAACATTGCTTTTGGAGTAGATATGTTTGATTGTGTTATGCCAACGCGTAATGCTCGTAATGGAATGTTATTTACAGCATACGGGTCTATAAATATTAAAAATAAAAAGTGGGCTGATGATTTTTCTGCTATTGATGATATGGGAATCACATGGGTTGATACGTATTATTCAAAAGCGTATGTGAGGCATTTATTTACTGTAAATGAAATGCTAGGAAAACAAATAGCTACCATTCATAATTTAGGCTTCTATTTATGGTTAACTCGTGAAGCAAGAAAGCACATTATCGCTGGTGACTTTAGCGAGTGGAAGAATAAAATGGTAAAACAAATGGATAATAGATTGTAATGTTAAAAATACTTGACAGGTACATATTAAAGCGTTATTTAGGAACGTTTTCAGTAATGTTGCTGCTTTTTATTCCTATTGGAATAATGGTTGATTTATCTAGTAAAATAGATAATATTATAGAAAGTAATGCACCTCTTAATTTGGTGATTTATTTCTATTTTAATTTCACCATATATATGGGGTATTTATTGTTCCCATTGTTTTTATTTTTGTCAGTAATATGGTTTACTTCTAAGTTAGCTAATAATACTGAAATTATTGCTATTCTAAGTTCTGGAGTATCATTTAATAGGTTTTTACGTCCGTATTTAATAGGAGCAACATTAGTAGCGGTTTTCTTTTTTTTAGTAGGGATGTTTGTAATGCCTAATTCTAGTAAGGAGTATAATGAGTTTAAATATGAATACCTTCATAGATATCGAAAAGACAAAGATGAAGGTGTTACTTTCAGACAAATAAATGATAATGAATATATTTATGTTTCTAGCTTTGATTCTAAAACTAAAACAGCATATAACTTCACTTTGGAACACTTTGAAGGAAATGTGTTAAAACATAAAATTCAAGCAATTAAAATTAAGTATAGAGAAAAGGATTCATCATATAAATTAACTAATTATATTAGAAGAAATATTGGAGAACACCATGATGAAATTATACGAAAAACTAGAAAAGATACTATTTTTGAGTTTGATCTAGACGATTTAACTCCAGTAAAATATATAGCAGAAACAAAAAGTTATACTGAGCTAAATGATTTTATTGAAAAAGAGAAAAAGAGAGGTTCTAGTTTTGTAAGTAGATATATAGTTGTTAAACATAAACGTTGGAGTATTCCTGTTTCAGCATTTATACTTACTATTATTGCAGTTGCTGTTTCTGCTATGAAACGTAGGGGAGGAATGGGGATGAATTTAGCATTAGGTATAGCGCTAGCTTTCATTTTTATCTTTATTGATAAAATATTTACTGTAATGGCAGATCAGTCAGGATTTAACCCATTATTGGCTGTATGGTTACCTAATATTACATTTGGAATTCTAGCAATTTATCTATTAAATAATGCAAAACGATAAACTTAAAAGTTATCTGCACCTTCACCTTATTGTATTTATTTGGGGGTTCACAGCAATTTTAGGAAAATTACTTACTATAGATGCAGTAGCATTAGTATGGTATAGAATGGGGGTCGCTAGTATGCTTATTTTTTGGTATATCAAGTATCAAAAAATGTCATTACATATTTCAAGAAATCAAATAATAAAATATGTTTTTGGAGGTGTTGTTATTGCCTTGCATTGGACAACTTTTTTTTATGCTATTAAAATCTCAAATATATCCATTGCATTGGCAACTATGAGTACTGGAGCATTCTTTACTATATTTATAGAAGCTTTATATAAAAAGAAAAAAATTGATGCACAAGAATTAATTTTTGGAGTATTAGCAATTGTAGGATTATACATTATTTACCAAGCAGAAATTAGCTTGCAACTTGGAATGTTCGTTGCATTATTGTCTTCTTTTTTATCCGCTGTATTTTCAGTTTTTAATGCCGATTTTGTAAAAGAGGAAAGTGCGATAATAATTTCTTTTTATGAAATTATTTTTGGGGTAGCAGCAGTTACAATTTATTTATTATATAATGGTGAATTGCTAACTGAAGGTTTTTTCATTTTACAACCGTTAGATTATTTATGGTTATTTATATTGAGTAGTATTTGTACAGCATATGCCTTTATAGTGTCGGTTGATTTGTTGAAGAAATTAAGCGCCTTTACCGTAATGTTAACGATTAATTTAGAGCCTATTTACGCAATTTTTTTAGCGGTTATTTTGTTTCCAAACAATGAAAAAATGTCTAGTTCCTTTTATTTAGGTGCTGGATTAATTTTATTAACAGTAGTGATAAATGGAATTTTAAAAACAGCTAGTAGAAACAAAAGGAAATCAGTTAATTAGGATAATCATTAAGCATTAATAACGAGTAGTTAGTGTTAAATGAATTCAAATTTATTGTTAGAAAAAAAAGAACAAAAGTATATTAATTATACAAATTGATTAGTAAAGTTTTTATATTTGCTTTGCTAATAGATAACGACTAAAAATCATTATGGAATATTTAGATTTTGAGCTTCCTATTCAGGAATTAGAAGAACAATTAGAAAAGTGTGCAGTTTTAGGTAAAGAAAGTGATGTTGATGTTACTGAAGCCTGTAAACAGATTGAAAAAAAACTAGCAGAAAAGAAAAAAGAAATATATAATAACCTGTCCGCTTGGCAACGAGTTCAAATGTCAAGGCACCCATTAAGACCATATACTTTAGATTATATTAAGGCTATTTGTGGTGACGAATTTATTGAATTACATGGCGACAGAAATGTACGTGATGATAAAGCAATGATAGGTGGTTTAGGTAAAATTGGTGGGCAATCATTTATGATTATTGGTCAGCAAAAAGGATATAATACCAAGACACGCCAATACAGAAATTTCGGTATGGCTAATCCAGAAGGATATAGAAAAGCCTTAAGGTTAATGAAGTCTGCAGAAAAATTTGGTATTCCTGTGGTTACCCTTATTGATACCCCAGGGGCATACCCAGGTTTGGAAGCAGAAGAAAGAGGACAAGGAGAGGCTATTGCCAGAAATATTTTAGAAATGACTCGTTTAAAAGTACCTATTATTTGTGTAATAATAGGGGAAGGAGCTTCTGGTGGAGCATTAGGAATAGGTGTAGGAGATAAAATATTAATGTTGGAAAATACATGGTACTCAGTTATTTCACCTGAATCTTGTTCTTCTATTTTATGGAGAAGTTGGGAGTATAAAGAACAAGCCGCTGATGCATTAAAGTTGACTGCTACTGATATGAAAAAATTAGGTTTAGTAGATCAAATTATAAAAGAACCTGTAGGTGGGGCTCATAGAGATCGTGAACAAACTTTTAATATAGTTTCAAAAGCAATAATCAAATCTTTTGAAGAATTTAAAAACTTATCACCAAAGGAATTAGTAGCACAACGAATGGATAAATATGCTAACATGGGAGTTTACAACGAGTAGGTTTCATTAGAATCAATAACTTACAAAAAACCGAAGTTATTACTTCGGTTTTTTTTGTCGTTATTAACAAAAAAACAGACTTATTAACAACTTGATTGTTAATTACCTGTGAACTTATAAAACTCAAATAAGAATCAAAAATCACTACATTCGTGGCTATGGAAAACCCCAATTTTGTTAAAGGATATCAAGTAGATAAGAGTACGCTAATTAGTTTAGAGAAAGGAAAAATACCTCCTCAAGCAACTGATTTAGAAGAGGTTGTATTGGGGGCTATGATGATTGATAAAAAAGGTGTTGATGATGTAATTGATATATTACATCCTGAAGCATTCTATAAACAAGCTAATCAATTTGTGTTTGAAGCGATATTTAAACTTTTTGAAAACTCAGAACCTGTTGATTTATTAACCGTTTCTCATCAATTAAAAAAAGACGAGAAGTTAAAATTAGTCGGAGGTGATTTTTACCTAATTTCTTTAACCCAAAAAGTATCTTCTTCTGCGCATATTGAATTTCATGCACGTATTATATTACAGAAATTTATTCAGCGTAGTTTGATTAAAATTTCCAGCGAAATTATTGAAGAAGCATATGATGAAACAAAAGATGTTTTTGATTTGTTAGATAATGCGGAAGCGAAATTATACGAGGTAACTCAAGGGAATATTAAAAAATCTTCTGAATCAGCAAGAGATTTAGTACATCTTGCTAAAAAGAAAATTGAAGAAATATCGCAACAAGATGGTACAAGTGGTATTCCAACAGGGTTTACTAAACTTGACGCCTTAACTTCTGGTTGGCAACCATCTGATTTAATTATTATTGCTGCTCGTCCTGGTATGGGTAAAACGGCATTAACTTTAACGATGGCTCGTAATATTGCTGTTGAAGCGAATAAAGGTGTAGCATTCTTTTCGTTAGAGATGTCATCTATACAATTAATTACGCGTTTGATTTCTTCAGAAACAGGATTGTCTTCAGAAAAATTACGTACTGGTAAGTTAGAAAAACATGAATGGGAGCAGTTAAATGTAAAAGTTAAAAATTTAGAAAAGGCACCATTGTTTATTGATGATACGCCGTCATTATCTATCTTTGATTTAAGGGCAAAATCCAGGCGTTTGGCTTCGCAACATGATGTGAAAATTATAATGATTGACTACTTGCAATTAATGACTGCTGGAGGATCGAATGGTTCAGGAAACAGGGAGCAGGAAATCTCTACAATTTCTAGAAACTTAAAAGCATTAGCGAAAGAACTTGAGGTGCCGGTAATTGCACTTTCTCAATTATCTCGTGCTGTTGAATCTAGAGGTGGGAGTAAAAGACCTTTGCTTTCTGATTTAAGGGAATCTGGAGCGATTGAGCAGGATGCAGATATTGTATCGTTCATTTATCGACCTGAATATTATAAAATGGATGAATGGGATGATGATGAACGTTCTCCAACGGAAGGACAAGGTGAATTAATTATTGCAAAACACAGAAATGGTGGTTTGGAGAACATCCGTCTAAAATTTATTGGGAATTTAGGTAAGTTTGAAAACTTAGATGATTTTAGTACGCCGTTTGAAATGCAATCATCAATGAATGATAATCCTTTTGGCACTGACTCACTTCCAAGTGCAGAAGATGCTTTTGGAAGCACAATGAATTCAAACCAAGGATTTAATGATGATGATGTTCCTTTTTAGGGATGGTAATAAAATATATTGATTAATGAAAAGCTTACTATTTAAATAGTAAGCTTTTTTTGGTTTATAAATAGAATTGGCAGTTATTTTAAGTATCTTTTGACTTATGAAAAAAAGAATTCTATTGATATTTATTTTGTTTTATTCAATTAGTAATTACGCATCGTACATACTGATACCAATGGACGCTGAGAGTCAGAAAAATCATTTAAAAGCCTACGGAATTACCTATTGGTTGCTAGAAAAACAACAGAAGGTGAAATGGTTGCTAAATTATAGAGGTGGCTCTTTTTTATTAATAGATTCTGGTACAACTAGAAAGGAATGTACTATTAGGGGAGTCTCATATGAAATACTATCTGATTCTAAAGCAAAAGCAATATTGAAAGAAATTAGTAGTCCTTCTGTAAATCAAGAGTCTGTTATTTTAGAAAAAGCACCAAGAATTGCAGTTTATGCTCCTAGTTCAAATTTACCTTGGGATGATGCTGTA
>NVVR01000069.1 GCA_002733415.1 Kordia sp. | reverse complement strand
TCTGGCTCTTGACGATCCAGAGAACCCTCTCAAGCCTAGGACACCTGTTAGTAGAGTCGTTACAAGAGCTGTCTCATATGCTTCGTCCGAGTCGAACGTCTGATCAAACGCTTCAATCCCTAGAGATTCGTTTGTAATCTTGTTCTGGAAGGCTTCTGCCATTCCTTGCATTATCTCTTGAGCATTCTCGGCGCCAATTTCTTTTAGATAGGCCTTAATTGTTTCAGTGAATGCTAATGGCTTAGTGACTCCATTCTTCATTCTCTTGATTACATTCTTCGACAAATAGTCTGTAGGGTTTAACCTACCAGTAATCAACTTGTTAGGAGCTACAAGCTCCAGGAATGATTGAGTGATTGTTGCGCTTCTTGAGTAGTCTACAGCCTGCTCCTTAGTTAGTCCCGCATCGATCGCTGATTGATAGTTCCTGTTGTGGTTCTGAACGTAAGACACAGCCACAAGGGATGCGTTAAACGACTTGTTTCCTTTGCCTACTAGGTTAGCTATCTTGCTACTCTTGGCTAGAGCTGTTGTAGGGATCATGAGAGCTGCGAAATCAGCTCCTGCATACATTGTCTTGTGGAATACTGCAGACCAGTTTGTTGATCCATCTTCATTGATTACGTTTTGAAGCGCTGTAGGAGTATTGAACAGCTCCCCGTTTAGATACTTGTCAGCTGTTGAAGAGAACTTTCTAGAGAACTCGGCTACCTCTGGGAGATTCTCTCCTACAAGCCCAGACTCCAGTCCTAAATTTCTACCCAGGGACATAAATCCTCCGGCTACATTGCCGGCTGACTTGGTTAGTGGCTCTCCTAGGTTTGATCTTACCCAGTAGCTAATCTCGTCACCTGTGCTCATCTCGTCGTTAACGTAACTATTGTACTCGTTGTCAGTGATGGTTTGTGATGCTTTTCTCTTTATTTCTTCTTCACCCTGCTTTTTTAAGATCTCGGACATCTCCTCCATAGCTCCTTCGAAGCCTCTTATCTGAGCTCCTTGGGCGTGGTTAGCTAGAACCACTGAGTACTTTGCGTACTTCTGGTTTATTAGCTCAACGGCGCTAGGACCTATTCTTACTGTTCTATATCTTATTTTCCGGCCTTCAGAATCTACTTCTGGCCCTTTTTCGACAGGATCCTTTACGAACTGGCCTTCCAGCTTCGTTAACTCTTCCTCTCTTCTTAGGCTTAATAGATCAGCCTGATGCCTGTAAGCACTGGTTAGGAAGTTCATTCTCTCTATGTTAGAGAATTCTGTCTTCTCTTCGTCCTTCTTTCTGTCTCCGAGATCGATAGCTACCTGGGCCTTGAATCTAGGAGACCCGATGAGTCCGTCAAAATCTTCTTGACTCTTCTGTCCTGTGCTTATCTGGTAGTTTACGTAATCAGATACAGCCTTAAGGGTTATCATGTCCATTCCGCTAGGGCCATTTCCTACAACGTACTGCCCTTTGTTTATCCCTTTATCTCTTTTAGATTTATTAAGATCAGCATGAAGGAGTTGCTTGCCTCTCCAGAAAGTAGAGGCTACCCCTTTTCCTGTGCTCATTTGATCGATAAAGGATTCTGCCCCTCCCGGATATTGGTTCATGATGTCCTCAAATGCCTGTTCGTAGAACTCAGACGTAGACATTTTAGCTATATTATTGAAAATAGCCTTCTTCATTTCTCTCTCAGAAGTCTTTCTAGCGGAAGATACCTCTGCGAAGCCATCTCCGCCTGCAGCGTCTATTGTGTTTATAGTTGCGTCGTAAATATCTCTTTGCTCAGGGGTAATGTCCTGTAAGTCGAAACTATTGATCATCTGATCCAAGTTCCCCTTAAGTTCGTTTCCAGTTATTACCGCATCCCCCGTTCGAGCAGGAATGTCTCCAGCACCCATAGACTCGGAGTCAGATAGGGTCTTGCCTGAATTAGTTAAGTAGAATGGGATGTCTTTGTGTTCTTCAGCTAAGGACATGCCTCTTTTGGCGAATGGGATTATCTTCCCGTCCATGTCTCTTACGGGCTGGTCAGCTTTTTCTTTTCTTAGAGCAATCTCTAACTTAATCTTCTCTTCCTTGGTTTGTCTAACCAAGTCTCCTGGCTGTAGATTTGCTTTAGCTTCCTCGACTTCTTTAGGGGAAGGATCTTTTATTGCCGCTCTTAGAGAGCCTTCTGGAGCTTCTCCGAACAACTTCTCTGTGCCTATGTCTTCTGGGAGTTTTGGCTTCTCAAACCTTCTCATCCACTTACCTACATCAGGGTTGCGGTTGCTTATTGCTAGATTAAGCCTTTCTTTCTCCGTTTGCCTAACGAGGTCTCCGGGCTGTAGATTTGCTCTAGCTTCTTCTGCTTCTTCAGGGGTTGTATTCTTTGCGGCCGCTATTAACGAGCCTTCTGGAGCTTCTCCGAACAACTTATCTACATCAGGGTTGCTTTTTACTGGAGGAGCGACATCAGTCGATCCGCTTAAGTCCGAAGTAGTACTTACCGAATCTGATGTAAAAGCATCCAATTCCGCACCAGTAGACGTTGGAAACCCTGTAGTCTGAGGGGTAACCACTGAAGGATCTTTTTTTTTTGGAGTTTCAGTTACTTCCTGGGGGGCTGGGAAGAACTGGCTAGAGAAAGCTTCAGCTCCTTTTGTATAGATGCCTTCTTTCTCGGCTAAGCCATGTAGCTTGCCTATGCTTTCAGGGTTGTTGAATTGACCCTGGAAGTCTTCGAATGACTTAGTGTATAATCCCTTGCTTTGTAGTAGGGTGTGTAGTTTCTTTGCTTTATCGTGCATCTTCTAAATTCTAAAGGTTATCTGCTGCTCCGCCTGATTCTAGTTTCCCTTTTGACTGCTCGTCAAAAAACTCAGTAGCGTTCGGTATCTCTGTTTTCAATCTGTCTTTAGACTTGTTGTAGTCCAGCATCTTTGTCTCTTCAACAGTTTTGAATTTACCAGTCTCCTGTCCAAACTGTTTTATTGGAACCTTCGTAAAGACCTTTACCGTCACCACTTGCTTCTTTGATCCGTCCTTAAGAGTGATTATATCTAGTCCTACCGGCTGCATGTTTAACGTGCCTTCCATGACAGATGTCTCCCCGCTTTCAACGTCAACTAATTCCGCCCCTACTAGGTTGAAGGTTTTGTTTGCCTTTTCCGGAGTCCCTAGCGGGACGTGTAGGGTTGATGTAACTTCAGATCCTTCTACCCCCTCTTCTGTAGAGGTTAATTTGATTTTTCTGTCGCCATCAGATACGGACAACTTGTCTGGAGATACATCGAACCCGCCTCCTGATCCTTTTTTCTTTTGAGAGACCTTGATTGATTTTGTTTTCTTTCCTCCCATAACAGCTCCTAGTCGCTCAGCTATTTGCGCTTCAGTCATAGGACTAGACTTGAATTCGTCTCTCTTGAGACCTTTTGCCATTACAGCAATGTCGTCTTTAAAACTTAATGTTCCGGATTCTGTTATCCGAAGGTATTCACCATAGTCTTTTACGCCGGCTTTCTCAACTAGTCTTCCTTGCATTTTTGTAATGAAAGAATTCTTATTTAAGTGCTTGTCTAGTGAAATTGAACCCTTTAGAAGATTTAGTCTATCCTTTAAGTTTACAAGTTTAGTAATATCTCCGCCTTCCAGATCCCCGGACAGCGTTTCAAATTCATTAAAAAGCTCAAGGGTTTCGTCTGCTAGTATCAGGTCTCCGCTTTTCTTAGCCTCGTCCACTTCTGCGAATAGAGCTACTATTTGATCGCCTTCTCTAGCTAGAACGTCTAGCCCACTCATGGCGTCAACAAACTCTCTGCCTAATTTAGTCTCTTGAGACATTAAGGCTGTCTGCCAGTTCTCTCCGTATTGATCCTTTGCTTTTTGAACGTATGTCTCTCTATTGCTTTCGAATAATGTATTTAGAGTCTTCTGGAATCTAGCGTCTTCTACTATAGGTCCCTTCCTGATGTCAAATGGCTTTTGAGCTGCTGCCTTCTTTTGAGCTGCATCCTCTAATGCTTTCTGTCTACCAGCGATCACACCTACAGGTGCTGGGCCTCCTCGAGAAACGAAGATAGGCTGGCTTCCGATAATAGAGCCTGATTGCTGTCCTACTTGAATAGGCTGATTCAATCCTGGGAATAAAGATGATGTGCCCGGGTCGCCTAATAGGCCTGAGGGCGTCTGTCCGGCAATAAGTCTTTCTACTGATGCTAGATCCTCAGGAGAGGCTCCTTCGTCTTCAGGATCGAGGAATGTGGCTCTGTCGATCTCTGAGCTAATGTCTGGATTGTTCTCTGGTATGTTAAGCTCCTGATTAGGGTCTTGTACTTCGTCTTCTAATGCCATGTCGTCTATCTTGTTAAACCTAGAGGAATTTGAGGGATCTGAGGAATAGCTCTGTTAGCTGCTCCGATGATTCCCGAAGTCGCTTCTAGTGTACCGCCACCCCTGTTTACAGGGTCAATCGGTGGAGCTATGCCTGGAGTTGCTCCTGGGGGAACTCCGGGAGAAGGGATGCTTGTATTGTTTGAGTCTCCTCCGCCTAGTAGGCCTCCGACTGCTTCTCCTGCTCCTGACAATAGATCACCTAATAAGTCTCTTTTGCCTCCTGGAAGAGATCCTTGAGTTGCTCCTAGAGCATTAAGTGTTTGGGTTGCGTCAGTAATACCTTGAGAACCCTCGGCTCTAGCTTGGTTAGCTCCCAGCAATCCTAGTTCTAATTTCCTTTGAGAGATTCTGGTTCCCAGCTGCTGGGTGAGGTTCTCGAAGAACGGAAGTCTTTTCTGCCCTTCTGATATAGCTTGGTTGATTCCTGTCTGAGTGCCTCGCTGTGCTCTAAGCAAAGCTGACATCGTACCACCTACATCTCCTCCAGTTACTTTGGATAAAGCGTTCTGAGTGGATGCTCCTAAGTTTCTTACCTCGTTTATTCTAGACTGGGTGCCTACGTCTGATCCTGTAGAAATAGATCTACGAGTCTGGTCTAGCTCAGCCATTCTCTGTAATTCAAACGGATCTACAGCTGAAGGCTCTAGCCCTGCTGCTTTTCTCTTGTCCGCCATACCGCCTAGTGCTCCGCCGATTCCCTGACCTACAGCTCCGCCAATAGCGGTTCCAACTCCAGGTATTACGGATCCAGCGGCTGAGCCTAGTGTTCCGCCTAATAATCTTCCAGTATCTGATGCTGCCATTACTTGATCGGTTTAAATTGAATTACTGTATCTATAATCTTGAAGTCTTCATCAAAGGTATGGATATATTTGCAGAAGAACAACCTGCGCTGTACTCTGTCTCTCGTAGGAGAGACTACTGCATCCATTCTAGGGACAAACTGACCCCATCCATCATACTGCTTCAAGTACCTTGATCCTTGTAGTGAAGGATCCATGGCGCATAATATGCTTCCATTCTCGTCGAGTATCTCTACTCTACTTGGTTTTGCTTCGCCTCTTATGCCTGTCATAGCTTCAAGCCATATGAGCTCCTTCTCTATTGCTGGTGAAGGTGAGTAGTTCTGTATCATGTAGAACTCTATGCTCTTTCCGTTCATGACAAAGCCCTTGTCTAGAGTGAATGTTTCTAGATCTCTTATGCCATACATTTCATTGTCTACGAAAATATACTGGTCATAGTTATATCCGAACGTTCCGACCAATCTATTGGTGTCTTGAGCGAAAGCGAATAAGTGGCTATCTATCAACGAAGGAGTCTTTACTCCTGACACTTGGTTGATTTGATTTGTTTTAGGATCAAGTTGTATCCAGTACTCGTTGTGGTTCTCGTCGAATCCTCCGGTTACATGATCCTGATATCCAGGTCTAATCCTCTGAAGAACAGGGTTTATCCTGTTAAAGTATGTGTCCTTTGTAAGGTCTTTGACCTGGTTATTAGTCAATAGATACACAGAGTGAGCATTAGGGATATATAGCCCTTCTCCTTTTACGCGCCCTCTTTCAGTTACCTGGTCCAGGGATGCGTCGCCCATACCTCTCCACATCTCATCGTTTGACCCGATGGCGTGATCTATCCAGTATTGAGCGTTTATGAACGCATCTGTAGCTGTTACAGTTAAGTCGTTAGCGTTGATGTTCGACAGGATAGCTTTCTTGGTTAGAAGCAAGCATATACCTGAAGCACAGATAGCGTATAGGTTCTCACCTTTTCCGCCCATTCTAGAATCCCACGCTTTTTTGATCTCACCGTTATCGTCATCAATATCGAATCTATTACTAGAAAGGAATGTCTTGAGCCCGGGTGAGTCCTGTTGGTTTATAGCCCTGGATAAACTCCACACTACAGCTGTACAGAACTTATTCTGCTCTTCGAAACCAAAGTCTGGCTTGCTGAAGAATTCTATCGGTCCTGGAACAGAGTAATCCACATTGGTCTCTTGGAGAAATCTAAGTCCTCCAAATTTCCATATAGAATATTCATCAGGATAGTCCTCGAAGTACTCTTCGAACATATTGTTGTCGCTCGCTATAGCTGCAGGGTCGCTGTCTGCGAAGCTGGAGTCGTCAAACCTGTTTGGTCTCATGACGTAGTGAGTAAGAGGGAAGTACTGATTAGATAATGTGTTGTTGTGGGCGTAATGAGTGGCTATACGGCTCTCGCACGCAAACATGATACACATCTGTCTAATAAATCCTAGGCTGCCTGTAACGGCGTCCTGTATCTTATTGGCTCCAGTTGTTCTGGCGATGACATAGTGGCGAGGGTTCATTTCATACTTACGGAAAGGAAACCCAATGTTCATAGTGAACTGAGTGTTTCTTTCGTTAGCGTCGCCATCAGCTTCTCTGTCGATCGGAGCAAAGATAGTTTCTCCTACAGTGGTGTCTCCGCCGAATACTCTGAGAGGTCTTCTGTTGTCGTATCTAACAAGTACCTTCTCATCTGATTGAGGGTAGAAGTTCGGGATGTTAAACTCGATCGTAAAGGTTTTGTTCGCTGTGTTTGTATGAGTGTACACGCCAACAACCTGAGCACCTGTAGTAGCTAGGTGAAATCCGTTGTTTGCAATGTTTGTTAATATAACAGTTGCTTGTACTGGTGTTAAGAATGTAACATCCATAAATACATCAACCAAGCCGTTTGGCTTCTCTATGTATACAAACGTCTCGTCAGTAGCTAAAGGACCAGTAGAGCTTAAGTCGGGGATACAATCTTCCCATCTCTCGTCTACTAGTTCAAATGATTGGTTTGCTGAGCCATCTCCTTGTCCGATGATGCTTTCCACTTTTTGATAGTGGCCTGTTCCATAATACTGATCAATGTTTCTGTCGATCACGTTTCTACCATCCTGAACGATGTTGACGATATACATAGGCTCTGTAAAAGACTGAAGGCCAGTATCTTCAAAGTCGTTGCTGCCTGTGCCTCCTGTGAACTGAGTATTGTATATGCTTTCGGATAGGTCTAGCTGGAAGTACGTTCCCCTTCCTTCTGTGATTGAAGTGAGTCCGTTTACTCCGATGAGTTTGTTTCCGCCAGCAGGTACAGCGAATGCTCCACCTCCAGCTGCGTCTGATGTGTTTCTATACTTGTTGTATGCTACGTGACGGTCTCCACCATCTGGGATGCCCATACCAGCAAGCTCTCCTGGGTTTACTTGTCCTTCATCGTGTAGCACACGGGCGTATGTAATCATATCAACGAGTCTATCCCTGTCAGGGAAGGCTGTGTTGTTTTCGAAGCTATACATCTCAGAGAAGAACCCTAGAGGTGATACAAGTTGTACGCTGTAGTTCTGAGGGTTGTTCTGGATATCGTCTAGTATCCCTTGGTTTACTAATCCAGCTTTGATGTCCGGAGAGAAGAACCAGAATTTGTCTGCGTCTTTGTTCGCTGTAGATGCATTCCCTATGAGATTGAAGTCTCCTTCATTTAAAGAATACATTCCTATGCCTTGACAAACGACTCTTCCGGCCGCTTCAGATCTGTTTATAGAGAACGACTTAGCCCATGGAGGAAGGTTTCCTAATCCAGAAACAGCTACACCATGAGAGTAATAGTTTGGAGCGAATGCATCAGGGTTGTAATCTACGTCCCCAGATCCTTTGTCTACCTTAACGTTAACCTTGTAGTTATGATCATCAGTGGAATCGTTAGCGTCCGTTGGCTTATACGGGTGGTATCCGATTTCAGACCCTTGCACGAAGCTTCCTACGTCCGGATCAGGGCACCCTAAGCTATTTACTGCTGACCTGGGCTTACCTGCCTGAAAGTTGATGAGGAACCCGTCGTCGTTCATAATGTTCTTGAACGTGCACTGTTCTGTCTTGTCTTTAGCGTCTTCCAAGTCAAAGATCTCATTAGTCTTTGTGACTGAGCTCTGAACGTTTGCCGCTGTAGCTGATCCGAAATAAGACAGCTGCTGTGAATCAGCATCTAGCTCGTCGCGTCTATTAGGCATTTCGAAGTTCTTAAGGGCTGGATCGTCGAACGCAAACCCTCTACCTCCTAAGCCATCATAAAGAGTGGCTGCGAAACTAAATCTCTCACCCCCCATGTACGATCGGTAGTAAGCGTGGTTTACAGGATCGTTGTGACCAGCCTTCCCTATAGCCTGGACAATAGGGAATATCTTCTTTCCGTTGAAGTCTATGAACCCCGCAGCAGACTCTTTAGAGGCTGTCTCTACGTTCATTAGAACAACTTTCTTGTCGTGGTACCTAATGCCTTTAGCCTTGTCAATGAAGAACAACTGACTGGTTTCTTCATTGTCAGCTAACGTGTCTTCTATGTTTGACTGTACCGGATCAATGAATTCGCGAATCGAGATTTCACCGTCTGAAATGGCTAGCCTAGCGATAATGATTCCTTGTGGTACGAAGTTTATTCCCGCCTCCACATTGTAGTCTATACGTCTAATCTCTACTGAATCGTAGTTTACCAGGTTGGTGATTCTGAATCTAAGCTTCACGCCAAAGCTTTTTGGTGCCGTGATGTTCGCGTCGTCTCCGTATGTTTTAGTGTTAGGATATTCGCTACTAGATGCGCTTAAACCTTGAACTACAGGGATAGGTGGTGTTAATGGACCCCAGTTAGTTCTGTCTCCCTCGTCGTTTACGAACCTGAGAGAATACTGGTACTGACCTACTGGGAGGCCTCCTCCGCCCCCTAGAGAGACTAACTCCATAAATACAGGTATGTCTAACGGAGCATTTAGATTGATCGTGTAAAGGGCTGGGTTGAAGTCCGAGAAGTATTTGTTAGGATCGTTGATCAGCGAGTCAAGCATATCATCAACGTTTAAGATCATAGGAGGGGTGTTGAAATCTGTTATAAAGATCTCCCCGCCTAAGCAGTTCTCGTTTCTATCCAACTGTAATGGGAACTCTCTGAGCCAAGGCATAGCCGATGACTGACCTACGATGACTCCATCGATACGGATTAAAGGATCTTGAGAGTTTGTCTGATCAACATGGAACTCAATGATCTTACCATTAACACTAGCATCGCCTATGCAATACCAGTCTCCAGGAGTGTTCGCGTTAGGGACGAACTTAACCTCTTCCCCACGGATCTTTTCTAAGGAACGCTTGTTTCCTCTAGTAGATGATACACGACCGTTGTGAGCGTCATAGTATTCTCCATCGTCGTCTGCTCCAGATAATTCCGGATCGATGTTTACATTTGCGCCCTTCCAGTTAGTCTTTGAGTCTTTTGGATGGTTTTCTTGCTTCATTAGTAATCCATTGAGGATAAATATTCTTTCAAGTCTTCTCTATGCTTATTGTCAAGCACCTTTAGTCGATGCTCAGCTTTAGCCCAGCTGCCGTCGTAAGGCTTCTCTAGGCGGACAGATATGGTGTTCTGCACTGCTTGCCACTGATTAAACAACGGCGTGCCTATAGATGCTGATATGATAGAATCTAAAGCTGCTCTTGACACAAAGTCCTTTACGGCCTGACGGAAGAAGTTAGGGATAACTGGCATGTCGCCTATGTCTGCTCCCATTCCGTTAAACACAATCATCACCTTCTCAAATTTACGACATGAATCGCTTAACATCACTACGCCTTGCTGTATTCCGTAAAAGAAAAGATTGTTGATCCCGTGCCCGTTGTTGTTGTGCTGACTAGAGTGGTGTCCCGCATCGTGCACACTGTGGTTTCTGCTTCTGTAAAAAGGATCATCGTTGTTGTACTTGTCTCGAGCGACATAGTTGTTTCCTGATCCGTCGTTGATGAAGTTTCTCTTGTGATACACGATCTGAGACTGTGATCCGAAGTTGCAGTCATCTCCTCTAAACAAATACACCTGCTTAATGTTGAACGCCCCTTTAGGTAGTTCGACCCTTAGGTTTGAAGAGATGTCGAACGATTCGTTTCTTTCGTCGAAGAACGTGTCAAACGACAGCTCCTCTAAGGCTTGTTGTATCTGAGATACATAGTATCCCTTTGAGTTGAATCTGAGCTCTACGTCGCCAACAACCTTAAGAACGTCAGCAAGGATCTCGTTACTAGTTACGAAGCTTTGTCTTGTGAAATTCATTTATTTGTTGTTAGGAGTGTCTTGACTCAATTCATTTACACTTGTTATCTTGTTCGTAGGAACCTTAGCTCCTTCAATGTTGTCGTTTCCGTCGTTCACTCTTTCTTCCGGAACGAGTAATACGAATCTACCTAGATCAAGCACTTGTCTCTTAAGTTGGATGAGAAGCTCTTCTGGGAAATCAAAAGGAGCATCTAGGTCGATCTCAGTAACAGGGTCCAAGGTAGAGTAGATTCCTATCTCAATGTTTTTCACATCCACGCACTCTATCCCGAGGAGATATAAGTGGTCGCTAACGCGATAGAAGTACGGGTTCTTAGGGTTAGGTGTCTCGTACTTGCTGAAATACAATCTCTCCGACGCCTTAGGTGTCGTGCGTGTAAACGTCTGATTCGTAAACGGAGGGCGACAACCCTCAATCCTCTCCTCCACGTAGTAAGACATGTATTCAATCCCCTTGTCCTCATCATAGTCGTAAATGCACTTCGGAAGTATGATATGCTTCCTAGATTTTATCTCATTCGGATTATTGTTCACCGTGTGGACGTTAACAGGAACAATAAAGGTGCTTAGGAATGCGCCAGAATCTCTCTTTGAGATATGCTGAGCCCTTAAGCGATTTCCAATAAGTAGTACCCAGTATGCGAACTGAGATTTCTGAATGATCTTATCATCAAAGACTTGCTTGAAATCTTTGGCTATGTCATCTACAATATGTCTTAGTAATATCCCCGCCATTACATCATTAGGTTTGTTAGTATCTGAACATCTCTAGCTGTTACTGTGTAGAGATTAGTTTGATCGCCTTGCTTATAAGATATGAAATTCAAAGCCTTCTCGTAAACTAAGTTAGTCAACGACTTAGGCAGGAGTATCTGATCCGAGATCAGTGTAACATCTTCAGGGTACTTGAGGTACGTGATAGCTACAAAGTCTTCAGCCACAGATGGTCTGATTTCTATCTCTCCACCTACTGCTGTATTGTAAGTGATGTCTGTGGCGTATGCGTAGCTTTTAAAGCCGTTTAAGAGTGTTTCGTTGCCGGCCTCGAATATGTTGTCCACATTCTCGTTCCACTGCTCTAGAGTGAGTCTTCTGGCTGCGTGTCTGCTTTTAACAAACACTAAGTCACCCCTGTATACGGATGATGTTCCAGGAGTGACTAGTGGTGGGGGTGTTATTTGAGGATAAACCTCTGGCTCTGGAGATACTCTTAAAATGGACCACAGATCATCTCCTGTTGAAGATGGGTCAAAATGGACTCTAGAAAAGATATTCGCTTGCCATAATCTTACAACGATAAGCTCTTTGAGATCTTCTTCCGACAATTTACTGTCAGCGAAGGTCTTAGTGAAGACTGCTACTAACCACTCAACTGATGAGTTGATAGCTGGCTTGAAGTCCTGATCAAACAAATAGCGATCAGATCCCTCAGAATCCAGTGTGGCATTCATCCTATCTACAACTGTCTGGACACTTATCATTTTTTAGTTTTTGTTTTTAGTTTGGCGGACTGAATCCCATAAGCTCTTCTGCTTTTCTCGTTTCCATTAAGACTGCACTGCTGGCAGCTTTTTCCTCGTCCATAGCTTTCTCAGCAAATTTGTTTGCTAATCTTGCTCTTAGTTCCTGCACATCTGTCCCTGGCTCAACACCATGCTGCTTAGCCATGTTGAATAATGCATACTGATCTAGGTTTGCCATGTTTGTCATAAACTTGGCTAGCTTGATCGCTTTTCTTCCGTCTACATTAAGAGCTGTATCTGCTCTAGAGAAGAACATGGTTCCGTACATAGAGTGATCTCTAAGCCACTGGGCTTCTTTTCTACTCTTACATACGTAGTTCGCATAGCTAAACAGCTGAACGTCCTTACCTGTCCCTAGCTTTCTGGTGGCTTGGTACTTAAATACAATTACGTTTTTAAAAGGTGTCTGAACCGGAAGTCCATTCCTTTTGTCATCAACAACAACGTATCCCGTCTTATGGGCATAGAAGTTCTCTTCTTTCCCTGGTTCTAAAAAGTCATCCTTATCGATGTCTGTTACATCTACGTAGCCGCTTTGAGCTCCGTACTTTTCAGAATCTGATTTCTCTTTAAGTCCTGCAACCAACTCTTTTATGTCAGAGGAGCCTTCGGATGAGGCTGCTTGCTTTGGCATGTCATCCAGCTTCTTCTTTACTAGGTCATCGATGTACGCTTGTAGCTCTTCGAGACTAGGTAGGTTCTGGATTTCGTTTTCTTCTTTTTTCTTCTCGTTGCCGTCAGGCTCTTGATCGTCTGTTCTTACTGACATTTGGTTTTCGTTGTTTATGATAAAAAGGGTAGAGCCGAAGCCCTACCCATGTTTTTCTATTGGATGTCCAAGATGAATGATGCAATCGGGTTGTTAAACTCGATGCTCAACTGTCCAGCTACCCAGAAGTCAACGTAATCTCGGAAGCTTCCCTTGCCGAGGTCGTCTGTCTGGCCCATTTCGAATGATGGGAGACCCTTCATTTTCTTAGGTTTAACTGTTTCTTGATCCAAGACAATTACTCTTCGCGCCCAATCTGACGGGAAGCAAGACTCTTCTCTCCATAGCTCACAAGGTACAAGAACGAAGTTCATTGTTCCAAGCTCAATACGTTTGAGGTTGAGTTTTGCAATCATATCATTCGGCTCATAGCGAAGACCTGGTTGCTTGTACACTTTAGAGAATTCGTTAAGAATCTCATCCGTTCCGTAAATGAAACGTGTCGCTCCCTCTTTCTTGTGGTTTGTAGAGAATGCAAGCGTCTCGAAAGCTGCTTGAAGACCCGCAAGAGTTGGGTTAGCTGATGCTGAACCGGCTGCGATCATAGTTGGGTAGATACCACCCATAGCTTTAGCTACATGACCGTTTGCGATAGCGTATTCTCCACGCTCACCATTCCAGAAAGAGTTGAACATGTCAATTCTAAGCTGTGTGAGTTTTTCTTGCTTGTCCTCATTGAGGTAGTTAGTGGTTCCAGCATTCACATGCTTTTGGAGTTCACGACGAGCCCATCTGTGCGCTCTCAAGAAGAATTGAACGTAGTTGTAACGAGTGATCGTTTCTAGACGTTCATAGTTAGAGAATGAATCCATACCATCAGCACGGATTGTTCCTTGGATTGAGAATACATCCCCAACAACAACAGCAGGAAGACCCGCGTTAGTCAAAGAGTTCACAGTCATGTTACCACCACCAATAGCAGTGATTACACCGTGCGATCCATCAGGATACACGATAACAAGGTCAATCGTCATAGCATTAAGAGAAGCTGCTGTAACAGCGATAACTTGCGTCTGGTTTGCACCAGGAGCTGCTGCTGCTGCGCCTACAATGGCTGCAGATTCAATCGGGCTACGTCCGAAGGTTTTTTCTAGATACTCGAATTCATCGAGGTTCACATCTTCAAACGGCTTAGCGAAAAGCAATTTCAAAGAAGTGTATTGTGCTGGCGCAGCGTCAAAAATAACGCTCTTGATCGCCTTTTCAATCAGGTTCGCCTCCGATGGAGAGAACTGAGATTCGACTCCATAAAAGGAGGCTTGCGGGTTCGTGTTCTGGTTCCCAAAAGGAAGGTTACCTAAACCCGGCGTGTAAGCTTGGTTACTCATAATAGATTATTTAAAAGGTTTTTTTACTCTCGGCCCAACCTGTGAGCGCCTGAATGTGTCCTTCTATTTCTGTCTGTCTTTCGTTCTGAGTTCCTTCTACTGTTGATGCTCCTGTTCCAGTTGTAGGAACTTGAGACCCTCTCTGGAGCATCTGTTCTGTTACTTTGTTTTCAATATCAACTGCCGTTCTCGCTTTATACTGGTTAGCTAGACTCTCTCCGTCTCTTGCGTAGACTAATCTAACTGCAGCATCTTTCTTGAACGTGCCGTCTGCGTTGTAAAAGACATCGAAGATAGCTTGGCTGTTTACTCCGCCCTGCATATCTTTTTCTATCTTCCTAACATACTGATCGTCAACACCTTCTATAGCTGTTGACAAATGCTCTATTGAACTCTTTATCGAATCGTTAACTGATGCGACGTGAGATTCTGCGTTATGCGTTAACCTTTGAGTTTCTTGGGTTAGCGCTTGCTGCTTCATAGTGTACTGACCCTTGGCTAGGTCAATAGATGCGTTTACCGCCATCTTTATGAGCGGATCGCCGTCTGTGTCTCCATACTCATCCCACTGCTCTTCTGTGAAGTCTTTCCCCGCCATCTTCAGGAGGTCTTTATCACTCTGGGCTGCAACATCCTTAGTGAAGTCCATGCCTGAGGACTCTGTGACCATCTTCTTCCAGTCTCCTCCTTGCTTCCACGCAATCGTGGCGTCGTAAAGAGCTTTGGGCATGTTGGTGAACAGTTCGTCGTATTGGCTCTTTTGCCCTAGTACTTCGTCGTACTGACTCGCTTTATCCTTGTACCCTGAAATCTGAGATCCTAAATCATTTAAGTCTGAGACTCCAAAATTGTCCTTTAAAAAACCGTTTACATTACTCAAGTCTCCTAGAGATGTTAGGTCAATTTGTTGTTGAGCTCCTGGCTCAATTTTCTTTCCGCCGAAGATAGGACTATCTATCGCCGAAGGTTCTGGTGTCGGTTCACTCGAGCTTGTTGGTAGTGATTCTGGTACCGCTTGTTCTGCTGGTGGTGCCTGTTCTGGTGTAGCCGGTTCTATTTCTGGGGTTTCCGCAACTGGTTGTGGCTCGTTTTCTGGGGCTACGTCTGGAGTTGGTGCCGGGGCTGCTGCTGGCTCTACTCCTGTAGTTTCTGCTACTCTTCCTTCTGTAATGCTCTCCATTAATCCTTCCGCTCCGGGGAGAGAAGAGATTGCTTGTAGAGCTGAGTTTGACGCTACGTCATGCGCTATTTGGTCTGCTGCGCTAGGCTCCGGTTGGTTCTGGTTACTTGGTGTGCTCGGTGATTCTTCCATCTTATGTTCTGATTATCTGATATGCAAATATAATGAAAATTCTGTTCAATGCTACATTATTCAGGAGCCTCTCTATTCTCTTCGTCTCTAGCTGAGTCTACTGCTCCTTGTGTTATGATCTTATTTAGGTCGTGCTCCTTGTTGTTTGCGTCCATCTGGAAAGCTTCTTGTTTGGATTGAGCTTCCTGCTGTTGTGCCTGGGCCATCATCTGCTGTTCTTGCTGAGCTGCTTGCTGCTGCTCTTGATTCTGCTGCTTGGCTGCTCTACGATCGGCTTCCATTTTTTGTCTCATTCTCTGGCGTAGTTCGAACATAACTTCGTCCGGAGTTGATCTTCCGTACAAGTCTGTGAACGTTACCTGATCGATGATTTGGTTCTCTAAGAAGAATCCAAGTAACTGATCCGCTTGCGTCTGCATAGCTTCAGAGTTATTGTCTCTCTCTATGAACACTCTAAAGTCTTCGTTCTTGCAATCCTTTGAAAGCTTAATAACTTCCGCGCCTATGTCTCCTACAGCTAAAGAAAGCTCCATCTCGTTATCGATGTACATTCTCTTACCTACTGTGGCTGTGTGCTGATACATCTGAACATGCACCTTAGCTATAGCATCGTAGAACGCTTCCTGCATCAAGGATCCTTTCTGGATTAGAAGCTGAGTCACCCCGACCAACTGATCCGGGCCGGTGGATTCACCTTTAAGTCCCTCGTTTATACCGGTAGTGTCCTGAATGAGACCTTTCATGATAGGAATCAACTGGAACATGTCATACGTGCCCTTCTTGGAAGTAGCATCATAGAAGCCTACCGAGTTTGGTACACCTCTACCTTTTGTACGTATAGAAACAGGATTACCCTGCTTAATGTCTCTGTAGATCTCACCTTTGTCCTGTCCAGCGATAGTGTCTTCATCTATAATGACGTTAGATCCTCCAGCATTGTTTATCTGAGACTCAGTAACAGATAGGACGCGGTTTATGAACCTCTGAGGGTTTATAGCGTCATCAACAGGGCTAAACACCTCTCCGTCGATATAACCCCATACAGCGCACTTAAACGGGAACTTGACGTTAGATAAGTCTAAGTAGTCAGTCTCCTGGTATGCGTGTGTTCCGAACTCGAGTGCGATGTCAGCAACTTTGTCTTCGTTTTTATTTGATCCAGCCGCTACTACATCTCCCGGGATGAATACACAATATCTTAATACGTCTACATACAGGTTTCTCACCTTGGACTTGCCTTTGAATAGAGATCTACTCATAGGGGTGTTTGGCGGATCGATAAGATCCTTCTTTGTCCACTTAGGCTCTTCTTGGCCAGGCTCAGTGTGATTGATCTTAACCAGCTGAGGGATGTTTAGGTCAGTCATAACCCATCCATACTGGAAGTGATCAATGTCTCTCCAGTAAGCCTTATATACAGGTAGCTTTGTCGAGTTGAAGCTTCTGCTATTGTGCTCGTATCGATTCTCTGATCCTGACGTTTGAGATGACACGTAGTTCTCTATAGATGTTCTGTCAGCCATAGGGATGTTCTGCCACATCTCGAATATAGCTGATGGATCCATAGGCTCAACAGTGCCCATGTAGTTCGCATCTGTTAGGTCATACCTTCTAGCGTCTCTGTCCCACCAGAAGTCTTCCGGCTCCATAACCTTGTATCTCTGATGTCCGCCGTGCTCAAATGCTTCTACACATATCAAGCCGGTGAGGCTGAGATGGATAGCCATCATAGGTTGCATCTCTTTAAAGTCGTTAAGCTTGGCTACGTACTTAAGCAAGTTGTTCATGTCCCGCAGGTACATGTCAACGTATAGGTTATTGAAGATCGTAGTCGTTTCCGCTTCGTCTTCACCAATCTCTTTGGAGTTGTCTCTGATTATCGCGCCGATCCCTGGAAACTCGTTAGCTACCTCTGTCTTAAACAACAACTCCTCGAGTTGCTTGTCTTTTCTGGAGATGGACCTAGGAGATACGCTCTTGGCTGTAGCGTTGATCGATAGTCTTATTGCATTACCTCTAAACTGCTCCACCATAGGGCGGATGAGGTTGTGCACGATCTTAATTCTGTTTGTTGTCTGACCTGAGCTGTCTTTCAAGAACGCTTCCTTATCCTCTCTCGTTTCCCACTGGTCTCCCTTGTAGAATCTCTTGTTGTTGCGAATCCTGTTGAGCCACTCTGAGTGCTGGTGGTTGTGAGCGTTGGTTACAGCCCACATAGCGTAATCTACATGATAGTCCTTGTTAGTGTCCTTGTTTGGATACTTTGAACTATCTAACCTATTTGGTTTGTTAGGCTGGGCTGAGAACAGGTGTGACATATTTACTATTTTTCTTCATGAAATTGGTCTGCGAAGCTGTTGTCGTCGTCGTTGTCTTTTCCAGCACCCACATCTTCGGCTGTTTCTACGATTCCAAATCCTTGTTCAGCTTTCTCTATAAGACCATCAAGGTTCTTTATTATAGTCGCCGATGCGTCTACATATGCTTTCTTTTTCGAGAAGTCCATTTCGCCGTCTTTGTCATTAAACGTTTCATCTGTTACGTCTACGTCTATGATCGCCAAATAGTTCTTCAAGGTGGTTTCAACCATCTTCTTCGCCAGTGTTCTTACAGATTGCTTATACTTAAGCATCTCCTGAATACCGTTGTCAATATTCTTTCCGAAATTCCCGTTCAGGAACTTCTCATGGTCGGAGCTTCTGAGTTTATTCCTCTTGTCTCCGGCGTTAAATGAGTTTTTTATGCTCTCCTTTACTCTCTCTCTCCTGTCTTCTATCTTAAAGAAGGGGCTTGATTCGTTAGCGTAGAACCACACGAAAAGAAGCTGGGATTTGTTTAGCTCCTGAAATACCTTATTCTTCTTTAGTTCTGGGTAGTCTGAAAGCAGACTGTTTTTAGAGGTTGGGTAAAAGAGAGAATACTTTCTATTGTCTTCTGATTCTGCCATTATCTGGTGCGTTCTTTTTTCTCTCTATAGTACAAGCCACCGTCGTTATCCCTGCTTAGTACCCTCGATACATTGAAGGATTTTAGCTCGGACTCCCGCTCTTTGGGAGGAGTGTGTTCGTAACATAAGCTACAAATATAGGCAAAAACAATGGCAAACAAGACATCATCATCGTATTTCTTGGTGTCTATGGTGCCCCATGTTTCTGTGCCATTGTTAGTTACCTTGCACACGAAAGTCCGAAGCTGCTTGAAGGCAATGTCGATCCACATCCTATCTCCGAACGCATCCAGGAACTCGAACATCTTGTTTATGATCATCCTTGTTCTAGCACCCCTGTTGTCTATTCCTTCTGCACTGTTTCCTCCTTGCATGTACTCGGGAAGCTCCGTTCTATACACTAACGAGTCGTAGAACCCCTTGTTGTCCTTGTAGTCAATATAAGCCAGGCCTATGTTGCTCTCTACGAGCTCCTTTACGGCCATGGTTCCTGGTTTTGAGTAGTAGAGTCCCAACAGCATGTTCTGGAGGAACGTGTGCTTGTGATTAGACTCTCTGTAGTTGACTACAGCTGCTATGGTCTTGTAGTGGGAGTCAAATATAGCTGATGCCATTTTTGAGAACCCGTTATCCGAAGCCACAGGATCCGTTCCTTGGAAATACCTGTTCTCCCACCCGTGCTTAGGGTCCATGAATATTGTCACCGAAGCCCGAGGGTCAGCGTCGTCTACCGGTATAAATGTAGCCCCTGTTATCTTAAAATCCACATCACTATTCTCGTCTGCAGGCTGAGAGGTGTCGTATATCGGCTCGAAGTACCCCTTCTTAGGCTTAAGGTCGGCGTCCATCGTCTGTATACGCTCCAGGTTGGTGTTTATCCAGTCGATAGATACAAGTAGCTTAGAAGACGTAAGGAACATGTCCTCTAGTATGGTAGGGTAATGCTGTCTGAACTGAACCATTCGCTCATCCCTTCCAGGGCCGTCGATAGTGTAGTTACGCTTCTCGTTATTGTAGTGATCCTTTGTTATACCAGGCCTAGTAGTCCAATCGAAGAATATCGGTATGATTCCGTACTCGAAGTTACGATCCTTCCATGCTTCTAGCGCTGCGTAGTACTCTTCCTCGTAAGCCTTACCGCCTTTATCCATTTCACCACCTGTGCCCCAGATAATGATCTGACGCTTTGTCTCAAGTAGCTTTGTTTCAGGGTTTTGCCAGAATATAGTAGGTCTAGCCTCCTTGATCATCTTACCGAGCATACTGATGTAACCAGCCTCATCGATCATCACTAGCTGAGGTGATCCACCGTTAATAGCAGCCACAGATGGTGCCACTACAGATATCTTGGAGTTGACCCCCTTCTTGGTTCCTTTCTTTTCAGACTTCTTGCTGAGCCTGAACTGATTCTCTCTGTCGTTACTTACCTCTGGCTTCATCCAGTTAGGCAGCTCACTAAACGGGTACTTGATCTTGTCTTCAAAGATCTCAATACCCGATTCCTTATCCATGGTTATGAACTTAAGGAAGAAGTTCCTGTTGAAGCATATCTTAGCTAACGCGCAACCCCCATATGTAGATGTTGCCGCGATCTGTCTAGGTTTACCCGTCATGGTAGAGTACCCGCAGTCAAACATGAATGCAATCACCTTGTGCACTGGTTTTGATAGGTACTTCATCGATCCGGTACCCATATCCCCCTCCTTTAGTTGGAGGTACTTGTCCATGAAGTATAATGTGTTTTGACGACACCGGCCTATCTCTCTGAAGGCGAACTCCTTCTTGTCTTCGTAGGTGTCCTGGTCGTGTATGGTCTCTCCGTCTGCTAACCAGTCTGTGGTTTGCTGGCAGTACAGCTGGAATGGCTTGTACTCTACCATTCTCTGGAATCCGTTGTTTATAGAGTCTACCCATCGGACGAAATCTTCCTTGTGGTGTATCACAGAGTCTGGCATCCAATCGCTCCTGTCGATCTCCATGCCGCCTGAATACTTGAATAGAGAGCTATCAGATAGCCTGTCGTAACTGTCTGATTCTAAGATTATAACGTCTGAGTCCGGGTTGTATTCCTCGTTCTCTTCTACTACGTCTACATATTGATCAGCAAGTTGTTGGTTGTCGCCTTTAGAGAGGTCGTCCGTCTCTAATGCCTGGCGCTTTGGTTTCTTTGGGGAAGGGATTACGTCTATCCTCCCGCTTTTCTTTAAGAGGTCGAGCTGCTTTTCGCTCAAAGGGATCTTGCTGTGGTACAAGTCCTCTAGATAGTCTAGCTTGTTCTCTGTTACTATCTTGTTATTTATGGTCTTCTTCTTCTGGTCAGCCATGGTGGTAATATACGAAAAAAGGAGCTAACGCATTGCTTTGCTAGCCCCTTCTCCTTTCGATATGAATTATCTATTCACTGATGCTAAGTTAGGCAATTTTAACCCATTAGGCCTTTGCTTTTGCTTTTTTAACTCTAGCGTCGTGTACTTTTTTATGTTGAGAGGAGGTCATCTCGTAGATGTGTTCCGATGCTGCAATAGCTTTCGCCATGTTCATTCCGAACGATTTGTTTCTCTCAATCTTCTTGTTGTTGGTCTCGTCGATGATGTTTCCAGAGCTAGTTCCTTCGATGTGTCTAAGGTTCTGCATAATGCTGTGGGACATCGTTATAAGCATTGAACACGCTGTCTCTTTAGACTGGCTGATGCCAAATACTATAGGTGGAGACAAAGAGGTGTCGTTTGTGTACTTAACCGTTGTGCTGTTGAACCCTGTCTGCTTTCGGATTCCGTCGATAACCCTTCCTAGTGAGTTCACTAGGACCATGGTCGCTTTCTCCATGTCTTCCTTGTGTTCGTCTTTCTTGTCCATGATCACGCCTGTTAGGGCTAGTTTGATCTGGTGTGCTTCTTTTCTGAATTTCTCCAGTGCTTGGATCGTTTCGTTTGCTTTCATCTTATCTGATTTAGTTTAAGCAAAGGTATTGCTTTTCTCTATACCACAAAATTTACCTATCTTTATGGCTCCAAAACACTTACGAACATGAACGAAAACATTTTTACGATCTCTATGCTAGCCATAGGGACTCCGGACCCTGTCAACCTAAGCAGGACTTTTACCTTCTTGAAGCACAAGAGCCCTGATCAAAAACAGAGCGATGTAGGCAAGTATCAGATCCTATTCGTTAGGGATGAAAACAGTGTGTCTCCTAGAGAGACTGCCTGGAAGTACAACAACGAAGAAAATCGAGACTGCGAATACGAAGCTCTTGTGTCTAAGTACGGAGTTAAACTAGAAAAATAATCAATAACCAAAAACAAAAACCATGAGTGCACTTGTAAAACCATTAATTCACACCACTACCACTATCAACGGAGACGCTGATCCGGTAAACGTAGAAGCTATTGCTACTATGACGAAAATCTCTAACGATCAGGCGACTGGTGTTAAGGAATTTTCTTACCTAGTATTCTCTATGCTTGATCACGGCAACAACCCTAAGTCTGTTACTTGGAAGTTTGCTGACGATACAGCTCGTGATGCAGCCTATACAGCTGTCATCGCTTTGGCCTCTACTGCAGTATAATTTGCCAGTTACGAATTTAATTAGTAGATTCGTGTTATTAGCAGAGTATCATCGCCCTGAGGGAGTCTCCCAGACACCCGAGGGGCACTTGCTGCTAAACACACACAATGAGCTCTGCTTGCTCCCATATCATCAAGACGCATGAATTACTACTGCGTAAGTTGGTCCGCAAAGACCTCTTAAGAACCTACGCATACTACCTTAAGTTCAAATACCAATACACTTCCTCCAGACTAAACAACGGCAACCGTGCACACCTATCGCGCGAGACAGGGCTGTCTGAAAAGAACATCCGTACACAGATAAGCAAACTCCTGGACCTGGGCTGGGCTAAGAGAGACGGAAACGACATCATCTTCATACGACTACAAGACATTTACAAGCAGCAGAATTTGCCTCTTCATAGATTCGCAAATACATGCACATTTACCACAACACGTCAGGTTACTATCAAACAACTGATTGCACTACTAGGGTCCAAGCTTCTTGAAGCTAACCTAGAGCGTCAGCGTTTCATGATGCAGTTGAGATCACATAGAGATCATTCAGGTGAGAAGGGAAGAGCTATACACAGCAAGGACAAGAATGTCCGCAAGCTGAGCTATGTCCCTAACAATCTAAATGGGTCTCTGGGAAAAACGGTAATGTCATGTAACGGGTTTGGGAGGCTTCTAGGTAGAGGAACGACCTCAGGTGCCAATGTTAAGCAGTTAATGCTTCAGATGGGCTTAATTGAAGCCGAGACGCACCTTAGACTTATTCGCCCCAACGTAGATCGTAAAGTTTTCAATAACATGCAGAAGTTTAACTATTCAGGTTACCGCTTCTATAATTCATGTGAAAGAAACATCTACCAACGCGGAACTGACTATATATCTATGACTATTGCATGAAGTAAGTATTAAACTAGTAGGGAGGTATGTTCTTTCAGTATTTTACCGCCCTGATTTAAACACAACTAAAACACAACAGAATGCTATATTTTGGAAAGAAGAAGATTAAGATTAGAGAACAAGAAGATCAGATAAAAGAGCTGACCCGCTGGGGAAAAGAACTTAGAGAAGAAGTCCTGGCCCTGATAAAGGAGTCAGTGATGCAAGGAGAACATTTGAAGGGAGACATATTCATCCCCGAATACCTGGGCTTCGAAGAAACAGTAGATGAAGGTAGTAGTGATGACGTAACCACACGCATCTACACCTTGGCAGACTTCAACCTATCGAGAGCATCAGGCAAGACATGGGTACTACTTAAGCCAAACGGAGAGAAGCATATATTCGAGATCATCGACATGTATGAAGCTATAATGGTCCTAAGGTGCTCAGGAGTGCCCGTAAGCGTTAAGCAGTACATGAACCAGCCAGGACTAGCCGAACTAACAGAGAAGAAGTTCACAGAATCAATGAAACAGATAGAAACAGTCAAGGAAGATGAAGAATAGAGAACAGAGAATAGGAAAGGCGGTATTGATGGGATCATTAGCATTTATACTGATAGGGATAACATATACACAACTGCTAAGGATAACATACACACAGGTATTTCCAGTAGTAGACACTACACTAGTGCACGAGCCTAACCCCCCGTCGTATCTAACTGAAGCCCCCCTATTGACCCCCAAATCGGTAGAAAGCCTACCGCCTTTCGAGAAGAATCCATCCCTACGGGGAACAAAATATCAACCGGTGACCGCACAGTGCGACGCCACTCCTTACAACACAGCTGACGGAGCATGGATAGACACAACACTGCTGAAGACTAAAGATCTTCGGTGGTGTGCTCTCTCACAGGACATGTTGTGGTTTAAAGGAGGTGACTACCACTATGGAGACACGATTAACGTATCTTGCCCCATGGAGTGGTATAGTGGAGTATGGATAGTCCATGACTGCATGAACTTACGGTACACACACCGTATTGACTTTTTAACATGGTTCGACTGGCCGGTACTCGGCGTACAGGAAGGAATCAAAATACAGAAGCTATGATAGAAGATCATGGAACACGCAACCTGGCCGATAGGCTGATTGTAGCGGAAGCGAACCTAGAACGGGCAGAGATGCGAATCAAGATGCTTAAGGCTGCTCTGGTAGTGGCTGCTGAGCTCCTAGAAGGCAAAGACTCGTACAGTTTAGACGAAATAATGAAACTATTGAAAGGTGAAGATGAAGTTTGATATAATAGAAGAGGTCAGTAAGAAAAAGCTGCTAGAGAAGCTAAACAAGGCTTCTGAAGAAGGATGGATGCCATTTAGGGGTATGAACACCACTGTAGAAGATATGAGCATCATCTACACGATCCTAATATTCAAAGGGACATGAAAATAGAAAGCGCCATGCTTAGCTGGTACCTATCCAAGACTACAGACAAGTCTAGGGGGTTCGCTATAGATCCGGACATACTACTGGAGGCTCACAACGTGATCGAGTTTGAAAAGCTAGAGGCGGAGAGGATCCTTACAGTATACACAGCATCTGTACACAAATGGAGGTGCTTACCGGTTAACTGCATAGAGAAGATCATTTACGGAAACAACAAAATGTTTTAGACATGAAGACAACTGTACTTAGAACCACATACAACAGAGTAGACGCCTACGTAGCTGTTATCAAGCAAAGGGATGGATATGCGCTTATATCGCGTGACAGAACCTTAGATAGGCTGTTTAGAGTGACCCTGGACCAGATTACGGACATCTCTGTCGAGACTCTCGATTTTGAAGAGGATCAGTTTAACCAGTACTCCAGTACAGCTACATCGTAGTCGTACATCATATCCTCTTGCATAAGCAAGACATCAAATAGGCTTCCCTCGTCTCTTTCTTGATCATAAGGGAGCCACCTGTAGAACACATACATTACATACATGCTCTCAAAGGTAGCGAAATTATACGCTATTAAAAAGTGTGAGTAAAGGTCGCTGTACGTCCCTTTTTCGGATGATGAAGGAATGCTTCTATCTGTCTAGGAGCGTGCTCGTATCCCTTTATATGATGCCATGAATCAGCTTCACTAGGACTAGACATAGACTCTATGTGCACACTACCATGGCCCTTCATATGCTTGTGGTGTACGTGGTGAGTATAGATGTACCTATGAAGGCATTCATGCCAGAACTCAGAAGCCTCCTCAGCCATAAGCCTAGGAAGATCAATCTCTTTAGCTCCATCACCATGAGTAGTCCCGATAAGGTTCTTACCATACTGCACATACTTACGATGAGCCATATCATTATGGAAGATCACATCCTCGCACTTGTGGAACCAGGAAGAGATACTATCCAATAACATAAAGCCTGACACATAGTCATGGTTAGATGGATTGTACACTACCTCTACCGGAGCTACACTCATGCACTCCTCCAATACCTCTACAAGCAATCTCTTGGCCATCATAAAAGCATCGAACCACATAGAGTCCATATGCTGATGAGTGCCGTTAGTAGTAGTACTCTTGTTGTTGTCTACATGCAGAATGTCGTTCCCAGTGATAAATATGATCTTATCTATCTGTTTGTGTGATGCTTCAGCTAATAAGCCTCTAACACCCTCTTTAACGCGCTTAATAGCGATCTGAGAGTTGTACTCCTTACCTATCTGAAAAGAGCTACAGATCTTCCCTATATGGATATCAGCAGGGTCTATAACCAAAGCGTGAGGATCAGCACAAGGCTTATAATCAATCTTCTTGTACTCATAAGCATGTTCACACATCGAATCAACGATCTCCTGCCTTACCTCTTTGTAAGTTACTCCTTGGTTACCTTTAACAAACAAAGAGAACCCTTCGGACTTATACCAGTAGTGTTTTACGTCCTCTACCTCTATACCTTTCTCCTCGCATTCCTTAACCAGGGCCGAGTGCTTTTCTCGAAACATCTTTACATGCTCCAGTTCTATAGGCGATAGCCTAACATCGAAGTTACTATCCCCCCGCCTCTTCTGGGATTTGTTCATCCTATACTCCTGTATAAGACGATACTCCTCTTCGTTGAGTCTCACTCTACTATGTGTTGCCATGAAATGCTTTTTGGTTAGTATTAGCGTTATCGAAGCCCAAGATACACTTTTTCTAGCAAGTGAGTAGAATCCTTAGCTCGAATCCACTCTGCTCCACTAGACTCTCTATAGCCCCATACCTAGGCTCTACACCGCTATCCTCGTCCAGATAAGCATATATCTGTGTCCTAGAGACCCCCATTCTGCGGGCTGTCTCTGATTTAGATAGCTTCTGGGTCTTCATGATCTTCTTCATTATTTCTAGGTGGGTCATATGCCTACCTGTTTTAGTATTCTTTTTAATTCTGATTTGTTTTTAACAGCGCCATTAAACACTATGTGACTTCCTCTCCCGTGCGTACCGGTCTTCTCTACCAGCACCTTCTGGAGGTACTCATTGAAGATCATAGACGAGGCATCTTCGAAAATGAACTCTATCCAAGGGCTTGTTGCAGGGGCATCGCCCTTTACAGCTTGCCTGCCTCTTTTCCATTTCTTGCCTGTTTTCTGCTCAACCTTGTTTAGGTAATCTTCTATCCCTTCTTCGTCTAAACATTTCACTCTTATCATGGACAGATCTTCTTCTGAGGGAAGGTAATAATCCCCATCAAAACACAGGGAGCTCCAGTTGTCCCGCTCGTACCTGTGAGAAGACCGCTTACTTAGCGGCTCCCTAACGTCCGACTTCTTTAACCCATGGTTATGAACGTCCTCTATGCCGTTGAATGTATCAGGCCAGTTTTGTTCATACTCAAACCCCACATGGAACTCTTCTATGTTTGGCGTGTAGTAGTTACTCTTCATCTTCTTCGTTTTTATTGTCATTAATATCTTCAATATCATTCATGGCATCCGTCCACCATTCAGGCAATCTAGAAGTAGCAGGAGCAATACGAGGCCTACCTCCAGCCTCTAAAGCAGCTTTCATCATAGGACCTATCCCACCCCCAGACTTCCCTAGGCTTCCGCTTACCTTTACAGTAGTAGAGCCCTCAGAAGTAACCATAGGATGGCTTCCATACCACAGCATGTCTTCAGTCGAGTAGTAAAACTCATACTTTACTTTTAGTAAAGAAGCCTCGTGACTATCGGGATCCTTAACCAACACCCTAATATCCGCATATAACGCGGAGTTCTCTTCATTTAACTCCGCAATCTGATCCTTTAATCTTTGATATGATGATTTCATTTCTTTGGGTTTATAGGTTCGTATATCATGTTAAACTCATTCTCAGGCAAGACAATCAGCCGGCCGGACATATCTTTAACAACATAGTCCTTTCTCCTGACAGCCATCCAGCCGTGAACAGTATTAACCAGAACGCCGACCATAGGGTTAGACTTTATGTTCCCATCGCAAAATATCACCAACTCATCAGCATTATCAGGAACCAACTGCATAGCATCGATTATGTCTATTTTCGTTGCGTACCTCATAGTCCTAGTTGTTTAATAGCGTTAGGGGTGAGGGTGACCTCATACAGGACCAGAGAGTCCATGTCTAGGCAGACATCAAGAAGTAAACTTGCGTTGTTGTCAAACCAATTTCCCCAGTCTTGAAACAAAACCCTCTCCTCAGCTTTCTTTGCCTTCTCCCGCTTATCTATCGCTTTTGAGTATCCAGCCTGAGCTTTTACTTGGTCGTACATCAACTCTACTCTCGTTAACGGCAAGCCATCCTCCCCACAAGGAACAAACATCCACAACTCTAAAGGCTGTTTGAGGAACTCGGCATATTTGAATATCGCCCCGTAAGCAGACCCGTGATCTTTCTGAGCCGTCTGAACTAAGTGATCTTGATTCAAAACAAAATCTGTCGTACTAACTAACTTCATGATCCTACCTCCAATGTTATAGTACCGTGGAACTGTTTGTAGATCTCATCGGAGGCAGGGAGATTCATCTGACGAACAGAACCATCAACCATAATCAAGCCCTGAAACCTTAGAAAGCCATCAGCTAGACCGGTTAGCAATATTGGATAATTTAGATGCTCCTCCCCTACTACAGGTATTCTAGTTAATACATTACCCACGAAGAATATATTCTCCGGGCTTTCTTTCTTCTCTTCTACTGTTACTTTCATCTTGTTCTGTTTTTTAGTTATTGCTGCTTCGCACATCCGAAGTACATACTCAGTCTCACGCTCAAGCAGCATCTTTTTAGTTTCTTCTGTTATAGGAACCTTCGGCATATCATCTGTTTTTAAGCGAATATAGCTAATATTCCGGGAATATGAACACTTACCCTCGCACAACCATGTACTAGACCACACACTTTCAGTGTATACCCTTACCTAAAACCATGTTTTTTTATACACCAGGTACCATCGACCCTACCCCCGGGGTGTTTTATTCTAGATCCTATAGGAATAAGCTACTTATAGCCATGGGTATGCTGTAGGGGAGTTTGAAAAACGATTCGTATGGGTGGGATAGTATATCTACCTTACCCTACCCTCCCCCCTTTCGAAAGGAAAACCGAACTGTTACAAGCCTACAGAGACGCGGGTATCGGTTCATAGGTCTCAAAGCATCGAGGGGGTCTGTGTCGCTCTGTGTGTGGGCTGCTGTCTGTGTGTGTGGGCGTGCGTGCTCTCTTATTTCTGTGGTGTGTGTCTTTGTTTTGCTTTCCTTGGTGGAGTAGGGGAGTAGCTAGGCCATCAGATCCTATTTAACATAATAATTATTATAGGACAGTATAGGGGCTTCAGGGCCTGGACCAGGACAACACGTGTATTCTTGCATGGTGGCAATTATACAGTACTCACAACAGGGCAACAATGTCCTTGTATATAAGGGGGTTTATGCAGGCAGTACGCTGCATCCTTAGTCTAACTAAGGGTGAACCATTAGGCCTTTCTAAGGGTATCCCCTGAATCACATGCTTTCGGTAATCAATTGTTGTGGTTATATGGAATATTTGCAGTAGGTTAGCAATGTGAAAGGGACAAACAATATATATCTCATACACACAGACACTATCACATGTGTACCCTTATATAGGCTCTACGTTACTTGATAGGTTACCTAAGACAGACAACAGCCGCAGGGTTGGTATACAGGCACACTAGGATTGATTATGATTACGCTTACTAGTTCTTTACATAGTTTTGATGCTTAACTAAGCCATTCCGCCGCTCGATTTTAAAGATCGGTGTGCGTGCACAAGATCACAACGTTTGAACGTAATATCTCCAGTGACGTTAGAAGCGCACAAACCAACAGGGTTAGAAAATTAGGAGGTTCCAACTATACAAGGCATGGGCGAAGGTGTCTTGGTATAGGCCGATCACTTATAGTCTAGGGTAGTAACCCTTACCACATTATGGGGACAGTGATAGGTGGCGCGTAGTTTCCCCGCGCAAGTTTAATAGGGGACAAGGTAAACCGACCCAAGGCAGTTACAAGTCTGCATAAACGGTGAGTACCTTATACTAACTAATCAAACTTATACGACATGATTGACCTAATTATCTTTGCAGCCCTAGGCGGCGCTATTGGCCTATTGATAGGCGTAAGAATATCGAAAACAGACATTGAAAAAATAACACTCTAAAACATGCGAAAAAGAAAGCTAACGCCTACGCAGGAAACACTTTTAGAGGTGTGCAAGCAATATACAGGGCCTAACAACCCTATTAAGTACGACACACTGAAAAGCCTATGCCTAGAGCATGTAAAGAGCTTTGATGGTTCGTTTAACGCCCTTATTGATAAAGGCTATTTCGAGCGCGTGGAAACTAACGACTATTCCAACCAATTTAAAATAACACTCTAAACCCTACAACATGAACGAACTAAACGAAGAACAACAGAACAAAATAAACACTTTTCTAAAATCTCTAAGCACTGATATTGATATGGTCTACCATATAGATACGGATGAAATTGATTTTGAAGACGCATTCAACAGCATCGGCGACCAACTAGAGGAGAGCGGCGCATTTAATATAGACATAATCTACTATTCAAAGGCGATGGAGTACCTACTAGAAAATGACGCCTCTCTAAGTGAAAGCACGGAGCTAGCTGCAGAAATGGGTTGCACCACTGAAAACATTAACAGCGAGTTGTTAGCCTCCTTACATGCTTCTCACTATGCTAGAGAGAACTTTCAAGACCTAGAGGAACAAATTAGTACATTCTTTAATGAAATGAATGACGAACTACAGGACGTGTAAGCCTTACCGCCCTTAAATATTCAAACTTTAACACATACGACAATGGACACCGAAACGAAAAAAATTATACAATCACAGCTACTAGAAAACACCGGGAAACACTTCCTAGACTCAGGTGGAGACGATGGTAGAGCGTGGCAACAAAACCAAAAGAACGGCATTAGCTTTGACGAGGGCGTCTCTATTGACGAATACGGGGTAACTATACCAATTGCCTCTTTCATGGCCTCACAACTGCTCTATGATAGCACATGCCACGACATCGAGAACTTATTTAAACTCAACCACCCGGATCTAGCCTTGTGCTACAATGATCAAGGGGAAATTGAGGACTTTCTGATAGAGTATTTCGGCGCTGAGTTTGACGGCCACCTATGTAGTAAAGAGTGGTTCTATACTTACAACTGGGACAATGACCTCTCACAAGACCTGCAGGGGGTGACCTTCGAAATCAATGGTGATACGTATTGCATCCTACAGTCTCACAACGGAGCGGATGCGAGAGGCGGGCACTCTAACGGCAGAGTGTACAAGATGGAAGAACCGGATTATTTCTTTCTAGGTATGCAGGTGCAATTCGACAACCCAAACGAACCAGACGGCAACCCGTTTGAAACGTTCTACGAAATGGAGAACGAGGGCGGTAAATACAACGAAGAAACAAAGTGTTTCGAGTTAGACGGCAAAGAGTGCACGCCTTATTGCATGGCCTTACAATACTAATATTCAAACTTTAACACTATACGACATGACTACAGCAGAAAGAACAAACGACATACTACAGGGCGCAGACGGCTCTCTATCTTCAGATGAATTGATACACGAAAGAGACAACGTCTTTAAGTCGATCGAGTATCATTGTATTTTTCACTATACCAACGCCGAACTCTACTACCTTGACGAAGAAAGTACACAAGCAATGGAGAGCGCCGACGAGGTAATTGAGACCGACAAGGGCACGGCATACGCATTTAACTAAACACTATACGACCATGAAAAATACTATAGCCATTACACTAATGGAAACAGAGAACAGCGACAACCCTATGATAGGTACAATGCTATCAGCCAGAGGTATAGATGCCGAGTTAAGGGACAAGGCTAGAAAAGCCATCGGAGACCATTTCGGAGTATCCCGTCACGATGTCGGAATACCTAGGGATATAATATTATCCATGGTTCGCGGAAACGTTGATATGGTTGTCTTGATCGATGGGTTGATGACTACCAAAATAAGAGTGCACCAAACAGTAATATACTAGACAATGAAAACAGACGACACACACACGCCGGGAGCCTTTCAAATTAATTCGCTCGGCGCTTTGGTTTGGGAGCAAGACACAAGAATAGAATTAGACGGTATAGCCGATAAAGGCGGCTCTCTGTTCTTCTTCTCATATGAACCAGAATAACCATGGCAAAGTTCAAAGTAAAGACCAAGAGAGTCTACCAAGAGACCGAAAAGGCTATTGTGATACTCACTAGTGGGTATGGAGGAGAGTTTGTCCCCATCCCTAAGAGCCAAATAAGCGCTTCTAAGACAGTTAAAGACGATCTAGGTGATTGGCTATACCTAGAGGTGAAAGACTGGCTATACGACAAGATAAAAGGAGACCTCTCGAAGATTTCCGCCGGTGATTTTATAATACTAACATAAACTATACGACAATGAAAA
>NVVR01000068.1 GCA_002733415.1 Kordia sp. | reverse complement strand
CCCACCTAACCATTATTCCAGAAAAACAAGCCGTACATATAGATGGAAAAAACGAATTAAAAAAATTCCTTAAAGAAAATAGCAAAAAATCCAGAACAAATGTAGTTCCTGAAAAACTAAGACCTGCAAAATTATACTTTACTGTCACCAAAAATGGTAGTATTAAAAATGTAAAACTAGATAGATCTTCAGGCTATCCATTGCTTGATGAAAAAATAATTGAATTAATTAATAACACATCAGGAAAATGGAAACCAGCTGAAAATTATAAAGGCGAAAAAATAGAACAAGAACTGGTAGTCTCCTTCGGCTTAATGGGATGTTAAATGAGTATTTAAAAGATAAATCCAAATGAAAAAGATATTAGAAAAAAAATCCCATCAAATTAGTTTTCCTTTTTTTATTCTTTTAATTTTATTTACATTCATTATTTCGTGTAACGGACAAAGTAAAATAAAGTCGAATAAAAACAACAAAATCCAATCAAAAACAACTAATGATAAACCTCCCTCCTCTCTTTTCTTTGTTGAGCAAAATTCTATTCCTAATGACACATTCGCTCCGCTTTACTACAAAAGTCAGCTGTGTCATTGGGTACGTAATATAATTCAAGATAAAAAGGAAACCCTTTGGTTTGGCACAAATCACTACGGAGTTATGCGTTACAACGGAAAATATCTCGAGTATTTCACTCCAGAAAAAGGTTTTGGAGGAACTAGAACAACTGCTATTTTAACAGATTATGAAGGTAATGTTTGGTTTGGAAACAGCGGTGGAATAACAAAATACAACAACAGGTCATTTACCAATTACTCCGAGAAGGATGGATTGATTAGTAATGAAGTTTGGACCATAACAATTGACTCTAACGGAATAATTTGGGTAGGAACCTCTGATGGAGTAAGTTGTTTTGACGGCAAAAAATTCACTCCTTTTCCTATCCCAAAAGCTGTAGTAAATAATACTGAATCAGTCATATCAGACAATCGAATTTCAATTATTCTAGCTGACAGTAAAGGAAGTATTTGGTTTGGAACGGACGGATATGGAATTTGCAAATATAACGGCAAAACATTTACCCATTACACAACAGACAATGGGCTTCCAGACAATAATATTAGTGATCTAATGGAAGATTCTAAAGGAAATATTTGGATTGGAACCATGTATGGCGGAGTAAGTAGGTATAATGGAAAATTATTCTCTAATTTCACAAAAAACGGGATTGTAAATGGTATTGAAGTTGGAGGTCTTTATGAAGATAAAAAAGGAAACATCTGGTTCGCTGCTGAAAATAATGGTGTATATCGATATAATGGAAAGTCATTTACCAATTTTCACAAAAAGGAAGGATTAACTACCAATGGTATTCTGTCCATTTTTGAAGACAACCAAGGTAGATTTTGGTTTGGCGGATGGAAAGGACTCTTTCGATTTGATGGGAAATCCTTTACCTATGTAACGAATGATGGACCGTGGGAGAAATAAACAAAACTAGTATGACTTTTTATGAAAACAACCCTAAGCCCTCTAAATACAGTAAAACGCTATACCTTCATAGTAGTAACAGGTTAATCCTAAGAGATATATCCTGAGATATATTACGATTAACCCCTACTAAACACTGAATGTGATTTCTGTTTTAGTATATTTGGTTTCATATTTTTTAATCAACCCCCTTTAAACCATTATTTATGAAACAAAAAACTTTACTCTTATTTGTTTTTACTTTATTACTAAATGTAGTAATATATGCACAAAACCAAAGAAAACCTTTACAAATTGCAGATCAGTTTGCTTTAAACTTAACAGCTACTAATCAGTATTTACATAATTCTGAAGCAGGAGTTGTTTACACTAAAACATTTACCAATAAAGGATCAGCATATATAAAACTTCATATCAACTCATTCGATTTATCCCCTGGAGATTTCGTTAGAGTATCTTCAAGAAATGGAGAAGAATACATCTATTCTGAAAAAGGAAAAATAGTTGGAGAACATAAAGAAATGATTAGTGAGTTCTGGACAGGAACAATATGGAGCGATCAAATAACAATAGCATTACACTCTAAAGGAAATAGCAAAAATCATTATGGTTTTAATATTGATAGAGTTGCTTATGGACATTCCCAAAAAAGAATTAACAAAACTATAGAAAAATTAGATTCTGGTAATTCTCAAGAATCAATTTGCTCAGTTGACAATAAAGAAGCAATTGTATGTTACGACGGTACAGAAATGGGCAGAAAAGCGAAAGCTGTTTGCCGCTTACTTATTGGTGGTGGAGGTTTATGTACTGGATGGTTATTAGGTTGTGATGGAAATGTTATGACAAACAACCACTGTATTGGTAGTGCTTCAGACGCTAACAATACTGATTTCCTGTTCAACTATCAATATGACAATTGTGCCGGAACAGTAAATGCAACTTCAGACTTACAAGCAACTTCATCTACATTTATACAAACAGATGCAACTTTAGATTTTACTTTAGTAAAATTACCTGTCAATCCTACTACTATATATGGCTACCTAAGTTTATCATCAAATATTGCATCAGTAGGAGAACGTATTTACATTCCACAACATCCAGGGGGAAGACGTAAAGAAATAGCTGTTAATACAGACGTTGGCGCAGACGCAAACGGGTTTGCTATGGTAACTGGTGTAGGAGGTGGTGGTGCTCGTGTAACATACCAATGTGATACAGAAGGAGGAAGCTCTGGCTCTCCAGTTATACGATATAGTGACAACTTAGTTGTTGCAATACATAATACAGGTGGTTGTCCAAATGGATCAAATGGAAGAAGTGACGAAATGATTGCTGCTATTGCTAGCAACATGCCCCCTTGTGGTGTTGATGACGAAAACCCAAGCGCTCCTTTTGTTACGGCAATAGTGAATACTATTCAATCTATTGATGAAGCTACAAATTGCTCTTATCAAGACATCGATTTAACAGTACGTATTGCTACTGTAGCGTCTCAAAATGCAGATGTTACACTTTCTGTAACTGGAGGAACTGCTACAGATGTAAATGATTTTGAATTAATAACGTCCAACATTACATTTTTAGCTGGAGACGACACAAATAAAACTGCAACGTTAAGAATCTATAATGATGCCTTTGTTGAAGGTGATGAAAATATAATTATCTCATTAGCATTAAATGCTAATGGAGGAGATGCACAATTAGGTACTATCACAGAATTTAACCTTACAATTTTAGATGATGATTACAACCCAAACATTGGAGGACTAACAACTTTTTATTCTAATGATTTTGAAGGAGATTTAGCTGACTTTACAATAACCGGAAATGGGACTTCTAATTTTGCCATAGGAAATGCAGCTACTGCAAATTCTGCATATTTTGAAACTTCTTCAAACACCTCTAACTTTGCCTTTGTAAATGATGACACTTGCAATTGCACTATGGATGATGAAAGAATTACGATAACATCTTCTTTTGACTTTTCTACCGTAAGTCAAGCTTTTGTTTCTTTTGATTTTACTTTAAACGACACAAACGATGCTTATGATAATGATGCTTATTTACAAGTTTCTACAGATAACGGAACAAACTGGACTAATATTGGTCCAGAATTTGAAGTTGCAAATTGGGAAACAAAAGTGGTTGATTTGTCCGCTTACGCAGGTCAATCTAATGTCTTAATTTCTTTTTTATTTAGTGATCAAGGAAATTGGGCTTATGGCTTAGCAATAGATAACTTATTGGTAACAGGATTAGGAAATGCAGCTATTCAATCTATAGTTAATACAGGTTCTGCAACTGCATTATCTCTTGAAAATTCCGGAACAATAAATGCTTATGACACTACAAGTGGTAATATAATGACAGCTATAACAAACAGCGATGATTCAGACTTTGGATGCACTTCTATTGAAGTATCAAGAGCAGGAAACAGCGCACAAACATATAACGGAAGTGTAGCTCCTGCATTAGTATTAGATAAAACATTTACAATTACTCCTGCAACTAATAACCCAAGTTCAAATAATACTACAGCATTCTATTTTACAGAAGCTGAATTACAAGGATGGGAAACCGTAACTGGAAACACTAGAAACAATTTAGGAATATTGAAGAATGACGGAACTAATACTGAGAATGTTTCTTCAACACTAACAGCATTTGGGAGTGGTTTTAAGCTAGAAGGTAGTTTTACTTCAGGAATAAACGGTACATATTATTTTGGTGACATTAACGTTTTAGCCACAAATGACTTTAACTTTAATAACGGATTTAGTATTTACCCTAACCCTGTAACTAACGAACTAAATATTACTTTTAATAAAAGCAATACACTAACAAATGTTTCAATTCACAACATGTTAGGCCAAGTTATATTTACAAAAGAGATTAGCTCTAAAAACGATTTAAAAATAAACACATCTAACCTATCTAATGGTATGTATTTTATTACTATAAATACGGAAACGACTAACCAAACAATCAAGTTCTTAAAAAAATAAGAGCGTAGTTTATAAATTATCTAGGGCTAAACCACATGGTTTAGCCTTTTTTTTATACTTCAAACTATTGTAAAAATATTGAATTGTTATTTATAAGCTATATTCATCAAGAGGGTGTATTGCCTCTAATTTTAAAAAAATACTTTTTTTCAAAATTACAATAAAAACTAGTAAAGCATAATGTTTAGAAAGCACACTAAATAACACCTAAATATTCATAGAACATGTATGGTATATTCTACTTATTGAAATGATATAGAATAAAAAAAGCCTCTTAAGTAAATTCTTAAGAGGCTTTTAAAATTTATAAAATTTAATCTTTTACTTCGTCAAGTACATTTTACGTCTTGAGTACAAATCATAAAACTGATCATCCTTTAAATCATCAATAAATAAGATGCTTTCTCCGGTACTTTTCATTTCAGGTCCTAATTGCTTGTTTACATTCGGGAACTTATCGAAAGAAAATACTGGCTGTTTGATAGCATATCCTTTTAACTGTGGATTAAAAGTAAAGTCAGTTACTTTTGCTCCTAACATTACTTTTGTAGCATAGTTTACATAAGGTTGCCCGTATGCTTTTGCGATAAAAGGAACTGTCCTAGAAGCTCTTGGATTCGCTTCAATGATATATACTTTATCATCTTTTACTGCAAACTGAACATTTATCAATCCTTTTGTTTCTAATGCTAATGCAATAGTTTTGGTGTGATCTTTAATTTGTTGCATCACAAACTCTCCCAAATTAAAAGGTGGCAAAGTTGCATTAGAATCTCCTGAGTGTACTCCACAAGGTTCAATATGCTCCATTATTCCAATAATTTGTACATTTTCACCATCGCAAATTGCATCTGCCTCAGCTTCTATTGCTCCATCTAAATAATGATCTAACAATAACTTGTTTCCAGGAATTGTACGCAACAAGTCAAACACATGCTCCTCTAACTCCTGCTTATTGATTACAATTTTCATTCCCTGGCCTCCTAACACATACGATGGACGTACTAATATCGGGAAATCCAATTCATCTGCAATCACTAAAGCTTCAGCTACAGTTTCCGCAATACCAAATTCAGGATATGGAATATTATTATCTTGTAATATTTTAGAGAAATGCCCTCTATCTTCCGCTAAATCTAATGCTTTATAAGATGTTCCGATAATTTTAATGCCGTAACGCTCTAATTTCTCAGCAAGTTTTAACGCTGTTTGTCCACCTAACTGAACAATAACTCCTTCTGGCTTTTCATGACGAATAATGTCGTAAATATGCTCCCAGAAAACAGGCTCGAAGTATAATTTATCTGCGGTATCAAAATCAGTAGATACTGTTTCAGGATTACAATTAATCATAATTGTTTCATACCCTTCTTCTGCAGCGGCTAATATTCCGTGCACACAACAGTAATCAAATTCAATTCCTTGTCCGATTCTGTTTGGACCAGAACCTAAAACAATAATTTTCTTTTTATCAGAACGTTTACTCTCGTTATGTACATAACGTGTCCCGTCTGCTAATTCAACTTCATTTTCAAAAGTAGAATAGTAATATGGTGTTTTTGCAGTAAATTCTGCAGCACAAGTATCAACTAATTTAAAAACACGGTTAACACTTAACTCATCACGTTTTTTAGACACTTGACTTTCTAAACATTTTAGCATATGAGCAATTTGTCTATCGCCATATCCTTTTTGCTTCGCCTCTAACAATAAATCTCTTTCAATAGTATCTATTGTAAACGTAGAAATTTCTTTTTCTAAATGAAATAGTTCTTCATACTGACGTAAGAACCACATGTCAATCTTAGTGATTTCATGTATTCTGCTTAACGGAATCCCCGTTGCAATAGCATCATAAATTACAAAAACTCTATCCCAACTTGCGAATTCTAATTTACTTAAAATGGTATTATAATCCGTTTCTCCTTTACCATCAGCACCTAAACCATTACGTTTAATTTCTAATGATTGCGTTGCTTTATGCAGCGCTTCTTGGAATGAACGACCAATTCCCATTACTTCACCTACAGATTTCATCTGTAAACCTAAAGTTCTGTCAGATCCTTCAAACTTATCAAAGTTCCAACGTGGTATTTTAACAATTACATAATCTAAAGTTGGCTCAAATAAAGCTGATGTAGATTTTGTAATTTGGTTATCTAACTCATCTAAGTGATACCCCAAAGCCAACTTAGCAGCAATCTTTGCAATTGGATACCCAGTTGCTTTAGACGCTAATGCCGACGAACGAGATACACGCGGATTAATTTCAATAGCTATTATTTCTTCTTTTTCATCTGGAGAAACCGCAAACTGAACATTACATCCACCTGCAAAATCACCTATACTACGCATCATATGGATTGCCATATCGCGCATTTTCTGGTAAGTAGTATCAGATAAAGTCATTGCTGGAGCAACTGTAATTGAATCTCCAGTATGAATCCCCATAGGGTCCATATTTTCGATAGAGCAAATAATCACAACATTATCATTTGCATCACGAAGTAATTCCAATTCGTATTCTTTCCAACCTATCAAGGCTTTATCAATCATCACTTCATGAATTGGAGAAACCTCTAATCCGTTGGTTAATAATTTATCAAAATCGGCTTCATTATGCACAAAAGCAGCTCCTGCACCACCTAAAGTGAACGAAGCTCTAATTACTAACGGAAAGCCAAACTCTTGAGCTATTTCTTTCCCTTTTAAGAAAGAAGTAGCCGTAGCTTGAGGCGCCATCGGAATTCCGATTTTTGCCATTAAGTTTTTAAACTGCTCTCTATCTTCAGTTATATTAATAGCATCAATATCTGCACCGATAATCTCGACACCAAAATCTTTCCAAATCCCTTTTTCATCAGCTTCAATACATAAATTTAATGCAGTTTGCCCACCCATAGTAGGTAATACAGCATCAATTTGCGGATGATCTTTAAGTATTCCAATAATAGACTTGGTAGTTAAAGGCTTTAAATACACATGATCTGCCATAGACGGATCAGTCATTATTGTTGCTGGATTAGAATTGATAAGAATGGTTTCTATCCCGTCCTCTCTTAAAGAACGTAATGCTTGAGTTCCTGAGTAATCAAACTCACAAGCTTGACCAATAACAATTGGACCAGAACCTATTAATAAAATCGATTTTAAATCTTCTCTTTTCGGCATGTAGTGTTGTGTAATTTAGTTGTTGCAAAAATAAGTGACTATGATATCAAAAAAAAGGTGTTACCAATAGGAACACCTTTTAAATATTAACAATACTGTTAACTATTACTTTTTATGTCTTGGCTCACAAGACACTGTTAATTTCTTTCTTCCTTTAGCTCTTCTACGAGCAAGAACTTTTCTCCCGTTTACTGAAGCCATTCTATCTCTAAAACCGTGTTTATTTCTTCTTTTTCTTTTCGATGGTTGAAACGTTCTTTTTGGCATGTCCTTGTATCTTTATAATCTTTACTAACTTAATTAAATATTTTAGCTCTTATACCGCTAAAATGTGAGCGCAAATATACAAAGAGTTTTCACATTGACAAGTGTAAAAATAAAAAATATTAAATCTTTATTCTTTGCTTATTGTTCTTGCAAACACACAGCTTAAATAATCTATTTGAAACTATATATATTAACAATGTTGTTTCTAATAAAATATGTAGCTTTGCAAACTTACAAATAGACAGAAAAACACAAATAAAATGCTTCATAAAAACATTAAACTAGCAATCGCTGCAGGACTTTTAGCAACTGCAGTATGGCAATTCACTGAAGGGAATATTGGTAACGGTATCATGCTTATACTTATCATGGCGTTAGTTATTCTTTTATATTTTAAAAATGAAATTATTCTGGCTACCATGTTTAAGCTTAAAAAGCAAGATATGGAAGGTGCAGCAATGATGTTAGATAAAATTAAAAACCCTGAAGGAGCTCTTACAAATAAACAACTAGGGTACTGGAACTTTTTAAAAGGGCAATTCGGATACCAAGAGGCTCCTTTAAAATCAGAAAAATACTTACGCAAAGCAATTGAGTTAGGTTTAAATTTTGATCATGACATGGCTGCTGCCAAAATGTTTCTTGCTGGGATTGCCGCAAGTAAAAACAGAAAAATTGAAGCTAACAGCTTATTAAAAGAAGCAAAAAGTTTGGATAAACATGGTATGCTTAATGATCAAATAAAAATGATGCAACAACAAATGAAACGTTCTCAAGGACCTAAGCAACACTACACAGGCAACCAAAGAAGACGCTAATAGAACACCTGAAATTTTAGTCTACAATATAGAAAAACCTGCCTTATGCAGGTTTTTCTCTTTTTACCTAATATATTAACAATTAGTCGTTTATATTTTTAAATACGATAAAAAACCATTAACTTTAAGTAACCTAGAAAACCGACTTAGACGTTGAATTTAAAAATACAGTCTATGGTAGTCAAAATTATTACTCTAACGCTCCTACTAGTAAACTTATTAAGTTATTCACAAACATCTTTAAAAGATAGTTTATTCTCTGAAGCTATACATGCTCATATTAAAACATATAAGCTGACAGCTAACAACGCTTATTTAAATCATCAAAACAATACTGGCGAAACACTTTTTAATGAGTTTGTAGCTCAAAATTTAATAAATACTTATTTAGATGACTTTAAAGCTAAAAATAGAAACGGGGCTTTAATTTCTATTAATCGTTATTTTAAAAAGCCTGTAATTCTAGTTACTTATGCATCATGGTGCATAAGACATGATTTTGAAATTGCTTCTTTAAACGAATTAGCAAAAGCGTATAAAAAAGAAATTGATTTTGTTGTGATTTTTTGGGATAACAAAAACACCACTAGAAAAAAATCTAAAATTTTTAATAAACACATAAATGTCCTTTATATGGACGAACGTGAAAACTTGTTTTCAAGTGAAATTAAAAGCATGAAACATGCTTTAGGACTTTCATTAATATATTATATCGATAGAAATGATAAAATTGTAGGGATTAAAAAAAATGGTAGATCAGTTTTTAAAACCCACAATCTAAACTCTGGATATGTACAAAACAGCAATGAGTTCATTAATGGATTAAATACATTGCTAATCAATGATAACAACAATCGTGAACAAATTGTTTCTGATTAAAACATAACCATATATCATAAACTACAATAGAACAATCCCACATTTGCACATGTGACTTAAAATCAGTAAATTGTGACATATCTTTTTGACTTTAGTTCAAATTTATAGTTTATTTAATAGTAAAAGCAAGATGTTTTTCATCTTGCTTTTTTTTATTTCATTAAACAAAGATAAAACAAGAAACACATTGTTATGCCACCTTTGAATCATCCAAACTATCAACCATGAGCTGTGAAACAAAAACGTACAGAGCTTTCAAACGCTCTCTTGAAGTAGCGCTATCGTGAACAATGAAGCTATCTATTCCGTCCCTCAACTCTAACACAGTATTCATCTTAATAGCTACTGGTGTATAAGCCACTAACTCCGCCTCCTTAAACAACTTAACAACTAATTGTCGTTTGCTAGTTTTCTCATCTATAACTTGTGAGGCTAGTATGTCTAATATTAATTTTTGCACCTCTACTTTATTATTCATATTCCCAAAGTTTTTGGTAGCGAAATACATTTCTACTACCATACCAAAATTAATAAAAGCCACACGACTTCACAATACCCACAATTAACTAAATTACTTCTCACTAAAATTAGTGATAAATAGTTTTTCAAAAAAAAGGGTAACAAATTCTATCTTTTAGGAACTTATAGATGGATAGCACCCTCAATAGTGATATTCATAGCTTATGGGAATAAAGGCTGAATCAAGACTGATACAGCCTTTATTAATAACACCTATTAAGTGAACTATACAACAAAATAGGGGGACTCATGATGAGCCCCCCTATTTTGTTGTATTATAATTTTAATGTTATGCAACTTTAAAATCATTTACCAATAATTCACTAACAATTTCGCAAGTATTAGTTAAAGCTTCTCTTGATGAACAATTGTCATAAACCATGAAGTTATCTATTGCTTCCCTCAATGCCAAAGTAGTATTTAGTCGGATAACCACGGGGGTAGACGCCACTAATTCTGATTCCTTAAACAGTGTTATAACTTGGTTTCTTTTTTCTATTTTTTCATCAATTGTGTTAGATAAAAGTATTTCCTGGACAAGACGCTGTATGGTAATTGAGGTATTCATATATCAGGATTTTTGTGATTTATTTTACTAAAATACGCATTTCATCGACGTAAAACAACCTTTAGTCTATAAATAATCGTTCTAAAAGAAAAAGAAAACAGCTATACCATAAATAGACAATCAATAAAACCCGTATTTAAAACAATTTATTTTACTTCCCAAAAATCATTTTTAAAGCAATAAAAAGCATCAAAACTCCGAATATTCTTTTTAACAACTGCTCGTTAACAGCGACTGCTAATTTAGAACCAAATAAACCACCAATAATAAATGTTGCCGAAATAACCATTGCCATTTTCCAATCAACATGCCCCTCTTTTGAGTATTGCAACACTGCTAACAATGTCACAGGAGGCAACATAGCAGCCAAACTAGTACCTTGAGCTTGATGTTGAGTAAATCCTACTATTAACAATAGCGGAACCATTACTACTCCTCCACCAATACCTAGAATCCCACTTAAGAAACCAGCTAATAAACCTATGCCAACTAGAAATAATATTGTACTCATTTTAATTGGTATAATATCCTTTTTTCGGGATTTCAATTTCATAAATTCTTTTTGTTTTATTATTCAAATGTCCTTCTCTCAACCAAGCATTATGAATTTTTAAAATTTTATAATTGATCCCAAAATGTTTAGAAAAACTAGCAATATTAGTAATTGCAGAATCAACCACTACAGACCTTGTAGGAATATCCGTATATAAATCTTTTTTCTCAAAATTAAACCCGAAGCTATGAGGCTGCTTTAATATATATTTTAAGGCAACAATTCGAGGAACATATCTTGATGTTTCACTTCCTAGCAATAAATCATAATACCCCGTAACTTGTTGTTTTTTCAATCGCCTGCTCATCCCTGACATCCCTCCATTATATGCCGCTGCCGCAAGCGTCCAAGTTCCAAGTTTCCTTTTTGCTTGTTTTAAATATTTACATGCAACTCTTGTTGCTTTTTCTAAATGATAACGCTCATCAACATTTCCATTAACTTCTAAACCAAACTCTCTACCAGTAACTTTCATTATTTGCCAAAACCCCCTAGCCCCTGCAGGAGAAACCGCATTACTTAAACCACTTTCTATTACTGCTAAATATTTAAAGTCATCTGGAACACCTTCCTCTGCCAATATTTTCTCTATCATTGGAAAATATTTGTTTGCTCGCTTAAACATTAAAAAACCATTTGATTGCCAATAGGTATTAACCAAAAATTCTCTATCAATTCGTTCTTTTATATCTGGTAAATACATTGGTACTTTTTCACTTGCAAAAGTTAAATTCTTTGGCAAGGTAAGCGCATAAACATTATAGTTTTTCACAAAACTTGTATCAACTAATTTTTCTATCTCATCAGTTCTAGAATTATTCTTAATGTTTTTAGATACTGAATTGATAAACAAACCTGCTAAAAAAACAAGTCCTACTCCAAATATTATATTTTTCACTAATTTCATCTATTTCTATTTTATATTACGTACACAAGTAATGTGCCTAAAATAATTATTATATTAAAATCATCTAAATACTCAATAATTCAGGCAAATTCTCATTAAACCATTTATATTTATTAATAATCATAATATGCGTTCCGTTTTTCACTCGAATCACATCTCCCTTTATATTTTCAACCGGAAAAACTTTATCCCTATTACCATGAATATGTACTACGTTTGCTAATTTTTGAGTTTGTTTCCAGTTAACAATTTGCTCAATTGCCCAAGTTAGATATTTTTCATCACTTACAGATAGGTATTTTTTATAGAGTTCAGCACGTCCTTTAATTGTTTCTCCAAAAGCATATTTTACTAATTTATCTACATCAGAAAACAAACTCGTAGGCAATAACTTATATACTTTAGTCCTTTTAGCAAATCTCATGCGATATGGAAACTCTTTTTCATGCAATACACTTGAAATCACTACAACCTTTTTTGTCGCAATAAATCTACTCATTTCTTGCACCAAAATCCCTCCAAAAGACACTCCTAATAATATCGCGTTTTCATGAACTACATATTTAGTCATACGTAAAGCATATGCTTCTAAAGTTTCTTTTTCAAGCGGGATTACCCATTCCAGATAATGAACTTCAAAATCTGATTCAGGTAATTTTATATTCTCAAATATTTTAGCATTTGCTGCCATTCCTGGAACAAAGTATATATGAGTTTTATGATCTTGCATGCGCATAGTTTTATATGCTGTAAATTTAATCAATTAAGCTTTGCGAACCGTAAAAACATTTAAATTAGTGAATTTCACAGAGTTAAACTCATCAATCTTTGTTAAATCCGGCTAATTTACGTATATTTAGGGTCTGTTTCTACAAAAAACAGCACTACCCAAGCTATCAACCTAAAAAACCTATACCTATGATTATGGAATTGACATTGAAGGACAACGATTTTTTAAGACAATTTGAAATGATTGTTGACGACCATTTAGCTACAATTGAATACTCTTTACAAGAGCGAAAAATATTCTTAACAAAAATAAACGTTCCAGAAGAAATTACAGAAAGTGATTTTCTAAACACCTTTATCAAACATGTTTTTGAAAACATAGAAGAACGTAATTTAAGCGTTGTTCCTACTTGTACTCCTATAGTTAGTTTTATGAGAAAAAACAAACAGTATAGAGGTTTACTTCCTGTAGGAATAAAAATATAACACAATATAATTTATTATATCAAAAAAAGCCGAAGTAACACTTCGGCTTTTTTTATGTTTATATTTTCATAAATAACTCATTCTACCAAACTTTTATGCCTTATGGTTATTAACCACCTAATAATACATACCTTCTAATTTTACAGTATATTTGCAGGACATTTTGTACTAAAAAAGCAGCTATGCAGTTTAAAGACTTAAAATTAAATAAGCCGATACTAAAGGCAATCTCTGAAAAAAAATACGAGATACCTACTCCTATACAGGAATATACAATTCCTTTAATACTGGATAAAAAAGATGTAATTGCATCTGCTCAAACAGGAACCGGTAAAACTGCAGCTTTTGCTTTGCCTATTTTACAATTATTGTATGACAAGCAGAATGAAGGTAAATCTGGCAAAAAAATAAGAGCACTAATAATAAGCCCTACACGTGAACTTGCTATACAAATAAATGAAAATTTTAATCGATATAGCAAATACACAAATCTGAAGTCAGCTGTGATATTTGGAGGTGCATCTATTGATCCGCAAAAAGAAATTCTTAAAAAAGGGGTTGATATTTTAATTGCTACTCCTGGTCGTTTATTAGATTTACACAAGCAAGATGTAATCAATTTAAGCTTTATAGAAACATTGGTTTTGGATGAAGCCGATTTAATGCTAGACATGGGATTCATTGATGATGTTAGAAAAATTGAGCGTCTTTGTCCTAGTCAAAAACAAATATTATTATTTTCTGCTACAATGCCACATAAGGTAGTTAATTTAGCAAACACACTATTAACTGATCCTGAAAGAGTAGAAATTTCCCCAACCTCATCCACTACAAAATCTGTAAATCAGATTTTATACTACACTCCAAAACCTCAGAAAATAGAGTTGTGTTTACACTTATTGCGAAATACAATCAAAGGGAATATTCTTATTTTTAGACGAACCAAACACGGGGTTGATAAATTAGAAAAATCCTTACTAAAAAACAACTATAAAGTTGCTTCTATCCACGGAGATAAATCACAAAGTGAACGTCAAGAAGCACTTAATGATTTTAAAAGAGGAAAGGCTACTATTTTAATCGCTACTGATGTTGCTTCAAGAGGTATTGATATCAAAGAATTGGATGCAGTTATCAATTTTGATATACCAAACATATCAGAAACCTATGTACACCGTATTGGTAGAACTGGTAGAGCAGGAAATAAAGGTACATCATATTCATTATGTTCAGCTGATGAAAAAGAGTATGTAATTAGCATTCAAAAATTAATTAATAAGTTTATCCCAGTTGAGGAAGAACATCCTTATCCATTAGACCCTAAAGCTAAACCTGAAGTGCATAAAAAAGCAGGTAGCAAACATAAAAAAGGGAGAAAGTCCGAAGGTTCAAAAAAGAAAAAGAAACGCTGGTATTAACCTCCTTCAAACAGGTTTAACTTCTCATAATCACACCTCAGCTTAATTCCTTTTCTCGTGTGTTTTTATTCAAGAAGTTGATTTAGTATATAGCTTTATGTTACAAAAAAACAACTTATCAGAAATCGCAAAACTATTCTTTAAGTTAGGCTGTATTTCTTTTGGTGGTCCGGCTGCTCATATTGCCATGATGGAAAATGAAGTGGTCAATAAAAGAAAATGGTTTACCCAAGAACATTTTTTAGATCTTATTGGGGCTACAAACTTAATACCTGGTCCAAATTCCACAGAAATGACCATGCATTGTGGTTATGAACGTGGTGGGTGGAAAGGCTTATTTATAGCTGGAGCATGCTTTATCACACCTGCCATACTTATTACGATGGTATTTGCATGGTTGTATCAAACCTATGGACAACTACCTACCGTTGAACCTTTTATTTATGGTATCAAACCAGCAGTAATCGCATTAATCGTCATGGCTGCCTATCGACTTGGCAAAAAAGCAATTAAAAACACGGAACTAGCCATACTAGGCATTCTTACAATTATCGCCTGTTTATCAGGAGTACATGAAATTAGCGCACTATTTGGTTGTGGAATACTTGGTGTTTTAATTTATTATATCAAGAAAAGGAAAACAATATTAAACTCAATAGCGCCAATACTAATATTACAAACAACCAATCTTATAAAAATTGGAAGTTTTAAAATTTTATTGACATTTTTTAAAGTAGGTGCTGTTTTATACGGGAGTGGATATGTATTATTTGCTTTTTTAGATACCGAACTTGTAGCTAATGGTTTATTAACCAGGCAAGAACTAATTGATGCTATTGCCGTGGGGCAATTTACACCTGGACCAGTACTATCAACCGCAACATTTATTGGCTGGCAAATGAACGGAGCTTCAGGAGCTTTGGCCGCAACATTAGGGATATTTCTTCCATCATTTTTATTTGTTTTACTACTAAATCCGTTAATTCCTAGAATGCGAAAATCTAAAATAGTTAGTGCTTTTTTAGACGCAGTTAATGTTGCTGCAGTAGCATTAATTATAGCTGTTTGTGTTGACATGAGCAAAGACACAATAACCGATTGGAGAACAATGCTGATTGCCGCTATAAGTTTAATAGGAGTGTTTGTTTTCAAAAAAATAAATAGCGCTTTTATCGTTTTTGGAGGAGCTATTATTGGATATCTATTAACCCATATATAATCACCTATGAATTCAAAACTTTGGATGCTACTCAGTGTACTTACTTTTTGTATTGTTGCCATTGGTGTAAAACAAATAAACACAGACGTCAGTCCTTTTCAAATTATCTTCTTTAGGGCATTAATAGGATCAATAACACTACTAATATTACTTCCTAAAAAGACAATCATCGGTAGCTTATCAAATATCAAACAACATTTATTCAGAAACCTTTTTCACCTTATTGCTCAATACGGCTGGGTTCTAGGAATTGTGTATTTATCTCTTGCTGAAGTAACTGCGATAGAATTCACCACACCTATTTGGATTTTGATTCTCGCTTCCCTCTTTATAAAAGAAAAAATAACCACTAAAAAAGTAATCAGTATCGTCCTTGGCTTTATAGGTGTTTTAATAATTATGAAACCCGGAATTGAGCTTATTAACTATAACTCAATAATAGTATTACTTTCAGCAATTTGCTTTGCAATAGCACATACTGCCACCAAAAAAATAGTAAAAACAAATTCAGCTTCTGACGTTGTAATTATCATGTGTTTAACACAACTCCCTATTTCATTTGCATGCACATATGCTAATTGGAACTGGCCAAATTATTCGGATTACTTTTGGTTAATATTGATTGGATTATCAGGTATCGGAGCTCATTTTAGTTTAGCCAAAGCATTAAAAAAAGAGGACATTAGCAGCCTTATCTCTTTAGATTATTTGCGTCTTCCTATTTTAATCCTTGCTGGCATTCTTTTTTACAACGAAGCATTTGATACAACTATCATTATAGGTGGTACATTAATTTTTATTGGAAATTATATCAATCAGAAAAAAAGTAATATTTTTAAGATAAATACCAAACACTCCTTATGAAGGCAGTAACCGTTAAAGAAATTAAAACAGAGCTCTCTCATCGATCGCATGATGACCTTCTTAAGCTATGCTTACAATTATCTAAATTCAAAAAAGAAAATAAAGAGTTATTGACATATCTGTTATTTGAATCAGAGAACGAAGATTCATTTATTAAGAGTGTGAAGCTAGAAATTGATGAACAGTTTGATCTCATTAATACAAAAACCTATTATTTTATTAAGAAGAGTGTCCGTAAAATCTTGAGGATTATTAAAAAATACATTCGCTATTCAAAACAAACAGAAACTGAAATTACCTTATTACTATATTTCTGTGAGAAACTCAAAAACTTCAAACCAAGCATTCGAAAAAACACAGTATTACTTAACATCTACAAACGTGAATTAGCTAATGCTAAAAAGAAAACACTACTACTCCATGAGGACTTGCAGTACGATTACGGACTGGAAATAGAAAACTTGGCATCATCTTTGTAATCCATATAGTAATTAATAATTTAATACAAATAATAATGAATAAAGGAACAGTAAAATTCTTCAACGACTCAAAAGGATTCGGTTTTATAACAGAAGAAGGTTCAGACAAAGAGTATTTTGTACACATCTCAGGATTAGTAGATGAAATTCGCGAAGGTGATGAAGTACAATATGACTTAGAAGAAGGTAGAAAAGGTTTAAATGCAGTAAATGTAACTGTAATTTAATCCCCCAATGGATTTTACTCCAAAGGATACCTAAAAATATTTTAATTTATTATTTCCTGTACTGATACAGCGAAAATCAATTATATCTATTTTCAAAAACACAAAGCCCTATCATTATTGATAGGGCTTTGTTATGCTTAAATTATTTTTTTTGTAATTCAAAAACAAGTCTTGTTTCTTCATTCTTTACTAGACTACTAATTACTTTTTATTTCTTCCGCTTTTTCGAAGCATATACAAATACAAATGCTCTACTTTATCTCTAGCCCAAGGCGTTCTTCTTAAAAACTTCAAACTCGATTTTATAGATGGATTGTCAGTAAAACAACGAATACTAATTTGAGTACCTAAATGCTCCCACCCATAATAGTCCACCAGTTCTTCTACTATTGTAGCTAGTTTCACTCCATGAAGTGGGTTGTTTTTTTGCGCTTCCATTATATATACTAATCTCTACGAGGTCGTCTATTTTTATTTTTATTTCTGTTTGATCCACCTCCACCAGAATTTATTCCGCCAGTACCACGGTGACCTCTTGAACTTTTACCTCCTCGGTTTCCACCACCAGAACCTTTCTTTTGAGCTTTTCCTTTTATTGGCTGACTTTCCATGTCTTCCTTACTAGGCTCATATCCATCAATAGAAGTAGTTGCCATTCTTTCTCCTAATAACTTTTCAATACTCTTTAAGTATTCACGTTCTTCACCACAAACTAATGAAATTGCTTCGCCACTTGCCCCTGCTCTACCTGTCCTACCAATACGGTGTACATAATCTTCAGGAATATTAGGTAATTCGAAGTTAATTACGTGAGGTAATAACGGAATATCTAATCCTCTAGCAGCTATATCAGTCGCTACTAAAACACGTACTTTATTCTTTTTAAAACCATCCAAAGCTTTAGTCCTAGCATTCTGACTTTTATTTCCATGAATAGCGGCTGCAGAAATACCAGCTTTCCCCATTTTTTCTGTCAGCTTATTTGCTCCATGCTTCGTACGTGTAAAAACCAATACTTGTTTCCAATGACCATCATTAATCAACTTAATAACTAATTCGGTTTTCTTTCCTTTATCTACTCTATAAACTTTCTGATCAACTTTTTCTGCGGTAGTGTTTTCCGGAGTAGCCTCTACAGATACAGGGTTTCTTAAAATACTACTTGCAAATGATTTTATTTCTCTTGAAAATGTTGCAGAGAATAATAATGTCTGTCTTTCCTTTGGAACAAGTTCAAGAACTTTTTTAATATCTCTTAAGAATCCCATATCTAACATACGGTCTGCTTCATCTAACACTAAAAACTCAACTTTCCCTAATGACAAGGCTCCTTGACTATGTAAATCTAATAATCTACCTGGTGTAGCAACCAATACATCTACTCCACTACGCAAAGTACGTATCTGTGGCTTTTGGTTTACACCACCAAAAATAACCATTGATTCAATATCTAAATACTCACTGTATTCTCTTACATTTTCATATACCTGCGCAGCTAATTCACGGGTTGGTGTTAATACCAATGCACGTATAGGTCTTCTTTTCCATTTGTTTTCAGCCGCTAATCTATGCAACATTGGCAAAGTAAAACCAGCTGTTTTCCCTGTACCTGTTTGTGCTGAAGCCAACACATCTTTTCCTTCTAATATTAATGGAATTGCTTTTTCCTGAATTGGTGAAGGCTCAGTATACCCTTTCTTTTCAACTGCTTTTACTAAAGCGACTGATAATCCTAACGATTCAAATGTCATATTTATTTTTTAAATGAGACCCATTGGGCCTTAAGCTTAAACTCTTGCAGAAACCCCACAAGACATGAATTAACATAATGATTTTATATTAAGGTAAACCTCAAGCTATAAACCCATTAATATGTAAAATTGCTGACATCCTAATCTGTCAGTGATTTTTATATTGATAACTTCGCTAACATTAGCGCTATCAATATACTTGTCAGCAAATATACGTTGAATTTTCATCATAGTTCATCGATTATATAGTTCTATAAAAAAACGTTGCAAAACTCCAGTACTTATTATATCTTAGATTTATGACAGACGTAGAAATCGAAAAGGAAAATGCAGCCATTGCCGCTGAATACAGAAATTTATTAAAAATAAGCTATCAAACCTTAACGGAAGATGACAAGAAATTAATCCGCTTGGCTTTTAATACTGCTGTAGATGCACATAAAGAACAACGCAGAAAAAGCGGGGAAGCATATATTTTTCATCCTATTGCCGTAGCTAAAATTGTAGCTGCAGAAATTGGACTAGACGCTACCTCTATCGCAGCAGCATTATTACATGATGTTGTTGAAGATACTGATTTCACTTTAAATGATATGGAACGTCTGTTTGGAGAAACAGTCGCTAGAATTGTTGATGGATTAACTAAAATATCCCAGTTACAAAGTGATGCTGATGTATCCTTACAAGCGGAGAATTTCAGAAAAATGTTATTGACATTACATGATGATGTACGTGTAATCATTATTAAAATTGCCGACAGACTGCATAATATGCAAACTATGGAGTCAATGCCTCCACATAAACAAGTGAAAATTGCTTCTGAAACCTTATATATATACGCTCCCCTAGCACATAGAATGGGATTGTATAATATTAAAACTGAATTAGAGGACTTAAGCTTAAAATATACTGAACCAGAAGTATTTAATAGCATTCTTGAAAAAACGCTTGAATCAAAAGGTGAACAAAAAGAATACATCACAGCTTTTAATGACTCATTACAGAGCAGTTTAAAAAAGGAACATGTCGATTTTGAAATTAAAGGCCGGCCAAAGTCTATATTTTCAATTCGTAAAAAAATGCTAAAACAAAACGTCACATTTGAAGAAGTCTATGACAAGTTTGCAGTACGAATCATTTATAAATGCGATCAAGATCAAGAAAAATTTATCGCTTGGAAAATATATTCAATAGTAACGGATCATTATCGACCAAACCCTGTTCGGTTAAGAGATTGGATTTCTTCCCCTAAATCAACAGGGTACGAAGCATTACATATTACGGTAATGGGCCCAGAAGGAAAATGGGTAGAAGTTCAGATTCGCTCAGAACGAATGAATGAAATTGCTGAAAAAGGATATGCAGCGCATTACAAGTACAAGCAAGGAGATAAAAATGAAGGAGGATTAGATGAGTGGTTAGTAAAACTACAGGAAGCCTTGGAAAATCAAGAAGTCAATGCTGTAGATTTTATTGAGCAATTCAAGCTAAACTTATATGCTAAAGAAATTTTTGTTTTTACTCCAAAAGGAGATTTAAAGTCCCTTCCTAAAGGAGCTACTTCATTAGATTTTGCTTTCAGTATACACACTCAAATAGGTTTTAAAACCCGAGGAACAAAAGTAAACGGGAAGTTAGTCCCGCTAAGTCATGTGTTAAAAAGTGGTGATCAGGTAGAAATTATCACTTCCGAAAACACCAGACCAAGCGCTAACTGGCTGGACTATGTAACTACCTCACGAGCAAAATCTAAAATAAAATCATCTTTAAATGATGAGAGAAAATTGATTGCAACCGAAGGAAAAGAGATATTAAAACGCAAACTAAAGCAATTAAAAATCACTTTGAATGACAAGAGTGTTAATGAGTTAGTTTCTTTCCTAGATTTAAAAACAAGCTTGGATTTATTTTATAGAGTAGGCCTAGGCACTGTAGAAAACAAAAAGCTAAAGGACTATGCAGCAGAACGCAGTAATGCTTTTATTAGTTTCTTTAAAAAGAAAATACGCAAACAACAATCACAAGAAGATATTAATAAAGACGAAATTACTGAAAAGTATGATTTACTAGTTTTCGGAAAAGAAGAAGAAAAATTAAACTACAAGTTAACAAGTTGTTGTAGTCCTATTCCTGGCGATAAAGTATTTGGTTTTGTAACTGTAAGTGAAGGAATTAAAGTTCATAAAAACAACTGTCCGAATGCCGTTAGCATGCAAGCAAATTATGCCTACAGAATTATAAGAGCTAAATGGATTGATTCTTCACAACAAGAATATTTTACTGATTTAACAATTTCAGGTATTGATCAATTAGGATTGGTAAATAACTTAACTAAAATTATTTCAAACAATATGCATGTAAATATGAGGAAAATAAGCTTTGAAACTGATGATGGTTTCTTTACTGGAAATATTACTGTTTCAGTAAAAAACAAAAAAACTATCGATAAACTTATTGACAACATCAAAAAAATCAATGGAATTGATCAAGTAAAAAGGTCGTAACATCATAATTATAATTCATAAAAAGGCTAAAGAAATCTTTTATACAAGTTGTTAATAAACTTCATGCATTTTATCAAAAATAATTGATTGGTTATGCCATAAATAATTGTAAATTTGCACGTCCTAATTTATAAATAGATGGAGGAAAAAAACAGTAATCAAGAAATCGTTAAAACGGTATTTACGAACTATTTAGAAGAAAATGGTCATCGTAAAACACCTGAACGATATGCCATTTTAAATGAGATTTACAGTAGTAATGACCATTTTGACATTGAGTCATTGTACATTATGATGAAGATGAAAAAATATCGTGTAAGTCGCGCTACATTGTACAATACCATTGAATTACTACTAAATTGTGCTTTGGTAAGAAAGCATCAGTTTGGCGACAATCAAGCACATTACGAAAAATCTTATTTCGATAAAAATCACGATCATATTATACTTACTGATACTGGTGAAGTATTAGAGTTTTGTGATCCGAGAATTCAAACCATCAAAAAAACTATTGAAGAAGTTTTTGATATTGAAATTCACAACCATTCTTTATATTTTTACGGAACAAAAAAAACTAAATAACAACACACAAATACAATACACAATGGCAGTAGATTTACTACTAGGTTTACAATGGGGAGACGAAGGAAAAGGAAAGATTGTTGACGTCCTTACCGCAAATTATGATATCATCGCTCGTTTCCAAGGAGGTCCAAATGCAGGACATACTTTAGAATTTGACGGAATCAAACACGTTTTAAGAACTATTCCTTCGGGGATTTTTCATAAAAAATCAATTAATGTAATTGGTAACGGAGTAGTTATTGATCCTGTCGTTTTTGTACAAGAATTAGAAGGCTTAGATAAATTTGATATCGATTATAAATCAAGATTAATCATCTCTCGTAAAGCGCATTTAATTTTGCCGACACACCGTTTATTAGATGCTGCATCTGAAGCGTCTAAAGGTAAAGCCAAAATTGGATCAACCCTAAAAGGTATTGGCCCAACATACATGGATAAAACCGGTAGAAATGGTATACGTATTGGTGACTTAGAACTTTCTAACTGGAAAGAAAAATACAGAAGTCTTGCTAATAAGCATGAAGCGATGATTGGCTTTTATGAAGTTGAAATACAGTATGACTTAAAAGAAATGGAAGCTGAATTTTTTGCAGCCGTTGAAAAATTAAAAGAATTACAATTTATTGACAGTGAAGAGTATTTAAACCAAGCTTTAAAAGCCGGTAAAACTATTTTAGCTGAAGGCGCTCAAGGATCATTATTGGATATTGACTTTGGAACATATCCATTTGTAACTTCTTCAAACACTACTGCATCTGGTGCATGTACCGGATTAGGTATTGCTCCAAATAAAATCAAAGAAGTATACGGAATATTTAAAGCATACACTACTCGTGTAGGTTCCGGGCCTTTCCCTACTGAATTATTTGACGATACTGGTGCTGAAATGGCAAAAGTAGGTCGTGAATTTGGTGCCGTAACCGGTCGTCCAAGACGTTGTGGATGGTTGGATTTAGTAGCGCTTAAATACGCTTGTCAAGTAAATGGTGTTACACAATTAATGATGATGAAAGGTGATGTCCTTTCTGGATTTGATAGTTTAGAAGTATGTACTGCATACAACTACAAGGGAGAGACAATTACTCATTTCCCATACAATATTGAACCAGAAAATATCAAGCCAATTTATACTAAGTTTGCTTGCTGGAAGGAAGACTTAACTAAAATGTCGAGCCCTAGTGAATTCCCTAAAGAATTAAACGAGTACATCGAATTTTTAGAAGCTGAATTAGAAATCCCTATTAAAGTTGTTTCTGTAGGTCCGGATAGAACTCAGACAATACACAGGTAGACACTAGTGTCTTTTATTATATAACAGATTAAACGCTTCTCACATGAGAGGCGTTTTTTTATTCAAAAATAGCCCCTCCTATCTCTTTATCTATTTCAATGACCTCTTGATTAATTGATGGTGGCGGAATTAAAAAACTTACCCTCTGTTCAAATAGTAAATTAAAAGAATACTTTTTCGTTAAATCTTCAATATCCTGATCTGTCTCTTTTTTCTTTACTTTAATGTAGTTATAATATGAAGTAATAAGATTCATGTAAAGACTATCTCTTTTTCTATCATTTTTAATTGCTTTAGAATTAAAACGTATTATAGATTTATTACCCCTATTTTCCTCCTCCATATCATTGAAATAATCAGATATTACTTCATCCATTTTATGTTGATCAAAATCATTAATTAATTGATCGTTAATTAACCAATCATGACCTCTATTAACATACATAGTTAAAACATTACGCCTGAAGTAACAACCAATAGTTCCACAACCATATTCTACAAAAACCGGTATATAAACCTTATAAGATGACAAATATATGTATGATTGTCTACCTCGCCCCCTTCTACAAAACTCTTCAGAAAACCGTTCGTACTCTTCATCTGTTTTTATTGTATCCAAACAAAACACAAACGCATTATCGGATACTTTGAGTTTATAAACATCTTCCGTAGTTAAGGCTTCTATTCTATTTTTTTCTTGTTGAGTATATTCTTTTTTACAACTAATCACTAGTATTGAGAATATCGAAAAAATTATTATAAATTGTTTCATAGATAGTCTGTGTTTAGAAACTAACATTTATCAATAACTATTCCTAAAATACTTCTCGATACAAAATTACTTTCCATTGCATTCCAAATAATTTCACTCGAAGTGACACTTCAACCTGTAACCTAAAAGTAAATTTTTTATATATTTAATACTCAAACAACAGTTACCTCCAGTTCGAGTAATTTTTATGTAGTGGAACGAAATGAAGATTGTATTGAGAACTTTTTACACACTGTTATGTGATTCTGAATTTATTCTTTTCTCTTTAATCTCCGACAAGTTAATATTATCTTTACGTTCATAATTATGATCATCTTAGAAAAACATATCGTTCCTGAAGGAGAATACCATATTCGATTACAAGAATATGCCGGAACAGTATTCGAAAAACTACAAAGCAGGAGTGTTGTAAAAAAATGTATTACTAAAAAGTGTATTTTAATTGATGGTGAAATTGCAGCAACAGGTAACTGGATAAAATCGGGTCAACTTATTGAATTAATTGCTCCAGATACAAATCCTAAAAAAGTATTTCAATTGCAATTGGAAGTACTTTTTGAAGACGACTATTTTGCAGCTATTAATAAACCTGCTGGATTCCCTACAAACGAAAATTATTACAAAACAATAGAAAATGCGTTGCCTTACAATCTTAAAGTATCTTCTAAAAATGACGCCTTAAACTTCCCAAAACCGGTACACATACTGGATAATCCTACAAGTGGTATATTATTGGTGGCTAAAACAAAATCAGCACAAATAAACCTGCACAATCAGTTTGAAGCAAAAGGAATACAAAAGGAATATCATGCTGTGGTTGTTGGTAAAATACCTGAATCAGGAAAAATGAGCACACCTATAAACAAACAAGAAGCATTAACGATATACAATACAGTTCAACAAATTCCCGCATTACAAAATGAATTTCTTTCTTTAGTAAAACTAGAACCTAAAACCGGACGAACTCATCAATTACGTATTCATTTATCTGAATTAGGCTTCCCTATTGTAGGCGACAAACTATATGCCCCAAAAAACGTGATGATGCACAAAGGATTGTTTTTAGCTGCAACAAACATTGAATTACTTCATCCTAATACTCAAGAACCTACAATTATTTCTACAGCTATCCCTAACAAATTCAATAGTTATTTAGCTAGAGAATACAAACGGTTTATCAAGCACACTACTTCATAAAACTTTTGTTTTGTTTATGTCAAAAAACAAATTCATTTCTTTAATTTTAGCTGATATTACATCAAGAATAGTAACTTCATCAAAAAAACTAAAAAACTGCAACAAAACTCACATAATATAATCTTTAATAAGCAAGTTTATGATATTGGCATTAAACTTGTAAATATCAATTACAATATAATTTATTATGAAAAATCTATTATTAATTATCGGAATATTATTCAGTGTAACATCAATTGCTCAAAATATCATTGCTCAAGACTTAATTATTAGTGACTATGTAGAAGGTACATTATTAATTCCTAACACTAAAACAAATACACTCGCTATCATCATACCAGGATCAGGACCAACTGACCGTGACGGAAACCAAAACTTTATGAAAAGCAACTCGCTAAAGTTTTTAGCTCAGGACCTGTCAAACAAAGGAATTGCAACATTTCGATATGACAAACGTGCCTTAACTATGTTAAAAAAAGGAGCAAGCGAAAAACAAATAAAAAAAGTGCGCTTTGATGACTTTGCTACCGATGCCAAAAAAGTAGTGAGCTACTTTAAAAACAGAATACGTTATGATAAAATTTATATTATTGGTCATAGTCAAGGTTCATTAGTAGGAATGTTAGCTGCAACTGAAAATGTTGAGGGATTCATTTCAATTGCGGGACCAGGAAAACCAATTGATCAAATTATACTAGATCAAATTGGAATGATGGGTGCTAATGATTTAGTTGAAAGCGCTAAAAAAACATTTGAAATTATGAAGACAGGAAAGGTTGACAAAAATTTCAACCCAGGATTGGCTAATATTTTTAATTTGGATATTCAGCCGTTTATTATGAATTGGATTTCTTATTCTCCTACTGAAGAACTAGCAAAACTCATTATACCTACGCTTATTATTAACGGGACAAATGATATTCAAGTCGCAACTGCTGATGCTGAACTACTTAAAAAAGCAAAGGAAAATTCAGAGTTAGTTATTATTGAAAACATGAATCATGTATTTAAAACAGTAGCCAGCAAAGACCCTCAAGAAAATACCAAAACCTATAATATGCCTCAGCTAAAAAACGCTCCAGAATTGGCTAGGGAAATCATTGTCTTTATTAAAAAATAAACTATCATACCCACATAATTTATGAAGCAGCTCATTGAGCTGCTTTTTATTTTTGTACTTTGCATAAAAAATTAAATTCAAATGAAATTTACAAATAAGTTATTCTCATTATTTATTCTTATACTATTTTTTTCAAATAGTATTTCATCTCAAGAATTAAATGTAAGTAAAGTAAATAAAAACAGTCGTGTCAGCTTCAAAATCCCCGTTACTATTAAAGACGCTACATTTACTAAATTTGATTTAATTTTTAAAATAAAAGATTCTTTAGTAGAAATAAATAAAATTAAGTTTAACCCTAAACTTGTAGATAGCAACTTAAAACATTTCAAAAAAAACGGTTCATATCATATTTATTTCTCATCTGATAAAGAAATAGATTTCGAAAAAGAAGACGTATTATTTGACTTTGTTGTTGATGCGAATAAAAGCTTTAATAATCAAAAAATATTTGAAATTAAGAAAATTGATTTCTTTATTAACAATATAAGTATAAATACTAACTATAATGTAGAGGGATCATCTGCTTATAAAAAAGTTCTAATAAAAAAAGATTCCATAATATTTGGTTTACTAATGCTTTCGTTAGGATTTATATTCTACACAGAATCAAAAGAATCAGGCTTTTGGAAAAAATTCTATAAAATAGTCCCCGGACTATTTATGGCATATATGATTCCAGCATTTTTAACAACTGTAGGTATCATTTCTCCAGATTGGGATACAATTTCTTCCTCAGGAAAAATTGTAGAACATAATACTAGTATTTATTATATTTCCAGTAGGTTTTTACTTCCTGCTGCATTAGTATTAATGACTTTAAGTATTGATTTAAAGGCGGTATTTAATTTAGGATGGCGTGCTTTGGTAATGTTCTTTACAGGTACTATTGGTATTGTAATTGGCGGACCAATTGCGATATTAATTATCTCAATATTTTCACCTGAAACAGTTGGAGGAGCAGGCCCTGATGCTGTATGGAGAGGTTTATCTACTCTTGCTGGAAGTTGGATTGGTGGAGGAGCCAACCAAACTGCTATGTTTGAAATATATGAATATAACCCCGCAAAATATGGTGCAATGGTGTTTGTTGATATTGTTGTTGCCAACTTTTGGATGGCTTTGCTATTAATTGGTATTGGGAAATCTAAAAAAATTGATAAATGGTTGAATGCCGACACCTCATCAATTGAAGCTTTAAAAGAGAAAATGTCAACTTTTACAGAGAGTGTTAAACGAAACCCTTCTTTAACAGACATCATGGTTATGCTTGCTATTGCTTTTGGAACGGTGAGTTTTTCTCATTTTGGAGCAGGTTATTTAGCCCCATTATGTAAAGAGCTTGTAGCAGAAATTGAATCTCCATTTACGCGAAATATGTTTACTTTCCTTGGCTCTACTTTCTTCTGGATGATATCCTTAGCAACTATTATTGCTATATCATTATCCTTTACAAAGGCTAAAAACTACGAAGGTGCTGGCGCTAGTAAATTCGGAAGTGTGTTCATTTACATATTAGTAGCTTCTATCGGTATGAAAATGGACTTGACTATGATTTTAGACAATACAGGACTAATAGCTGTAGGTGTAATTTGGATGACCATACATGCTGTATTATTAATCATAATTGCAAAACTTATCAGAGCTCCATATTTCTTCTTAGCAGTAGGGAGTCAAGCGAACGTTGGTGGAGCCGCATCTGCTCCTATTGTTGCAGCTGCATTTCACCCATCATTGGCAACTGTAGGAGTACTCCTTGCAGTTATGGGATATGCCATAGGTACCATTGCAGCAATTGCGTGTACTATTTTAATGGAAATTATAGCTGTTTCTCCATAATATAATTGGCATAATAAGTAAAGATTTGCATCTTTGTACTGTAATTAATTTTTTATTCAAAAATGAGATTTCCGTTTACACGGAAAAATTAAAAAAGTCTTTTTAATATGAAAAAAACAATAATCCTTTTAGCATTAATCATAAGCATTATTTCTTGTAAAAAAGAAAATGAAATGAATATTGAAGCTACTATAACAGGCTTAAAAAAAGGTACTGTTTATTTACAGAAGATACAAGATAGTTCATTAATAAATCTTGATTCTATTGTTATTAATGGAAATGATACGTTTACTTTAAGTACAATAGTGGATGCACCAGAATTGTTTTATATTTATGTTGATAAAGTAGATGGCACTGAATATAATGATCGTGTAACTTTCTTTGGAGAAAAAGGAAAAATAAAATTAAATACACATCTAAATAAAATAAATTCTAAAGTAATTATTACAGGAAGTAAAAACCACAGGATTTATACCGAGTATCAAAATTCACTAAAGAACATTAATACTCAATTGGGTGTGGCGAACATTGAATTTATTCAAGCGCAATTAAAAAACGATCAAGAAGCTATTGTTCGTTTAGATAAAAAAATAAGCAAGTTAATGCGTTCTAAATACTTAAGAGCTATTCAATTTGCTTTGAATCATAAAAGAACCTCAGTTGCTGCATTTATTGGCGCTAGAGAAATTCCAGAAGCAAATGTAAAGTACCTAGACTCTATCTATAATGGTCTTTCTAAGAAAGCGAAAAACACTATTTACGGTATTGAATTAGCTACACTAATTAAAGCTATAAAATAATTTATTATTACAATTTGGTAAGATTATATTAGTTCAAACAAAAATAACTTCATAATATTGTACCTTCAAATAATAACAAATGAACTTTAATCAATTACATCATCATCATTTTCATACTTGCATTCAGGCGAGCAGGATTTGATATATGTAATTTAAACAATATTTTTCAAACCCCGTCTGAGTAAATCAGACGGGGTTTTTATTTTTACTCTCCGCAAGTTTACTCAGACATTATTAATTAAAAAATGAGTACACTAAAAATTGCCGTTCAAAAAAGCGGAAGACTTAATCAAGATTCTCTTAAATTATTAAAGGATTGTGGTATTGATGTCAACAATGGTAAAGATCAATTAAAAGTTAGTGTTTCTAATTACCCATTAGAGATATTATACTTGCGAAATTCTGATATCCCACAATATCTTGAGGATGGGGTTGTTGATATTGCCATTATTGGAGAAAACCTATTGATCGAAAAAGGTAAAAAAGTTGAGATTATTGAACGATTAGGATTCTCTAAATGTAACGTTTCTTTAGCTGTTCCTAAAGATGTTATTTCAGATGAATTAACATACTTCAATGGAAAAAAAATAGCAACTTCTTACCCGAATACATTACAAAGCTATTTATCAAAAAATAATATTGATGCTGAAATACACGTAATTTCTGGCTCAGTAGAAATCGCCCCTAATATAGGTTTGGCAGATGGTATATGCGATATTGTAAGCTCAGGTAGTACTTTGTTTAAAAACGGTTTAAGAGAAACACAAGTAATCTTAAAATCTGAAGCAGTATTAGCAAAGTCTAGTACGCTATCACCCGAAAAGAAAGCAATATTAAACCGATTAGTATTTAGAATTCAATCTGTTTTAAGAGCAAAAAATACCAAGTACATTTTAATGAATGTACCTAATGATAAAATTGATGAGGTAACTAATATTCTACCAGTCCTAAAAAGTCCAACTTTATTGCCTTTAGCACAGGAAGGCTGGAGTTCTTTACACTCTGTAATTGAAGAAAGTAAGTTTTGGGGGGTTATTGACGAGTTAAAAAGCGCTGGAGCTGAAGGTATTTTAATTGTTCCTATTGATAAAATTGTATTGTAATGAGAATAGTTAAATATCCTAGTAACCAAGATTGGAAAATCTTAGCCAAACGTCCTGAAATTGCTCGTAATGAATTAGACGCAATTGTCTCTGAAGTTTTGGAGAATGTAAAATGCAATAAAGATCAAGCGCTAATAGCCTATGCTCAAAAATTTGATAGTGTTACATTAACAAGTCTGTCGGTTAGTGAAAATGAAATTTCTGAAGCTATTACCCAAGTTTCAGAAGAATTAAAAGTAGCTATCAGTTTAGCAAAAAAAAATATTGAAAAATTTCACGCTGCACAAAAAAATACAGTAAAAATTATTGAAACTACTCCTGGTGTACAATGCTGGAGAAAGAGCTTACCTATTGAAAAAGTCGGGCTATACATCCCTGGAGGAACAGCACCATTGTTTTCTACTATTTTAATGTTAGGAGTACCTGCAATACTTGCAGGTTGTAAAGAAATTGTATTGTGTAGTCCTCCAAATAAAGAAGGCAAAATTCACCCTGCAATTTTATATACTGCTAACCTTATTGGGATTACTAAAATATATAAATCAGGGGGCGCACAGGCAATTGCCGCAATGGCATATGGAACTGAATCCATACCTCAAGTATATAAAATATTTGGCCCTGGAAATCAGTTTGTTACTAAAGCTAAAGAGTTAGTGCAATTAAACGGTGTTGCTATAGACATGCCTGCAGGACCAAGCGAAGTATTAATTATTGCAGATGAAACTAGTAAGCCAGCATTTGTAGCGGCTGATTTATTATCACAAGCAGAACACGGTACTGACAGTCAGGTAATATTACTTTCTGATAATGAACAAGTAATTGAAGCCACTATTACTGAAATAACAAAACAATTAGCTGAATTACCTCGTATTGATATTGCTACACAAGCATTAAAACACAGTAGTGCTATTGTTCTTGAAACAATTTGTGACTGTATACAATTTAGTAATGAATATGCTCCAGAGCATTTAATTTTAGCTTCAGACAAAGCTGATGATTGGTTGGATACTATTACAAATGCTGGTTCTGTTTTTATAGGTAATTACAGCTGTGAAAGTGCTGGTGATTATGCTAGTGGCACAAATCACACACTACCAACAAATGGATACGCCAAAAATTATAGCGGAGTATCTTTAGACAGTTTTGTAAAGAAAGTAACCTTTCAAAAATTAACAAAAGAGGGTATCCAAAATATTGGCCCCGCCATAGAATTAATGGCTGAAGCAGAAGAATTGTTTGCTCACAAAAATGCCGTTACACTTAGATTGAAAAGTAATGTTTAGTTTAAAAAATATAGTTCGAAAAAACATCTTAAACTTGGTGGCATATTCAAGTGCTAGAGATGAATATACCGGTGATGCCAGTGTGTTTCTAGACGCTAATGAAAATCCCTTTGGTAACTTAAATCGTTATCCTGATCCGCAGCAAAAGACCTTAAAAAAGGCTTTGAGTGCATTAAAAAATATTCCCACAGATAATATTTTTATCGGTAATGGTAGTGATGAAATAATTGATTTAGCATTCAGAATATTCTGTACACCAGGAAAAGACAAGGCACTTACCTTCTCTCCTACTTATGGTATGTATGATGTTTCTGCCAATATCAATAATATTGAATTGGTCAAACTACCTTTAACTGATGATTTTCAAATAAACATTGATGAAATAAAATCACATTTAAAGGATGAATATTTAAAACTAATTTTTATTTGTTCGCCAAATAACCCAACAGGGAATACAATTAACACGGTTGACATTGAATATATTTTAAATAATTTTAATGGTATTGTAATTCTTGATGAAGCATATATTGATTTCAGTCCAGAAGCTTCTTGGAATAATAAACTAGCAGAATACCCTAACTTAATTGTGAGTCAGACATTCAGTAAAGCCTGGGGACTGGCAGCAGCTAGAATTGGTATTGCATACACAAATATTAATATCATTAATTTATTCAATAAAGTAAAGCCTCCATACAATGTAAGCGAACTGAATCAAAAATCGGCTATTAATGCTTTAAATAATACTACTGAGTTTGAAAAAAACAAACGAGTTATATTAATTGAAAAAGAAAAGCTATCAAAAACACTAACAACACTAGCACAAGTAAAAAAAGTATATCCATCAGATGCTAATTTCCTATTAATAGAAGTTAATAATGCTAACGGAACATACAATAACTTAGTGGATCAAAAAATAATTATTAGAAATAGAAATAGCATTATTAAAAACTGTGTTCGCATAACAGTAGGAAGCCCAGAAGAAAATACCAAATTAATAAACGCACTTAAAATTAGCTAACATGAAAAAAGTACTTTTTATAGATCGAGATGGTACACTAGCAATTGAACCACCTATAGATTATCAATTAGATAGTTTAGAAAAATTAGAATTTTACCCTGGTGTTTTTCAAGGACTTGGGAAAATTGTTCGTGAGCTGGATTATGAACTTGTCATGGTAACCAACCAAGATGGTTTGGGTACTGATTCATTTCCTGAAGACACCTTTTGGCCAACACAAAACAAAGTTATTCAAGCTTTTGAAAATGAAGGAATTATTTTTTCAGAAGTATTAATCGATAAAAGTTTTCCTGAAGACAACGCTCCAACAAGAAAACCAAGAACAGGTTTACTATCAAAATATATTTATGGGAATTATGATTTAGAAAACTCCTACGTAATTGGTGATAGAGTAACTGATATTGAGTTAGCTAAAAACTTAAAATGTAAAGGCATTTTTATTAGCAAGGATTCAAATGACTATGCTTCATTAATAACCAAAAGTTGGGAAGATATTTATCTATACTTAAAATCGAAGCCACGAAAAGGAACTATTAATCGTGTTACTAATGAAACTAATATTGTTATTGAAGTAAATTTAGATGGCTCAGGGAAAAGCAATATTTCTACTGGCTTAGGTTTTTATGATCACATGTTAGAACAAATTTCAAAACACGGAAACTTAGATCTATATATCCAAGTAAAAGGTGATTTAGAAATTGATGAACACCACACTATTGAAGATGTAGCTATTGCACTAGGTGAAGCTTTTGTAAAAGCCCTAGGCAACAAAAAAGCTATCGAACGTTATGGCTTCTTATTACCTATGGATGATTGCTTAACACAAGTTGCTATCGATTTTGGAGGTAGACCATGGTTAGTTTGGGATGTTTCTTTTAAAAGAGAAATGATTGGAGAAATGCCTTCAGAAATGTTTATGCACTTTTTTAAATCGTTCAGTGATGCTGCAAAATGTAATTTAAATATTAAATCCGAAGGAGATAATGAACATCACAAAATAGAATCTATTTTTAAAGCATTTGCAAAAGCAATAAAAATGGCTACTGCCAAAACTAATAATTACTCTATTCCGAGTACTAAAGGAATTATATAAATGATCGCAATAGTAAAATATAACGCAGGAAATATCCGTTCCGTACAAAATGCTTTAACTCGTTTAGGGTATGAAAGTATTATTACTGATAAGGCTTCTGAATTATTAAATGCCGATAAAGTTATTTTCCCTGGTGTAGGTGAAGCTAGTTCAGCAATGAAATACCTAACCGAAAAAGGATTGGATAAAATTTTACTCACTATTGAAAAACCAATGTTAGGTATCTGTCTTGGACTACAATTAATGTGTAAATACAGTGAAGAAGCTGACACTACTTGTTTAGGTATTTTTGATACTAATGTTAAAAAATTTCCTGATACAGGTAAAGTTCCACACATGGGATGGAATAGCTTTATTGATACCAAAAGTCCTTTATTTAAAGGTATCGAGCATAATAATGATGTGTATTATGTACATAGTTATTACGCTGAAATAAACGACCAAACTATAGCCAGTTGTGACTATATTTTGCCTTTTGGAACAGCTATGCAAAAAGACAACTTTTATGCAACACAATTTCACCCAGAGAAATCAGCTGATATAGGGGAGAAAATACTTAAAAACTTTTTAGAGCTATAATTAATATATAACTAAACTAAAGGCTGATTGCTTTGCTATACTTCATTTCACTCGCAATGACCTGTCATTTCGACGATAGGAGAAATTACATAGTATATCAACAAAAAAACAAATTATGAGAATAATCCCAGCAATAGACATCATAGACGGTAAATGTGTTCGCCTTACGAAAGGCGACTACAATACCAAAAAAATATATAACGAAAACCCCTTAGAGGTTGCAAAGGAATTTGAAGATAGCGGAATTCAATATTTACACGTGGTAGATTTAGATGGCGCAAAATCGAAGCATATTGTCAACTATAAAATATTAGAACAAATTGCTTCTAAAACAAATTTAAAAATTGATTTTGGAGGAGGTTTAAAATCTGATGAGGATTTAAAAATAGCTTTTGAATCTGGTGCAAGTCAAATTACTGGAGGTAGTATTGCAGCCAACAATTCTACTCAGTTTTTAAACTGGTTAACTACTTATGGAAATGACAAAATCATTTTAGGCGCTGATTGTTTAGACCGAAAAATTGCCACTAACGGATGGTTAGAACGTTCTGAACTAGATGTATTGGACTTTATTAAAAATTATGAAGCAAAAGGAATTATTAATGTAATTTGTACAGATATCTCTAAAGATGGAATGCTTCAAGGAGCCTCGAATGAATTATACCAAGAGATTTTGGGAGCTACAAAAATAAATTTAATTGCTAGTGGTGGTGTTTCTAATATAGACGATTTAGTTACTTTAAAAGAAATTGGTTGCGAAGGAGCGATTTTAGGAAAAGCAATTTATGAAGGAAATATAACCTTAAAAGAACTTTCTTTAATTTTATAATTTTAGTACAATGTTAAAAAAAAGAATCATTCCTTGTTTAGATATCAAAGATGGACGAACAGTAAAAGGAATCAATTTTGTCGACATTCAAGATGCTGGAGACCCAATTGAACTAGCAAAACGATATGTAGAGGAAGGTGCTGATGAATTGGTGTTTTTAGATATTACTGCAACAATTGAAAACAGAAAAACATTAGTCAATTTAGTACAGAAAATTGCTAAAGAAATTAATATTCCATTTACTGTAGGTGGTGGAATTAACTCCATACCCGATGTTGAAAAAATAATTAAAGCAGGAGCTGATAAAGTTAGTGTAAACTCATCAGCAGTTAAAAACCCTGAGTTAATTTCTGAAATAGCAAACCAGTATGGAAGCCAGTGTGTAGTAGTTGCTATTGACACCAAGTTTGTGGATGGTGAATGGATGGTTTTTATACACGGAGGAAGAACTATCACCCTATTAAAAACTATTGAGTGGGCAAAAAAAGTTACTGAATTAGGGGCAGGAGAAATCTTATTAACCTCAATGAATAATGATGGTACAAAGGCAGGTTTTGCTATGGATATAACCAACGAGGTTAGTAAAGCGATTAATATACCTGTTATTGCCTCTGGTGGAGCAGGTACAAAAGCACATTTTTCTGATTTATTTACCAATACAGAAGCAAGTGCTGGTTTAGCAGCTAGTATATTTCACTACAGTGAGATTCCTATTCCTGAACTTAAAAATTATTTACAGAACAAAAAAATTCCAGTTAGAATTACTGAAAATAAAACAACATAATATCATGACTATAGATTTCAAAAAAGGAGACGGTTTAGTACCAGTAATAATTCAAAACAATACTACATTACAAGTATTGATGTTAGGATATATGAATGAGGAAGCTTTTCAAAAGACAAAGGCAGAAAATAAAGTTACTTTTTATAGCAGAAGTAAAAACCGCTTATGGACTAAGGGAGAAGAATCTGGTGATTTTTTATTTGTAAAGTCTATTGAAGTGGACTGTGATAATGACACTCTTTTAATTAAGGCTGATCCTATTGGACCGACTTGTCATAAAGGGACAACTACCTGTTTTGGTGATGAAACTTCTAGAGGTTTTATGTATGAGTTAGAACAGACAATTTCCCAACGAATAGATGACAATGATAAAAGCTCTTATACTAACCAATTATACCGCAGAGGAATTAATAAAGTTGCTCAAAAAGTAGGTGAAGAAGCTGTAGAACTGGTTATTGAAGCAAAAGATAATGATACTGATTTATTTAAAAATGAAGCGGCTGATTTGATGTACCACTACCTCATCCTTTTAAAAGCAAAAGGGTTTACATTAAAGGACATTGAAACTGTTTTAAAAAACCGTTCAAAATAACATCCCTATTATCAAACTGAGCTTGTCGATGTTCTTATTTACAACAAGTATTTCGACAGGCTCAATATTAAGTTAATTTCACTAAAAAAGCATCTATTTTATATCATTATTTGTAGTACCGATTGTCATTTTCCCTATTCATCTTCACATTTATTTTTAACAGGGAATCATTCACAACAAAAAAGCCCCATCCATAACATATTTCAGCATGTAACTCTAACTATTTTTTGATTATATAGC